>CAVIQK010000045.1:647-2044 GCA_963644945.1 bacterium | reverse complement strand
AGCATTTACCGTCTATATGGATAGATCAAGGAAACAAAGCCTTGGTCTATTTTTTGTTTGCAGAATAAATCAATAAAATTTGCAAAAAAAGAAACACAATAAAAATCCGCAAAGGAGGAAAATTTATGGCACAGATTGCAGACGTTATCAAATATGAGGGGGATAATACCACTTTTATTTGGAAACACCCGTGCGAGGATTTTAATTCTCTTACACAACTTATCGTTCACGAATCGCAAGAGGCGATTTTCTTCATGAACGGTCAAGCACTCGACCAATTCGGTGCCGGAAGGTATACGCTCGAAACGCAGAATATCCCGAAAATCGGCAAGTTCCTAAACCGTGCGACCGACGACAAAACCCCGTTCCACTGCGAAGTTTATTTTATCAATAAAACCGAGCAAATGTCGATTAAATGGGGGACGGACAGCAAAGTTCAATATATCGATCCGCAGTATGGTTTCCCCCTTGCGATAGGTGCAAGCGGTGAAATGAGTTTGCGTGTGGAAGACAGCCGTAAAATTTTAATAAAACTTGTCGGGACAGAAAACTATCTCGGTCAGCAAAAGCTTATCGGTTTTTTCCGTGCGGGTTTTTTTTTTTTTTTTTTAATGACGAGAGTAAAAACATATATCGCTCAAGTTATAAAAGCCAATGCAATCAACATTTTTGAAATTGACGAAAATCTAACTGCATTTTCGGATAACATCAAAAAGCTTCTTGTTCCCGATTTTGCCGATTACGGTATTTCTCTCGAAAGATTTTTTGTAACAAACATTGTCAAACCCGATGGCGACAGGCAATACGAAAAGTTTAAGGAACTTCATTTCCGTCAGTATGCAGATATTGCCGAGGCAAAACTCCGTCAGCAAACCGACCTTATTTATGCACAGACGGAAGCCCAAAAAGTTGTTATCGATTCTCAGGCACAAGCAACAAAGCGTGCTCAGGAAGGCTATACCTACGCACAAGAACGTGGCTTTGACGTTGCCGAAAAAGTTGCAACAAACGAGGCTGTCGGTCAATTTACCAATATGGGTGTTGGACTTGGTACAATGGCAGGTGTCGGAGGTGCAATAGGCGGAGTTGTGGGTGGTGCGGTAAATAATGCAATGAATGTGGCTCAGCAACCGACACAACCGCAATCCCAACAAACAACTGCACCGACAGACGATATGACGTCTTTTAAGGCTAAAGTTGAAAAATTGACGATTATGAAGGAGTCCGGTTTGATTACAGAAGAAGAGTTTAGCAGTATGAAAAACGAACTTTTGAAAAGCATTCTTTGATAGGGAGAAAAAAAGAAATGAAAAAGAATTTTAAGTCGTATGCGATTATATGGGTAATTTTATTTGCCGTATTTAATGCCGTCGTGTTTATCGCTCGTTCCGCTATGT
>CAVIQK010000045.1:0-548 GCA_963644945.1 bacterium | reverse complement strand
AAAAAAGATGTTTTACAATATTCCGCTTATCACTGTAAGTTGGTCGGCTTTAATTGCTATGCTTGTTGTAGGTTGCATCTTTATGTTAATACCGAAATGCCCTGCATGGATCGCATCTATCATTTGCATTCTCTTGCTTGCGTTTAATGCTATTGCAATCGCAAAAGCAAAATGGGCGGGCGATGCAGTATCGGAAATCGATGAAAAGATAAAGGCGCAAACGTCTTTTATAAAAAATATCACAATTGATGCCGAAAACTTAATTGGGCATGCTAAAAACGATACAGCAAAAGGCGAGTGCAAAAAAGTATATGAAGCTTTCCGTTATTCCGATCCCATGTCGACTAACGAATTATCATCTATTGAAGATACTATCTCTGCAAAAATGAGTGAATTTACAAAGGTGGTTGACGGAGACGATATCGAAAAGACAACTGAACTTGCAAATGAAATCGTTACGCTTGCAAAAGAGAGAAACAACAAGTGCCAAAGACTAAAATAATAGTGATAGAGAACAAACTACAAAGAGAAGAAGGTTAGAGTATGGC
>CAVIQK010000044.1:0-2159 GCA_963644945.1 bacterium | reverse complement strand
TCTCGAAGAATTATATTATCAATACGGCAGATATTTACTTCTTTCGTCGTCGAGAAAGGGAACACCTCCTTCGTCTTTGCAAGGGGTGTGGACAGCTCACGATAAATCGCCGTGGGGCAGTGGTTTTTGGCATAACATAAATATTCAAATGAACTATTGGATTGCTTTCAGCACAAATATTGCTGAAACCTTTGAAGCCTATGTTGGTTTTAACAGAGCGTATATGTCAAGTGCGAAAGAAAATGCGAAAGACTGGATAAGCTACACCAACCCCGAAAATTATTCCGAAGATTGCGGTTGGATAATCGGCACCGGTGCATTTTGCTATGAAGTTGAGGGCTTTAATCCGTATACTCACTCGGGACCGGGGACGGGTGCATTAACTACTAAACTGTTTTGGGATTATTACGATTTTACAAGGGACGAAAAAATACTAAAAAACGACGTTTATCCCGCTGTTCATGGTATGAGCAAGTTTTTGACAAAATGCGTTAGAAAATACGAAGACGGCAGGTATTTGTGTAGTTATTCGGCGTCGCCCGAGCAAATTTTGTCGGGTTGGTGGGTAGACGAACATAAGTATCAGCAATATATTCAAACGGTAGGTTGTTCCTTCGATCAACAGATGATATATGAAAACGCCAAGGACGATTTGGAATGTTCCTCAGTTTTAGGCGCAAGCGACAGTATAACCGAAAAGGAAAAAGAGCAACTCGATTTTTACGATCCCGTAAGAATAGGCTATGACGGACAGATAAAAGAGTTTGACGAAGAGCATTTTTACGGAGAATATGGCGAGGCGAAACATAGACATTTATCGCAACTTGTGGCATTGATGCCGGGGAGAACGATAACAAGAAATACTCCACGTTGGCTCGATTCGGCAAAACTTACTCTTAAAATGCGTGGAGATAAATCTACGGGTTGGGCGCTTGCTCACAGACTTTGCTCATGGGCGAGAGTTGGCGACGGTGATCATGCATATTTACTGTTACAAGAACTGTTAAAAAACAAAACTCACCCTAATTTGTGGGATGTTCATCCGCCGTTTCAGATTGACGGCAATTTTGGTGCGGTTGCGGGTATAACAGAAATGATCGTTCAAAGTCACGATGGCGTGATAACACTTCTTCCTGCATTGCCGGAAAGGTGGAAAAATTTGCAAGTTAAAGGCTTGAAAGCACGTGGTAACTTTGCGATAGATATTTCTTATAAAGACGGCATAATCGACTATGTCGATATAAAATCTTGTGTCGGCGGAAAAGCAAAGATACGATGCAATGAGTTTTGCAAGGTAGAGGTTTGTTCGGACGGCAAGCGTATAGAGTATTCCGCAAACGAAGATACGATCGTCTTTGATGCCAAAAAGGGTAAAAGTTATAGGCTTAAAGGGTTTAAGCGTGCGGAACGTCCTTTGATAGTCGATGATTTGAAAGCCGAGTGGACAACGTGCGGAGTGGCTTTATCGTGGAAAGAAAACGGCTCTAATTACGCCATTTATAGGGCAAAGGACAGCGAAAAAGACTATCGACTTATAGCCATTGCGAGCGATGGGCGTTTTGTAGATAAAGAGTATAATGAGAACGCTAAGGCATTGCTAATGTATAAAGTTGTGGCATATCGAGGCGAAAAGCATAACAGTTTAATGCAGGGCGCAATAGTGGTTGTAAACCCTGCCACCGAGCTTGAAAAAGAAAGATACAGATTAAAATTTCGTATGAACAATATCAATTTGGAGTAAGGCAATGTTTTACGAAAATCAAAAAATGAAAGAAATTTTGCAGGATAAAACGATTGAAACGGTAAAAGATTTGTTGTTTCCGCCAAATTTTTTCGATTGGATTTACGAAGATAAAATCACGCCGAAAGTTTTATCGGAAAGTTTCAAAGGCGTCGGTAATTACGCCGAACGGCTTGATTTTTTAAAAACACATATCGAAGCGGGCGATATAACGAGAGATAAAATATATTGTCCGTCCGAAATCAAAAACGACAAGTCGAAAGAAAACGTACAGGTTCTGAAATACAAAAAGTCGGGCAGTAAAAAAGTTGCCATGATTATCCCGGGCGGCGGATATTCCGACGTGTGTTCTTACAGTGAGGGTTGGCCGATCGCTCAGGAAATGTGGAAAAGGGGATATAACTGTTTTGTGTTGTAC
>CAVIQK010000043.1:0-2172 GCA_963644945.1 bacterium | reverse complement strand
GGGTAGATGAGAATGGCGAAGATTACTATGACGTTTGCCGTGGCGACACAACGTACATTGCAACCTATAAAGAAATACCCATTAAATATACGGTGACGTTCGTAAATTATGACGGTTCCGAAAAAACAAAAACATATAACTACGGCGCTACTATCACCGCGCCTACATTTACAAAGCCGTCCGACGAAACATACAATTATATTTTTTACGGTTGGGACAATGAAGTATCTCCTACCTGCATCGGCAACGCTACCTACACCGCAATTTACACTAAAGACTACATCGTTTACACAATCACGTTTGTAAACGATGACGGCTCGGAAATAACAACAAAGTCATATCACTACAACGATATGATTGACGCATCGGATATCACTCCTACAAAGGCATCCGACAACACCTACAATTACACATTCAAGGGTTGGGACGAAGAAGTATCTCCTACTTGCAACGGCAACGCAACCTACACCGCAACTTACACTAAAGACTACATCGTTTACACAATCACGTTTGATCAAAACGGCGGAACAGGCGGAACGGAATCAGCAACCGTAAATTATGATTTAAATATGCCTACCGCAACCGCTCCGACAAAATCTGCATTTGAGTTCAAAGGCTACTACGACAAAGACGGCGTCATGTACTATGACAGCCAAATGAACAGCGCCCATACCTTTGACAAGACCGAAACACTCGTATTGACGGCAAAATGGGCGGTTGTCTGGGCTTACACCGACGAAACAAAGACGAGCATCTATTTCGGCTCTTATCCGCAAACAAAGGTGACCGACGAAACTTTGATATCTTCTCTCAATGCTTTGACGGGTGAAAAGCCTACCAGTGAATCGTTAGGCAAGTGGAGCAGTTATAGGTATTATCTGAACTATGTCGAATCGGATTATATGTTCTACATAGATATCGATTACAACAACGACGGCAGTTACGATTATCGTGGCGTTTGCATAACAGCATTAAGACCGGAAGTCAATACAAGAACCGGCGTAAGTACATACGATTCTTATCAATATGCGAATGGTTATACAGAATTTAGAACTCAAAAAATTTATTGGTTCAAATATGAACTAATCAAGTGGAATATTTTAAACGAAGCGGACGGATATGCAACCGTGCTTGCAGATTTGGCAATTGACAGTCAAAACTTCGATTATGAAGCAAACAATGTATATAGTAGCAACTATGCGGAAAGTACTATACGTGCATGGTTGAACGACACTTTCTACAACACCGCATTTACCGCTATGCAAAAGGAATTGATACAGACGGTAACCGTTGACAACAGCAGCGAAGGCTATTGGAATTCTCCTGAGGTTACGGCAACCGAGTGCGAAAACACCCAAGACAAAATATGGTTGCTTTCTTATCAGGAAGCAATGAAAATTGATTATTCGGAAAGAAAAAAACAAAGTTCCGATTATGCAAAATGCCAAGGCATCAACGCAAATGTGAACGATGAAATAAGAAAGGGCTATAGCTCGTGGTGGTTGAGATCTCCTCAAGACGATGATTACTATGCACTTTCAATCACCGAAGCAGGCAGTGTAAGTGGTAACACTCCTAAAGCAGAAAACGTTGCTGCAACATACATCGGCGTCGTTCCGGCATTGAAAATCAAACTGGCATAAAGCAAAACAGAAACCAAAAACCAAAGAGGGGCTGTTTAGAAACCTAGATGGGTTTTAGCCCTTTTTTGTGTATGCTTAAAAGATAAACATCCGGTAAATCAGATGAACATACGAAGTCTCGCATAATAATAAAAATGATCCATAAACTGAAGATAACAGTAGATGGATCATTTTATTTTTGTAATTCAATTTCTTTTAAATAAGTAGGTATTTCTTTTGACCATGGTAAAATATTATCTATCGGAACTTTACCTATAGATTCTATTATGTATTTTAAATATAATTCTGGTACTAAGCCATTTGTTTTTGCTGTTTGCATTATTGAGAATATCCTAGCTGATGCTTTTGCTCCATTTTCAGTTTTTGCAAATAAGAAGTTTCTTCTAAGTATTGTAAATGGTTTTATACTTCTTTCACAAATATTGTTACTTAATGGAATATGCCCATCAAGTAAAAATGCTTTTGATTCTTCTATCAATATCTACTAGAATTGAAACAGCAATTAGTGGCAAATCGACATATTTTATTT
>CAVIQK010000042.1:0-2320 GCA_963644945.1 bacterium | reverse complement strand
TTCTCTAAGGCATGCACGTCTAACTGTAACATCCCTACCGTATTTATCGGGAATAATGTCACCTAACTTTTTGCCTTTGTGTTGATAAAGGAAAAGCATTGCTGTTTGGGCTATATCGTAACCATCGCTAAACGATTCGTCTAATGAATTTTTATCACGAAATACATCATGCACTAGTCCTCGATATATTTTGTGTAATCTGCTACCTGTCGGCTTAATTTTGAACTTTAAAGCACAAATTGCAAATACCTCGCCAAACTTAACAAAGTTTTCTTCAGTGATTACTGAATCGTTACTCATTTCGATTTCAAACTGTCTTTTTTCTTTCATTTCTTGGAATCCTCCAGATTTATTTTTCGCCTTTCGGCAAAAAACGGAAGTAGCACCGAGAAAAGATTAAAACCCTATTCTTTTGTAGTTTTGTAAAACCGAAGTCAACGATTTAGCACAAAAATTGTTGCATAAATAAAAAAAGGCTACGCATCTTTTGATGCATAACCAAATTAGTAAAAATTCAAATTAAGTTCAATTTTCGGTATATATTCAAATTTTAAGTAACAATTTTTTGCCGTTGACTTCTGCTTTTCACTGTGCTACAAACGTAGACGAAAGGCGAATAAATTGGAGATCTTCTAAATTTTCATTGTAAGTCTAAAATCTTTAAGGCCATAATACTTTTTGTTTTGTATCACATACGGCATTTTGGTGTTTTTTGTGTAAAAAGAAAAACCCTGACTTTCGTCAAGGTTTATGTTCTTCGGGGTGTTGTATATTATTGTCATTTTGTCGTCATAGAGTATTATTTCTTTCACAAAATAGTTTATTAGTTTTAGCGGTTCTTTCTTTATGCCTTCTAAATAGTAAGTCATTATTTGTTCTCTTGTCAGTCTAAATGCCGATTGAGACTTTTCTATCGTTATGCCGTTCTCTACAATTTTTAATTTTTCTTCGAGTTCTCGCATACGATTCATAACCGTCGGACTTTGACCGCCAAATTCTATTGCTTGCATAATATTGTTTATGGCAGTTTCGGTTTGTTTCTTCTCTTTTTCGAGGTTATTCATTACGGAATTTTGTTTTATGCGGTTTTCTTGCACTTCGAGTAAATAATCTACTATTTTGTTTAATATGTGCGGTTTAGACATTTGTTCCGTTATGGCATCTAAAACATACTTTTCAAGTATTTCCTTTCTTACTTGAGATTTTTTACAACCGTTTTGGTGTTTTCGTCCGAGACACTTGTAATATCTAATTTTATTGCCGTTTCTTGCTGTGCCAATTTCTGCAGAAATCGGACTACCGCAATAACCGCACTTTACTTTGTATCGTAATAGATATACTACTTCAACACTTCTTCTTCCGTATTTGTTTTTGGCAGTTTTTCTTCTAACTGTTTCAAACACTTCCGTTGGAACTATCTGCGGATACATATTTGTAAAAACTTCGTTGCCATGTCTAAATACTCCCGAATACTTTTCGTTTTTAAGTATATTATAGACTGTATTTGTTGCAAACTTCTTGCCTCGATTGAATATGCCTTTGTCCGTAAGGGCTTTGATAATATCTTTTACATAGACGTCTTTCGAGTACTGGTCGTAGATAAATCTAACTACACCGGCTTGTTCTTCGTCAATTAGTATTTTGTGGTTTTCTACTTTGTATCCGTAAATAATTGTTCCACCTGTAAAGTTGCCTTTTTGTCTGGTTTCGTTCATTCCACGTCTTACCTTTTGAGATAACTCTGCCGAATAGTATTGATTCATGCCTTCAAGTAGGCTTTCGAGTATAATCCCTTCCGGGGTATCCGGAATATTCTCCATAGCGGATACAACTTTGACTCCGTTATCTTTTAATGTTTTCTTGTGGACAGTGGTTTCGTACTTATTTCTGCTAAATCTATCTAATTTGTATACAAGCACTACACTAAACTCATGTTTTTTACTGTCTTCTATCATTTGACGAAAATCCGGTCGGTTGTCGTTTGTTCCCGTCATTGCTCGGTCTATGTATGTTTTTAGAACAAGTAAATCGTTGTTTTTGGCATACTCCTGACATACTCGAAGTTGTCCTTCGATGGACTGTTCTGTTTGACTGTCGCTCGAATAACGAGCATAAATTACTGCTAATGCATTTTATGGACACTCAAGTATTAAAGAGAAAAGCGTATAAATCATAGTGAAATATACGCTTTTTTGTTAAATTTTCCTTAAATGCTTCAAAATAGATAAAATATCAATTTTGTAAACGATTTTAATTTTCCGTTTTTCTCCGGTAACCTTTGGCAAGCCTCCGACTATTATGCGTCTAATGAGTTCATAAC
>CAVIQK010000041.1:0-2351 GCA_963644945.1 bacterium | reverse complement strand
AATCAACGGTCTAAAAGTTGATTTTAATACTCATTAAAAGAAAAAACACAGACCATTCAATCGAGGTCTGTGTTTTGTTTTGACGATACTATACCTTATAAGTGTAAATAAGAATAAATATGAATAAAAACCCACGTTGTTTATTTAATAGCAGTTTTAGAAAATTTTTAAGTCTAGACGCAAATACCGTACTAGGTAATTTATGCGATAATTATCATGGTACGGCTCTTACGACGACAATAGAAGCATGGAAGAATGAAATTGTCATCTTGAAAAATGTTGTCTCAAAACTAGAAAGCGGCGACGGCCAGATCATTTTTGAATACGACATCCCCAGACTAGGAAAAAGAATAGACGCTCTCCTTCTATACAAAGGGATAGTGTTTTGTCTAGAATTTAAGGTTGGAGAATCAAAAATTTTGGAAGCAGATGTTGATCAAGTTTTTGATTATGCTTTGGATCTAAAAAATTTTCATAAACTTAGCAAGGATAGAATCATAACACCTATTCTAATTGCAACGAAATATTCCAACAGAACAAGCAATATTCAAATGTCGGTATATGACGATAGTGTTGTCAACCCCTTGGTTACCGGAGAATTTGGTATTTTAGATTTAATAGAAACAGTACTAGCAAAATTCCCTAATGAATTGCCTATTGACGACAATTGGATCATCAGTCCCTACGCACCGACTCCGACAATTGTGGAGGCAGCCAAAAGACTGTATGAAAATCATTCGGTTGAAGATATTACAAGGCACGAAGCAGACAATGTTTCCACCGACAATACAATAAAACATATTCTAGAAATAATACAAAAAAGTAAAGAAAATAGAGAAAAAAGTATATGTTTTGTTACAGGTGTTCCCGGAGCGGGGAAAACTCTCGTCGGCCTAGATGTTGCGGTCAAACGAACTTATCAAAATGGCAGTACACCAAGTGAAGACGAAGGGGCGGTTTATCTTTCCGGCAATGGCCCGCTAGTAGCCGTATTAAACGAAGCATTGGCAAAAGATAATTTTGAGAAATGTAAAGCAAGACATGAAGACAAAAAATTGACTGATTCTCGACGCGAAGTCGGCAAGTTTATTCAAATTATTCATAGGTATCGCGACAACATGCTAGCCAAGATTAAAAATCCGGTAGAAAACGGCATTTTGGAAATTGATCCGGAAAAGGCAATTAAACTAAAAGAATCAGGCTATGGCGAAGTGGAGCACGTTGCAATTTTTGATGAAGCGCAACGTTCGTGGACACACAAAAGATTAGCAGATTACTTAAAAAGAGGCGGAACCTACGGCAACAAATTGAAAGTTCCCAATTTCCCCCTATCAGAAGCCGCATTTTTGATTTGGTCACTAGATCAACGTGAGGACTGGGCAACGATAGTTTGCCTTGTCGGTGGCGGTCAAGAGATAAATACAGGGGAGGCCGGTATATCCGAATGGATCAAAGCCCTAAACGAGCAATTTTCGCATTGGAAAGTATATATTTCTCCAAAACTTACCGAGCCTGAATATGCCGAAGGCAAGGTTAATAAACTGTTAGAAAACAATAAAAACGTTACATATTCGGATGATTTACATCTAAGCGTTTCCTTGAGATCGTTTAGAGCAGAAAAATTGTCTGCATTTGTGCATGCTTTGTTGTCGATTGATCCCGAAGCCTCCGACTTATACAAAGAAATAAAGGGAAATTACCCGATATTTTTAACAAGAAGTATGGAAAAAGCAAAAAAATGGTTGCACAAAAAAGTTCGTGGAACAGAAAGGACAGGTGTCCTTGTGACAAAAGAGTCTGCAAGATTTAAACCTCTAGGGATACATATTCTTCCATCCGGTGATGAAAACGCCGTCCACTGGTTCTTGGAAGACAAAATCGACACAAGATCTTCCAACTATTTGGAAGATGCCGCCACCGAGATTCAAGTGCAAGGACTAGAACTCGATTATACTTGTCTTCTTTGGGATGCAGACATGCGATACGAAAATGGAAAATGGAATTATTATAGGTTCAACGGACAAACAAAATGGGTTGAACAAATTCCTGACACAGAAAGCAAACAAGAACTTATAAAATACATGCTAAATGCATATAGAGTGCTCTTGACTCGTGCAAGGATGGGCATGGTGATATGCGTGCCGGAAGGCAACCCCAACAAGAATGTGAACGGCTATTGGGAAGACAGCACCAGACTTCCGGAATATTACGATGGCACGTACCAATATTTGAAAAGCATAGGTATAGAAGAGTTATAATTTAGCAATTTAGAAAAAGTGATTCACAGTCGATTTTCGTCAGAGTTAAAACCACATAAACAAATTAAAAAAAGAACGAATTCAAAGTTCTTT
>CAVIQK010000040.1:0-2643 GCA_963644945.1 bacterium | reverse complement strand
CCGCTATAAGGTCGGAGAATTTCTTTTTCTTGATTACAAACCAGAACAATGAGAATCCGCCAAGTCCTGCAACTGTAGTGCTTCCAACCGCAATGCCTGCAATCGCTCCGCCGGACAGTCCGTCATTATTCGGTTGTTCCGTATCAATTGTAGGCTCGGTAGGATCAGGTTCAACGGGATCAGGTTCAATGGGATCGGGTTCTATCGGATCAACCGGAGTCGGATCATCAGGTTCTACTTCTTTATCTCCATATACCGCAGTCAAGGACAACGCCGAAGATACAGTAAATGTGTATGTTGCGTCATTGCTCACAATATTACCGCTTGCGTCCTGCCAGCCCTTAAACACTTTTCCTTCCGGAGCAGAGTTTGCCGTGATTGTTGCCGCGTCTCCTTCTTTATATGTCCCCGCTCCTGTTCCGCCTTCAACTTTGATTTCTACAGAAGGCTTTGTGTCAATCTCTTTGAAATGTGCCTTTATTTGAACATTGCTTGCCGGCATTACAAAGGTGGTTGTAGTGCTTGTTGCACTTGCAAATTCAATCGTAATTCCTTCCGTTTCGCAAGTCCACTTGTCAAACACTTTGCCCGTTTCGGGAGCGTTTGCCGTAACCGTTACTTCCTCGCCGTAGTTTGCGGTCTGCTTGGTTGATGTTCCGCCTACTACCGTAACCGTATAGTCTACAAGTTTGTATGTTGCTTCAACCGCAACGGCGTTTGCGGGCATGGTGAACGTCAATTCGCCTTTTGTCAGGTCAAGCGAAGTCGTATCTATGCCGGTAACAACCCATTTATCGAACACTTTGCCGACATCCGCCACATTTGCGGTAGCCGTGATAACGTCGTATTGGCCTGCTTTGTTTGCACCAAACGTATTGACAAGCACTGTTCCGTTTTTTGCGATAATGTCATATCTTTCAGTATATAAACTATATGTAACCGAATACCACTCAAATTCATCTTCGTATTCGTCATCATAGTCTATACTGTTCCCGTTTAATTTAGGATAGACAAGATTGCCGTCTTCGTCTTTCGCCCATGCGTAACCGCTTGTCGTAAGGTTCAGACACAGCGTAATATTGTAGAGTTCATTTTCCTTGAAAACATAATCTTTGTCTAATTTGGTATAGTTGTAGTTTTCAGGGTCGTAAAGGTACCATGTGATGCCGGAGCCGTCACTATTATACGGATCTTCGCCAAGCGTTCCTTTGTATTTTTCATACACTTCGTAAGTCGGCGTTTCACCAACGATAGGCATTTTTATATAGAATTCAGGTGTGACTGGTGTTCCGTAGTATGCCTTAACTGTACAATTACAGTAGATCGTTTTATTCGTATCGTTATCGAACAAATACTCTTTTCCGTCTTCGTCTTCATATAGCCAGCCGGTGAACACTCTACCGTCGGAGAGCGTTTTGTCCGCCACCAAGTCAACTTCCGTGTTGTAACCGACTGTTTGCTCGGTGACTTCGCCCAAAATATCGATTTTTACCGTGCATTGTATTTCCTTAAATGTCGGTGAGATAAACGTAGTGTTTTCGTTAACAATAATGTAGTAGCCGTCTTCGTCTTTTTGGACAACCACATCGCCAACGTTTACCACCCAAGTATCGAATTCGTAGCCCTCGTTCGGTTCTTGTGTAAGTACTAAGTAGAGTTTATCGCCTACCGATGCTTTAATGCTTGTATAACCAGATATTATCTCTCCACTTATTTCATTACCATTTTCATCATAGTAATTTGCTCCGCTTGCGATTCCAAGGTTTGTCTTTGCTTGTTTAGCGGTAAACGTGCAGTAAGTCATGATATAGTCATCTTCAACCAACAGCCACTTCGATTCCACTCCGTTGATTATCGGGTTTACGTAGCCTTGGCTTCCGCCCTCGGTTGTTTTCTTCACGGTGAAATATTCGTTATGTAGGCTCACCCAGATACACACCGTATAGACTTGTCCTTTGACAAACGTTTGCGATTCGCCCATACCTAATAGGTCATCGCTATTTGACGGAAATTCCTTGCTATCGTCGTACTCGCCTATGTACCACAGTACGTCGGTCGATTGCACATTGATGTAGTTATTGCTTTCGTTTACCGAGTACGAAGGATTTTCCTCGGCATACGGCTCTGAAATCGTAAAGCTCGGTTCAATTCCCGTCATGTAGTGCGGTTGAATACTGTATGTCAAACTATCGTCCGTAAAGTTCACGGTAAACATTGTATCCGTTCCGCCCGACGCATTTGCTTGCTCAAACGTTGTAATCGGATAGCTGTTTTCGTTGTAGAACACACGCCAGCAACAAAATTCAAACTCATATCCTTCAAATGTACGTGTCGGTGCGGTATACAATGTAATGTTTTCACCATAGCTTACTGTCAGGTCATATTCGATAACCGGCTCACCTTTATCGTTTATATAGTTGTAAATCACTTTAAACTGTTTCGGTGTAGCGGTTGCCGATACTTTCACTCCGCATGTAGGCATTGTAAACGTTGCTTTCGACTTGTCGTTCTCATCAACTGTATAATTTACAGGTACACCCAAACCGGATTTTTCCACCGTCCACGTCACTTTGTAACCCTTGGCGTAGCTAATCGTTACCGTTTCGCCCGCTTGTGCAACGGTTTTGTCAATCGTAATATTGT
>CAVIQK010000039.1:0-2732 GCA_963644945.1 bacterium | reverse complement strand
AGATTGCCAAAACGTCTGCTTTGTAGACAATTTCTATCATTCTGTCTTTGCCTGTTATTGACAACCACCCAACATAAAACGAATAAAAACTCTACAAAAAGCCGCTCGGCATTATATTTAACCGAACGACTGAATGAATTTGTATTTATTAAATTGTTGATACGAAAGCATATCTTACTTCAAAAAAATGTTATGCCGTTTTATAACCATATTATTGTTTATAGCGACATGTAAATTCTTGTTTTGAAAAATTGTCAAATTTTATCATAACTCGTCTAAAAAATATTAATTTTCTATACTAACTCGCTTGAAAAAGTTTTTTATTTAGGTGTATAATAGTTTCAGAAACGTAAAGGAGTCGAAATATGCTGAAAAGAAAAATAGAACAATCGTTAATAAATTGGAAGAATACACCTAATCACAGCCCCCTTATTATTAAGGGCTGTCGCCAGTGTGGAAAAACTTATTCCGTCCGTGATTTTGCGAAAAAGAACTACAAACACGAAGTATATCTTAATTTTTTCAAAAACCCGACGTACATCTCCATTTTTGACGGTTCGCTTGAAGTCGACAATCTTATCATGATGATGTCTGCATTGCTCGGTCCGAGTGCTGTTTTTAAGCCAGGCGAAACCGTTATAATTCTTGACGAAATTCAAGACTGCCCCGAAGCAAGAACGGCATTGAAGTTTTTTAGAGAAGACGGTAGGTTCGATGTTATAGGTACAGGCTCTTTGCTTGGCGTAAAAGGATACGGAAAACAACCAAAATCCATTCCCGTCGGCTCGGAAACTGTAATAGAAATGCATCCGCTCGATTTTGAAGAGTTTTTGTGGGCAAACGGAATTACACCTCAGATAATCGATAAATTGAAAGAATGTTTCGTCGAAGAAAAACCCGTTCCCGAAGCATTACACGAAAAAATGCGGCAATTAATACTTCAATACACTGTTGTGGGTGGCATGCCGGAGGTGGTAGACACTTTTGTAAAGACAAAACAAATGAATAGCGTTTTGGCTTTGCAACGTGACATTATCCGTTCTTACGAAGACGATATGGTAAAATATGCTGAAGATAAAGACAAAGCATTGATAAAAGAATGTTTCCAATCCATTCCGAAACAACTTAGCAAAGAGAACAAAAAGTTTCAATATTCTGTTGTAAAAAAAGGCGGTACTGCTTCGAAATTTCAGGGAAGCATACAATGGATTGAAGATGCAGGTATTATTGCACGTTGCTACAACTTGGATTTGCCCGAACTTCCGTTAGACGGAAATGCTATCGACGATGTTTTTAAGGTATATATGCAAGATTCCGGATTGTTTGTAAGCATGCTTGAGGACGGCACACAATTTGATATACTTCAAGGTAATTTATACGGATATAAAGGAGCAATTTTTGAAAATCTCATGGCGGATATTTTTACCAAAATGGGAAGAAAACTGTATTATTACCACAAGGATTCGGGACTTGAGATCGATTTCGTAACAAGATATAAAGGCGGAGCGACTTTAATTGAAGTCAAGGCAACCACGGGAAACACAAAAAGCACGAAAACGATTCTTTCTCATCCCGAAAAATACCACGTCGCAGGTGCAATAAAACTCGGCGATTATAATGTCGGAAGAAATGAAAAAATGCTAACTATACCTATTTATATGGGCTTTTTGCTTAACGAGTTTTAATTGTATAAAAATAATATAAGTTTATTTTTCGGTGTTATGTTATCGGAAAAAGCCTGCTCCGTCAATGGCATAAAATATCGCTGAAAACTATGAATTAACCAACTTATGCTGTTAATGGTAAACTGAAAATGCATTTTTTGACCTTTACACCAATTAAATATGTCTTACCTACCTGACGTGCACTTCAAATTATTAGAGGTTTTCTATTTGTACTTTTATTCCATTTAATAATTTTTGATGAGGTACAATTATTTCCAATTGCTCGTCAATCAATAAAACAGTTGGTTAAGAACGGAAGATTTCATTATATTGAAACTGGCTCTTTAATTACACTAAAACAAAATGTAAAAAATATTCTAATCCCAAGCGAAGAAAGAAACATCGAAATGTATCCTCTTGACTTTGAAGAGTTTTTATGGGCAAATGGCAAAGAAAGTATTATCGATTCACTAAAAGATTCCTTTAATAATATTAGACCATTGGGCGATACTGCGCATAGAGAAATAATGAAATTATATAGAACTTATTTGGTTGTTGGCGGAATGCCACAGGCAATAAATAAATTGCTAAACACAAATGATTTTTAAAAAGTAGATGAAGTTAAACAGGATATTTTAAATTTATATAAAGCCGATTTAATAAAAGCGGATACTAATAATAAACTTTCTACTTCTTTAATATTAAATGCTGTTCCCTCGGAACTTTCTTCTCACAGTAAATTGTTTAAAATTACAACTTTAGGCGCAAATGCAAGAATATCTAGAAAGTTATCCCCTTTTCAAACAATAGAAGATCCTAGAATTGTAAACAGAGCTTACAATTCTACAGATCCAACAATAGGATTAAATAGAACAAAAAATTATAGCAAACAAAAATATATTTAAACGATACTGGATTATTGGTAACGCAAATATTTAGAGATTCTAACGAAAAAATCGAAAACTCAATAATAAACAAATTATTTTTGACAAAATTGGTGTCAATCTAGGTGTAATTCTTGAAAATTCCATAGCTCAAATATTAAAAGCAAGCGGACATGACTTATAT
>CAVIQK010000038.1:0-2741 GCA_963644945.1 bacterium | reverse complement strand
AACAGTACTTAAGACCTATGCAAATGACCGTAAGCCTTAACGAGAACGTCAAAACCAACGGTTACGATAAAACACTCGACGAAGAGCAAAACAACGATTATACGGCATTTGACAGCGTTATAGAACGAATGAAACTTACCAAAGGCGAACAAGAAACTTTATCTCATTTAATGGTTGGACTTTCTTGCTTGCAAATCGCTAGATTATACAATATAAACCGCACAACGATTTGGAGAAGACGAAACAACCTTCAAAAGAAATACCTACTTGCAACTGCGAATCTTTAATATTAGAAAAGGCGGATAAACCATCAAAAATTTATCCGCCTATTTTTATGCAATATCAATTTTTTAAGCAACCTATTGGAACAACCAAAACTCCGTCATCACGTTTGTAGCCGTATTGCGTTCCGGTAATTACAACTTTTAAGCTAGGCATTTTAATAGGACATTGAATTTTCGTTTTGTTGTGCTCGTTTATTAGTCGTTCTATCTCCAAAAGATGCTTTGCGCCGTTGTCTATTTCACTCGCACCGAGTTTTACTTCGATAAGCGCATATCGTCCGTCTTCCAAATGCAAAACACAATCGGCCTCAAGTCCATATCTGTCGTGATAATAAGATACTTTTCCGCCACTTGCCATAGAGTAAATTTTTAAATCACGAATTACCAACGATTCAAATAAAAAGCCTAATGTTTTGAAGTCGGTATTAAAATAATCCGGAGTAATACCGAGAGCAGCAACGGCAATTGACGGATCTATTAAATTTCGTTTTGCAGAAGCACGTATTGCCGCTTTTGAACGAATAGCGGGGCACCAAGCCTCGACATCTTCGATTATATACAATTTTTTAAGAGCATCAACGTAATCGCTAATTGTTTTGTCGGATACATCATAGTTGCCGTTGACATCCGCCACAATGGTTTTCTTTTCGGCAAGGGTGCAAATGTTCCTTGCATACGATTTAATAATAGCTTCCGCCCACGATGCATTGCGAGAAACTTTGTCTATGTTAGAAATATCCACATGGGCAGTCTGCCAAAACAAATCTTTTGCAATTTCAAGTTTTGCTCGCTTCGTTTCGTTTAATAGACTCTTAGGCCAACCGCCTCTGCAAATTGCAAAAATCAAGTCGTCAATGGACAAATCTGACACACAACCGTCATTAAGGATATTGGGGTTATCAAAAAGTTCTTTTATAGATATCGTTCCGTTAGATTCTCCGCTTTCAAACAAACTCATAGGATACATTTTAAGCGTTGAAATACGCAAAGTTCCTGTATGCGGAGTCTCAACCGCTCTTGACGATGAGCCTGTCAAAAGATATAGTCCGTTTTTTTGTTCGTCGTCTATCGATTTACGAATAGCCCCCCAAATTTTAGGTGCATCCTGCCATTCGTCAAACAATCTCGGTTTTTCACCGATCAAAAGTTTTGACGGAGCATTGTTTGCTACTGCCAAATATTTATCTCTATTGTCTTCGTCTTGAAATTCAATAACACTTTTTGCTTTTTGTTTTGCAGTAGTAGTTTTTCCGCAACCTTTCGGACCGACAATTAGCGTGGCCCCAAAAGCTTCCATTTTCAAATCAATCAAATCATCTGCAATTCTTTTTTTGTAACTCATTTTCAAAACCTCAAGCTATTCAATATAACACAATTATATCCGATAACTTATAGATTTTCAAGCACGTTTCCTATATTTGTGGTATTTTGTTTCCCATATTTGCGGTAAATAATTTCCACTTTTTGTGGTAGATATTTCCCGATATCTGCGCATGAGTTAAAAAAAACTAAAAACTCATACTTTAGGTGTAGAATTTCCATTCATAAAAATTATCAAATCATACATATTTTGTGCAACATTTTCGGCAAATTACACAATTTTTTTAAGAACTTGTCTAAAAATATTGAAAAACATAGCAACCTGTGGTATACTAAATAAAAAAATACGACTAACGTCGTAATAGCCTTGCCCTTCTCGAAAATTTTCGGGGGGGGGGTAGAAAGTTTTGCCATCTAACAGATCAGGGTACATGTCCTTGGTCTGTTTTTTGTTTTTCGGTGCCTACTTTTAAATAGGCAAACACAAATGAATTACCGCCTGTTTTTAACAGGTTGGAAATATAAAAAATCTCACAAGGAGAGAAAACATGAAAAAAAAGTCACTCATTACAATTCTTGTAGTTGCACTTGTGGCTATTTTGTCGCTCACTGCTCTTGTTGCTTGCGACAACAAGGACAAGCACGAGTTTGCAACAGAATGGACAACGGATGCGACAAGCCACTGGCATGTATGCACAGTTGAAGGTCACACCGACACGGACGAAAAAGTTGCCCACACTTTTGACGAAGGCAAAATTACAACCGCTGCAACTGAAGATGCGGAAGGCGTAAAAACCTTTACCTGTTCCGTTTGCGGTTATACAAAAACGGAAAAAGTCGAAAAACTTGCCCACGTACACAGTTTTGTCGACTTTGCAAAAGTAAATGCAACTTGCACATCCGCCGGAAACGTTGCATACAAACACTGCTCAGGTTGCGACAAAAACTTTGATGCAGACGGCAACGAAATTGCAGACGTAACAATCGCGGCAACAGGCCACACCTATGGCGATTGGATTGCGGAAGTCCCTGCAACATGCACTGAAGCAGGAACAAAAGCACACAAACACTGTTCAGGTTGCGACAAAAACTTTGACGCAGACGGCAACGAAATTGAAAATGTAACAATTTCAGCCT
>CAVIQK010000037.1:0-2898 GCA_963644945.1 bacterium | reverse complement strand
GCCTTGTCGAGCGAGAATAATGACAAATATGCTTATGGTTTTGGAAAAGTGATCGACACCGCTACCGTAAAAGTCGAGCCTGTTATAACCGCAGTCCAGATGGGTGTTGATGTGGATGTTTTCCCTATAGACGATTATGATGTCGCATGTATGACAAACAAGCAAATTAAACGTAGATATAAACTAGTCGAAGCGATAAGTCTTAGTACGAGAATTAAGTATCCCAACAATAGTGCAATCAATATTTTGAAAAATATATACGTAAAAGGTTGGAGACTTTTCCATAAGAACGGAAATTATTATGCTAAAAAATTCAATGAAGTAGCGAAAAACGACACTTCGAGCGATTATATGTTGTATTCGGACACCAACATAAAGGCACCGTTAGTTATAAAAGGCGAGTGGGTGAAAGATCTAATTCCAATGAATTTTGAGAATAAAGAATTTTTTGTGCCGAATGATTACAAATCGTTGTTGACGGCTTGTTATGGTGATTTTATGCAACTCCCTCCCGAAGAAAAGAGAGTGACTCACCATACATTCAAAGCATATTGGAAGTGACACAATGAGTATATTAAAAAGATTTATCAAAAGATGCATGGCATGTTTCTGCACCTTTGACTACAACAAGTATTGGACAAGACGTGAGCAGTGTTATGCCCCTAACATTAGCCGTCTAAAACGTCGTTATTATATTGCCTACATTGAGGCGATGAATCAACAAAACAATGCGAGCATTCCGCTGTTTTTAGAACACAACATTTTTGCAAAAGGTCGTCCTCTCAACAATAATCACGGTTTGAACGGCATTGTTATAGCAGGGGGGGCGACAATTGGCAAGAATTGCCATATTTCGCACCAAGTTACTATAGGCCGTAGTCTCAATGGTGTGCCGACAATCGGTGACGATGTTTATATAGGCCCCGGAGCCAAATTGTTCGGCGACATCAAAATCGGCAACAATGTAAGAATAGGTGCCAACTGCCCCGTATTCTTCGACGTGCCGGACAATGCTACCGTAGTACTCCCAAAACCGAGAGTTATACAAAAAGAAGCAAATTACGAGTATTACGCATACGATGCAAGCAAAATGGAGAAAAAAGACTAATGAATTTCGCAGTTATATTTGCGGGCGGAGTCGGACAGAGAATGAACACCGTCTCACTCCCAAAACAATTTTTGAAAGTACATGACAAAGAAATCATCGTCCACACGATAGAGCATTTTCAAAACAACGACAATATTGACGGAATAGTTGTCGTATGTGTCGAAAGTTATATAGACCTAATGCAGTCGCTCAAACAAAAATATTCCTTGTCAAAAGTACTAGAAATAGTCGCCGGTGGTCGTCTAGGACAAGAATCTATATATAACGGTTTACAAACCGTAAAAAAATATATACGCTCCGACAACGACATCGTCCTTATTCACGACGGAGTAAGACCGCTCATAGACAGTGCGACAATTGATAAAAATATAGAATGTGTCAAAGCGCATGGTGCATGTGTAACCGTTGCAAAATCGATCGAAACAATATTGACGATAGGCGACTCCGGCAACATTGACGAGTTGCTAGACCGTTCAAAATGTTATCTCGGACGGGCTCCGCAATCTTTTTATTTCAAGGATATATACGATTGCCATTTGAAAGCCAACGAAATGGGAAAACACGATTTTATCGATTCAGCCACCTTATCACAATATTTCGGCCATAAAATATACGTGGTCGAAGGACCTACCTACAACATAAAAGTAACCACCCCTCTGGACTTTTATATGTTCAAGGCAATTTTGGATTCTAGCGAATATGAACAAATCAGAATTTTGTAATTTAGAAGAAAAACGCATATTAGAACTTTGCGACGAATTCCCGTTTTGTGACCAACTCGACGGAAAAACCGTTTTAGTAACAGGCGGAACAGGACTTATAGGCTCTTACATTTTGAGAGTCCTACTTGCCTTAAAAGAACGTAGAGCGATAAAAACAAATATATTATCGACCATTCGTAGCGAAAAAAGAATTGCCGCCGACCTTCAAGACTCTGCCGTCCAATGGATAGTGCAAGACTTGACAAGCGAAAATCAATTGCCAAAAGGCATAGATTTTATTTTTCATACGGCATGCCCCACACAGTCGGCATATTTACAAACCCACCCCGTAGAAGTTCTCAACGACACCGTAATCGGAGCAAGAAAACTTCTCGAATATTGTCGTGAAAACCTAGCCTGCCATTTGATTTATGTATCGTCCATCGAAGTTTACGGACAAAAAGAATATAATCAAAAACCTACCGAAGAAGACGATTACGGCTATTTGAATCACTTGTCGGTAAGGAGTTGCTACCCCGAATCTAAAAAAATCATAGAGTCCATGTGTATGGCTTATGCCAAAGAATACGGAGTGGATGCAAAAATCGCAAGATTTACCCAAACAATAGGCGCAAGAATAAATCCCACCGACAACAGAGTATTTGTTCAATTTGCCAGAAGTGTAGTGCAAAACCAAAACATTGTTCTACATACCGAAGGCAAGTCTAGCAAAAGTTATGTTCATGTTGTCGATGCCGTAAATGCTTTACTGTATATTGCATGCAAAAAAGGCGACCAACGTGTATTTAATGTAGCCAATAAAGACACCTACATTTCCATATACGACCTAGCGGTTTTTGTCGCCAACAATTTCGATGCCAAAATAGATGTTGTCGTTGAAAAAAGAGACGGCGACGGATATGCACCGGATACAATGATAAATTTAGATACTACACAATTAGAAAAATTAGGTTGGACTGCAAAGACAAATTTGTATGAAATGTTTTTGTGGTTAATAGAAGCCTTAAAAAGTTATAAACAGGAGACAGATAAATGAGTTTATTTTGCAATAAAACATTGATGATAACA
>CAVIQK010000036.1:0-3006 GCA_963644945.1 bacterium | reverse complement strand
TTTGTTTTTGATATAAACTCCTGCTAATCTAATTCCATGATAGACTGTAACGCCTTGATAATTCTTGTTGATAGTGATGCCTTTCTTTTTAAGGTCTTCACTGAACTGACTTTCTTTCTTTATGTACTCGCAGTTATCTTCTGCCCAGTCTTTATATGCCTTATAAAGTTCTCTTGTTTCGATTTGTGCATCCGTATCGAGCACGCAAATCTTGTCCACAAATTGAGCGATAACGTCCATTTGTTTTTGATATTCTTTGATAGCGTCACCGAGAGTTTTAGGCATAACGAAGCCGTTGAGTTCTTGATATTTTAGGTAGCCTTTTATACACCAACCCAAAATCTTGTCGCTATCTTTTTCGAGTTTTTCGGGGAGCGATTTGTCTTTTTGCGGACCAGTAAACGTGTTCGTGAACGGAAACATCAATATTCTTCTCCAAATACCGAAGTCGTTTCCACGAATAATCGGCTTGTTGTTTGTAGACATCCACAATTTGAACTTCGGTCTAAAACTGAATTCGTTTCCGTACTTGAATTGTGCCGAAATGGAGTCGCCACCAGTTAAGATTTTGATTTGAGACTCATTCAATTTACCACCGTCTTCGGTTTCGCCTGTTTCAACAAAACGAGTGTTTTGCAGTTTCGCAATCGAGAACGTACTCGAACCCGTTGCACCTTTTTGTTGCATTAGGACGGCACTTTGAATATTATCGGCATAAGTTCCGAGTGTTTTCAAGATTTGTTCGGTAAATGTAGATTTTCCGTTTGAACCCGAGCCGTACAATAGGAACATAACTTGTTCACGAGTGGAGCCGGTAAGGGAATAACCTATACACGTTTGCAAAGAGTCTATGAGTTCGTTTGTTTCCAAAATATCGCCGTTATCGAAAATGCTAAATAAGAAGTTTTCCCACACGTCCGATTTCTCAAACGATACTTTTACATTTGTGTTTCTCGACATGAGTTTATCTCTATCCCAAGGCAATATATCGCCCGTTTTCAAGTCAACTATGCCCGAGTCGGTATTGAGTAAATATTCGTCTTTATCGAAGTCACAACTGTTTTTAGGCACATTGAACAAACTTTGAAACTCGCTGAGCATTGCATCTTTCCCTGCCTTATTTGAAACACGAGCAGTGTTTTTTTGTGAGGCACCCAAAACTTCTTTCAAGTGTTGAGCCTCGTCGATTTGTCCCATTTTAATGAGCTCCACGATTTGCATTTGCAGTGCATCGTCTTTTTCTTTCAAGATTTCAATAAACTTATTTGCATATTTACGAATAATTTGAGTAGTGTCTCGAATCCAAGTCTTTCCTGTCCAAAACATGAATATTTTATCTGTGACATTGTATTTGAACAAGTCGCCAAAATATTCATAAAAGAGCATTGCATTGCCTGTGTCCGAATAAGTGTGCTTTGAATAAATCTTTTTAATTCTAAAAATAGGCTCTCCGTTTTCGTTCAAGTTCATTTCCACATTAGATTCGGGAACATCTTTTATCGGTACGGTAGCAGTATTATTTTTAATCACAACCCTATCAATGAGTTGAGTTTTTACGAAGCCGTCCGCAACTATCGAACAAGCCTTGTCTATCGTAATTTGACCGTATGTATATTGTCCTCTATATTGATCCCATTTGTCTCTCATAAGAGCCGAATTACGGAAAATACGGTCCATTTGTGCTTTATCTTTATTACACCAAAAAGCAAGCATATTACAAAAAGCGAGGTCTGATTTGCTTGAATCTCCACCCTCTCTTGACGTGTCGCCGTCATTGTAGTAGCGATAGAAATCGGCACCCGACTTCGATTTGAGTGCGTTATCGATAACGTCTTGGTCCGATAACGTCAACGGTTTGAATAAGCCTGTTGAGATATAATTTGTTTTCGAATTATCGTTTTGGAATTGTTCAATCGGGGTGTAAACATACTTTTCCCAAAGAGGTTTAATTTCTTCTTCTCTTTCTTGTATAGGGGTGTTATGTATAGCATTTCCGGTGAACACAAAAAACCTGTTTGTATCGTACATTTCCACGAAGCCTTTACGTCTAGCACCTTCGGGAAGTTTGCCTTTGCAGATTATATGAATACCTTTACCACTTTGAGAAAGTTCCGTATAAGTATCGAGAGTGTCTATAAACTCTTTCGAAACACGTTCGAACTCTTCTATGTCAACGTCGCCGTGGTTATCCAAATCGACACCGAAAATTCCGTTACCGAGAACGAAACCGATGCCGTCAAAATTGTATTTGATTACGCCCGAGAGAGCGAGGGAGAAAGTGCTCCAAGTTAAACTGTCGTTCACTTTCGCTCTCGCACCGCTCAATACGTTGTAGGGTCTTTTTGTGGTCTTGCCGTTTTCAACTTCTTCGATACGGTAGCCGACCCATCTTTTTAATTGTTTTAATTCAAGGGGAACTCGCTTGTACTGTTCCTCTAATTTACTCATAACCATACTTTTGCCTCCTGTGTGGTTAATTGTTGTTAGGGGTTATTATCTGTCTTATGCTCTTAGAAGGGGAATTCTTCGGGAATAGGAGTAACTGCACCTTCTAGTCCTTTCGGGACGGTTGAACCGACTTTTGACGGCTTGTAGGAAAGATATTTTACAATGTTCTTGTCCTTTGAGTGAAACTCGTTCGCAAGTTCGGTTTCGATAGTGATTACCATGTTCTTGCCGTTGATATATTGAACGAACTCGTCATAGTCTTCGAAAGAGAGTTTTGCATCGGGAATTGCAGACAAGATTCCGTTGATTTTGCTTTTTTGGTAGTCGCCGGTACTTTTTGTCTTGTAAATCGAGTCGAATACAATTCTGCCACCGAAGGCTTGTTCTACATCGGTTCTAATTGCGAACTTGCAATTGATATAAACATCGTCGGGATCGGTAAACTTTTGTTTGAACTCGGCATTTAGAGTTACTTCATAATCGCCGTCTTCAATAAGTTCGAATTCTGTTGTTTCATTTTTTCCTGTAAAATTGATCATATAAATCGCCTCCTATATT
>CAVIQK010000035.1:2631-3172 GCA_963644945.1 bacterium | reverse complement strand
ATCCGATGCTTCTTCCTCTTTAAGTAAAGCGTTCATAACTTCACCGTCTTTAACGCTTACTTCAATAGTTTTCTTTGTGCCGTCTGCAAAAACATAATGAATTTTTGCAGATACCTTTTCGCCATTCTTCTCCACGAACTCAACACGAGTTCTTTTCTCTTCAAAGTCATATTTCATAAAAAAACCTCCGTTTAGACTTTTGTTTCTAAGACGGAGGTAATCGTGAAAAAGGGCATGAGAAAATTACGCACCTAAAACATCGATTATTGGATTTCTCCGTCTCGATTTTTGTTGCGTGATTCTCGTTTCCTAATCCGAGTCACTTGTTCAGTTGTAGACTTTCAATGAAATTTAGGAATCCGCTTGTTGCAACGCGGAAGTTAATGAAAGCCGGTTAAAAGTTTTATTTTTGCCGTTTTTCTAATATTCTCACATGTCTGTCGACCTCCTTTTCGAACTTCATATCGGTAATATAAACTCTAAAGTCGACACTTTTTGTCGACTTATAAAAAATTTTTTAACTTTTTTTCAAAATATTTTT
>CAVIQK010000035.1:0-2621 GCA_963644945.1 bacterium | reverse complement strand
GACTTCTGCTTTTCACTGTGCTACAAACGTCGACGAAAGGCGAATAAATCGGGGGTATTAAAATATTGTGTCCATGTAGATAAATACAGCAAGATTTTTGCGACTTATAAAAAATTTTTTAACTTTTTTTCAAAATATTTTTGTTAGGTGTGAGAAAACAAAAAGGCCCCGATAAATAGACCTTCCTTTTAAGAAAATCTATCTATCGGAGCCTCTCGTTTACCGGTTTAACTCTCGATCTTTCTAAAAATATGACCTAATAAGGATTTACATACACTCGGTACTTTTTCAACCAACAGACCTTATTGTCGTTATTTCGTATTAAACTGTTATTTTTTACTAATTAGATATTATCTCTTCTCCTTCCGGCGGATAATAATCTACTGTTTCATGCCTTCGACTTCTTAGTTTACTTACACTCATTGTTCTACATTTTGGGCATATTAACTTTACTGTACCTTTTCCCTCTCTATATCCAAAAAGTAGTTTCCCACAATTTCGGCAGTAACATTGTATAGGTCGGGCCCATTTTTCAGGCATAATCTTTCCCCCTCACATCAATATTTTTTAATGCACGAAACTAAAACGCCTTGAATATCGCAATTATCTACAACAATGTCTTTCATTCGCTTGTTCTCTGGGTGCAGTATTATTTTGCCGTCTTCACTATGACGCAAACGCTTTAACGTTGTTTCACCACCTTCTATAAGCGCAATTACTATTTCACCGTCGTCCGCAGAATTCTGTTGTTTGAATACAAGCAAGTCTCCGGGGCTGATTCCTGCTTCTATCATACTGTTTCCTTTTGCGTGGAGCATAAAAAGTTGTCCGTTACCAAAAATATCCGTAGGAAGTGCATATGTACACTCATAATTTTCTTCTTCCGGATTCGGTATACCGCAAGCGATACTTCCTATAAGAGGTGCAAGAACAACATTACCTTTCTTAAGTTTGGGCAAGGGAACTATTTTCCCAAACTGGCTTCTTTTGAGTGTGCCTTGGTTTTCAAGCGCCAAAACATACCTTCTAACCGTAGCAAGAGAACCGAGATGAAGTGCGTGCATAATTTGACGATAACTCGGTGATATTCCATGCTCTTGCTGATAAGAAATGTTGTACTCCTCAACTCTTTTAAGAGTTTCTTCGTTTAACGTTTTCATAAACTACCTTTTTTGCCTTTGCGAAACGGTGCGTTTCGTTTAGTGTGATTGCAGTATACCACTTTAAAAATTTAAATGCAACAGTTTCATTGGCTAATATTGGGCATTGAACAAAATTTTTTCAAAAAAAATAAAGCCGAGAGTTAAATTCTCGACTTTATCGATATTTTTCTATAAGCTTTACTTGTTCATTACTTCTAATAATCGTTGATAACTGTCGTTGATATATTTTATTATTAGATATACATTATCCATTGATTATTGAATTTAGCATTGTGGCAATGTCTATTGCGTCATCCAATGTATTATATTTTCCAAAGCTAATTCTAATTGTTCCCTCTGCATATTCTTTAGGCACTTGAATTGCCTTTATAACATGAGAGACCTGATTGTTGACACTATCACAAGCAGAACCGGTTGAAATACAGCATCCCATCAAATCCATTCTATGAAGAATCATTTCTCCATTCTGTCCTTTAAAAGAAACATTTATGATTCCTGACAAATGGGTTTGATTTCCATTCTGTATAAAGTCTAATTTGTATTCTTTCAATTTTTGAATTAGAACATTTTCAAGCCTTAAAAGCATTTCTTTATGAGCTTCTATTTTGCAGACATTTTCTTGTAATGCTGTTGCCATACCAACTACCGCTGCCACATTTTCAGTCCCTGCTCTGTTCCCTTGTTCTTGGTAACCGCCTGAAATAAATGGTTTTATAGGTGATCCTTTTTTTATAAATAAGAAGCCTGTTCCCTTAGGACCATTGAACTTGTGCGAAGATGCCGATAAAAAATCCACATCTAAATCACGCACATCAACTTTTATATGCCCTAACGCTTGCACCGCATCGGTATGAAAGAAAGCCCCATATTTATGCGTAATCTTCACAAGTTCTTTTATCGGTTCGATAGTTCCTATTTCATTATTTGCCATCATAACGGAAACCAAAATCTCCACAGCTGAATTTTGATATTTTTCCAATGTGTTTATTAAAACCTGAACATTTACCACTCCTGTTTTATCCACCGGCAAAACTACAATTTCGTGCAAATCATCTTTCACTTCACCACACGAGTTTAGAATAGCATGGTGTTCTATTTCCGAAACAATAATAACTTTTTTACGGTCTAGTGAACCAAATTTTTTTATTACCCAGTTGTCACTTTCCGTTCCTCCAGAAGTGAAAAAGGCTTCATCGGCACTGCTATTTATACAATCTGCAATCATTTCTCTTGATTTTTGCAATGCTTTCTTAGAAGTGCGTGCAAAAGAATACGGTTGCGATGCATTACCATAATCATTTAACATATAATCCTTCATAGCATTGAAAGCGACTTCATCAAGTTTTGTTGTTGCAGCATTATCTGCATAAATATTTCTTTTCATTTGAATAGCGTACAACCTTCCTCTTTAAATTCTTCTATCTTGTCAAGCAATTCCTCAACTGTAGTATTCAGATA
>CAVIQK010000034.1:0-3224 GCA_963644945.1 bacterium | reverse complement strand
CAACCTACACGGCAACCTACACGGGAACATATATCGATTACACAATCAAGTTTGTTGATGAAGACGGAACAACTGAAATAAGCAAGAAAGATTATCACTATGGCGACAAAGTTGTTTTGCCTCAAAGCCCAACAAAACCAAGTGATGAAGATTATTCTTATCCGTTTACCGGTTGGACGCCTACCGTTGTAGAGACCGTTGAAGGCAATGCAACCTACAAGGCAACATACGGCAAAAATGCAATTGAGCATCTTTACACGGTAAAATTTGTAGACTATGACGGCAAGGAAATATCGGGCAGATCGGATTACCATGTAGGCGACAAAGTAGAAACTCCTGACGATCCTACAAGACAAGCGGACAACACTTACACTTACACATTTGCCGGTTGGAATCCTACCGTTTCCACAACTTGTAGCGGTGATGTCACATACAAAGCAACTTACACAGAAACTTTTATCGATTACACAATCACTTTTGTAGACTGGGACGACAAAGTCATTCTTGAAAAGAAAGATTATCACTATGGTGAAACGGTAACAAAGCCTACAACAACTCCCACAAGAGCAGAAGACACAGAGTACACTTATGTATTCAAAGGTTGGGATAATGAAGTTACAACAGTTGCCGGCGACACAACTTACAAAGCAACCTATAAAGCAACCGCTATTGATTACACAATCGAGTATACAATTACTTTTGTAAACGATGACGGCACGACAGTAGCAACAAAGAAATATCACTACAACGATACTATCGACGCATCGGATATCACTCCTACAAAAGACTCAACTACACAATACATTTACACATTTAGCGGTTGGAGTCCTGAATTTGCCATTGTAAAAGGCGATGCAACTTATACGGCAGAATATACTAGCGAGTTGCAAGAATATACAATCACTTTTGCAAACGATAATAATAAACATGTTTATTTTACTAAAACATACAAATACGGTGAAACTCCCACTGTGACGCCAGAAGAAATACCTACAAGAGAAAGTACTGAGATGTATGACTATACTTTCAGTTATTGGCTACCAACATTCGAACCCGTAACCGGTGAGGCGACATATCGTGCAGTGTTCTCTAGAAAGACTAGAAAATACACCGTCACATTCAAAAATTGGGACGGCACAGAACTTAGTAGCGGAGAGATTGAGTATAATGCCACTGTTTCAACCATAAGACCTGAAAATCCTACCCGTCCCGCAGATAACATGAATACTTACCAATTTGATTGGTGGGTAAATGAGAATGGCGAAGCTTACTATGACGTTTGCCGTGGCAACACAACTTACAAAGCAACCTACACCGCAACTCCCATTGAATATACGGTAACGTTCGTAAATTATGACGATTCCAAATTAAGCAAGAAGGAAAAATATCACTATGGCGACGATGTAGAAATTCCTACCGCTCCTACAAGACAAGCAGACAACACCTACACTTACGAATTTGCCTGTTGGGACAAAGAAGTATCTCCTACCTGCAACGGCAACGCAACCTACAAGGCAACTTACACAGAAACTTTTATCGAATACACAATCACTTTTGTAGACTGGGACGACAAAGTCATTCTTGAAAAGAAAAATTATCACTATGGTGAAACGGTAACAAAGCCTACAACAACTCCCACAAGAGATGCCGACAAATCTTGCAGTTCTTACGAATTTACCGGTTGGGACAAAGAAGTAACAAAAGTTAATGGCGATGCAATTTACACAGCAACCTACACGGGAACATATATCGTTTACACAATCAAGTTTGACCAAAACGGTGGAACAGGTGGAACAGCAAGTGCAACAGTTCATTATGACGAAGATATGCCTACTGCAACTGCTCCAACAAAGAGTTATAATATTTTCTTGGGTTATTACATTGGTGACGTTCAATATTATGACGCAAACATGAACAGCGTCAAAAAGTTTGATAAAACCGAAACAACTACAACCCTTACTGCAAAATGGGAAACAAAACAATATGAGTACACCGACAGCAAAAAAACGAGCATCTATTTTGGTGCTTACCCACAAACAAAAGTTGCCGACACTGAAACGACTTTGATTAGTGATCTTAACACAAAAGCCGGCACACTTCCTACGTCTGAAAACAAACAAAATTGGACAGACTATGGTTATTATCTTTCAGGTTCCGTTTCAAGTTATATGTTCTATATAGACATAGACTACAACAACAACCAAAAGATAGATAGTGGCGACTATAGAGGTGTTTATTTTACAGAGTATAGAACAAGTAAAACAAATGGTCAATACAACTATCAAGAAACAAACGGATATACAAAATCAACAGTTTACTGGTTCAAGTTTGAACCTATCAAATGGGATATCTTGACAACAAGTGAAGGCAAAGCCATGATTATAAGCAATTTGATTTTGGATTCACAAGATTACTATCCTTCAACTGCTGATAGAAACGGTGCTACCGACTATCAAAACAATACAACAACCGAAAAGGTTTATGTAAACAACTATATGTATTCACACATAAGAAGTTGGTTAAACACAACTTTCTACGACACAGCATTTTCAAGTCTTGAACAAGCAATAATCAACACAACATTGGTAGATAATAGTGAAAATCAAGGCCCTTTTAATACTTGCAACAACACAAATGATAAAATCTTTGTGCTTGGTAAATCTGAGGTGAATACATATTATCCATCTTATACAGCATATGCAAGTAGCAGTGATTATGCAAAAAGTCAAGGTCTATATATAGAGTCCACTAATTATTCTTGTTACTGGATACGTTATTGTCAAGAAACAGATATGGCATCTTATGTAGCTTGTGGTGGAAATATGGATACTAATGCAAATTGCAACGAGACGAGTTTTGGTGTGAGAGCAGTTTGTTGGATTACATTGTAACAAGTAGCATTTAATGACAATATTTTGACATTAAAATATAAACCAAAAACCAAACAACCAAAAAGAGCCGTTCGCTAACCCGAGCGGTTTTTTTATGCCTTTACATTGACCGATATATTACCGATCCTCGGCGATTTGCTGATTTTTCCTACTGAAAAGTGAAACAAACCCCGTTGTACGAACACCGTACACACCCTAAAACACAAAATCCATTTCCCAAAACTGTCTAAAAAATGCCATATTTTAGCAAAAAAGACACAAAAACACACAATTTTTGCAAAACAAAAACCTAAACCAAACTTTTACGGTTCGATTTAGGTTTTTATTGGCGGA
>CAVIQK010000033.1:0-3368 GCA_963644945.1 bacterium | reverse complement strand
CAAAAAAATTTGAAATTTTTCTAAAAAATTTTTTTAAAGTCGACAAGAATTGTCGAGTTATAAGCGCATACTTGTGAAAAAGTTTGAAAAAAGTCTAAAAAACTTTGTATAAGTCGCAAAGAATTTGCGAGTTTAACTCGTATCATTAAGAAAAAATAAAAAAGGAGGATTCACACATGGATCTAAAAAGAGCAAAAATTTACAGCGACGGTAGTCATTTTATCGCAACACCGAGAAATGCTTACCCGCATCGTGGCAAAAAATACAGATTGTCACGACAACCTTTCAGTGTGCAGAAAGTAGATTTGCCACACTCAAATAGTCCGCCAAATGAGGCAAACGAAAATCTACCGCCAACCACAAATGGGGAAACACTTACCACGCAAAAGCAAGAAACGTTACCTGCAACACCAAAGGAAAAGTTTGAAATTGCCTACAAAGAGAGTTTGTCACTCCCCAAGAGAGAAAGAAAAGCTCATATTAGGGAGCAACTTAAAGACACCTTCAAAGACAAGGAACAGTTAAATGCTTTCGTGGACGAAAATGTTGAGAGAATGCGACGAAACTCTATTAAAAGGCAAGTCCGTTTAAGACGAAAGTTAAACTTACAGCAGTGGTCATATTTTGTAACTTTCACTTACTCGGACGAGCTTCATACCGAAGAATCTTTTAGAGAGAAACTTACAACCACATTAAAACATTTAGTCGCTCGAAAAGGTTGGAAGTATATAGGTGTTTGGGAGCGTGGTAAAGATACAAACAGATTACATTTTCATGGCATCTTTTACATTCCCGAAGGCGGTATGGTTGGAGAGCTTAAAGAGAAAGAAGATTACGACACAAGAAAACATAAAAAGCAAAAAACTTTGCAAAACACACATTTTGAGAAAAAATTTGGTAGGAACGATTTTAAGGACATTGTTCTTCCTCGGCATGTGAGCGATGCAGCAAAGTATATTACAAAATACATGGAAAAGTCAGGAGAACGATTAGTCTTTGGTGGGAACTTACCTACACATTTTTACTCCGACATAATGGACGAAGATTGTATTTGTTCTTACGGAATCGATGATCGAAAAATTATTCTTGCGGACGATTTCACTTGTATAGACGATGGAACAATTATTGGTAAGGTTTCACCCGAAGTAATAGAACAAATGCCTAAGGGCAACTAAGAATTAAAAATATATATTGTCTTTCGCCGTAGAGCCTAAACGAAAAAGACTTATTCGTCAAGGGTAAAGTGTATTGCTTTAAGGCAACCCTTGACGAGTAAGGAAGCAAAACGCTTCACCATGTAAAAAGGTTTCACAACACCAAAGAAATCTACGAAAATCTATTATTTTTCGTTTATTCTCGTCCTTGTCGAAAGACAAAATCTACAAAACAAAAAATAAATCAAAAGGAGGTTAAAAATCATGCAAACAAATGTAACAACAGCATTTTTGTTAAAAGATGAGGATTTCGACAACTGTTATATCTTTTCTCCCTCTGTATTCAAGGAGAGAGTTATAAACGGTAAAAAATACTGTGTAAGAAGCTATTTTAATGGTCATCGAGATTTCGAAAAAGCCATGCAACAGCTTGCAACAAATAATTATTACAAAAAGGAGATCTAAAAAATGAAACAAAAAACTTATATCGCAGGTCTATATTTCAGACTTTCCCAAGAAGATGAACGTCAAGGAGAATCTGTATCCATTGAAAATCAAAGGATGATACTTAGAAAATATGCCTTAGAGCATGGCTTTATTATTCACGACGAATATATTGACGACGGATTTTCGGGAACTACTTTCGATCGTCCGGGAGTGCAAAGATTATTAGACGATGCTAAAAACGGAGTCATAAATACTATTATCGTCAAGGATATGTCACGTTTCGGTAGAAACTACATTGAAATTGGTCAATACACAGACTATGTTTTTCCTGCATTCGGTATTAGATTTATAGCAATTCAAGACAATGTAGACACCGAAAACAAAAATAGCAACTCAATGGAGATGCTACCGATTGTAAACGTTTTTAATGAGTGGCATGCTGCAAATACAAGTAAAAAAATACGTGCAGTTAGAAAAAACCTTGCACTTGAAGGTAAGCGTAGCGGAGCAAGAGTTCCTTATGGTTATCTTCAAGGAACTGACGAAAAAAGGACATTACAACTAGATGAAGAAACCGCTCCAACTATAAAACGCATTTTTGAATTGTATGCAGCCGGAAACAATCCGCCTAAAATAGCAGATATCTTAAATATGGAAGGCATTCCGACAGCTTGTAGACTTGCATTTTTGCGAACAGGTAAAACATGGAAGAATCATGACAAATTCTATTGGGAAGCTACTTCAGTTAGTCGCATATTGGGAAACATAGTATACCTCGGACATTTAGCACAACAAAAGTATACGACCGTCTCGTATAAGAATCACAAAATTATAGAAAAAGATCCGAGCGAATGGGTTATTACATACAATGCTCATCCGGCAATTATATCTCAAGAATTATGGGACAAAGTTCAAGAACGAAAAAAATCTCGAAGACCGGGACGAAAAATGCATACGGGTGTTATGCATCCTCTTTCAGGATACTTGTATTGTGCAGATTGCGGTGGTTCGATGAAAATGGGCTATAGTTGGAAAAACAAGGAAGGAAGTTTTGCTTATTACAACTTTGATTGTGGCAGACACAAACGTTATGGCAAGGCGTACTGCTTTTCCCATTTTATCTCGACAAAGGAATTGGAAGAAATTATTCTCGCCGACATTCGAGGTATGGCACAAAAGATAGTGCTTAACGAAAAATCTATTCGCGAAGAATTTATTAAGAACAACGAAAAGCTTGCAGACGAATCAATTAAAAATTCTAAGAAAGAATTACAGTCAAAGCAAAAACGTGTCGAAGAGTTAGACCGGATTATTCAAAACATTTACGAAGATAAAGTCAACGGCAAAATGGAAGAGAAAACTTGTTTTAGCTTTATAGAGAAATATACGGCAGAACAAAATACTCTTTATGCGGAAATAGATGTCCTCAAGGGAAAAGTATCTCAAACCGAAAACTACCAAAAAAATGTCGAAAATTTTATGCAAAACTTGAAAAAATATTACGACGCACAAGAACTTACCAGAGCAATGGTATGCGAACTTATTGATCGTGTAATAATTGGAGGCTTCCCTCAAGTTACGGGAAAAGACCGAGAAATACAAATTGTCTATAAAGTAGATTTCGTATCTGCATTTAGGCATCGACTTATTAAAAAATAAGGCACAAAACAATGAAAAATTTAATAAATACCCCTTAAAGTGTATGTTTCTTAGCGATTCATACACTTTTTTCTTTAATAATCGTTGTGTCCATATAGTTACAAAGGC
>CAVIQK010000032.1:0-3518 GCA_963644945.1 bacterium | reverse complement strand
CGCAAGGAAGCGGAAAGTCCTATTCTATGGTGATGTTTGCCCGCAAGGTAAAACGCAAAGTAAACGGCAACTTTACCTTCCTTGTTATCACCGACCGTGACGATTTGGACACGCAGATTCACAAAAATTTTGTGCGAACCGAAGTTATCGGACCGAAAGACGAATGTCAACCTAAAAACAGCGAGCAACTCAGAGAATTTTTGCAAAAAAACAAAGAATTTGTTTTTACTCTAATTCATAAATTCCGCTACGATAAGACGAAAAAATACCCCGTTTTGTCAACGAGAAATGATATTTTTGTGCTTGTTGACGAGGCACACCGCACGCAATATAAAGATTTGGCGGAAAATATGCGAACGGCTCTCCCTAACGCAAACTTTATCGCTTTTACCGGCACGCCTTTACTCGGCACAAAACGGCTTACTAATCAATGGTTCGGCGATTACGTTTCGGAATATAATTTTGCTCAATCGGTGGAAGACGGCTCAACCGTTCCGTTGTTTTACAGCAGACGTGTCCCCGAAGTGGGCTTAAATAATGACTTTCTCGACGATGACGTTGTCGATATTATCGAAGACGAAAACTTGAACGAGGACGAAACAAGACTGCTTGAAAATTCTTCTTCTCGTATTTTGGAAGTTATCAAGCGTGACGAGCGACTTGAAAAGATTGCAAAAGATATTGCGCACCATTTCCCTCGACGTGGTTTTTTAGGCAAAGGCATGGTTGTTTCGGTCGATAAGTTTACTGCCGTTACCATGTATAACAAAGTCCAGCACTACTGGGCAGAAGAGAAGAAAGCAATTACAAGCGAGCGAAACTCTGCCGAAACAAAAGAAAAACGTGACGAGCTTACAAAAATGCTCGACTACATGAACAACGTCGAAATGGCGGTTATCGTATCGGAAGAAGCGGACGAAAACAAAAAGTTTGCCGAAAAAGGTCTTGATATCTCCGTCCATAGAGCGAAAATGAATGCCATTACCGTAGACGGCAAAGACATTGAGGACAGATTCAAAGATCCGGACGATAAATTGCAACTCGTGTTTGTTTGTGCCATGTGGTTGACGGGTTTTGACGTCAAAAGCCTTTCTACTCTTTATCTTGACAAGCCCATGAAATCGCATACACTTATGCAGGCAATTGCAAGAGCAAACCGTGTTTACCCCGGTAAAGCTTGCGGAATTATTGTCGACTACGTCAATGTGTTTAAGTATATGAAAAAGGCATTGTCCGACTATGCGATCCCCGATGACGATGACACTATGCCGGCAAAAGATATTGACGAGTTGCTATTGCTTCTCGATTCTTGCATAAACGAAGGCGATGAATTTTTGCAGTCTCTCGGCATATCGCTTGATAAAATCTGTGCCGAAAGTTCTACTTTTGATAAACTCGACGCTTTAAGAAGTGCTTACGATGTAATTGTCGCAAACGATGAAACCAAAGATAAATTCAAAGTCATTACAAACACGATGATCAATCTTTACGAAGCATCTAAGCCCGAAATTTTTGAACTCGATTGGGAAAACGATAAATTTTCTCCGCTTGCCTATATCAACGGCTTGATGCACAACCGAATCGATGACGAAAAAATCAATCGTGCAAGGAATCGTATGGCAAATGTGTTGGACAGTAGCGTTTTGTCCACTACGGCGGAAGAGTCCGAACAACAATTTGCTATTCACGGAACAAAGGTTATCGACTTATCTAAAATCGATGTTGACGAACTACGTGCCGAAATTAAAAAGGCGGTTTACAAGGCAATCGAAATTGACGATTTAAAGGTATTTATAGAAAAAGCCATGCAAGAGATGATAAACAAAAATTGTACGAGAATGCAGTTTTCTCAGCGTTATAAAGGCATTATCGACCGCTACAACGCAGGCGGTTCGGAAAACGAAGATTACTACGAACAACTTGTAAAATTGCTTGAAGACTTGAAAAACGAGCAAAACCGCCCCAACATGGAAGGTTTGTCGGAAGAAGAACTTGAAATTTACGATTTGCTCGTAAAGGGCAAAAAACTTACACAAGCCGAAGAGCAAAAGGTCAAACTTGCGGCAAAAAATCTTTACAACAAGTTGACTGCCGAAAAGGACGAATTGCTTGTTGTCGATTGGTATAAAGACGATCAGCCGAAATTAAAGGTGAAATCTGCAATCGAACATACTTTGGACGAAGATTTGCCCGAAAGTTATGATAAAGAGTCATTCGAAGCAAAAACCAACCTGCTTTTGAACCACTTTATCGATATGGCAATTCAGGGCTACGGCTGGGTTGTGGCTTAATTGTGTTTGTAAATAAGCGAAAGCTTGCGGAGATAAAACATGAAAATTTCAATCAGATTTTTTAATGACACTGAAGTGCGTGCCGCTTGGAACGAAGAAAACAACAAGTGGTATTTTAGCGTGCTCGATATTATCGGCGCAATACGAAAAGAAAATAATTACGAAAAATGCCGTAACTATTGGAAATACTTAAAAGCCAAACTAAAAAAAGAAAACAGCGAGTTGGTTAGTGCCACTACCCAACTGAAATTGACTGCGGCAGACGGCAAAAAGTATATGTCCGATGCATTAGATTCTGACGGTGTTATTAAACTTGCAGCCGAATTTCCAAGCAGATTAGGTGCAGAATTTATTAGTTGGTTTACTCGCTCCGACGATACGATTGACGGCAAAAGCAAGCAAAAGGCTTATGCCCTGTTTGACAGTTCTTTTATCGATGCCATAGAAGTTGGAACAGTCAAGGGTTTACAGCAAATTCACGCCTATTTGTTTGGCGGACTCTATGACTTTGCAGGACAAATCCGCACGCTCAATATCGCAAAAGGCGGTTTTGCATTCGCTCCCGCCATGTATTTGCAAGACAATCTAAAACTCATTGAAAAAATGCCCGAAGATTCGCTTGAAAATATCGTCAAAAAATACGTTGAAATGAACGTTGCACACCCCTTTATGGAAGGCAACGGCAGAAGCACTCGTATTTGGCTTGACTTGATTTTGAAGAAGAACCTAAAAAAATGCACCGATTGGAGCAAAATAGACAAAAAAGAATATCTAACCGCAATGCAAGAAAGCCCTGTTGATTCATCGCATATCTATGAGCTTATAAAGAGCGCACTAACGGACGATATTTCTAACCGCGAAACGTTTATGAAGGGCATCGACTACTCCTATTACTACGAGCAAGTGGATTAAAGAATATAAAAATGACATAAAAATAGGCGAACATTTTTTGTTCGCCTATTTTGTATTAAATTGTTGCGGTTGCAAGTAGGTATTTCTTTTGAAGGTTGTTTCGTCTTCTCCAAATTGTTGTGCGGTTGACGTTGTACATTCTTGAGATTTGCTGACAAGAAAGTCCGCTCATTAAGTGATTTAGTGTTTCTTCTTCGCCTTTGGTTAGTTTCATTCTCTCTATAACGCTGTCAAATGCCGTATAATCGTTGTTTTGTTCATCATCGAGTGTTTTATCGTAACCGTTTGTTTTGACGTTCTCGTTAAGGCTTACGG
>CAVIQK010000031.1:0-3643 GCA_963644945.1 bacterium | reverse complement strand
ATGAAAGAATACAAAACAACTGCACATATTAACTCGCTTAAAGGCGGATACGGAGAAATTACCGTTTTAGAAAAAGTCGGAGATAACGACTACATAGTAGATTACAAGGGCGTGAAATGTCATGCCCTTTTCAATTGGTTCGTATGTGAATACTATGCTGACGATATTTACAGGAGAGTTGAACAATGAGAACTATTTACTGTTACCGCACTTTTCCACACAACATTTTAATACTAAATTACAAAGACGACTGCGTGGAAATTACAAGAAAGTATATTGACTACACAACCAAACAAGCAATTCGGCTATTTAGACAGGAATGTCATTTAGTCGGTAAGCACATTTTAGTTATACGAGGAGATTAAAAATTATGGAAATTAAACTTGGCGATAAAATTCGCATTATTGAGATGAAAGGCGAACCCGAATATGCGGGAAAACTTGGAGAAGTTACAGTTATTGACGATATAGGTCAAATACATGGAACTTGGGGAGGCTTAGCAATTATCCCCGAAGAAGATACTTTTGAAATTATTAAGGAGGCTGACAACAATGGCAACAATTAAAGATTTACAAAAATACATTAACTACGAATTTTCATCGGGATGCTACACCGGTGACGATTACAAGTCTTTTCAAACAAAGTACATTAACTACTTAAAAACAATGTGCAAGGAAAACCACTGGCAATTAGTAAATGTTGGCAAGAATCACTATTGCTTTTCTGCCTTTATTAAAAGCAGTGAAAATAGATGTGTATACATTTCTATTAGCGACGTTAGATATTTCTCTAACGAATGGTATGACCACATACTTATTCGCACTGCTAAAAACGAAGTAGACTACTCGGGCGGTTTTAACCACTATACCACATTAGATAAACTTACGGGTATGGCTGCCGAACTACTTCAAGATTTACCATTTTAGGAGGTGCAACAATGATAAAACTAAATTTAACTGCTAACGGCAATGCGGAAGAACGCATATTAGATTATTTACAAAATAACGTAAGTGACACCCTTGCCGAAAAGATAAATAACGGCACTCCGTTTGAAAAAGACGGAAAGCCGCTATTAAATAAGAAGAACTTAGTCGGGTTTATGAAATATGCTTGCGACGAAGCAAGAAAACTTGCAGAAAAGAATGCCTCTTCTACTTGTATTGACGATGAAACGGTATTCGGTTGGGCTATTCACTACTTTGAAGAAGATTCGATTGAAGGCACACTTTATACAATTGACGGAGAAGAATACAAGCCTGCTGTGAAGGCAAGTAAACCGACTTCGGTTAGTCCTAAAAAGGTAGATCCGCCTAAACAACAAAACCTACAATTCTCTATTTTCGACAAACTTGAAGAAACGTCTAAACCGATTACGGATACCGAAAAACCTAATTCGGTTACCGAAACGGACGATGAAGAAGAATTTACCGAAGAAGAGAAAAACGAAATTTTACAAGAAGTTGCTTTGGAAGAATATAACGAAAGGCATAAAACAGAGCCTGAACCTAAACAGTTTTACAAAGACTACCAACTTTACCAAAGTGAACGTCCTACTGCTGTTGTTGCTTTGAGACTTGGAGACTTTTATGAGATTTTCGGTGCATATGCAATAGTTGTTTCTACCGAGATTGGACTAACACTTACTTCGAGAGATGTTGGACTTCCAAGACGAGTTGAAATGGTCGGTTTCCCCTACCATGCATCCGAAAACTATTTTGCAAAAATTGTAAAACTCCATGATTTATACATTGTGGAAAACGAAAGAGATACTCAATTTATTCCCCGCATCTCTTATGGGGATAATATAGACGAATATACGGGTGAAATCTTGACCGAAGAAGAAATGCGAGAGTTTGACGGAGACATTGAAGAACCGCAAGAATTGTTTGAAGATGAAATGGTTTCTACCCCATCAAATGACAATGCAGTACTTAAAATCTTGCAACAAATATTCGGTAGCAATTTGGCGGAGGTTTAGTTATGAAAATAGAAAAAATTAAACCTATTCCAAAATATATTCAGTCGCAAATACTCGAAATTGACAATACGTATACGGGTTTTTGTGGACATACAAGATTTTATTCGTATCTTACTAAAAATGACGGTGAACTTGTAAAGATTACGGTTGCCGTCAAGAAATACAAAGGCAAAATGTATTTTAAGCAAGTTGCCGTTCATGGTATACACTCAAAAGAATGTTTCGTGAAAGATATGGTTTTCCACTACATTGGTGGTTATTCTGTCGGTTGGTTTAGCGAAGGCTTACAAAAATCTATTCGCTGGTATGAATCCGACGATTGGGGTACTGCCGATGATAAATACTTTGATCCGTTTGCAGTGGTAGTCAATAAAGAGTATGTGCTTACCTTCCCCGAATATAAATACTCGGCAATACAGTTTTACAAAGGCAATGAGATTTTGAAATATTTACGCACCTACGAAAAGTATCCGCAAATGGAATATTTAATGAAAGCCGGCTTATATAACTACGCTTTTTCAAAGCAGATTTTAATTAAGGTTGGTAAAGACAAAAGTTTCTGCAAGTGGCTTATGAAGAACCGAGCCGAACTACAAACTGACTACTATTACATAGATGTTGTGATTGATGCATACCGCTCTAAAAAGCCGTTAAAATCGCTACAAATACTCAAGCAAATGAAGCTGTCGCTCGGTCACAAATCTCGGCTTGAAACATTAAGGAAAGCCTTCAAAACCGATATTACCACCTTCCTTGAATACGTCGCGGAACAAAATACAAATTTCTATTCGTATAACGATTATTTCACCGCATGCAATTATTTAGGGTTAGATATGAGTGTAGATAAAAACCGTTATCCCCACGATTTCAAACGTTGGCACGATATTCGAATTGACGAATACAACACCGCAAAAGCTATGAAAGACGAACAGGAACGAAAAGAGCTTTATGATAAATTTGCTAGTGTTGCAAGCAAATATCTAACTTTACAAAGAAACTTAAAAGACAATTTTGTAGTAATAATTGCTCAAAAACCGTCTGATCTAGTTCGTGAAGGTGAGGTTTTACATCACTGTGTTGGAAGAATGGGTTATGACCAAAAGTTCGTTCGAGAAGAAAGTTTAATATTTTTCGTGAGACTTAAAGAAAAACCTTTTGAACCGCTTGTGACAATCGAATACTCACTTTCTAATCACAAAGTTCTACAATGTTACGGGGACCACGATAGTAAGCCTAATGACGAGATTTTGAATTTCGTTAATAAAAAGTGGCTACCTTATGCAAACAGAAAACTTAAACAATTAGCGGCATAACCGCAAAGGAGATTAAAACTATGACAAACTATTTTAGAATTACTGCTTACCACCCCGAAAAAGACATTTCAATTATTATGGACAGCTTCGGGCTTTTTGAAAAGAAATGGCAATTTTCCGCTGACCTAATTAAGAAAGGCTTTAAGATTCTTGAAGTCTCGGACGATACTCAATTTACCGAGGGTAATATTCCGCTTTTAGTAAGTCCATCTAACAAATATCTTTTAAGAGCATATTCAAACGGAAAACCAAATATTACGGGAGCAAGAGTTTCTATTAACGACAAATACTACACTTGCAACAACTAAATCCTTATCTACAAAGGGAGTTTAATCGCTCCCTTTTTTTATGC
>CAVIQK010000030.1:0-3855 GCA_963644945.1 bacterium | reverse complement strand
CCGCCCACCCGCCCCTTTTTGGTAATATTAAAACAAAAAACAACCCGTTTTTCCTTGTAAAATTCAAATTTCCCCCAAAATTTATTTTCCCTTTTATCCTAATTTTTTACCCTAAAACCATCCCTCATATTCGTTCCCCTTTTCAAGTCTTACTTTCCTTTCCCAAAACTTATCAATATTAGTTGAAAATCTTTTAGACTTGATATATTATAGTGTTTGTCGCAATTTTTTTGTGGCATCTCAAAACTAAAAAACAGGGTAATATTGGATGAAAAAAGTTTTGAAAAAACTTTATGAATATTTAATAATAGCAATCGCCGGCATTCTCAATGCTTTGTCCGTCCATATATTTGCCAACCCCAACAGTTTTGTCCCGGGCGGTTTCACCGGAATAGCCACCACCATTTACTATTTCCTTCCCGATGTCCCGTACTATCTCATCTACGGCATCATCAACTTACCGCTACTTATAGCCGCAATAATACTTTTGCGAGGCGATTTTACCCTAAAAACCATCTTCTGCACCGCAGTCTGCACCCTTGTCCTAAAACTTCTACCTGACACCCTAGTCTTTACGTCCTCCCCCGTCATAGCCATGATACTTGCCGGACTTCTGATAGGATCCTCGATGCATATAGCCGCCCTCAACAACGGTAGCAACGGCGGAACCGAAATCATTGCAAGAATCGTTGCCAAATATCGCCCCGAAATCAACCTTTCTACCATAGTTTTAATATGCAATTTGGCGCTTGTCACCATAGGTTGTGCGATGATAATATTCATAAAACACGAATCTTTTTTCATCGCCCTATACAGTTACGTTTTCGTTTACATAGGCGGAGCCAGCATGGGCATGTTTTCAAGAGGCATCGACCACCCGAAAAAGTACATGATAGTCACCTCCAATCCGGAGCCGATGAAACAAGAGATCCTAGATACTTTCAAGCGTGGCGTTACGGTTATGGACGTTTATGACGACTCCTCCAACATGTCGGAAAACAAAAAAATTCTTTTGGTTTTGGTCCAATATCGCCAAACCTATCTACTAAAACAAATCATCAAAAAACACGACGACAGTGCGTTTACCTTCGTAAAAAGCGTATATGACGTCTTTTCACGTCCCACATTCAACAGAGGCTACAAATATGAAAAAAACGATAGTGACAAATAAACTAAGGAATATCGCCATAATATTTATATCGGCGCTCATGACCTCATTCCCTCTCGAAATCTTGCTGATCCCCGCCAACGTAATAATAGGCGGAGCAAGTGGCGTTGCCATAGTCCTAGACATGTTCGTATCCGACGGCAAATGGTACTTGTCGGCAGGCATGTGGGTACTCCTCATCAACATCCCCATCATTATCTATTGTTTTATTCGCTACCAAAAGAAATTTGCACTCAAAACCCTTCTCTATGTCGTCTTTGTCGTCGCCCAAATGCTAACCTTTAGAGTGACGGGACTTGCCCAAATCGTAGGAACCTATCTCGGCGGAACCGACGGCGCCAATCGTGTAATCTATACACTTGCAGGCGGAGCCATTCAAGGACTTTCCCTTCCCTTGATGCTCTCAATCGACGGAAGTACCGGAGGCAGCGACATCGTCGGCATGATTTTGAGACGCTACACAAAACGCTCCGCAACCGACGGACTAAGAGCCATACTTTACTTCAATATAGGAGTAGTCGCCATAGCGAGCATCTGCCAATATATCGTCTTTGACGATGCCACCAAAGCGTTCAACACCTTCATTTACTCCATCTCCGCAATATTCATCTCCGAAATCGTCCAAGAATTTGTATTCAAAGGCTTTTCCGCAGCCTACGAATTAGAAATAACCACCGATATCCCCGAAGAAATGGCAGCAAAACTTCGTGAAGAACTAAAACATGGCACAACCATGATAAAAGTAGTAGGAGGTTTTAGCCACACCGAAAAAACAATGGTAGTCTGCGTAGTCGAAAAACGCCAACTCATGACCGCCAAAAGAATTATTCGCCAAGTTGACGAAAAAGCCTTCGCATACGTCGAGCCCGTTTCCGAAGTAATGGGCAAAGGTTTTATCAATAAGGAAGATTAAATCCCCCCCCCCACCCACCCCCAACAATATAAAAATAATTACAAACACTTTACAAACACATAAATTAAGCATATAATAACAAAGCATAAAATGCTGATATAGCTCAGTCGGTAGAGCGATTCACTCGTAATGAATAGGTCGAGGGTTCGAATCCCCCTATCAGCTCCATAATAGGACGAAAGGGTTGATACAATTTATCAGTCCTTTTTTTCTTTGCAAAATGCGTATTTTGGCACTTTTTAGGCTAAAAACGGGCATTTTTTGCTTTTTTTGGATGTTTAACTGTTTTTTACAGCCCGTCAGAAGGCAAAAAATCCTGCCATTTTTTCGCTTGCAAATTCTACTCGAACACAAAAGGTCTACAAGAAAACGAAAGCCCTACAAGAAAACGAAAGGTCTGAAAACCGCCGAATTTCTGTGATTTTTGTGTAAAAAAGCGTTATGAAAGTTTGCGTTCCGCAATGGGTAATAATGATGTAAATGGTATAATAAAACGAAAAAGGAAGAAGTAAAATGGACGAAAATGAAACAAAGTGTAAAAAATATAAATTTCACATGAAGGATAGCGTAAAAGTATTGCATTTTAGGAATTTTATGGTATAATAGAGGAGGATAGAAATATTGTAGACGGATACAAAACCAATCAACGCTGAACTACCTACAGAAAAACACAAAAAATTGCAAAAAAGCGGGCAAAAGGAGTTGACAAGGTATGAGTAAATTGCGACAATCATTAGCAAGCAAGCAAGCCCTAAGTCCGCCCTTTTCGTGTTTAATATAATAAATTCAAGCGCACTGCTCTATAGGCGAAAATCTATGGGGCGGTGCGTTTTGCTTTTCTGAAAAATTATTATGCTCCATAAAAATTGGTTTTAGGTCGCCCATACGGAATGCGATTTGAAATATGTCCCCACAAAACGGAAGGAGATACTATCATGACAAACAAAACTTACAAAACCAAAATCATTTCAATTCTGCTCGGCTTTGCTATGTGTCTTTCTCTTATGTTGGGCATTGCGTTAGCAACCGGCACGGCAACAACTGCACACGCCACGGGAGAAGAAACTCCTTCTGTAGCCGCTTCGAGCAAAAAAACAATTCAATTTGACAACACGATAGCAAAAGGCGATACGGTATATTTCGGAGTTTACCAAAATGGCGAAACCGGTTACGATGTGCCGTGGGTAGCAATGGACAACAACGGCTATGTTTTTTCAAAATATACATTGGGTAGCAGTTGCTACGAAAAAACCGTAGGAAAATACTTTTACGCACATGACGGAAACGGAAACGAACGTAATAGCACGTTAAAAACAATTATGGACGGCTTTTATAATGGGGAAAGTCAACTGTTTTCCGATTTTGAACAAAAAGCTATTTTACAGACAACACTGACCGCTGAAAGTTTAGAAGAAGACAGCTCTGCCGGTAGAAAGGTTAAAGCTACAACTGCTTATGTTTTTCCTCTTTCCGGTGGTGTTGACTACGATGCTATGGTTAGATACGGAGATATCGCAAACTTACTCGATGATAAAACGCTGAGCCAATATTTCATTACGTCGGATATAACCAATCCTGACGGAAACAATATCGGATACTGGCTTAGAACTGCTCAAGGTGGCGGAACTTATGTAAACGGAGTAGTTATTCCCCAAATTAGCTGTGTCGGCTATATGAATAATGAATGGCAATTTTATGGCACAAGCTGGGAGAACGGTGAAACATACGGAGTGAGACCGGCATTCACGCTCGACAAGACAAAAATCTTATTCAA
>CAVIQK010000029.1:2748-4103 GCA_963644945.1 bacterium | reverse complement strand
ATACTACAAAAAGAGCAACAACAATAGTTATTAACCCAAGCATTGTTTTGCTTATCGATTTATCATTTAGAATTAAATATACGGGCAATAATATAATTGCACTTGTATGGAACATTGTAGCAACCAATATTAAAAGACAATAAGGAATCGGTTTTTTCTTGTATGCAAAATCAACCGCAATTATAAACAACGACATTGCAACACATTGTCTAATTGCAGATAGATTCATTAAAAATAAATATGGGTTAATCAAAAAAACCGCTAATGCTACCCATTTGTAATTTTTTGTACAATTTTTCGAAACAAACCAAAAAATTGTTGCTAGAAAAAATAATGATGTAATTCCTATAAAAACATCAAATGACGGACTTATGCTATTTAATATGTAGAAAAGAATTTGCGATTTGTAATATCTTGCATACGAACTATCGCCAATTCCATGAATTGAATCAAAAATACGTTGGTATGAAAAATAATCGTTTCCAAAACCATATCGTAATATTGAAAATAGACAAAGCACCACAAAAGCCAAGCAAAACAAATTGTTTTGTTTGTTCTTTTTTAGAGGACGAGCCAATAGCACACACGATAAAAGTATTACATGTACCATCAATAACTTACCTCAACAATTTTTTTAATAACATTCTCGTTGTACAAGTTTTCTTTTGCATATTGAATGAAATTGTTATCGTTATGTTTTTCCAAATGTAAAGAATCTATTATTGAGTCTTTCATTTCTTTATCGCCAAGCGAAATAATATAATCTTTGTAACAATTTTTCATACCGTCTAATAAATATGCCAATACAGGATTGCCACTCAAAAGATATTCGATATTTTTGGACGGGAAGGAATATCTGGTATATTCGCCTTCGGCTCGTCGTGGGTTGACAAGCAAGTCTGCGGACTTTACCCAAGACAAAGATTCTTCGGGTGATACTTGACCGAGATAAATTATTCTTTTGTCTTTTTCGCTGAGTTTTTCTATATATTTGGTTAAGTCACCGACTCCGCAAAGTAAGAGTCGCAATGAATCGTCGGGGATGCTCTCAAAGGCATCTAGTAGATCTTTGACACCGAATTTTTCGTACATTTTGCCGGTGTAAACGATATATTTGCAACCTTCTTCTTTATTGGGCAAGTTCGATCTGTCTGCCATTTTTTCAAGTTGGCTTTTGCTGACTATACCTTCTACTACCATATACGGTCTATTGTGAATATCAATTTTTTCTCTCATTGCATCGGTCAGCAATACATAAGAATCGACCGATTTATTGAGTCTGTTGAATTTTGCTATATCGTACTTTTTGCCAACTTTATACAGTAAACTCTTTTTTGCATTCAAGTTCATATATT
>CAVIQK010000029.1:0-2703 GCA_963644945.1 bacterium | reverse complement strand
AGAAAACTTTTTTATAGGCATTGGGGAATGCCCCTATAAAAGGCGCTGACAAGATTTCGAAATTATATTGTCCGTTTTCAAGAGCCTCTATAAGTTTTTCTTGAAAAATATTTGCAGAATATTCAACGGCAACTTTGGTGTTGTCGCATATTTCTTGTTCGTTTTCTTTGGAAAAATATCCGCATAAAAATAATATTTTCATTTTCTTACCTATATTTCACTAGACCTTTGATTGCCCAATTGGTCAAATAGTAAAATGATCTAAATATGTTGAGGTTTTCTACTCGGCGATATAGTCGCCATTGGTATTTTATCATTTTGATTTTGTTGGACGATACGGAGCGAGAACGTACTCTATATCTTGCAAGCGGTATGTGGGCGCAATAGGCAGGAGTGCCGTCACGCAATATTGACAACCAACATGCGACGTCTTCTCTTTTGGTTGCCGATTCCGGCATATATACTTTGCCGAGAGCGGTTGTGTCATATACTGCCGTAAGGCAACCTATTGAACATGTTTTCAAAATATCGTTGTAGGTATAAGTATCTTTGGTGGGTTTGAACACTGTTTTTGTCGTGCCGAGTTCATCAATGACTTCATATTCGGTAAAAGAAAATGAAATGTTGTTCTCTACCATAAAGTGCAATTGTTGTTCAAGTTTTTCGGGTAGCCACAAATCGTCGCTGTCGAGAAATGCTATCCATCTGCCGGTCGCCTCTTTTATTGCTCTATTCCTTGTGGCGGCGGCTCCGCTATTCTTTTCGTTGATAAATAATTTTATGCGAGAATCTTTTTCGCAATAATCTTTAATTATATCTATGGACTTGTCTGTAGAACAATCGTCAACTATCAACAATTCCCAATTGGTATAAGTTTCTGACAAAACAGAATTTATCGTTTCGGCGATAAATTTTTCGCAATTATAATTGGGCATTATGATTGAAACTTTTCCGTACATTGTTTCCTCTTGAAAATTCCTTATTTTTCGATGCTTTTTTCGATGCCGGTGGTGAAGGGGACGACGTTGTAGTCAAAGTCGTAGGCTGACATTGTTTGGTCGTAGGTGAGGTTGCCGAACATTTTGTTGACGGCTCCTACTAAGGGTTTTGCTAGGGATATAAGGGGGTTGAAGATCCTTGTGTAAAGTTGTTTTTTACCAAGTGCTGTCATTGCGGTGCGGACTAGGTCGGTGGTGCAAACGTAGTCGGTATTTTGGGGGAATAGTACTCCGCCTAGTTGTCGATCGATGATTTGGCGGAGAAATTCGCATAAGTTGTCGATATAAAGCATACTTCTCTCGTTGCGGACATTGGGGAATATGGGGAGTTTTTTAGCAAGACCTATGAGGCGGGGGAAGTTGCCTTTGCAACCTTTGCCGTAAATCATAGGGGGACGAAGGACGGAGACACAAAAGTCTGCCGAATTCATTGTTTGTATTTTTTGTTCGGCTTGCAGTTTTGATTTGCCGTAATTGGTGGAAGGTGTAGGTTCGGTTTCCAAAGAGATTTTTCCGGAATTTAGTCCGTAAACACTCATTGAACTCAAAAATACAAATTGTTTTACTCCTTCTTTTTTTGCCTTTTCTGCAACTTCTACTACTAAATCTCGGTTGATTGAATAATAGAGAGGTTGGTTTTCTTTGGTTTCCTTTTTATGTACGATTGCCGCAACGTGAAAGACTGCATCGTATTTAGAAAAATCGGCTGCACGCCAACTGCCGTCTATCATGTCTATGGTGGATACGGAGTAGGCATCGCCGAAATTCTTTAAGTAGTTTTCGAAAGATGTGCCGATATAACTATTGGCGCCTGTAATCAAAATGTTTTTCATGGTTAGTTCTCCGATGTTTCGCTAGTAGAATTTTCTGATTCTTTTTTGTGGATTTCGCCGGTACCGCCTTCGACTACTCCGTCGTGGTGAAGGACGGATTTTATAGTGCCGAAGAAACATTTGCAATCAAAGAGAAAACTGAGTTTTTCGATATATTCGCCGTCGAGTTTGGCTTTGTCAACTATTTCGAGTTCATCACGACCGTTGATTTGTGCCCAACCGGTGAGACCGGGGCGGACGGCATTGGCGCCGTATTTGTCACGCTCGGCTACGAGGTCGTCTTGGTTCCATAATGCGGGACGGGGACCTATTATGCTCATTTGTCCGACAAAAATGTTGAATATTTGGGGGATTTCGTCAAGGCTGGTTTTGCGTAAGAATGCGCCTACTTTGGTTATGTACTGCTCGGGGTTTTCGAGTAGGTGGGTAGGAACGTCGTGGGGGGTGGATGTTTTCATGGTGCGGAATTTGAGTATTTTGAAAATCTTTTTGTTCCGTCCTACTCGGTTTTGGGTGAAAAATATGGGGCCGGGATCGCTTAGGAAAATGGCAAGCGATAAAACTATCCATACCGGTATCAATACGATGATGCCGACAAAAGACAATGTGAAGTCAATGAGTCTTTTGAAAAAATGTTGATACATTATATTCTTCCTTTTGCCGTCTTTGATAGGGAGTTCCTAGCGGGGGACGGCTTTTTACTTGGGTTTGCCGACTGTGGGGTGGTCGGGGAGTCGTGTCGGAGTGGCATGCTCCTATGTTTTGATAACTCTAAATGATTTTAGCATATTTATATATTAAATGCAAGAGTTTTTATATAAGGCGTGGGGGGAGGGGGCGAGGGGGGGATATAAAAAAACACCGTATAGTGA
>CAVIQK010000028.1:1280-4574 GCA_963644945.1 bacterium | reverse complement strand
CTGCTAACACAATATGGGGGATCAGTTAATACTAAATCAACTTTAGTACCATTTTTAATCATTTCATCCAACAACTCTTTATAGTCACAATTTCTAAAATCTATATTAGGGTTTACAACTTTCGCCATGTTAAAAATCCACCTTTTCTAACTTTATATCATTTTCAATAAACATATCTTTTAACCTTTCTTTTATCAAAACTGTAGGCTCATGATGGCCTTTTTCCCATCTATTTACTGTACTAAAAGAAACACCTAGAAGTTCTCCTAACTGTTGTTGCGATAAGTTTAATTTTACTCTTAATTTTAGAATCGCTTTTGCATAATTCATAAAATACCTCACAACTTATGACAAAATTTGATTTATTATAGCACTTTTGAAGAGAAAACACAAGGATTTTGAAGTGTAACGATAAATTGAGGTGCATCTAGATTTTATAGTTTAATATGCTTCCTTTACTCTTTCCATAAATTCGGCAAATTGGGTTTGGACTTTTTGTGGAGATTTTATCTTTACTTCGCCTAATGTTCCAAGCACCCATAAAAAGAAAGTTTTAGATACTTGAATAGGGACTTCGACTGAAAATGTATTTTCATCGACGGTCCTTATTTTTATGTTCTCGCCAAATCTATCAAAAATATCCGAAAGCATTGTGCGAGTGAAAAATAATGTCACTTTTTGAGTTTCACCGCTATACATACTGAAAACTTGCTTGCGATATTCTTCTGTATCTAAAATCTCATACTCTTTGTGTGGTTCTCTTTCTGCTTCTTCAACTTGGACATCTTCCATTTTATCTAAACGATAAGTCATAATTTTATCGTGTCCGTTGGAAAAACAAAGCAAATAATAGTTATTCTTGTCCCAAACCATTACAAGAGGATTGACAAAATAACGGTTTTTATCTTTGCGATAAACCTTTTGGTGTCTCTCATCATACGAATAATACAAAAATGAGATTTGTTTATTAGAATTTATGGCACGTTCGATTGCATCAATATTATAAATAAAGAAATTTGCTCCCTTTAATTTACTACCGACAACAACCATGTGTTTAGATAAACTTTCGGCTTGGTAAGTACAAAGAGTTTCAGACAATTTTTCAAAAAGTATCTTCTTTTGCCTTTCGGGAAGTTTGGATGCCTTTATTAAGTCGGCAAGCATTACAACTTCGGCTGTTTCAAACGAACGATTAACTACACGGTAATAGTGATATTTCTTTTTATACGAAAGGACTTCGTAACCGTTATCACAAAGTGTTTGTATGTCCGCTACAAGAATTTTTCTCGATACACTTACGCCCCTTTCGGCTAAAAGTTCAATAATTTCATCGGTATTTAGTGCATGGTGCTCGTCAGTATACTTACAAAGAATGTCCCAAAGAATTAGCAACTTTATTTTATGAGTATCGTTTGCCATAACAACTCCTTGTGCATAAAAATGCCGTTATTAAGAGATTTCTCAAAATAACGGCTTAACTTTTGTGGATAAATATCTCTTGGTATATATAATACCAAAATATGTAGAAAAATTCAAGATAAAGTGTGATTCGCTATGTTAAAATACGAAAAAATTCTATAAATTTAACATTTAAGCGAACTATTTTTGACTGTCTTGATACTCTTTTATTGCTTTTATCATAATTTGCCCGCAAGAATCGTATGTTCTGTCACGTAAACCATACAACTTTACAAATTCTTCCTTGTTAAGTGGCTTATATGTAGCTAAACTGACTAACCCTTTGTTGGTGACAATTAAGTAAGCCGGCAATTTTCTACTTTGGGCAATTTCGGCCCTTGTTCTACGCAAGACTTGTAATAGCTTCATATCGGTTATTAGGTTACCTTCATTATCGACAACAACTTCAAATCCATCTTTTTCAATAACACGTTTAGAGTGCTCTACAACATGAACTGTCGGTTTTTTAGATTCTTCTTTGGGTTTAATTGGCTTTACTGGAATAGGTGTAGGAATATCTTGCTTAATCTCGTGGCTATAAGACGGCTTATCTATTGAAGAATCTTCTTCAAAATCTTCCGTTAGCCATCTTTTATAATAGTCTCGAGACATAAGTCTATCGCAACCTTTTCCATCCGGCTTATAATTAGTGCAACCTAAAATCGGACCATTATTTCCCTTTTTAACAATTAAGTAACCATCTTTGCATTTATCACATTTCTCAATTGACATATCTCCGCCACTTAAATCATTTGTGATAAAGCTACAAATTTCCGGTTCGTTTGTACACATCCACAATCTAAGTCCATAGTTTTTCTTCCAACGGAGTTGCAACGGATAACCACAAATCGGACACTTTTTAATTGCACCGACATTTGTTTTGTCGTTTTTATCGATATTACCATTAACAGTTACGTTAGGATAGTCTTTAATAAGCTCTAAAATAAACTCAGACGGATGCTGCTCGGGGGTTACAATATATACACGATTCTTTGTACGAGTCATTGCAACATAAAACAAACGTCTTTCTTCCGCATATTCAATTGACTTATCGTCTCGCACAACATATTGCATTACGGGATCATTGTCAACTTTTGACGGAAAACCATAAATTTCGTTTCTTGCGTTTACAATGATGACATTATCATATCCTAAGCCCTTGGAACTGTGAGCAGTTAAAAACTCAAGCTTTGCATAGCGAAATTTTTTGCTTATAATTTTGTTATTCTGCTCGTCATAAATAAAGTCATTGGAAAAGCACAAATTTCTTGCATCAAAACCATATCGACCTATCAAAAGAATTGAAGAATTATTTCCACGTCCTTCCTCTTTGTTCTTATCAAGTATTTGTCCAATAACAGTCTCGACATGTTTTCCTAATTGATAATATTTCCCGCCTTTCCCTTTGAATTCTTTTCTATCGAACTCTTCCGAGTAGGTTTCAATAATAACCGGATTTTGTATTCTTTTGGGAGAAACAAGCGATTTTTTGATTTGACTTTCGTTTTTCTGTATAAAATTACCTGCAATATCAATAACTTCTTGTGCATTACGGTATGTTTTTGTAATTTTTAGCTCTTTACCATAACCCATTATCGAGCAAAAATGAGTAAACAAAGTAATATCTGAGCCGCTGAATGCATAAATAGATTGCCAATCGTCTCCTACGGCAATTATTTTCCCGGAGCATAAATTAGACAGTTCTTTTGTTAAGTCAAACCTTTGACGTGAAATATCTTGATACTCATCAACAATGATATACTTAAAGTCTAACTTTTCTTTTGAAATTTCTTTTTCGCGAAGCAATCTTGCGGAATCGTTTATCATGTCTTGGAA
>CAVIQK010000028.1:0-1270 GCA_963644945.1 bacterium | reverse complement strand
CAAGATAACATTCCTTGCAAACGTCTAAAAACAGTTTGGTGCGTACATTTGTATTTCTACGCTCAAAACGATAAAAATCGTCAATATTATAGCCGTCTGTCTTAAAATTGTTGATAAATACACATATTAACTTAACAAGTCTTGCAATATATCTGTTTTCTTCGGTATTTACCAACTTTTCAAAGACTTCTTGAGACGGGCGCTGTCTTAAAACAAAGCCTTTCTTCTCCAGCTCTTCTTTGAAATGCTCTAATAAGTCACGTCCGTCATTATATTGCGAAAATGTATAAATTAAACAAGTTCCATGCTTTTTATGTAAAGCAATTTTGTCAATGATTTCTTTTTTATATTTTGCAAGCTGTTCTGCAGTATAAAAACTATGTTTTCCGCTTTCGGTAATACCAAAATGCTCTATATATGCAATTTTATTACCTTGCCTTATGCAAAAATCAGGTGTGTAAGGTTTTTTCGCCTTTAAAATGTGATAAGGATATGGCTCTTCATAAACATAATCTATATTGTTTAAATACAAAAAATTTGCAAGTTGTACTTCTTGAGCCGAGCGCAACACTTCGTTTGTAATTGTTGTTATCTTATTTGTTCTTCTGTCGATTATTTGTTCATTATATTCGTTAACATTGCTTTTTAATGTGGAAAAATCCGCTTTAGATACATAATTGAAGAATAGATTGATATCGTCACCCTCATAAGGTGCATCAAAATAAGAGCCGAAAAACATTATAAGCTTATCTACAAGCTCGGGTTGTTCTAAAATATTACCCTTGAGATAGTTGTTGACCGTATTAAAAAGAAAACCTTCCCCAACTATTTGCTTTTTTGCATCGTCTTGTTTTCTTAAAATTGCATACCCCGCACTATGAAAAGTTGTAATAGGACAAGGAATCAACAAGCCTTCGTTGATTCGTTCTTTTAATTCTCCTACTGCCTTGTTTGTAAACGAAATTACAAGTATTTGCTTGGGATCGACATGTTTAACTTCAACCAAATACCTAACTTTTGCCGCAACTGTGGTAGTTTTACCTGCACCTGCTCCGGCTATAACAAGAGAATAATCTTCATCAGACAAAATTACTCTACGTTGTTCTTCGTCTAAAACAATCTTGGGATCAACCTCTTTAAGAATATTGTCTAAATATTTCTTTTCGGAAACTAAATGGTTTTGTATAAAGCTTTCGTTGTGTTTTTCGACAATTGCAGATCCTTTTTTAAGGTCAACTATATCATTATATTCATTAAGAACATTTATAAT
>CAVIQK010000027.1:0-4657 GCA_963644945.1 bacterium | reverse complement strand
CCTCTTGACTTCGCATAGTTTAAGAGTAATACAAAACAACAAGACTCTCAAACCTTTGTGTTTTGATTTTGGAAGGTCTCTTTGTTTAAGAGTAATACAAAACAACAAGACTCTCAAACCTCAAATGAGGTCAAAAGTCCATGCCGCCGCATGGTCGTTTTGTATTTTTATATTTTATATTTTATCACAATTTTATCAAAAAATACAATATTTTTAGTAAAATTCAAGTTCGTTTTCGTCAAAACCTTCTGTCAATTCGCAAAGATCTTCTGTAATTATTATTCTTCGTTCAGTATTTAATCTATTTCGATTTTTGGAGTTTTCTACAAGTAGAAGCGAAACTTGTTGCATGGAGCAGTGTTTGTAAAGTTCTACGACTTCTTCATCACAAAAGATAATTTTTACATTTCTTTTTACAAGTTCTGCTAGCAAGGCAGATGTGATGGCGACTGCGGTGCTTTGAATTATGAGAGTATTTATTTCATCAATATAAATACGTCTTTCTTTCTCGCACCGCACAATCATAAAATTGAGTCTAAACTCCAATTTTGCCCTAGAATTTACAACTACTGTACGAAATCCCATCAAATCCTCTAAGAATTATATTTTTTTGATTCTTTCAGTAAGACCTACCGGTGATCTATTGATTATTTTGAAGTCTATGTCGGTGATGTCTTTGTTAAAACGTATTTTCCCACAAAAAGCACCGCCGCCGATCAATGTTAAATCAGATATTTCCGCATTACACTTAAAGAATTTTAGAATTTGCAAGAGTGTTTTGGCTTGGTCTAAGACCGAGACATTTTTGAATGTTTCTTCATAACTTTCGAGATTATTCATAAATGTCTTGAAAGGTGATACCCCTTGATAAAGGTTCCCTAGCAACTTATCTTTAAGCATTTCATATAGAGCAATATTGTTTTTTGCATTGACGACAACTTTGACATCATTGTTGCGATTGGTTTTTAAGCAATACTCTTCGGCATCAATTTTTACACCAACTGTTCTACTCATTTCAACAAGTTTTACCAATTGATTGACATATTCATCGGTTTTGTTGTCGGTAAAGAGTTCGTTCGCATTGTGGACGATAATACTACCTCCGGTTATTCCTGCAATATACAATAATGTCCCATTATACGAAATCAATTGTTTTTTCTTTACTTTAGATACCAACAACTGTGGTTCGACCAGTCCAAGATCTTTTTCTAGATATCGCATTAATGCATTGGGATCGTCTTTCATTTTATAACTAGTCATTACAGGAATAGACTCTATCGTTTTATATGTTTTACCCTTAGGTCCCTTTGATTGTACTATAACGAAGTAAGACGGTTTTTGTGACTTATAACCACCATATTTTGATGTGTCGGCAAGAGGACCGTTACCTTTTCTTGGAGCGGATATACCAAGATCTTCCTTCCCATATACAGTTTCATCATAAAACTGTCCGTTGTAGCAGTAAGCATATTGAGAAACAGCCATTGTGTGCTTTGCATAGGTATCTTTTACGATTGATATGGATGAGTCGTTCCATGCACCCTTTACATCTCTTGTAAAAAGTCGTTTGAGATTGTACTCTCTCCAGCCGTCATCTTTTTTGTAAAACATTGACATCGGTGTAGAGAAGCAGGTGTGATAAACGTTGCCTACAACAATATTCAAATATGCATCTCTTGCGTGATGGAGATCGTTGGTTTCACGACATTTATATAGATCAAATTTATTCTTAAAATCGGCAACATTGCTCGCCTTGCTATATACAATGGTCGAATTGGGATACTTTCTTGCCAAAAGTTGTGCGACTGCCTTAGCCGTTTGATCCGTAATGACTTTTTGGCGATTGATAAAACCGTCATAATCTTCTTCGGTCAAAGGCTTTGTTCTAGTCAGTCTATCATAAGTAGTTTTGCTAAAAAGTTCTTTTTTGTATAGATATTCCCACAATTCTTTTTGTCTCAACGCTTGCGGGACGGGATAAATATCCGTCTTGGTTTGGTTGCATGTTCTGAGTACCAAAACTTTGTTGTCTATACTATCGTCTTTAATATATGTCCTTGGTAAAATGTGATCGACGTCATACGTCGTGTCATGCGGTGTCAACAATTCGTCCAAATCTATTTTTTGACCGGAATAGGCACATCTTCCCAGTTGACGGAAATACAAATACAACCTTTCTTGACGAAGCCTAATGTCGGTCATGTCTTCTCGATCAAGTTCTTGTATTACATCTTGATATGCACCGTCTTTTATACTCTTATACAACTCTTGAAGACGTTTTTTACGAGATACGGTCCTTAAAGGCTTATTTTTGTTCTCTCTCGTAACCTCAATAAAGATTTTCTTCGGGGCACAACCTATTGCCTTGATATACTCATCCGACATAACAAGCGATTGCCAAATTCCTCTGCGGACAGCAGGAGAAACATATAAGTTCTCTATGTCCTCATACGTAATTTCTGTCGATTGCTCTCCGTTTTCCTTGGCGATTTGTTGGATGAAATCATAATTTTCGTTGTATAAAATTTCATTTAGATTTTGATTCGTGTCATACAACAAATCTAGTATTGTTACGATTTCACCGGTCGTTTTATCGACGGAAGTCAATTCTGCAAGTAGTTTTTTAGATAATCTTCCGAAATCTTTAAATGTCAAGCCTTTTAGTGCTTTTACATTGTTTTTAATCACCGCAATGTTTCCGTAATTTGCAAGAATCAAATCTTCTACGAACTTTTTGTCAGTGTTTAAGGTATGCCAGAGAATAATTTTTTCAAGGATATCTTCATTTTCGGGTTTGTCTACAAAGTCTCCAAGAATCTTCTTGAATGCATTATATGACGACATAGATGCCGTAAGTTCGCCGTCTTTGCCCGAGAGTGTGGTGTGAGACTGATCCGCAGGCGAAATATAACCAATCTTTACTAGTAATTCTATGATCTTTTTATCGGACACTTTGTTATACTTCAAGAAAAGTTCATTGAAAATAGTTTGCTTAACTTTTGCATCCGATAGAGGAACATCATTGACTTTAATCTTGTTAATTTGGTTGAGTACGTTATATTTTTGATAGATGATAGAACATTTCGGCAAAACGTCCTCGCATCTCATAAAACTACACTTGTTGGTCATTCTGCGCATAAACTCTTCGTTGCTTGCGATTTTGTCGACCACGTCGTCAAAGTTCCACGGAGTGATTTTCTCGTTCGACTTTTTGACAACCCAACTGTTTTCGCCCGTCAATGGCCCGACATAGTAGGGGATCCTAAACAAGAACAATTTTTGTAATTTACGTGCCATATCGGCAGTTTCCGGATGATACAAAACCATTTGTCCGGCAATCTTCAAAAGTTCGTCCTCATTGACTTGGTGAGGGAAAGAGCCGTTGTCGGAATGCAAAATTTTAGGCAAAAAACTGTTGTTTTCGATTTCTTTTATGATATTTGCCTGTGTTTCTTTGTCCACTGCATCAATTGAAGAAATTTCCTTTTTCAAGTATTTGAAGAAATCTTCGTCATTACACGTTTTTACAAATTGCTTTTTTTGCGAAATCTTTGTATATCCGATGTAGTTGACATAATTGGCTTTTTCGTTTGTAGATTTTAGAATTTTATTATATTCCTCTCGACTCTCCGAACGAAGAAAAGTTTTTAATTTTTGCAAATCAGATTTATGTTTTTCATATACCGAGATCATTGCCGAAGAGATGTCCGGATGACCTTCTAAAAGTTTTTCAAATGACATAAAACTGTAAATAGATTGCATCGCTTCAATCAAGGCAAAATCGTCACCGTATTCACCACGCAATGCTTCCAATTTTTCTTCCGCAGTGCTCTTAAAAGAAATAGAATCTTGCTTTTCAGAGTTTTCGCCAAACAAAATTTTTGTATTAAATGTCGCTCCACACATTCCCTTAATTATTTCTTTCCCGAGTTTTGACGATATGCCAAACAACGATTCAAGACTTTTTTGTTTGTCTCTTAAACCTATCTTTGAATCTAAAAAGATCTTTTTTGCCGATTCTGCATTTGCTAAATCGAATTGCGGAATATCATCGCTAGCAATATCTAAATTTTGGCAAACATCGTTGAGTGCTATAAACAAATTATCAACACTTCTAATGTCGCTCATGTTGCCTTCAAACAAAAAATGCCCACGGTATTTAATAATATGATGAAGCGCAAGGTAATACAGTCTTAAATCATAATTGCCGTCAGTCATTAAGGCTTTCCTTAAATGATATATCGTCGGAAAGGCTTTATGAAAATCTTTATCAGAATAAGAGGGGTCGTTAAAAAGTGTATTGCTATCTCCCAATAGCCCTTTATCTTTGTCTTCCGGCAAAAATTGGCTGTTGTTTAGACGAATAAAAAACATTTTATCTTCGATAAACGGAGTAAAAAGTTCCTGCAAAAATGCAATACGCTGTTTTCGTCTTTGCAACCTACGGCGATTAGCACGGTTGGTTCTCCTGTCAACGGCAGTGGCACTTTCGTCAAATAAACGCACTGCCCAACAATCTTTACCTTTTGCTCTGATAAGATTGTAATTTTCATCAGTGCATGCCATTCCGACAGAATTCGTTCCGATGTCCATTCCTAAAAAGAAATCTTTCATTTTTATTCTTCTCCTTTATTTGGTATTTATATTTTTAATTTTT
>CAVIQK010000026.1:0-5018 GCA_963644945.1 bacterium | reverse complement strand
AAGAATATCTCCAACTTTATAAAGAAAACTAGGAGCATTCCCAATCATGAAAATATCCCCCCTAATAAGCATTATCGTCCCCGTATATAATGCCCGCCAATATTTAGCCCAATGTGTGCAATCGATACAAGAGCAGACCTACTCCAATATCGAAATTATTTTGATTGACGACGGCTCTACCGACGACAGTGGCGCAATGTGTGATCAATTCGCTAGTAGCGATGCAAGGATAAAAGTCATCCACTCCCCCAACAAAGGAGTTTCTTCGGCAAGGAATATCGGTCTAGAACTAGCCCTCGGCGAATTTATAACCTTTGTCGATTCTGACGACACCGTCGAAAAAGATTTTGTCGATACATTATATTCGGCATTTGAGCCCAATATAGATATGACGATCTGCCAATTCAATTCCTATGCCAAAAACGGCAAAATCACCTCTTGTAGGACGATCCCTTATGACGGCATGGTACTCGATCGTAAAGAATCAATCAAAGAAGCCTTGCATGGCAGATTTTATGCAGGCCATAGTTGCAACAAAATGTTCAGAAAATCACTCATAGGAGATCTACGATTTAGAGAAGATATTGCCATCTACGAAGATCTACTGTTTGTCGAAGAATATTTACTAAAAGCCAATAGCGTCAAATTGTGCGCCCGCTCGCTTTACAACTATTTTTATCGAGAAGATAGCGCTATGCACAAAAAAATGTCCCCAAAAAGACTCGATGCACTGACTTCGCTAGATACAATCGAAACCAAATTGTCCCCAATTTACGGCTCCGATATGGATGAGTACATCGCATTCGATAGACTGTGCTGGGCAATGGACGGCTTTTCTCTCTTGTGTTACGACAAGGAAAACCGAAAAGAATATGAGCCGATACTCAGACCGATTATAAAAAAATACAAAAACAACAAGTTGGTAGCATCTAAAAACAACAAATTGATTATAATTCTACTTGTAATCAATCCCCGATGCTATTACCTCGTCAAAAAATTAAAAGATAAAATCAAATCATAAAACTATAGGTTAGTTTTGACGGATTTGTATAGGAGAAAAGCGAATTATATGAAAGTAGGAATAATTACAATGTTTTATAAAAGCATCAATTACGGTGGAGTTTTGCAAGCGTATGCCTTGACAAAACACCTAAACAATTTAGACGGAATCGATGCTCGCCAAATATGTTACGAAAGAGTCCCCGAAAGACACACCGCAAAACGCATACTCAAAGTTTTCAACATTGTAAAACTATTCCGCTATGTAAAATCGAAAATCAACGGCATTTTGAACAAAAAGAGCAGACAATATGTCTTAGATTCCCTTTCCAAGAAGTCCGCCCCTTTCCGTTCGTTTGCCGAAAAATATGTCCCCAAAACAAACGATATTTACACCCAGCATACAATAGCGTCTTGTGTTGACGATTTCGACACCTTCATAGTCGGAAGCGATCAAGTTTGGAATGTAAAATTCTACGACGAAGTATATAGAATGGAGTTCGTCCCCGAAAAGAAATTCAAAATGTCTTATGCAGCGGGTGTATCGAGTGCATCCCTTACAAAAGATCAACAAAACCAATTTAGAGATTCCCTAAAATCTTACAAAGCGATTTCCGTAAGAGAAAAAGATGCCGTTGCGACCTTGTCCCCCCTTACGAATTTGCAAGTGGAATGGGTGCTAGATCCCACATTGTTGTTGACGTCCAAAGAATGGGATGAAATTTGTGCCGAAAGGAAAATAAAAGAAAAATATGTTTTTTGCTATTTTCTCGGCAAACTTTCGTTGCCCTCCGCCCAAATTATGGAGTTTGCAAGCAAGCGCAATCTAAAAGTAGTAACCCTTCCGTTTTTGACTTGGAACGATTCCCTCGACAGTGATTTTGGCGATTACAAAATATATGATGCCGATCCTGCGGATTTCATATCGCTAATAAAACATGCGGAATTCGTATTTACGGACAGTTTCCATGCAACCGTTTTCTCTCATTTATATCAAAAGAACTTCTTTATATTCAACCGAGCCGAATTCAAAGAAATGAGCGACCGGATATATTCATTGACATCTCTTTTCGACACTCGTGACCGCTTTTGCGATACCGACGAGAAAATCTCTTTAGACTATATCGAAAATCTATCTCCCGTCAATTACGAAAAAGGCTTCCCCAAGTTTGACTCGATGAAAGAAAAATCTATAAACTTTTTAGCAGAAAGTTTGAAAAAAGCAGAAGAATATAAAAATGGCAATAAGTGAATCAAAACAAATTAAAATAGGATCAGCACTGTCCTATATTCAAATGTTCTTGAGTGTCATTATCGGCATAGCATATACGCCGATAATGATTCGTTTGCTCGGACAAAGCGAATACGGGTTATACAATACGGTATCGTCCACAATTTCGATGCTGTCTATTTTAAGTTTAGGATTCAACAGTAGTTATATAAGATATTATGCAAAATATCAAAAAGAAAACGACAACGAATCTATCTATAAACTCAACGGTTTGTTTTTGATTATTTTTATAATAATCGGAGCGATAGCCCTTGCTTGCGGTCTGTTCTTGACCGGCAATTTACAACTCGTATTCAAGGACGGACTGACTACCGAAGAATATGATATAGCCAAAATTTTGATGCTTTTACTTACGGTGAATTTGACTCTTTCGTTCCCTCTAAGCGTGTTTTCTAATATAATAAGTGCGCATGAGCGGTTTATTTTCCTAAAACTTCTCGGGATGATAAAGACAATAGTAAGCCCCCTTGTCACGCTCCCCTTGTTGCTTGTGGGGTACAAATCGATTGCTATGGTCATCGTAACCGTTTCTTTATCGGTAGTGACAGATGTTATCTATGTTATATATGTGCTTTGTGTATTAAAACAAAAATTTATTTTCCATTCGTTCGAAAAAGGCTTATTTAAAAGTTTGTTGATTTACACTTCATTTATCGCAATCAATCTTATCGTAGATCAAATAAATTTGAATATAGACAAAATACTTTTGACAAGATACAAAGGAACGATTGCCGTCGCAATATACTCGGTCGGATTTTCTTTGGAATCTTATTATCAAATGTTTTCCACATCAATCTCAAATGTCTTTACCCCACGTATCCATTTGCTATGCAACAATACGGAAATAGACGAAAACGAAAGGAATAAGCAATTATCCGAATTATTTACCAAAGTAGGACGAATACAATTTGCCATCCTTGCCCTAATAGCAAGCGGACTTGTGTTTTTTGGACAATCTTTCATATACTTTTGGGCAGGCGAAGGATACGAGGAATCTTATTACGTAGCCTTGCTTTTGGTTATCCCGATAACCGTTCCGTTGATACAAAATCTCGGCATAGAAATTCAAAGAGCGGAAAACAAACATAAATTTAGATCGATAGTTTACCTAATAATGGCATTGACCAACTTGATTTTATCAATCTTCTTGTGCCAAAAATACGGAGCCGTCGGTAGTGCGATAGGTACCGCAATTTCGCTGGTCGTTGCCAACGGTTTTATAATGAATATTTACTACCATAAAATGGGTATTGATATAATTACATTTTGGAAAAATATTGCCAGAATGTCGCTAGGCATTGTGATTCCTATAATTCTAGGGACTTTGGCAATGATTTATATAGAAATTTCATCTATATGGGTTTTACTTGGACTCATTGTCGCATATACGATAATATATTGCATCTCAATGTGGTTCTTAGGTCTAAACCAATACGAGAAAGACTTGATATTGAAAGTATTTAAGGTGTTCAAGAAAAATGATAACGATAGAAAATAAATCATTGTGTTCGGGCTGTTCTGCTTGCGCCAATGTATGTCCCAAAAGTTGTATCGAAATGATCGCCGACGACAGAGGTTTTCTCTATCCGTCCGTTGACGAATCTAAATGCATCCAATGCGGACTATGCAACAAGGTTTGCCCGTTCCAAAACCCCCAAGAGTGCAAAGAAGACAAAAAGTCCTATGCCGCATATTTTGACAACGATATTCGAGATTTTAGTTCCTCGGGGGGCATGTTTGGATGCTTTGCAAAGGAGATCCTGTCCGAAAACGGTGTTATTTTCGGTGCCACATTCACAGACGATTTCAAATCGGTAAAACATATTGGTATCGAAAATCTTGCAAACCTTCCTAGTCTTTACGGTTCCAAATATTTACAAAGTGTCATAGGCGATACATATAAGTCCGTCGAACAACATTTGAAAGCCGATCGCCCCGTCTTGTTCGTCGGTACCTCGTGCCAAATATCGGGACTAAAAGCCTACCTTCGCAAAGACTACGACCGCCTTCTTACGGTTGACGTTATTTGCCATGGCACACCTTCCCCTATAATATGGAAAGATTATGCTACCAAAATTGAGCAACAAAAAGGCTCCAATATAACCGATGCATATTTTAGAAACAAGCGATTTGGCTGGTCAAAATCTGTATTATTATTATTATTATTTGCGGACGGATCCGAATATTGCGAGTTAGGTAGCCGAGATGCCTACATGAGAGGATTTTTGTCCAACATACACTTGCGAGAATCATGTTATCAGTGCAAGTGTAAAGGTTCGCACGTCCTAAGCGACATTTCACTTGGCGATTTTTGGGGAATAGAAAAAGTCCTCCCCGATTTCAGTGACGACAAAGGCGTGTCGGCAGTTATCCTCAACACCGAAAAAGGAAAACAATTTTTCGAAAAAATCAAACCTCAACTTACAACCCAAGAAGTCACTTATGATGACATCGTGGCAGGCAATCCGTCCTTGATAAATTCCGTCCAAAAACCCAAGAATAGTGAAAAATTCTGGCAACTATACTCAAAATACGGCCTAACCAAAGCCTATAAAGTTTGCTTCAACGACAATCTTATCGGAAAATGCTACCGCCTTGTCCGCCGCCTATGCGGAAAAATAATTAGAATAATAAAAAGTACAATCCACAACATAAAAAATAAGACAAATAAAAATAAACAGGAGACAGATAAATGAGTTTATTTTGCAATAAAACATTGATGATAACA
>CAVIQK010000025.1:2058-5266 GCA_963644945.1 bacterium | reverse complement strand
GTCCCAATGTATTTCGTAGTCGTACAGGTTGCCATATTGTTTGTTGAAGTCGGCTAAGACATCTTCCGCTGTCGGGTCGTCGTCGTTGAATATGTACTTAAACTTAATCTCAGACAAAAGACGCTTAATCTCTTCTAAGTCAACGTCGTTTTTGAATACCATAACGGCGTCAGTGTAGCGGTTGTGAAGCGTAGTGATTGTTAGTAGTTTCATTTTTCTTTTTTCCTTATATCTTTATTTGTCTTGAGTCGGTTCCTTCTCTCTTGACAATTATATTGTATCATATATTTTTTACCATTTTTGCCCCCCTTGAGGGGTAAATTTCAAAAAGTTAAAATTTTTTTATTTTTTATTTGTCTTGTTTATGAGTTTTGCAGGATCTTGTTGCCTATAGCGATCTTGCACGGCTTGATTTCGAAAATATTTCAAATTAGTGCTTGACAGGAACGATTTCGTATGCTATATTGTTATTGTTGACATTGTGGTTTACGCAGTTGTTCATCCCCACATTTTTCCATACAAAGGAAAGGAACGCTCCATACCTCCGTTTGGTTGCGTTCTTTTTCTTTTTGTGATAAAATTAAAACTATGATATTCAATACAAAGCGAGCAATAACTCAAATCATGGTGTTGTCGGCACGGTGCCTTGAAAAAGGTCTGTCCCTCCGACAAATCGATAAGAAGCTTCGCACACTCATAAACAAGTACGAGGGGCTTAACCGTAACGAGAGAAGTGCGTTGTTTTCGACTGCTCATAGGCTAACTCGTATGGCTAAGGCTTCGAAAGACGAATGGAAGACTACTTTCTCCCAACGCCAAGTGTTTGACTCTGTGGCTAAATCGGTCCGAAAAGTCAACGCCCACAAGTCGCTTCGGGAAAAGAGGTCGGATACGAGGTCGGCTCTAAACTCTGGTACCGTGTTCTTCCTATGCTCGTCGCACTTCCGTCCTGCAAAAGATCATGCTCCGTTTCAGGGTCTTGTCTATGTGGATAGATTTTGGCGCTCAAAGGTGGATGGTAACGACTACCATAAGGTCGCTTCTTATATTCGCAACCATAAAACAAAGACGGTCCAAGAAATTATGGGTCCGCCTGTTTATTTGACCACAAGACCATACTGTAAGCACTTCCTTATACCATTGTCAGTCCAAGAAGTTTTGGGGTCGTCTGTACGCCAAATTAGGCTCAAATATACCAAACAACCGACTGCTTTCGATTACTACAAAGAACGGGGAAAGGTTTACTCCGTCCTCAACTTCGAAATACCCTGCGACGAGTTCAGGTCGGTAGTGGCACGGTCTAGGGTATAAGAAAAAACCGGAACTGCTTCCGGTCTTCTCTTTTTTAGGATTCTATTATGAATAAGATTTCTCTTTTTTCTTCTTGCTTCGTTTTAATAAAGTCTCTTCTTAAGGCTATCATGTCTTTGTAGTAGTTGATATAATCTTTATAAAGCCCTGTGGTGTCTACCGCCTTTATTTTATCAATCTCTACTTTGTATGTCGCTATATCGTCTCTGTAAGCCCTTATCTCTTCGTCTAAGACATAAACGCGTTTTTTCCATCCATCGATTACGGTTTCAAGTCTCTGGCGTCTTAAAATGGCATCTTCGCTTTCAGGGATAGTGTCAATGTTAAGCATTGCGACGAACTGTTCTTTATTGACGCGTTCCGGTAAGGCGTTGTACATTGCTTCGTACATTTCAAATGTTTTTGCGTCTACTTCCTTATTTATTAAGGTTTCAAACTCTTGCTTCATCATGGCTGTTAATCTCCTTTATGTTGTTTTCTATACTTATTATATACCTATCGATTTTTCTTGTCAACGATATTTCAATAATTTTTTTAATTTTTTTTAGAATATTTTTTTGGGGTGTTTTTGTTCTCTTGTATCTTTATTATACCATACAATTTTAACCATTTTTGCCCATACAAGGGGGTAAAAACAAAAAATCTAAAACTGTTCTTTTCAGGCACATCAGCAACACGGTACCGCACCTGCTCCGACTCCGACTGCGAGTTCGGGGTAAGACTAGGTTGTGGGGGTGTTGATGTGGGCTGACTCGGCACGGTATCGGATACAAGAAAAAACCGGAACGCGTCCGGCTTGTTCTTTTAATCGGTTGTTCTGTAGAAGTATTTTAACTCGTTGCCTTTCAGATTGTTTACTGCGTACTCGTCAAGTTCTCTGAATAATTGTTCATACAATGTGGCATATCTCATATTGCTTTCATAGTGTTCCCATATTTTCCAGTTCAAAACCATTACAAGTTCGGTCAAGACTTTGTAGTCTGAATAGGCATAGTCTAGGGCTCTATTATAGGTATCTTTTATTGCACTTGTTCCGAAATGGTCCGCAATGGAAAAGTCCATATAATAGGTAGTGATGGGCTTATAACCCGTCATAGTTTCGATGTTCCAGTCTTTGAATTGTAGTCCGCTCATGGCTAACTCTCCTTTGTGTTTTGTTCGACAGGGCGACTTGTTCCCTTTCGACAATAATATGATATCATATAATAAAAAACTTGTCAACGATTTTTTGCAACATTTTTTAATTTTGAGAATATTTTTTTCTGCAAGTTTTTTAGGGGCGTTGTTATGTACTCGGCACGGTTCCGAATTCACCACACACCCCTCTCCACTGCTGAGGTAGGGTTGCAGCAAAGTTGCAGCAAAGTTGCAGTAAATTTGCAACCTGTTCGGACTTAACACGGTGTGCCTAAAAGAAAAGAGCCCTCGCATTTCTGTAAGAGGCTCTTTCCTAAAACAAAAAGGGGTTATCTTGTCAGTAGGTCGTATATTTCTTGGGTTTCTTGTCTGTCATGGATGTTTACAGGATGCCCACCGCTTAACTCGCTAAATCTTGAATCGGACGAATATGCTATATTCCCGCCGGCCATCCAGCCTATGTGTTTTGGTTCCGGTCTCGCTATGGGTTCGATATAGTTTGCTTCCCTGCCTAAGAACGTTCTTTGTACCATTCTGACGGCGTTTTCGGGTATGTTGTTTTCGTCTATGTTTATGTACCCTTCGTCGCATATAAGTAGCAGAGTATCGTACTTGCTGCTGATTCCGCCATTGGTGCTGTCGGTCATGTTGGTTCTGTAAACGTTAATTGATAATGCTTTCATTGTTCTATTCTCCTTGTGTGTTGGTTCGGGGTGTTTCCCCTTCTGATAATATAGTAGCATATATCAATTTGCTTGTC
>CAVIQK010000025.1:0-2048 GCA_963644945.1 bacterium | reverse complement strand
GTGTTTTCGCACTCTTACACGGTTTTGTTCAACTTCTGCACTTTTATCCCGTTCAGGATCTTTTCGCTCTCTCCACTTTTTAATATTCTGCTAAATAGGGTTTCGTCTATGTTCAGAGTCTTGGCTACTTCTTTCATTTTCTTAAACAGCACTCGTTTGCCATTGGGGTAAATCACTTCCACCCTCGCACTCTTTTCGTATTGGGGTTCGTATCCTGCTTCATGTAATTCAAGGTTGGCGATATCAAGGTTGCGCTCGTCTTCGTCTTTGCATACGATCACATTCCCTTTCTTGTAGTGTGGACAAAACGACATCGCCACCAGTCGCTTCACGGTGATGTATTTGCCGTCTATCCTCACTTTCATAATTCCGTTCACATTCTCCCTTTTGACTGACGACTCGTATAAGGTGCGTTTCGAAGTCTTGGTCACACTGCCATTGTCGTACACACAATACACATACTCGAAGTCCTCGTAGAATATATACGGGTTACTGTCCTCCCTCGACCGCATTCGCATCACACGGTGATAAATGTATCTAGGGTTGAAGTGGGTGCGTTCATAAGTTCGGCTTCTCTTTCTCGCAAGAAGCCCACAATCAATACATATTCGTTCAGAGTCATGTCCGTTTTGTTGTTGAGTTTGTTGTACAGACTTGCTCTCGTTATGCCTGCTGCATTGGCTAGCTCTTGTTGTGATATGCCATAGAGTTTGATTTTGCTTTGTAGTTTCTTGAAGTCCATTGTTTGTTCCTCCTTTTGGATTCCATTCATAATTATATTGCTAATAAATATTGTTGTCAACTATCTTTTGCAACTTGGTAAAAAATAATTTACAGTCGGTTTGTCGGCACGGCTCATACGGGTTGAAAAAACGGATTTGCTTTCGCGCATCCGCCTTTTCGTTCTCGCTCTCGCTTATAGGCTGTTGATATTCGCTACTTTAATGGTTATCATTATCGGCATTGTGTCAGGCTTGCTTTCGGCTAACAGGCATCCTTTCTCGTCAAGTTCGGCTTTTGTTATCGGCTCGCCATTGAGATAATATTCGCTCTTGGTTTTACTTGACGGGTTTGGGTTTAAGAAAACTCTTAACTTATAATATGGCTCTTGGCCCGGTCTTTCAACACAAGTGAGAATATTCTCATAGCCTTTGACGTGGTACTCATAGGGGCAACTCAATGGTTGAACTTCTCTTTGCAATTCCTTGAACGCTTTCGTTTCGCTGTATGCCTTGCCTAAACTCACTACCATTGATGTTTTTTTCTCAACTTTTGTTTCGCCATATTCTTTTATATAGCTCTTTCTAACGCCCTTCTCGCTCGTATACTCGATACTTGTAAATGTACCGACTTTATACTCGCCGCTGTCAATCATTGCTTTGATTGCGTCAACTCTTTCGGTTTCGGTCATGTTCTTTGTAAATACGATTTTTTCCATTTTTGATTTCTCCTTTGTGTTTTGATTTTGGAAGGTCTCTTTCCCCTTCGCTAATAACATTGTACCATAATGCAAAATGGTTGTCAACGATTTTTTGCAAATTTTTTTATTTATTTGAAAATATTTTTTTCTGCAAGTTTTTTAGCAGGTAAGTTCGCTCTCTCGACACGGTTCCGATATATATTGTTTCCGTATGCGTATGCGTATGTGAAGTTGGTGGTGTGGTCAGGTTCGGCTTCCGACTCGGCACGGTTTCGATACGAAAAGAAAAGCGGGGATTTCTCCCCGCAGTTCTTATTTCGTCCGCCTGATATCGTCAATTATGAGATTTCCTAACGTTGTGTAATGGTAGGTTATGAGTACGTTTTGACGTTCCATTGAGTACCCTACTCTGTACCCTACGGCTCCGTTCGTTTTGGTCTTGCCTTCTTGCTTGCGCCCACTCTGGTCTTGCCACTCAATGGCATAACGTGGGTTGCCTACGTATGAATTATTAAGGCGCTCGATGTTGGTAATGGTTGCTACTTGTTCGAATGTTGTCATTTTTCTTTTTTCCTTTTTGTATGTATTTGAAGGTCGGATCTCTCTCCCCTTCTTGTCTATATAATAC
>CAVIQK010000024.1:0-5493 GCA_963644945.1 bacterium | reverse complement strand
ATTATAAAGAGTCGAAAACAAAAAAAGAGACAGTCAAACGACTGTCTTTTTTTAAATTTTTAATCTTTCTATAAAATCAATATGTGGTTGATTTTATATCATTCATAATGTTTTGAGATTAAAATGTATTTCTTTTGTTTTTACAAATTAATCCAGCATGCCGCACGAACACCATAACCAGTATAATTGACGTAAGCGCTGCTGATGTCTCCCGGGAAACGGACACAATCTGCCGCAAATTCATCATATATTTGAGGTGTGCGAAGCCAATAATGAGAATTACCACTAGAAGCATCTACATAAATTCCTTGACTCTTTGCATAATCAGAGCCCTTTGTTTGACGTGCAGTATTAGAAGAATAGTAAGTATTTGCTTCTTTAAAAGACAATAAGAATATCTTATCATTTGTATTACTACATATATAAGTAGCTTCTGTTGATTCAGATAAAGATGAACCACTATTATCAACTAATGTTGTCTCTATAATTTGTTTTTCTAAAGTATCAAATGCAGTATCGTAGAATGTAGTATTAAGCCATGAACGTATATGAGAATACATATAGTTATTTGAATAAATAGTGCCTGTTGAAGCAGTATTTTGATAATCGGATATATTACTTCTTTGATCGAAAGTATAATTAAAATCTTGTGAATCTAATAATAATTCTGATATTATTAAAGCCTTATTGGTCTCTTTCTTTAGTATATTCCACTTTATTGGCTCATATTTAAACCAATACACCGTATTTGATGAATAAGAATTTGAAGATTGATAATTGTCTGAACTTGAAAAGTTTATAGCATTTGGTCTATATTGTGTAAAATATACACCTCGATAGTCATTAGTTCCATCTTTATTTTGATCTATATCAATATAATACATATAACTTGATACCTTATTTGATACATAATAGCCATAATCAGTCCATTTATACTTATCACTTGATGTAGGAAGAGTTCCTGCAGTTGTATTTAGTGTTGAAATTAATTTGTTATCTGTTACTTTAGTTTGAGGATAAGAACCAAAATATAATGAATTATTATCTGATGTATATGTAATTATTGCAGGAATGGTTATATCTGTAACTTCAGTAACGCATTCTAAATCGCTATAATTCTTGCTACATCTTGAGCATGACCAATATTCAATTGTACCGGTTGAATTTTTAGTAGGATTAACTTTTGAATGATGAGTTTCAGTATGTCCTAATGCATTTATTTTTAATTGATCTAATGTAGTTTCATTTTTTCCTTCAGAATCTTTAAATAGTTTATTACATACTGAGCATGACCAATATTCTGCATTTCCGTCAGTTGTACATGATGCTGCAACTGCATCATGATGAATTAAATTATGTCCTAATGCATTTATCTTTAATTGATCTAATGTTGTTTCTTGTGTACCTTTGTCATCTGTAAATAATTTATCACAAGTAGAACACTTATAATAAGCTTTTGTTCCATCAGTTGTACAAATTGCATCTACTTCTGCAACACTTACCATTGTATGCTCATGTTTGCCATTTGGTTCACCCTTATGTCCATTACAATTAACAAGTGATACAATGAGAATAATTATTAATAAAACCACCGCTATTGCAGCTGCAATCTTAGTCCAAAAATAATTATTCTTTTTAAATGTGTTTTTACATTTGGTTAAGAATTTTTCTTCATTGTTTTCTTTTTCTTCAACGTTTTCTTTCTGTTCAACGTTTTCTGATTGTTCAATGTTTTCTTCTTGTTCGACGTTTTCAGTTTGTTCGATGTTTTCTGTTTGTTCGATGTTTTCTTTTTCTTCCATAATACAACTCCTTTTACCTAAATTTTATCAAACCAAAAATCAAATTTCAAGTGTGTAATGTTTATTTTTAATAAAATTAAAAATCGGCAACATCGCCGACCTTATATATTTGGTTATTAGTATTTCTCTAACACCTTATTCATACGACTTTATAGGTTTATTTGTTTCTTATACTTCATATAGTGCATAAAAAAACATCCTGTAAATTCCTACAGAATGTCGTCATTTTAAAATTGGTGGAGACAAGGGGATTCGAACCCCTGACCTATACGTTGCGAACGTATCGCTCTACCAACTGAGCTATGCCCCCAAGCTTTTTTATACTATCACATATTGATTTTTAGGTCAAACAATTTTCATCAATACTTGGCTTTTTGTAGTAAGAAAGCAAATTTCTACAGTGCCAATATTCTCATTGTATTGACTAAAACAGTAGGGGATGCTATAATAAAAAACGAGGTAAATATGATAACAAAACGCAACATTTATTATAGATTTATGGAGTGGCTTGCTCGCAAAGTTTTCCCGAAAAGAGAAGTAATCAGAGCGACAGAAACACCTGAAGACGAAGTCGCTATCTACGTCCCCACTCATTCGACCGCAACGGGCCCCTCGACGATGATTTTATATTTTGATCGCCCCATACGTCCGTGGGTTATTGGATATCTCAACGATAAAAAAGTCGCCCCCAATTTCATATTCCACAATTTTCTCTATGGCAGAGGCCAAAAACTTAAATGGTTTTGGAGAATGTTGTCAAGAATTATAAAATTCCTTCTAATTCCCCTGCTTAGGGCAAATAATCCTATATGGATAGACCGCTCCCCCGCAGGAGTAATCAAAGCCTACAAAGACTCGGTAGAAACCTTAGAAAGCGGCAAAAACGTGGTAGTTTTCCCGGAAGCCTATTTCAAACATTCGGAAGAATCTCAAGAAAAAGGCCTTCAAATAGGAGCATATTCCCCTTATGTCCACTATCTCAACGAGGGTTTTGTCGATATAGCAAGAGCCTACTACAAAAAGACGAAAAAAACCGTCAAATTTTATCCCGTATATATTCCTATGGACATTATGAACATCTATGTTGGGGCTCCGGTGGAATATGATCCCGACAACAGTGCAAAAGACGAAAGAAGTAGAATAACCGAATATATCCAACAAGAAATCACTCGTATGGGCGAATCTCTTCCTCCGCACCGCAAAGCCGAATTTGTCAACAACGAATTTTATAGATGCTACGGAGAATATTCCCCGTCAGACGAAGCCTATTTCAATTCAGTAAATTGTCGCCGTTCCGACTAACACAATTCTAAAATGACTAAAAATAACCAAACCATTTTCAAAATTGCATTTACAATTATCGCAACCGTTCTCCCTATATCGTTGATAATTTGGGCGTATTCTACAACCGGTTTTGCAGGACTTGTCGCATGGGAATATTTTGCGGTAGCCATGGTTGTATTTACGGCGCTTTGTGCCGTCGTAGCGGTGATTTTGGGCATTTTATCCCTAAAATTCCCCAAGTTAAACGTCATTTTTTGTGTTTATTCCGCCATTATAACCGTAGCGGTTATTGCAGTATTTTCCACCCTTTCAGTTCTAAACAACGGCAAAAATCTTGATTGCAAACTCAATTTTTATTCCTCGTCAGATTCATATCTTACCGACTTTTCGGACGACGAAGAATTAAATATTGCAGTTGTCTCCGACTCTCATTACGGAGCAAGCAGTTCTAGCCCCGAAGCACGCCACGATATCATGAACTACATTTCAAAAAGCGGTTACGATCTTACGATCCATGGCGGAGACGTAGTAGACGTAGGTTCCAACAAATCGTATTATAAAGAGGCAATTGCCGACATGGAAGAGTATTTCGGCACGCAAAAAATACATTTTGTCGAAGGCAATCACGATATTTTGGTAGGATCGACAAAAAACTTCCACAATGCATTTCAAAAGGGCGAAACTTCTGAAAACCACGTTCTCGAACTTGCTCCCAACGTTCATTGGGTAATTTTCAATATGATAGGATACGAAGACGATGTCACCGAAGACTCCTTAAAATGGTTGGAAAAGACGCTCTCGTCCTACCCGGCAAGCGATTGCGTAGTAGTCCAGTCACATGGCTATTACTATGCAACAGGCGGTTCTTTAGGCAAAGCCAAGTGGTATGATTTTAATGCGATGATCGCAAAGGTCTGCCCCATATTCGAGCGGTACGGTGTTGACATAGTCGTAAGCGGTCATATTCACACAATGGAACACATGACTCAAAACTCCGTCAATTACATTCTAGTCGGCCCGTTCGGTGGCAGTACGTATGCAGAAAACAGCATCCCGACCCAAGCCGAAAGTTATTTTAGAGACGGCACCCATCACGGATTTACTACGTTTTCCGTAAGTGACGGCTCCATAATCGTGACGTTTAGGGACCAAAACGGCAATCCTTTGTACAATACAACAATAAAATATAACTAAATTTCTCTTTCTTTATTTACAAACAAATTGTTGTATGATATTATAATAACATCAATAAAACATTGATAAAGACTAATTATTGGAGGTAAATTTTATGGCAAAAGGCAAAAGAGATTATCTTGGAATCAATTCTAGAATAGTCAACATCATACTTGCAATTATCCCCTTCACCGCATGGATTTTGGGAGTAGTTACCAGATTTAGCGAAGGTAAAGTTGTTGCAGGCATCATTCGTATTTTCGGTGGATGGCTCATTTGGGTACTCGACCTCGTTTCGATGATTGTTGGCGGCAAAATTTTCAGACTACTTAATTGCTAACAAAATTTTGATAAAAATTGCTTGGGGTTTGCCCCAAGCTTTTTTTATGTTATAAAACAAAACAAACCACTCAAAAAATAGATAACAAAGTTTCTAGATCAAGAAACAAAAGTAGAAGAACGGACCAAATTTTGGCAGAATGAGGTCATTCCTTATTGAGTACGACTGATGCGGTATCGGACGTTGATTTCAACGTTACCGCATCACGATTGGTCGTAGCGCATCCGCAGTAATTCTGCCTATAAATCTCATACTCTTGACACAGTTTTTTGCTTACCAATACCCCGTCTTTTTTCTTAAAGTCGGACGGTAGCCACAAAGAAGTTTGAGAAGAGAGTTCGATCCCTTTTTCATTTATAAATTGAGCATTCTTATGGGGACTGGAAGTAAGAGTGGTTGAAAACAAATCGAAGCCGTTTTTCCTTGCAAATTCTGCAGTTTTCTCTAGTCTTGTCGTGATGCAATCCATGCACCTCGATCCACCTTCTCTTTCATCTTTTTTAGGAATAAGAAAAGTATCAAAAACATCCTTCTCATATTCACCTTTTATGACATTCACATTGTCTAGGTTTAGTCCTCTTAGGAGTTTTCCTATCTCAAAAAATCTCTTTTCGTATTCCTCAAAAGGTCTAATGTTTGGGTTGTAGTAAAAAAGAGTCAAATCAAAATGGTCTTTGACTCTAAGAATTGCCGATGCAAGACAAGGTGCACAACAAACATGCAAAAGAAGTCTTTTATGTTCACCTTTTTGGATTTCTTCTTCAAACAAACGGTTGTAATCAATCATACATTTATCATATCACACGGACTCCTTCAAAAGCAAGAACATATCACTTCTTATAGTGTTGACTTTAATAGAAAAATAATATATTATTTATATTATTAGTTTATAAG
>CAVIQK010000023.1:0-5953 GCA_963644945.1 bacterium | reverse complement strand
GCGCTCAAACATATCTTTGCCAACACGAAAATAAAGCAAAAAATCATCAATGTTTTTTGCTTTTGCATTGTGCAAAAACATATTCACCCACAAATAAGTGTCCTCCATTAAAGGACAATTTTGATAATTTCCCGACTCCAAAACTTTTGATTTTCTAAACATAACAGCGGGGTGATTAAACCCGTCTCTACGCTTTTGATATTTTTTTATTTCAGAATCAGTCAACGGCACTGTTCTTTTTGCAACTATATTGTCTATACTTCCTTCAAATTCAAGAACGTGACTGCCGCATATATCCAAGTCAGGATCTTTTTCAAATTCAGCCAATTGAAGTTCAAATCTGTCTTTGCGCGCTATATCATCGGTATCCATTCTCGCAATCAATTCGTACTTGCAATGTTGAATTCCTTCTTTTAAAGCGAGCCCCAAACCTTGATTTTGTTCTAATGGAAAAATAGTGTATAGATTTGTTTCTTTTGATACAAACGATTCCAACACAGCTTCCAATTCTTCCGTCAAAGGACCGTCCTTTACAACAACAATTTGATTAGGTCTTACCGTTTGATTCAACACACTTTCAAGACTCGTTTTTAAGTATTCAGGACGCTCTTTGATGTATAGCGACATTAAAACGGAAAACTGTGTCATATTTCTTAACCTGTTCCTTAATGTTTTTCAGCAACCGCCGCTTCGCTTTCGACTGCTGTCGTTTTGATTTTCGGCTCGACGTAATCGCCTTTATACTCTTTTCCGAGTACGGCAAATACTGTCATAAACATTATTTTTATATCTCTCCAAAAGCCGAATTTTTTAATTGCTTTCAGGTTGTAGTACATTTTTGCGGGCAAAACTTTTTCTACGTAAACCTTGTCGGTATCTTCGGCGGAGTTCAACAGTTCTGCCTCATCCTTGTAGTAGATGCTTGCAAGGCTCGTAACACCTGCAGGCAACAACAATGTAGCCATCATTTCGGGCGAATACTTTGCAACATATTTCGGTACTTCGGGGCGAGTTCCTACAAAAGTCATTGTCCCACGAAACACGTCAATTAACTGACATATTTCGTCAAGACGATATTTGCGAATAAATTTTCCGACTTTGGTTATTCTCGAATCGTTGTCAACAGTAACAAGTGAGCCTTTATCCGCATTTACCACCATAGAACGGAACTTGAATATTCTAAATCGTTTTCCGTACTGAGTAACCCTTTCTTGCCGATAAAATACCGGACCTTTGCTGTCGATTTTTATCGCAATCGCCAAAATAAGAAACAATGGCGATAGCATGATAAGCATTAAAGCCGAAACAAAAACATCAAAAATACGTTTTAAGAACAAAGAAAAATTCTTTTTGCGCAAGATATCGTAATATTCTCGCACTTCATCCGTTTTCATTTCGTCGGGAAGTTTTTCCCATTTGCAAATCAGCATTAAATGTACTCCCTCAAAATCTCTACGAAGTTGTCGATTACATATTGTACTTGTTCATCTGTTAGGCAAGTATGCAACGGCAATGTAATTTCGTGTGCAAAATGATTGTAAGCATTAGGATAATCTTTAATATCGAAGCCGAGTTCCTTATATGCCGTATGCATAGGAAGTGGCTTGTAGTGGACGTTGCAAGCGATTTCTCTTTCCGCCATTTTCGTAATGATTTCGCCACGCTGTCCGTATGTAATATTCGGTATTTCCGTAATATACAAATGTCCGGAAGATTCGTATTCGTTTGCATAATGCGACAACACCTTTACACCAAGAGGCTTTAAGGCATTATCGTAACGTGCGATAATTTCTCTACGTCTTTTTAGCATATCGGGGTATCTCTCAAATTGCTTTAACCCGATTGCGGCAACGACATCCGTCATATTGCATTTATACCATGTGCCTATAATGTCATATTCCCATGCGCCGAGTTTCGTTTTGGCAAGAGCATCTTTTGACTGTCCGTGAAGGCTCAAAAGTTGAAGTTTATGATAAATATCTTCATCACTGATTCCGTCAATTGTTTTCCAAGTAAGCGCACCGCCTTCTGCCGTCGTAAAATTCTTTACTGCATGAAAACTGAAACTTGAAAAATCTGCGATGGAACCAATCATTTTTCCATGCCATTTTGCACCGAACGCATGAGCCGTATCCGCACAAACGGCAATTCTTCCAATTGCTTTTTGAATCTCATTTGACGGCTTGAATAAAGATTTCTTTTTCTCTATGATTTCAAAAATGCGATCGTAATCGCAAGGCACACCACCGAGATCAACGGGGATAATAACTTTTGTTTTATCAGTAATCGCCTTTTCTAGTGCATCATAGTCCATTTCGAAACTATCGACTTGCGAATCGACAAGTTTCAATGTCCCACCGACGTGACGAACAACGGAAGCCGAAGCCGTGTAGGTATATGCCGGAACGATTACTTCGTCGCCTGCTCCGACACCGAGAATATGTAATGCCATTTCTGCACAAGCCGTCTGCGAATTAAGGCATACACATTTATTTACGCCGATCCATTCGGCAATTTCTTTTTCAAGTTGTTTTGTTCTTGGACCTGTTGTAATCCAACCTGAGCGCAAGGCATCTGCTACTTCATTTATTTCCAGCTCGGATATATCCGGAGGGGAAAAAAGTATTTTCATTTTTTATCTTCCTCGTAAGAGTTTTATATTGAGGTAATGTATATAGTATATATACTTCTTATATGATTCTAGCATATTTATATATTAAATGCAAGAGTTTTTATATAAGGCGTGGGGGAGGGGGCGAGGGGGGGGAATATAAAAAAAACACCGTATAGTGATGGGCTATAAAGTGTTTTTTTGGGGTGGGGTTGGGTTTGTATGAATATGGGGTTAGGATCTGGTGCAAGCCTTTTTTATCTTTTTGTAGGCGACTACGCATTCGTGCCAGATGAGGGGAGCGAACGAGCAGACCATTGTTATGAGCCATTCGGTTCCGGAAAGGTTGGCGGTAGAGAAAACTGTCCTTACGAAAGGAATTTCGATGACGACGAGTTGCAACAAAATTCCTACTACGAAGGCTATTGCCATCATGTAGTTTTGGCTACGGAAAACCGATAGGACGGAGTGGTTGACGTTGCGCATGCCGAGCATGTGGAGAAGTTCGCCAAATGCTAGAGTAGTGAATGCCATTGTTTGGGCTTGGTGGAGTATTTCGGGGTTTTGGGTGTAGAGATCCTTGATTGCGGATAGGGAGGTGACTCCTTGTAGCCATGCTGCGGAGAAGTAAGCAAGTAGGACGGATATTGTCAGGACGGCGCCTCTAACTAGTGTTAGAGATTTTCCGCCATGTGCAAAGATGCTTTCGCTTGGATCTCTCGGTTTTTCGTCTAGAACGTCGCTACTTGTTTTGTCCATGCCGAGTGCGATTGCCGGCAAACTGTCGGTGATAAGGTTGATCCAAAGAAGGTGGATGGCGATAAGCGGGGACGGAAGGCCGATGCAAATTATTATGAACATTGCAAGTACTTCGGCTATGTTGCTGGACAGTAAGAATAATATTGTTTTCTTGATGTTGGCAAATATGCCTCTGCCTTCTTCTACTGCCTTTTCTATCGAGGCAAAATTGTCGTCGGTCAGTACCATGTCGGCGGCGCCTTTGGCGACGTCTGTTCCTGTGATGCCCATGGCGATGCCTATATCTGCGGTTTTTAGGCTGGGGGCGTCGTTGACACCGTCACCGGTCATTGCGCATATATTGCCGTTTTCTTTGAAGGCTTTGACTATTCTAACCTTGTTTTCGGGGGAAACACGAGCAAACACTCGCAAGGTTTTGCATGCTTCTCGTAGTTGTTCGTCGGTCATTTCATCGACTTCGGCTCCCGTTTTGCATTGCTCTTTTTCGGTGGCAATACCGAGTTCTTTGGCTATCGCAAACGCTGTGTCTTTGTGGTCTCCGGTTATCATGACGGTGATTATGCCGGCATGCTTAAATTTGGCTACGGCACCTTTGGCTTCCGGTCTTGCGGGATCGACCATTGCGACAAGGCCGACAAATGTTAGATCGTCTTCGTCGGGGTGTGTCGTTTCTTTGGTGGCTAGTGCCAAAACTCTCAATGCTCTGTCCGAAAAATTGGTGTTGATTTCGTATATTCTCTTGATGTCAGAGTCTGTTATCGGGCGGACTTGGTCGCCGTCATAGATTTTGGTGGTGTGTTTTAGGACGGAGTCGAGGGCGCCTTTCGTGAATCCTATGGAAGTGCCGTTTTCTTGGTGGACGGTCGTCATCATCTTGCGCACGCTGTCGAAGGGGAGTTCGTCGGTACGGGGGGAAAGACTTTCGAGGTCTTTCTTTTTCATGTCAAGATCAAGGGCAAAATTGACTAGCGCTATTTCCGTAGGATCGCCGTATAGTCCTTCGTCAACGGTGGCGTTGGAACATAGGCACATGCCTTTTGCCAAGAGTTTTAGAAGGGCGGAGGGTGTCGATGAGAACTCGTCTCTTAGATATATTTTGTCGTCCGCATAGGCTTCGACTACTGTCATCTTATTTTGAGTTAGGGTTCCCGTTTTGTCCGAACAGACTACCGAAACTGCCCCTAACGTCTCAACAGAGGGAAGTTTTCTCACTATGGTGTTGGCTTTGACCATCTTCTGCACTCCGATGGCAAGGACGATGGTGACTACTGCGGGAAGTCCCTCCGGAATCGCTGCAACGGCAAGTGAAATTGATGACAAAACCGTTTCGATGTAGGCTTCGATGTCGCTGCCTCTGCCGTCAATAAAAATCCAAACGAGGTCTGCGATAAAGACTGCGACGACGACGGCTAGGGTGATGAATCCGAGTGCTTTTGAGAGTTTTGCAAGGACTTTTTGGAGAGGGGTTTGTTCGTCCTCTTCGGTGTCAAGTGCTTTGGCTATTTTGCCTATTTCGGTGTCCATGCCTTTGGCTACCACTACTCCTAATCCTCTGCCGTATGTGACGGGGGAGGACATATAGACACAGTTGGTGCGGTCGGCTACCGGTGTGGGGGCGGAGAAGACTAGGTCTGCCGATTTTTCGACTTGGGTAGATTCGCCCGTAAGGCTAGATTCGTCAACTTTGAGGTTGTAAGATTCGATCATCCTGAGATCGGCGCCGATGGTGTCGCCTTCTTCGAGGACGACTATGTCGCCATAGACGAGGTTTTCAGATTTTATTTTAATTCTCTTTCCGTCTCTTATGACTGTCGTTTCGGGGCTTGACAACTTTTTGAGGGCATCAAGGGATGATTGGGCTTTGACTTCTTGCACAGTTCCTATGACGGCATTAAGCACGATGACACACAAAATGATGATGACGTCGGGCCAGTCGCCTACCGTAAAGAAATCAAATTGAAGACCGGCTTTTAGGCAGGAAACCGTTTCGTATATCGATACGCCTATCGTCACGACTATCGCTGCGAATAAGACATATATCATCGCATCGTTGAATTGTGAGAAAAAGATTTTCCACCATGGGGTTTTGGGCTTTTCGTTGAGTTTGTTGGGGCCGTATTGCGTGAGTCGTCTGGCGGCTTCTTCTTCCGTAAGACCGGTGCGGTAATTGGTGTTTAGTGCGGTTTCAAGTTCCGAAAGGGTGTAGGTTTCGGCATTGTTTACCTTTTCGATTCCGGTATTTGGTTCTGCGTGATCCAAATTTTGGGTAGATTTTTCTTCCATTTTCTTACCTCTAATTTTATTTCGTTTTGTGGAATTCGTTTTATGAAATGTCAAAATAAAAAAGACTTGTGCATATCATAAAACGTTATACTCAAGTCTCGTAATTTACGGTAAGCCAGATTTAATAATAAATCGAGATTGTTGACTTACTACGCAACTTTGTTGCGCCTACTACTCCCTAAAAGCATTTCTATTGTAGTCGCATTTGGCGGCGGTGTCAAAGAATTTTGATAAAATCAATGTGAAATCGAAAGGGGAATGTGGAAAACAGGGATAAAAGTGTGAGAAGCGAGGCGGGGG
>CAVIQK010000022.1:0-6494 GCA_963644945.1 bacterium | reverse complement strand
TCCACCGATGAATTCAATTGGAACGAAAAACATAAAAAATGTTATTTTACATATGAACAGCGCAAGGCTTTGGTCGAAGCGGTTAGATATGTAGATTTAGTTATTCCCGAAACATGTTGGGAACAAAAAAAGACAGACATACATCAATACAATATTAATACTTTTGCGATTGGTGATGACTGGAAAGGTGCTTTTGACTTTTTGAAAGAAGAAGGTGCCGAAGTAGTGTATTTACCACGTACTCCGGAAGTTAGCACTACTCAAATAAAGCAAGATCTTGGCTTAAAAAATGATGAAAAATAATTCGGAGAATAAAAGAACTACTCACCATATGTTCAGCACAGGTAATCTTATATGAAAGTTCTAATTATTAGTCATAACTCAATATCTACATACAACAACATGGGCAAGACCTTTTTTTCCTTGTTCCACTGTTTTTCAAAGGAAGAACTTTGCCAGTTGTATATTTATCCCAGCCTTCCCGATACGGACAAGTGTGCATCTTATTTTAGAATAACCGACAAAGATGTATTGAAAAGTTATTTTGGCAAATTTAATATTGGTCGAGAAATAAGTTCGCAAGAAATACAAAATGCTCCCCAAAGGTTGTTTGTTGACGAAAAGGATGAAGGACTATATAGAAACCCCAAAAACAACCGACCGTATAGACGACTTGCACGAGATATTATGTGGTCATGTTCTCATTGGTACAACAAAAATCTAAAAGAGTGGCTTTCCAAGGAACAACCGACTTGCATATTTGTGTCCCCCGGCACAGGAAAATTCTTATATAATATCGCATTAAAAATCTCAAAAAAATATCGCATCCCCATTGTCGCATACGAGTGCGACGATTATTATTTTGTTCAAAACGAAAAAGGTTTGCTAGGCAAAAAGTACTCTTTGGAACTAAAGAAAAAAATAAAAAAGTTGTTTTCTCATACATCTTCCATAGTTGCTATTAGCAAAGAAATAAGCGATACATATTCCCAAGAATTCGGTTTGACCTGCAATACATTGATGACCGGTAGCAATTATCCGATCAGCCAAAATATAAAGAATCAAGACGATGTAAAAGTCATCACCTATATGGGCAACATAAGGATCAATAGATTTTGTTCACTTGCCGACATAGGCGAAAAACTTGACGAAATCAATGCGGAGTTAGGCACCAATTACGAATTACATATATACACTGCCGAAAAAAATACCGAAATATTAGGGGCACTAGAAAAATTTTCCTCAATAAAACTGCAAGGTTTTGTTTCCGGCGAAAAATTTGACGAAGTTTTCCACTCGGCATCAATGCTTCTTCATGTCGAAGCATTTGATGAGCAAAGTATTAGTCGTGTAAAATATTCTGTTTCTACCAAAATAGCCGACAGCCTAGGTAGCGGTATTTGCTTGTTTGCATACGGCCCGTCATCTGTATCGTCTATGAAACATTTGATAGACAACGACTGTGCGATATGTGCCACCGCAAAAGACGATTTGAAACAAAAATTGCTCTTGGCGTTCAATGATAAAACACTGAGAGAAGAAAAATCAACCCAAGCCTTAGAAGTTGCTCGAAAATATCACAACCAAGACACGACGAGCCGAAGATTATACGAAATCATGCAAAAGGAGAGTTCAACCTCTTCAAACGATAATTGAAATCGTAAAATAAAAATGAGCAAAGATTTATATAGCAATTAGATGGAATATTATATAGGTTTAATAATCTTAATCATACTTATCTACCTAATAACTTCTCGCAGCAAGAAAAACGGCCGTAGAAGATTTTTTGTTCTGTCTGCATTACTTGTTATTTTATTCCAAGGACTGCGATCTTTTTCGGTAGGAATAGATTTGCGCAATTATATCCCCGGCTATATCTACATAGGCAAATATGTCCCACTCGGTTTGACAGAAGAATATGCCAATTTTGAATCGGGCTATGTACTACTCAACAAACTCATCTATATGCTAGGTTTTGACGAAAGGTGGTTTTTGATAATTATAACAATAATTACCCAAATACCGATTTTTTATACTATGTATAAATATTCCGACAACCCTCTAATTAGTGTATTCGTGTATTTTTCTTTCGGCGAGTTTTTGGTGACGTTCAGTGCATTAAGACAAGCGATCGCTATGGCAATTTGTTTCTATGCATATAAATTTATAAAAGAAAAGCACCCGATAAAATTCATTATTGCCGTCTTTTTCGCTGTCTGTTTCCACAAATCAGCAATTATATGTTTGATTTTGTATCCGTTGTATCATATTAGGATCCCAAAAAGCGCAATGCCTCTAATATTAGGCATGCTTATCGCCATGTTCTTATTTAGCGACAAAATTTTAGGCATAGCCGTCAAATTGTATTACGGCAAGGCATTTGTGCAAGAAGACACCGGTGCCTATACAATGTTCGCAATGTTCACATTGTTATACATAATTGCCAATCATTTGCGTATAAAAGACACCGATTACGAAGGCTTACTAAATATTTTAATGATGATTGCCTTCATATATTCTATGGCACATGTCCACAACACGATTACAAGAATATCTTTCCCCCTGTCACTATACTTGACCATTTTTGTGCCAAAAGTAGTGGATAGAGTCAAAGAAAGATTCTCTCATAGACACGACCGATTGCTCAACGTTGCAAGCAATGTACTATGTATAGTCTGCCTTATCTTGAATTTAGGCTATCTCAATACCCTTCCGTTTAGTTTTTTGTGAGGAACCATGAAGATACTAGAAATCAACACCGTCCCCTACGGTAGCACAGGAAAAATCATGTTCGGCATAGCCAACATTGCCGATTCGGAAGGACTCCAAGTCTATACCTCCGCCGGCTACTCCACCCACCCGCTCAAACCTCTCCCCGACAAATATTTGAAAATAGGCGGATTTTTTAGCAAAGGCTCCAACAAAGTCCTCGCCAACACAATCGGCGGTGAAGGTCTCTTTTCCTATTTCGCCACATTGAGATTTTTGCATAAAGTCAAAAAGATCTCCCCCGACATAGTCCACCTCCACAACCTTCACGGCTACTACATCAATTTGCCCCTCCTGTTTAGATACCTAAAATCTTCCGGAACAAAAGTCATCTGGACTCTCCACGACTGTTGGTCATTTACCGGTCATTGCCCCTATTTCACCATAGCAAAATGCGAAAAATGGAAGACCGCTTGCCATACCTGTCCCAATTTTAGGGACTACCCCTCTAGCCTCATCGACGACTCTCGCATCATGCATAAACTCAAAAAAAGGTTATTCTTAGGCTTAGAGAACATGACCATCGTCACCCCGTCCCGTTGGCTTTCCGACCTCGCCCGCGAGTCCTTCCTAGGCGCCTACCCCGTCCGAGTCATCAACAACGGCATCGACCTAAACATTTTCAAACCTACCGAGAGCGATTTTAGGAAGAAATACGGCATCCCCGACGATAAGTTCATTTTGCTAGGTGTCGCCTTCGGCTGGGGAATAAGAAAAGGTCTCGACGTTTTCATTGACCTCGCCACAAAACTCGACCAAGACAAATATCAAATAGTCCTAGTCGGCACCGACGACAAAGTAGATAGTCAGTTGCCCCAAAACATAATTTCTATCCATCGCACCCAAAACCAAACCGAACTCGCCACCATCTACACCGCCGCCGACCTCTTTGTCAACCCGACACGAGAAGAAAACTACCCCACAGTGAATATGGAGTCCATCGCTTGCGGCACCCCCGTCCTAACTTTCGACACCGGTGGTAGTCCCGAGTGTATCACCGAAAAAACCGGCGCCGTCGTCCCTTGCGACGACAATTCCGCCCTCATCACCGCTATCGAAAGAATTCGTACCACCCACCCATATTCCCCCGAAGATTGTGTCACCCACGCCACCACCTTCGACATGACCATAAAATACCAAGAATATCTCCAACTTTATAAAGAAAACTAGGAGCATTCCCAATCATGAAAATAGCCTTTGTATCCAACTATTTCAATCATCATCAACAACCCTTCTCGGACGAAATGTACCGATTGATAGGCGATGATTATAGATTTATAGAGACCTCCCCCATCACCCAAGAAAGATTAAGTATGGGTTGGGGCATCCAAGACAAACCGTCCTATGTCAAAAACACGTTCGAGTCGGATCTAGCACTTAGAGAGTGCGAAGAGATCATCTTATCGGCAGATGCCGTCATTATAGGCAGTGCGCCAAAACGTTTGGAGCGGATGCGCCTAAACACCGGAAAACTCACCATAAAATACTCCGAGCGGATATTCAAGCCTATTGCCGGCAATTATAAGATTCCCCTAAGAATAATCAAGAATTTCATCAAATACAAGAGATACAAAAACGCCTATCTACTGTGTGCGTCGGCTTATACGTCGGCAGATTATTCCCACTCGTTTTTGTTCAAGGACAAAGCCTTCAAATGGGGTTATTTCCCTCGTGTATATCACTACGACAATCTTGACGACATAATCAAATCTAAAGAAAACAATTCCATTTTATGGGTAGCAAGATTTTTAGAATTGAAACATCCCGAAGTTCCTATATTGGTAGCCGAAAGACTAAAAAAAGAAGGCTATCGCTTCCACTTAAATCTTATCGGCAGCGGAGTAATGCAAAGTAAAATTGCCGAAATGATAAAAACCAAAAATTTACAAGACTGTGTTTCGATGCTTGGAGTAATGAAACCCGAGGAAGTTCGTAGTTATATGGAAAAATCACAAATTTTTCTGTTCACATCCGATTTCAACGAGGGTTGGGGCGCAGTACTCAACGAGTCAATGAACAGCGCTTGCGCCACAGTTTCGAGCCATGCAATAGGCTCCGTCCCCTATCTTATCGATGACGGAACCAACGGCTTCATTTACAAAAACGGCGACATTGACGACATATTCTCCAAAGTCAAATATCTCTTGGATCACCCCGAAAAAACTGCCGAATTCGGCAAAAAAGCCTACGAAACACTCACGACTGTTTGGAATGCCGAAGTCGCCGCCAAGAGAGCAATAAACCTCATAGATAATATTCTCAACAATCACCCTTGTACGGATTTGTATGAGTCCGGTCCGTGCAGCAAAGCCGAAATATTAGGAAACAATTGGTACAAAAAGAAATGAAGTCCGGTAAACAAATAAGAGTAGGTGCGATAATATCGTACATAGCAATAGCCTTCAATATAGTAGTAGGACTTGTCTATACCCCGTGGATGGTCAACAAAATCGGGCAAAGTCAATATGCTATATATACGCTTGCCAACTCCCTAATAACCTTATTTTTGGTAGATTTTGGTTTGTCTGCGGCTACCGCAAGATATGTTTCCAACTACAAAGCCGAAGATCGCCAAATCGATATTGACAATTTTTTGGGCATAATATATAAACTATATGCAATTATTGACTTGGTACTGTTTGTCGTACTTTTAGTATATTTCTTCTTTATCGATTCTATCTATGTCAATTTGACGGCAGAAGAATTAAAGCAATTCAAAATCGTATATATAATGTCGGCATCTTTCAGCCTATTAAACATGCCTTTTGTCACCCAAACGGGCATTTTGACAGCCTATTCCAAGTTTATACAACTAAAACTTGCCGATCTTATTTATAGAGTTTTATTCGTCGGTTTGACCGTCGTAGTCTTGTTGTTAGGTTATGGCTTATATGCTCTTGTCGCCGCCCATATCGTAGCAGGCATTTTGAACATTGTTTACAAGCAAATCGTAATCAAAACCGGCACTCCCATAAAAATCAATTTTAGATATAAAGACAATCGCCTATTCAAAGATATATTCAAATTTTCTCTTTGGATTACAATAGGTACTATTGCCCAACGTTTGATTTTTAGTATCACTCCGAGCATTTTGGGAATAATGGCAGATTCCAAAGAAATCGCCATATTTGGCGTAATTACGACAATGGAAGGCTTCTTCTATACGATTACGACCGCAATCAACGGCATGTTCATGCCTTCCGTCTCCCGAGCCTATGCCGAAGACGAAGAAAAGGCTCCCGAAAAACTCATGCCACTTTTACTCGGTGTCGGCAAATTCAACTTCCTTATGAACGGTCTCCTATGTGTAGGCTTTTTCTTGCTAGGCAAAGATTTCATATCTCTCTGGATGGGCCCCGACTATCAAGATGCCTACTTAGGAATCTTACTTGTTATTTCCCCCGGACTCATTTACAATTCTCTCCAAATCGCCAACACAGCCATGACCGTCCGCAACAAAGTCCATATTCAAGCAATATTCGGTGTTGTCTATGGAGTAATCAATGTTTGCTTGTCATTTGTTTTGTCAAAATATTACGGAGCAATCGGCGCTTGTATATCTATCTGCATAGCCTATACGATACGTGCCGTCGGATATCACATAATTCATCAAAAAGTAATGAAATTCAACATTCCCAAATTCATGCTAAAATGCTACGTGAGATGCTTGCCATGCATAGTGTTGACCATCTGCCTTGGCATGTTGTTCAACAAAGTATTTGTAG
>CAVIQK010000021.1:3147-6669 GCA_963644945.1 bacterium | reverse complement strand
ATTATAAGGAACGCGCACGCACACGTACCTTATTATAGTCTAAACTGACTTTTCTTGTTTATACCGTGCTTAGGTGGGTGGGTATATCAAAACTTATATATCGTTATATCAAAATTGGTATAAAAAAAATTGCATAAAATCGTTGACAAATAAAAACGGTAGGTGTAATATATAGTTAATCAAATACAAAGGAGACTCGCTTATGAGCAAAATCAAATCACGTATCGCACTCGCAACCAAATGCCAAAAATCGGCAGCAAAAGAATGTCGGTCTGACAAAATCGGAGGGATGTTTTTCGACGACGGTCACTACTACATCACAAACGGATACTATGCGTTCCGAACCGACGTCGCAATCGAAGGCGCTCCGACTTGCAAGGGGCTGCCGTTCACTCGCATATTCGACGACCTAATCAACTCCTATACCGAAACCGAAATCGTAATCGATTTAGGCAAGGTCCGTTCGGTTATCGACGAGGCAAAAAAAGTCAAAAAGACAGCTGTGGTTAAACTCGGTGACGACTTCTATGTCGATGCCAAATATGTCCTCGAAATCGCAAAATGCTTCTGCGACAAACCTTCTTGTGCCGGGGTGGCGGCGTACATAAAAGGGAAAGATAACAAAGTCCTGTACTTCTCTATTGACGGTGACGAGGCTGTTATCCTCCCGCTAAGGATGCCCAAAAAAGTTCTCGACTGCTTATTAATCGCTCCTGCCGTTGCATAAACGGTGGGAACAAAAAAAAGACGAGCACGGCTCGTCCTTTTTGTCTAAATTTCGTCCTCGTCCATTCCTAGCAAGTTCACTCCGTCGTCCCCTCCGATGCCTGCCATACCTGCGTTTTGGGCGTTCGATTTTTCAAGTCGTCTTTCCTCGATCCACGAACGCTCTTTCTCGTAGTCTTCTCGACTCAGGGTGTCGCCGTACAACTTGCTCATGTACATATCGGGTGACATATTTTCGAGGTCCAAAGCACGGCCGAGTACATCCAACTTGTTCTCGTAACTGTCGTCCGCAAACTCGTTGTACTTTACGGTCACATCGTAGTCGTGCACGGTGATCTCGTCCTTGTCTATCAACTCTTTCGCACATAGCAACTGCGAACACAAATCTTTCAGTATCAAAATCTCTTTCGATATTATCGTGTTCCGTGTAAATATCGTTACCTTTTCTTTCTCTCGTTGCGCCGCCGCATTGTCTTTCTTCGCAATGTCTATTCCTAAGGTGGCGGGCGACATGATTCCGTTTATGATCTGCAACATTATTTGCACGGCTTGGTTCGAATATGCGTCAAAATTGATGTTGGGTTGGCTTATTTCCAAAGGCGCTCCCGTGCTCTCTCCGTCCGCATTCCGACCTCCGTCCATCATGATATATTTCCTATCATACGAACTCGGCTTCTTGGGCATTCCATTCCTATCTCTTTCCAAATATTCGGAGTTGAAATATTCCACTGGCGTACTCAATCGCACGGCATTCGACGCTTGTGACAAGCATTGGTCTAAATCGTCAAATAAGTCGATTTTCCCTGTGAAAATGCTCCGTCCGTACCCTTTTGTGTTCGCCGTGTTAGACAACAAAATTACAGGTACGGCTAGCAACTTCTCGAACGGTCCGATAACCACTTCGGGCTCGATCCCGCTCAGTTCCGCCACCGTACTCAAATCGACCTGTCGCATGTTGTCGTCGCTCCTTGTCGGCTTCTCAAACAACTCGCTCTTTATCACTAACGACCGTGCTGAGTCTCGCACCTCTATGTTCCTGCTCTCAACTAGCACATACTCTTTGTTGTCCTTATCCTTATAATAGTCCTTGAATATGATCCCTGTTATCCGTCCGCACCTATACACAAAGTCTACATTCGATGCACGGTAGTATTGTATTATCGGGTTCGAAGAAAATTCCGTATCGATATTTATCTTGTAGCAACCCCATCCCTCTACTAAACTCAACGGCATTTGCTCGTTCATGTATATGTTCGCCAAACCGTTCTCTTTCAGTATCGCGTCTAGGTTCGCTTGGATCTTGTCGTGTCCTAACTTGTTGCAGTCTATTATCGGAAACGGCATTATGCTCACTAATGTGTCCACTATGTTCCTCGGCTGCCCCGAGTGCGTTCTCTTTATCTGTGCCTCTTCCGCACTCAACGCCCAAAAATAGTTGCGCTTGTTCCTCATATACATCGGCTCGCAATTGAACGCGTACATGTCTTGGCGTGTGTAAAAGTTCAATAACTCGTCTCCGTCTCCCTCATACCATATATTGTACTCGGTCAATTTCAACTTCGCTAACTCGTCTTCGTTGTTGATTAAGGTCAATCTGTCGTCGTCGTTCCCGCTCCCTTTCGTGAGCCCTGTTTGCTTCAACATCTTTTCCTTTATATAGTCTATCAATCGCATTCGGCTTTTCTCCTTTGCTGTTTCTTTACTTTATCGCTTTCCCTTTCATTTATCCGCATCATCTTGCACTCGGTCTCAAATCGCTTCATCTCCGCTTCCAAAAACATCCTGTTCTCAAAATAGGAATAGTCCGGTGGCGGCTCATGCCCGTACACGCGCACGTATACATTATATAGATGCTCCTTGTACTCGACGTACTTGATTGAGAACCCGAACCACACGCCTTTGTATTCCTCCGCTAACTTGAACAGTTCGGGACTGATTGTACTCCACTTAATTAAAAAAGCCACTTCGGGCCTTTCTTTTGCATCTTCCACGAAGTCCTCGTACGATGCGAATCTCGTTCTACGTTCGTCCAGTATATCACACGCTATCGAAAACGGTCTCGGTGGGTTCTTCTTTCGTCTTTGTGTTATATATCGTATCCCGAACCTGCCTGCGGTATGGATCGTGTCTTTGCTCAGCCCTAGGTCCGTTTGCGATATAAGCCCACCGTCGAGTTGAAATCGTGCGCACGACACCAAAGGAGTTGTGATCCGAACGTTCGACGACTCCCTGGCCCTATCCCCGATCATTTTTCGTCCTTATCCAAGTCGTTAACGAACTTGATATTGATATTAGAATTTTTAGGTTCGTCGTCGAGTCCGAGGAAGTGTTTAGCGACGATAGCGAGGGCGGTGGAGTTACCGTTTTGAGCGAGGCCTTTAATAGAGCGGTTCATGAAAGAATTAGAGAGTGCGAGGAGGATGCCGTAAGTGGTATTGAAGTCGGCGTTATAGCAGAGCCTACAAAACTTATCGAGGTCGCAGTGTTTAACTCCGAGGATATTCATGATATCTTCTTTAGAGGTCCATTGGTCAATCAAATTTTCGAACTGGTTCATATCGAAGTCGAAGCCGTCGGGTTTGAGGTTAGCGACGAGGCCTCTGCGGTAGAGGTTATAAGCGACGACGGGGTTAAGTTGCAGGTCGACATTAGACTGATTATTATTGATGTTATCGAAATCGTCCATAAAAAAACTCCTTTAATATTCGAAGAAAGTATAACACGAAAACGAAGAAGTGTCAACAGTTTAATTTCAAGTCCCGAAGTCTTTGAAAGCACTCCGACGGAAATCGGGGA
>CAVIQK010000021.1:0-3137 GCA_963644945.1 bacterium | reverse complement strand
CGGGGAAAATCGGGAGAGATTTGCGAGTATTTTTTTTAAGTTTAGAGAAGAGCGAGGGAGGGAATGAGAAGTTATCGACAATGAAAGCGGCGACGGACGAGAGGCGAACGTCGGAGAAAAGGGAAAGGAAGAGGGAGGGGCCTTGTTCGGAGTGTTTGGCAATGAGCAGGGTGTGGACGGGGATAGAGACAGATTGAACGGGGTAGTCTGGTAGGGGGATATAGAACGAGATTGAGATTGAATCTCCGACGAGGCGGGCGTGAGGGCAGCGACGGGGGTTAGAGAGCGAGCGACCGCGAAAGCCGAAAGCGCGCATAAGTTCGGGAACGGTGAAGTCCATAAATAAAAAAGTCTCCTTTGTGTTGTTAGCCTAGACTGTTAAGCCACATATATCTTACCACACCGAAAGAAAGAATGCAACAAATTATGCGAAATTACACAATTATTTTTTACACTTATTTTTATCGCAAGCATTACAAGTTGTCTCGTCTTCGAACCTAAGATTTTGGTAGCGAGAGGCGAAGTTAGGTTTGATTTCGGCAAAAGAGAAACCGCGAACGAAGAAGTCGAAGAGGGACGGGGGGAGTTCGGCGACTTGGTTGAGAGAAGAGAAAGACGAGGGGAAAGCGAGGAAGGGTTCGGAGAGGGCGCATTTACGGACATAGGCGAAGAATGAGAGGTTAGGGCGACGGACGGGGTAAGAGTGGAGCGCGAACGAGAACAAGGAAAGTTGTTCGGAAAGGGAGAGGGTGGGGAAGCGGTAAGAGAGATATTCGAAGAGGGGGAAGGGGGCGGACGAGAAGCGGTTGAGGAAAGAGTCTCGGGCTTGAGCGGCGAGAGGGGCGGACGAGAAATAGCCGAGAGAGATTTTTTCTCCGTAGAGGGAGGCAGCGGCTCGGAATTTGGACAAGGACTTGATGAAAGAGACACCGGTGAAGCCAGAAGAATTATTTTTGTTCATAAAACACCTCGAATAAAAAATAAAAAATAGACAATAGACGGCAAAAATGCAAGGAAAAACGGTCTTAATGTGGCTTAAAAGACTTCCAACGACGGAGCAGAGGCAAGAGCGGAGCGCGACCGTATTCGGCGGCAGTGAGCATGTGGTCGTTGCCGTCTTCGCGAGCCTCGCCTTTTTTGCCACGACGAGCATTTTTAATTTCCCGTACCAAGTTTTTGCAAGAGTCTGCGATGAGCCAATCTCCGTAAGCGAGAATAAGGCGGTCGAAGTCGACACGAGTTTGGATCGGGAGTTTGGTAGATTTGTAGAAGTTGAAGTTAAGGATACCGTACTCACGCGCTTTCATTTCGAGAACTTGACGGAAACCGGGGTCAGCGGAGTCCACGTAGATATTGATTTGACCACGCATAAGAATAGAGCCTGTATTGCCGAAAAACGATTGCCATTTTAGGAGTTGAGAAATTAGGCGGTCGGCTTGTTCGGGGAGACCTAAATTTTCTCGGTCGTCGGTATTGAACATATTGTCGGCAGGGTTGTTGCTGTGGAAATATTCGGCAAGGGTATAGATTTGGTTCAAGTCGGAAGTTACTGCATTTAGGGACATAGTGGTAGCGGCTCGGACTTTGAGATTTGCATCTTCATTTTTGCCGACCTTGATAATTTTACCTGCGCCGTCGGAGAGACCTGCATCGATACCGATAGTGAAGTCGGAAAATTGCTTGCCCGAAATGAGTTCTTGAACGGGGCGGACGAGGGAGTCGCTCCACTCGGGATAGACGGCAGCGGTTGTGTTGCCGAACATACCCAAAAACTCGACCTTGTAGATTTCGGGGGCTTTGCGCTTCATTTCTCTTGCAGCCGCATCGTAGTTTTCTTTGTCTCTGAACTCGTTGATTTTGTAGGTTGATTTGTGTAGGTAAAGACCACGACCGTAAGGACCTATGAAATCGGGGTCGTAGTAGTCCATATACGAGACATCGTCACGATCGAGATAAGCATAATCGTCTTCGAGACGGTTTTTGAAAAATTGCTGATTTAGCCACGAGTCACCGTCCCATGCATTGAAGCAAAGAGTGATTTGAAAGAATAAGTCGTCGGGAAGTTTACCACGAATAGAGCCGTCAATTTTACGGAAATCGTCGTAGGACGGAACCTCGAAAGCCTCGTCTATGTAGGCATCGGTAAAATAGCCCTTTGAGAAAGTGATACCGTTTAGGGAAGTGGGGTTGTTTAGACCGCGAAAGATTATTTGTTGTCCTGTCGGCAAATACTCGATAACGAGAGGGTTCTTGGAAATCTTAAATGCCTTTTCTAGCCCCAAATCGACGATACAACCGCATATACACTCGAAAGTGGACTGTCTGTTGTCGGAGTCGTTTTGACGGGCTATAAGGACATTTCTACGAGGGTCCGAAAGTATCTTGAAAATCGGTTCGTATCCCATAATGTCTTTTGACTTCTTTGTGGAACGAGCGCCACAAAAGAGACGGTATCTGCAACGGTTATTTGCAAACCATGCTTTTGTGTATCCGCCACCGAGAAGTTTACGCATTGAGATTGCGCCGTTTTCGAGAAATATATCGTCTCTCATTTATTTGTCCTCGACCTCGATTTCCTCAATGAAACCTTTTTGTTTGAGTGCTTTGATTTCTTTGGGGCAGTATTTGTCTAAATATGCGGACGGATAGTAAACGGCTCGGTCGAAAGGGTCTGCGGAAGCAAAACCAAGCCAACCGTTAACATCACCGCTCAAAACTTCGATTTGAATTCGCCAATCGGTCAGTACATTTTTGAAACGGTCCGTAAGCAACGGCACTCCGTTTTCGTATTTGAGGTCGAGAGCAGTTTCAAACATTTCTTGATGTGGGATATAAAACTTTTCTATCCACTTTGGGTTACTGTAAATGCCGTTAAAGTTACCTTTACATAGTTCACCGTTTATTTTTTGTTTGACGATTTTGCACAAGATAATAGGCTCGGTCGAAGCGAGTTCGTATCCGAAATCGTCGCACAATGAATTGAGCAGGTTGTCGCTTTTAAGCACATTGTCGGTTAATTTGTAGATTTTTGCCATGTTTTTCTCCTTTTTAGATTGAATTATATTTGTTGAAAATTTCACATTTTAGAATTTACGATGAAACTTTCGCATTTAGAATTTTCTTGATTTTAGTGCGGC
>CAVIQK010000020.1:3761-7239 GCA_963644945.1 bacterium | reverse complement strand
CAAGTGGCTGCTTGGTCGGTTGTGAATTCGGTTGCAAAGTCGTGGCCGAGGGCTTCGCCGTATTGTTTTCCACAGCGAGAGCAAGTTGCCTTTTCGGTACATGTTGCCGTTCCGCCTGTGTGGTCCTTAGCGAATGTCAAAGAGATGGTACCTTCGATGGTGATGCCGTCTTCTGTCGTGAACGTGTAGGTGTACTCTTGAGTGCCTTCCGCTGCGACTTGGTCGCCCCATGAAATAGTACCTTTGACGATATTACTTCCGGATGAACCACTTGAACCGCTTGAACTGCCTGATTCAGTAGGAAGTGTAAGTTCATCTATTTGGGGGAGACCGTTGTCTAGACACAACGTGCCTAAGTCTCCGAGTGAATAATCTTGGGCTTCGTCACATGCGACTGCCGTCAAGGACAAAACCAAAATCAAACACACTACACAAATTAAACTTGTGATTGAAAATTTTTTCATGTTCCCCTTCTCCTTAATTTTTTGGGTATTAGATACCGTTTTAGGGTATAAACTACCACTTGTACAGTATTATACCTTATTCTAAACGGGGGGGGGTAGAGTTTTACACGAAATTTCACAAGAATTTCACAAATGGGTGTTTGATAATCGATTTTTTGGGGGTTTTGTGGCTAAAAATCAACTATGAAAGGCTTGTTTTGTGAAAGGCGAAAGTCGGAAACGGGGAAAAAAACGACATAAAAAAACACAGACTTTGCGGTCTGTGTTTTGATTGGTTGAGTGTTTTTTTACTTTACAAATGCCGAGAAAGCGAGGTGTGCGGAATATAGGTCTGCCTTGCTGATGAGTTCGTTGGGGGAGTGCATGGAAAGGACGGGGACTCCGACATCGACGGTTTCGATGTTGTTGTTGGAGATATATTTGGCGACTGTTCCGCCTCCGCCGAGATCGACTCTGCCGAGTTCTGCCGTTTGCCAAATGACTCCTGCATCGTTGAAGAGTTTTCTAACGTAGCCGATGAGTTCTGCGGATGCATCGTTGGAGCCGGATTTTCCACGTGAGCCTGTGAATTTGCACATTGCGACACCTTTGTTCATGTAAGATGCATTGAGGTCTTCGAAGCATGAAGCGAATTGGGGATCGTAGCCTGCCGTAACGTCGGCGGATAAGCATAGGGAGGTTTCACGAAGGACGGACGGGAGAACACCGTAATTTTTGGCGATTTCGTCTAGGATGTCTCTTATTACTATGCATTGCATACCGGAGGGGCCTTCGGAGCCGATTTCTTCTTTGTCGGCTAAGATTGTAAGCACTGTGCGGTCGGTGTCTGTCGAGATCGTGGCAGTGATTTCGGGGTAGGCGCATACTCTGTCGTCGTGGCCGTAACCTGCGACGAAAGCACGATCAAAACCGACGTCTTTGGCTTTGTGGGCGGGGACGATTTCGAGTTCTGCGGAGAGAAAGTCCTCTTCGATGATGCCGTAGTCACGATTGAGGACGGAAAGGACACCTTTTTTGACGGCGTCTTTGTCTTCGTCTTTTAGGGGAAGTCCGCCTACTAAAATGTTGAGTTTTTCACCTTCGAAGCCTTCGCCTATGGTTTTTCTTGCTTGTTCTTGGGAGAGGTGGGGGAGAAGGTCGGTGATGTAAAAGACGGGATCGGAGTCTTTTTCGCCGATGCAAATGGTCTTTTTGGTGCCGTCAGACAAGACTACTACGCCATGAAGGGCAAGGGGTATGGTCAACCATTGATATTTTTTGATGCCACCGTAGTAGTGGGTTTTGAGGAAAGCCATTTCGGAACTCTCGTAAAGGGGGACTTGCTTTATGTCAAGACGGGGGCTATCGACGTGGGCTACCAAAATGCGGACGCCTTCTTTGATTTTTTCTTGGCTACCTGCTTTCAAAATGAAGAGGGCTTTGCCACGATTGTTGAGATAGAGTTTTTTGCCGGGGGTGATTTTGTCGCCCAAGTGATACTCGGTGTAGCCTTCTTTTTCTAGCCATTGGACGGTATATGCGACGGTTTCTCTTTCGGTTTTGCAGTTGTCAAGGAAGGTTTTGTAGCCTTCGGCATAGGCAAAAGTGTCCGATAGAAGTTGATCGTCGGCTGATTTGAACATGTTTTTTCTTTCGTAAGTCGAATACATAATAATTCTCCTCTTTTTGTTGATAGTTTTAATTTAGCACAATGATGCGAGATTGTAAAACGATTTTGTGAAACGAAAAGAAAAACGCCCCGAAAACTCGGGGCGAAATCCTAATCGTGTGATTGGTGGTTGTTAGGCGACAAAGTCGGCGCAAGTGGCGGTTGAACCATTGATTTCAATCTCATTATCAGGTTTAAACGAAGAAGTAAACGCCAATTGTCCTGTGGATACTGTTGCCGTAATTGTCTTGCCGACAAAACCCATAGAATAATTCTGACTTGTTATTGTGATTGTCAATGTATCCCCATCCAAACTGCCGGTAAAGCCATATTTATATTGGGGATAACTTGTAGTAGCTAATTCACCTACAATACTTGAATCGTCAGCAAATGTGATTTTGTAACTCTTGCCAGAACAAGTGAAGGTGAGACCGGCGAATTTGCTCTTTCCGAGGAAGGCTTTGTTCGCTTGGTCCAAGCCGTATGTAGTGGAGGCAGAGCCGTCATAGATTGTGATGTTGGTGCCGTTGACTACATAGGTTTTGGTGGTATCTGTTACATTGCCGTAGCCGTCAAGTGTCAAGGTTGTAGAGTCGGGTAAGGTGTAGGTGCCTGCAAAACCATCGGAAGCCTTGGTATAAGTACCGTTTGACAAGGTGACTTTTCTCATTGCATTGTCAAGGACAAAGGTGATGGTCGATCCGTCAAGAGTGTAAGCAGCAGACTTTTCCCCTGCGGTCAATGTGCCGTAGCCGTCGAGTGTGAGGTCGCCGTAGGCATCGGTAGAGGTGTAGGTACCAGCCTTGCCGTCGTTGCCGACCATTGCCGAACCACTCTTCTTGATGAAGGCGGCGCCGGTCGAGTCGTAAACTACAACAGAGTCAGTGGAGGCACATTTTTCTGCGGTGATTCCGTCTGTCCAAGAGACGTTCACATAGAGTCGATCGTTGTAGATAAAGAAGTTCTTTGTGGTATTGTCTTTATATTTGACAGTCAACCAAGCGATGAGCTTGCCGTCAACAGCCATACAAGAATAATTTACTCCGGAAATATTGGCATAATCTTTAAATCCGATATATATGTCATTTCCCCATGTAGCTTTTGCAGTTGTATTACTACTACTATAAGCAGTAACCAAAACACCCTCTGTAGTGTTGACATACGTAAATCTAACAAGATCTATGGTGCCTTCGGTTACACCCATGTCGGCAGTCGTCAATTGTCCGGAGTTTTGACCGGAGAATGAGCCGTCTGCATTAATGGTAAAGATTAGTGTAGACGGAGATAGATCTGTTTTAGTCCAACTATAATATACTTCAAAACCTTTGTAGGTGCCGGCAGATTTTGCGGGGACAACCCATTTGGC
>CAVIQK010000020.1:0-3225 GCA_963644945.1 bacterium | reverse complement strand
AAGTACCGTTGATTTCGTTCTCTTTTGCAGTGCCTTCGGTATTCTTTAATGTGACTTGTCCTACACCGTCAAGGGTGACATAGACATTGGAGGCGTTGTAGTTGCCTTGTTTTCCGTCAAGGAGACTATACCTTGTACCGGAGGTCTTTTCGCCGACTTCGAGAAGCATGTCGGCATCCTTGTATATACGGAACGAGAGAACATTGCTAGACATGTCGGCAACTGATTTTCCTATTTCTGCCGATTTGGTAGAAATGTCGGTATAGTCAAGGGCTTGGACGGTAACTCCGGAGAATACTCCGCTCTCGCCTACATAGTAGTTGGTATCACCATAGGAGAAGAGTTTATTGTATTTGTATCCGGGATCTACTGCAAATCCGTAGTACTTAAAGTTGGTGGTAGTAAGATCGGTATCGGTAGGAATAACAACAAAGATGGTGCTGGTTGATGACCAAGCGGTAGGCTCTGTATATAAACCATCATTAAATACCATTATTCCGGAAGTGCTATCTAGGTAGCCCAAGTGATACTCGGTTTTGTTTGTGGATGAAGAACCCCAGCTAGAAGAAGAAACATATTTCTCGGTAAGGAGAACTAAGCCTGTCGCTTCATCTTTCCAAGTGAAGGTGTAGGTTGCATTGCTATTGCCGAGTGCAGAGGACTTGGCGCTTATACCGTCCCATGCAACTTCGACTGCGGTGTTGGTAAAATATGACGAATATATTGAATTACCCGTGCCATTCAACTTGACGGCTTTATATGATCCCATAAAGTCGGAAGGTGTTTCCCATCTTGCATAGAGGGTGATCGATTCTGTAATCTCTGCGCCTGCGACATATTCGGTTGTGTAGCCGGAGCCGTTTTCTTTATACCAACCGACAAATACTTTGCCTTCGACAGTTGTTGTAACAGTGGGGACTGATTCTAGGGTGTCGCCGACGAATAAGGTGTCGGTGGTGTTGGCTGTTGTATTGTCATTATAGACATAAGTGACTGTGACTGCTGCATCGTATTTGGCATAGACTGTGGTGTTGCTTTCTGCCGTGAACGATGTGATAGTGTCGGACAAGTCAGATTGCGAACTCCAATTACGGAAGGTGTAACCTGTGACTGTGGGAGCAGTGACGGTGGTCAAATCAAAAGTAGAGCCGTAGTAGGCTTGTTGCTCGGCAAGGGTTGCACCTGTCGTACCGAGATTGAAGGAGATGGTGACTTTGTATTCATCTAGGGTGTAGGTGGAACCTGTCAAGGTGAGTTTATAGGTCTTGCCTCCTATGTAGGCAATGGCTTGATAGGTTTCGCCCTCGACTTCTTCGTATGTACCTACTTCGGAACCTTTGGTGATTGTCGAAATATTGTCGAGTTTTATGGTGTCGGCACCCTCTGAAGTGTAAGTACCGGATATAGATGTAGGTCCATTGGTGCTAATTACTGCTACGCCGTTGATCTTCAAGTTGAGGATGTAGGCAGTGTCGGAACCTCCGTCGGTACTACCATCTTTTTGATAGGTAAATACAACTGTTTCGCCTTCTTGCAATACTGTAGAGATAGATTTTTTATCGGCAGAAGTGGTAGTTTTTCCTCCGGCTGTTACAGATTTTGACGAACCGGATTCGTAGTATGCGACTGTCAAGTAATCCCATTTTGTCGCATTTTCACTTGAACACCAATAGTCGAAGGAGACTTGGACAGGTCCGCCGACTGCGGTGATGGTCATTGTTGCCTTGGTACTATTCTTACCTTGGTTGTTGCTCTTCCAAGTTTTGTCGGTAGAGTCGTACACGAAAGTGTAAGTGTCGCCTAGTGTGAAAGACCAATTACTATACGAATATTTGGCATAGACCGTGAGAGCGTTGGTCCCTACGGTGTTTTCGGTATCAAGAGTCTCTTCCATTGCAGAATCCGAACACCAACCGACAAAGTATTGACTTCCGTCGCCATAGAATGTATTGACGACGTTATTGGGAAGGACCTCGCCTAGTTCTTGAGATGCGGCACCATAGACGGTGGAGTTGCCACGCATCGAATCTACAACCGTAATTACGGTTTTGTTGTCGATTTTTGCATAGATGGTGACTGCATCGGTAGATGTAAGTGTGAGAGTTTCGCCAACTTTTTCGGTAAATGCACTGTCACGATACCAACCGACAAAGGTTTTGGTCGAATCGGTAACTGTTACGGTTGTGGGAAGGGTGAACGGAATATTGATGCTTACCTCTTCTGAAGGTACTGCAGTAGCAAATTCTCCTACATTGTAAGAGACGGTTGCTTTTCTTACTTCCAAAGTAAAGGTTTTGGCGGTAGAATCGAGTGTCAAATAGTAGTATGCAACTCTATTGCCACTTTCGACAATATAGGCATCGAAGCCGTTGCCGTTTTCGGAATATTCGCCGGTATGGGTACCGTCTGCATTGGTGTATGAGAACAAGCCGTTGCCATAGACTGTCAAGGTATCGGTGCCGTTGGTATAGACACCTTCGTTGCCGTCGGCAAGGTCAAAGGTTTCACCAGATTTTGCGAATGCTTCTATCTTGGTGCCGTCGGAACTCAAGACTGCAACGTAATCTACTTTTGCATTACCACCGGTCGAGGTTATATCTTCGGCATTTATCGCATTTCCGTTGATGTCAACGAAACTTACGCCTGTATATACTTTTTCATTGGTGGAATAAATGTTGAATCTCACATTGTCCACGATAACCGATACGGCTTTTCTGGAATTGTTGTACCATGCATAACAAGTTTTATAATTATCTTTTGTCAAAGCAGTGTCGCTAGGAGTGCAAATAAATTGAGATGTTGCACAGTTTTTGGTGTCTTCACCCCTTGCAAAAATAATATTGCCTTTCGCATCGACATAGCCGTAATGAATCTCGGTCATTTCTGTAGAAGAATCTTCTTCTTTATAGGTCGATGTTACGATTATTTCTCCGTAAGGTTGGGTACCATCTACAAGAGAAAAACTCAATTTAGCATCTTTGTTATAATTTGTATCCGAACGATAGATTGTATCGATGGCTTTTCCGGTCGCATCGATTTCTAAAATGTAGGACGTGCCGTCTAGGTTTGCGATGAAAGTGTTGTTGTTTCCATAACAAAGTTGTACGGAATATTTTTTGCCTTCATATACGGCTGCGAGTTTATCTGCGCCGGTGACTGCAACTTCACCGTATTTGGTCGAAGTATAGACTGTAACGGATCCACTGTTGTAAGAGGCAGGGGTGC
>CAVIQK010000019.1:0-7762 GCA_963644945.1 bacterium | reverse complement strand
CCAATATAATATATCACAAACAACGAGTATTTGCAACAATATTATATTATTTTTATTGTTTTGTTTTATTCTCCGTCAGTAGAATCTTTGTACTTCTTTTTCTTGGTGGGGAAAGGAGTGTCTAGGTTGGACTGATCTTCAGATTCTTGGAAGCGGTTGATGTCTTTTATAAAGTCAAAGCGGATCTTGGTGAGGTCTGCATGACGGTGTTTTGCAACATCGACGATTATTGCATTGTCGTTGTAAGGATCTTTATTTAGGAATATGACGATATCGGCGTCTTGCTCGATACTTCCGGACTCTCTAAGGTCGGAAAGAACAGGGGTTTTGTCGTCACGTGTATCGATGCTACGGTTCATCTGCGAAAGGGCTAGAACGGGGCAATTCATTTCTTTGGCGAGTATTTTCAAGGTCCTTGAAATCTTGGAGACTTCTTGGGCTCTGCCTTCGCCACTTGCCATTCTTCCGCCGGACTCCATCAACTGCAAGTAGTCGATGACGATAAGATCAAGCGGCTTTTTCTCGGAGGTGACGAGTTTTCTACATTTGGAAATCATGGCTTGCGGAGAAAGTCCCGATGTGTCGTCAATATATATTTTTGATTTGCCGAGCGTGTTGCTTGCGCCCCAGATTCTTCCCATGTCTTCTTCTGTTATGTTGCCTCTTTGGATGCTACGTAATTCCACTTGGGAAACGTTGGCAAGAAGTCTTTGGGCAAGTTGAATATCGCTCATTTCGAGAGAGAAAAATGCAACTTGTTTTTCCGGATCGGTTTTGACAATGTTGAGAAGAATATTGAGTGCAAAAGATGTTTTACCTACTGCCGGACGAGCGGCTAAAATTATCAAGTCGGACTTGGCTAGGCCTCCTACTTTTTGGTCAAACAATCTGTAACCGGTCTTGGTGGTGAAAGCCTCATTGCCTCCGGCTTTGATCATCTCGCTGATTTGTTTTATAACTTGTGCGGAGGTTTCGCTGAGCGGATGAAGGTCTCCTTTTCTTTGTCCTTCGCCTATTTTGAAAATCTTTTCTTCGGCTTTTTTTAGGACGGAGTCAAAATCGGTATTGGCATAGGCATCTTCTATTATGGAATTGCAATCGTCAATGAGTTTTCTTGCGAAATAATCTCTCTTGATTATGTTGAGATATTCTTCGTAATTGCTTGCGGACAAAATACTGCTTGAAACGTCTGCTAGGTAGGAAAGAGTATTGGCTTCGGCAAGGCCGTTCTTTTCCATATAGTCATTGACCGTAACCATGTCGGCAACTCCGCCGGCATGAACGATGCCACTGATTGCAGTGAATATTTTGCCGTTTATACTGCTATAAAAAGTATCGGGGGTTTTGAGTCCTTCGACCATTTCGGAAGCGACCACAGCATCCATCATCGCACAGGCGAGTAGGGCTTGTTCGGCTTCATCGGAGTGGGGTTTTACTTTTTGGATTGCTTGATTAATTTTTTTCTTAACGTCAGCCATATATGTTTTCCTTTTTGCGTTTTACTATGATACAAACGACGGTGATTCCTACCACAATAAGACCTAGTCCTATCGCTATTCCGTAATAGGCTAGAGTATTGGGGGAGGACTGCGTCAGGGTGATTATTCGCTCGTCGTCGGTAATGTAAAAGTAATGATATTTTATGTTGTTTTTTACTTCGACTTTGTCTGCATCGGATGTGATTGCACCTTGATATTTCGTGCCGTATATGTAAACTTTGCCAACGGGCTTTCCGAAAGAATTGGCAAATTCCATCATCGGTGCAAGAAAATCTGTGACTAGATAACTCTCTTTATAGGATTCCGAAAACAATGTTTTGGTACTCGTAATGTAGTAGTTTGTAAAAAATCCGTTTTTGGTTTTGGTGTCTTCGTCGTCACCGTCGTAGGTAAATCCGTCTATGCCGTGTGCAATGTAATACTCGGTGTAATCGTCAAAATAAAGACTTATCGTAAGACCGTTTTTTGATGTTGTCCCCGACACGACGGAGCCGTATTTCGATTGCAACGCTTTAAGAAGGTTTGAACTAAACTTCGAAAGTTCGGTGTCAACATTTTCGCTAGTCTTAAATGACATCGGCATAGTATCTTTGTCACTTTCGCCACTAGATTCGGACTCATCGCCCGATAATATTCCGTCGGCAAAGAGTAGCGAAAAATGAGTACCGATTCCGCCACCGAGGTCGGTAGTACGCTCTATCGTCATGGTTATATCGTATGACGGAGTTTTTGCTTCGGCTTCGGCTACGATGAATGTATTTAGCGAAAAGACAATAGCAAGTAGGATCGCAACCGAAATTAGGACTTTTTTCAAATCATTTCCTCCAATTGTTTTAGAGTGTTTTGGAACTCTTGGATGGCTTGTTCGTAAGGGGTGTCGGTTTCGAGGTCAACACCTGCTACTCTCAATAGGTCGAGAGGAGGAATGCTACCGCCCATGGACAACATTTTGAGATAGTTTTCTCTTCTCTTGGTGTCGCCTTTTTCTATTGCGCTTGCAATTGACACTGCGCTTACAAAACCTGTGGCATATTTATAGACATAGAACGATGTGAAGAAGTGGGGTATTCTTGCCCATTCGTAACGAATATCGTCATCGTGTACGACGTCTTCGCCATAATATTTTTTGTTGAGGTTGTAATAGAAATCGGAAAGGCTGTTGACGGTCAAGGGGTTGCCTTCGTTGACTTGGTCGTGGGCATACGCTTCAAATTCCGAGAATTGTGTTTGACGGAACATTGTCGTGCGGAACATGTCAAGGTAGTAAGAAAGAAGTGCCTTTTTGTCTTCGCCGGTGGCTGTTTTCAAAAGATTCTTCAAAAGCAAGACTTCGTTGACCGTAGATGCGACTTCGGCTACAAATATAACATAACCTGCCTTTTCGAACGGCATGTTCTCGTTGCTGAAATATGTATGAAGGGCATGTCCCATTTCGTGAGCCAAGGTAAACACGTCGCTTAGAGATTCGGAGTGGTTGAGAAGCACGTAGGGGTGAGTGCCGTATGCTCCCCATGAGTATGCTCCGCTACGTTTTCCTTTGTTTTCATAAACGTCTATCCAACCGGCAGTCTTTGCATCGAGGAAGAGTTTTTGATAATTTTCGCCCATAGGTGCAAGTGCTTTATATACGGTCTTGTAGGCTTCTTCGTAAGGTTGACCTTTGCCACCTTCAAACAAGGGGAAATGTAGGTCGTACATGTGGAGATCTCCGACAAGTTTTTTGCGCATGGAGATATATTCATGTAGCGAAGGAAGTCCTTTTTCGACGGCTTTTAGTAGTGTTCTGTAAGTCTTTTCGGAAATTTCTTCTCCGTATAATGCCATTTCGATAGGGGAATTGTATTTTCTGATTTTTGCAGAAAAAACATTTTTCTTTACGTGGGCGTAATAGTTGGCGGCAAGGAAATTGATATGCTCTCTATATGCCTTGTAAACACTCATAAACGCATCTCTTCTTACTCTTTGGTCTTTGCTTTGCAAAAAGTCGGAATATGAGCCATGAGTGAGTTCTTTTAGTTCGCCGTTTTCGTCTTTGACGGGATCAAATTTGATGTCGGCATTGTTGAACAACATGAATATGTTTTTGAAGTCGTTGACGAAACTTCCGCTTTCGGCAAGAAGTTTTTCTTCTTTGTCGGATAAGCAGTGTGCTTTTTCTCTTTTGACGGCATCGGTAATTCTTGAATAGTTTTGATTTCTTTTGGCGACTTCGTCAAGTTGGTCGTCGGTAAGACTTGCAAGTGCCGGAGAGATAAAACTTGCGGCAGACGAATATTCGGTTGCGAGCATTTCTATTTTGGATGCAAGCGCCCTAGAATCGGAGTTGGATGCATCTTCGTCAGATTTTAGGTGAGTATAAATATAAAGATTTTCGATATATTTAGATGCTTTGGTGTCCAAATCAAGCACTTCTATTGCTTTATCTACGTCAAATTCGGTAGTTTTTTCGCATAGTGCGGTGAGATCTTGTATAAGGGCTTTGACAGAGCATATATCTTTTTCAAAAGTCGCTTGGTCGGGATAAATTGCAGATAAATCCCATTGGTATTGTTTGTCAATTTCGTTTCTTAGTTTAGCCATGTTTTTCCTCCTATGACACAAATACTATAATCGAGCACATCATTAGTTGTGCTGCGTAATACAAAAGATGGTTGACAATCGAACAAGTACGCATTAAGACTTTGTTCTCTTTGTTGCCAAAATATGTTATCGACAAAATTAAATCTGCCGAAAGGAACATGCATATTGCAACTGCATGCATCCATAGATAATTGGATGATGTTCCGTTGATGCCGGCATTGGTCGAGGCCGTAACTGCCATATATATGAGCAAGCATATATAAAGTATGGATTTTAGTGTGTGTTTGCCGAGGTTTAGGCCTAATTTTTTTGCGACAAGCACGACTATTACTCCGATAGGAATTGCTACAAGTCCGACAAGACAAGGGATAAGGATGCTACCTCCGACGACATCTATCGTGTAGAAGCACATGAAGGTCAAATACATTACGTGGGCTATTGCAAAAGATAGCACTCCCGAATTGAAGAAGACGTCGGTGTATTTGGTGTCCCAACGTTTTAGGTCAAGGAACACGTCGCCTATTACACTGAAAAACATGCCGGCTACTATGGATATGACATACCCTAGAACCCACGATTTGAGTACGGATGTAAGTACTATCCCTGTAATCAAAAACATTAGGGATGCAAAAGTCTTGGACACTAGGCTGAATATTCCGCCTTTTACCTCTCTAAGGACGGTAAAAACTATGGCGGAAACTGCCGTAATCGGGACTAATATTGCAAACGGTAATACTGCTATTTGATTCATTGTTCTTGTCCTTCGACTGCTTCGGATACAGGCTCCGATTGAGATTGTTGTTTGTTTTTGTAATATTTTTCTTCAGCCGATTTGACAAAATCGATGACGGTCTTTTCGTAGTCTTCGGTGTAATACTTCCAACTTCTGCAGTGAGGAGAATTTTCAAATTCGTGATAGACGGCATCCGGTCTTTCGCTTTTTAGGAGTCTGCCGTTTTCGACGTTTACAAGTCTGTCGCCCTTGCTGTGCATGATAAGTACGGGGTTGGGAAGGCGATTGATGTCACGCAAACTGCTGACGTCGTGAAGACGTACATCAAACAAAACAAAGGCTCCGAAATAGACTGCGGGAAGGAAAAGCGTCGCCAAAAATTCGGGTAAATTTTTGCCTTTTAGCCAATATCTCGCAAGGTACTTGGGGGAAGCATAAGTGCAATAGACGATAGTGAACATAAGAGGATCTTCAAACATCGCTCCTGCTCCTATTGTTATGGCACCGCCCATGCTTTCGCCGTACATTCCTATGTCGTAACCGGGGAAACGCTCTTTTAGATAATGGAGCCATTTGAGAGTATCGTATCTTTCTCTATATCCTAGAGTTATGCAATTCCCTTTGCTTTCGCCGCTTGTGGTGTTGTCGGGAAGAAGGACGGAATAGCCTAACTGTTTCCAAATGTGGATATATTTTAGTTGGGATAGAGAACTGCTGTTGAAACCGTGAGAACATACTACGATTTTTTTGCTACCTTCAAGAAGGTAAAGTCTTGCTCTTAGTTCGTAACCGCCACCGAAATCCGAATTTAGACGGATGTCTTCGAAGGGAATATCAAGTCTTGATATGTCTAGACCTTTTTGTTCGGACTCATAGACTGCCAAATATTCGTCGGTGCGTTTTTTGGGTTGCATGAGTTTTTTTGCACAAATTAGTCCTGCAATAAGATATATAAGTGCAAAACCGAAAATCACCCATGCTATAATTATCAATGCGAGTTGCCATTCGTTTGCAAGTAACATAACAATCTCTCCTAATTTTTTATAATATAATATATTAACATAGTATTTTTTAAAATACAATAGAAAAATTGCAATGAGGACAAACGAATTATCAAAAACACTTGCAAGAAAAATGCCAGAATAATATAATGTTAGAAGTACTGGAGTATGGTGCAATGGTAGCACAAGGGACTCTGACCCCCTTGACGTAAGTTCGATTCTTACTACTCCTGCCACAAGCTCCCACAGGGGGCTTTTTCTTTTACCATTTCCAACCGAAAAACTCATTGGGCGAGATGTCAAAATGCTCACATATACTCAAAATATTGTCGTAAGAGGGGCATTTTTTTGTATTTTTAAGACAAAGAAAAATTGTCATGCCAAAAGCATTCAAAAAAAGTCTTTTTTGTGATATTATAATATTTGTAGTATGAAAAAATGTTTCGACCGATTAAAACTAAATATCATTGTCCTTTTGGCAATACTTGTTATGATGTGTTGTCCGGTAAGCCATGATGTCGTTTTTGCCGACACTTTTTCTAATGTAACGCTCAATTCGATGAGTATAGATGAAATTGCTCAAAAGGAAAAATACGACAGTCGAGATTATAATATTGTAACTCCCAACCTTGACCAAGGAAGCACAAATATTTGTTGGGCTTATGCAACCGCAGGTGCATCCGAAACGTCGATACTCAAAGACGGTTTAGACAGCAACACGAAAGATACTTTGAGATTTTCACCGACACAAATTGCATATAGAACGCATAATAGGGATGCGGATCCGCTTGGGAACACAGACGGTGTTTATGCAAGCGATAAGTGGAACGTGACGGGAAGTCCTTATAATACATTTCTGATGCTCTCGCAGTGGTGCGCTCCTGTTGCGGGAGATACTACTGCAAAAGCCGATGCTTATGAAAACAACTTATATAGGCTACTTGATGCCGAACAAATCGATTTGTATTCTACTACCGACTCTTATAGAATAGCCGAGATAAAGCGTGCCATTGCAAAATACGGTGCAGTGACCGGTTCTTATTACAATGCAAGAGAGGTCGAATATTACAACACAAAAGGCGAAACTCGTGACGGTATTTCGCATGCGATGACCATTGTCGGATGGGACGACACGATACCTGCAAGTAGTTTTACGCCAAAAGCCGCAAGCCAAAACGGTGGTTGGATAATTAAAAACAGTTATAATTCTCTCCCTTATTTTTATCTTTCCTATGATAGTAGCATCGGTAATGTTTGCGGATTCAAATATGCCCAAAAATCGGAGTATGATTTTAACTATTTTTATGACAATGTTTCGGATGCCCCGATGCGAAGTGACGGCAATTCTAAATATGTTGCAAATATCTTCAAGGCAAAGAAAGGTTCTGCGACTCATGACGAATATATAAAAGCGGTCAACGTCGCAACGTATGGTTATAACCTAACATGTAAGGTTGAAGTATATACTAATTTGACCGATCCTACAAACCCCGAAAGCGGGACTTTGACAAGTAGCGGGGAGCGAGTTTTGGAGTATGGCGGATATCATACAATAAAGTTGAACAATTTAGCAAAAATAGAGAAAGATACCTATTATTCGGTTGTTGTAAGTGTCGGTAGTAGCAGTGGCGGAAGTGCAAATATTTTATATTCTCTCAATGCAAGCGAAAACACGAAATATAAATCTGCATACGGGTGGAATAGTATAAGTTATGCAGCAAGAATAAAAGCATATACCGTTTTACAAGAAAAGGAAAATACAGGGAAAACCGAAGAAACAGAACAAAAAATTGATATTTCTACTGCTCAATATGATGCTATTTCGCCTATTACTTTTACCGGTCAAGAAATATGTCCGCAAGTGAACTTAAAGATCGATTTGCAAACCCTTGTAAAAGATACAGATTATACCGTTTCATATAGCAATAATGTAAATGTCGGTACTGCCG
>CAVIQK010000018.1:0-11242 GCA_963644945.1 bacterium | reverse complement strand
AACTTGCACCGAAAAAGGTAGCAAATCAAAACATTGCTCACGTTGTTCTGCAACTTCCGAAGTTACCGAAATAGCCGCTCTCGGCCACACCGGTGGAACAGCCACCCGTACTGAAAAGGCAACTTGCTCTCGCTGTGAAAAACAATACGGCGAAGCCGTTGATCAGGCTAATGTATCGACAGAAGCCGAATTCTTAAACGCCTTGACTAGCAAAACCGACAAATATATCATGTTAAACAACGATATATCTGTCAATATTGCCAACTCTGCCGCTGCTAAAGATTATTATATAATTCAAAATGGTGAAAACATTGTTATAGATTTCAACGGCAAGACTCTTACATTCTCCGATTACAGTTTTGTTGCAATCTACGGTGGTAGCCTAAAATTAGTAGGACAAGGCACACTTCAAGGCTCTACAACCAACCCCGACTCTGCCTATCCTATCTGGGTTTGCGGTTCAAGCGATTCCACTGCAGAAAACTTCAGTGTCTTCACTCTCGGAAAAGACGTCGAACTCAAAGCGTATGACTGCGTAAAAGTTACCTATGTGGGGAATAAGACCGAAGAATATGGCATCAAAGTCTTTATAGACGGTACCATCACTTCGACTCAAACCGGCATTTACGTAGATTATGAATTTACCGCAAAAACAGGTAATGTCCCCGAAATCACTTTGAGCGAAACATCCGGGATCACAACCTATGGTCATGGTATTGACGGAAGAGGTTATGCTGTTTGGAACTTGTCCGGAGATGTCATTACTTCTTCAACCACTACATCCGAAGGATTCAAGACAAGCGGAAATGCTTTGGAATTCAAGTGCGGTATCGTTACCATCAATGGTGGTACATATAAATCGACCGATGCAGCCAATGTTCCTGCCGAAGGTCCTGCCGGATCACAAAAGAATTCCGGTGCCGCAATATGTCTAATAAGTGACAATTATGGCGACGGTGCAGGCAACAGTTCTAATGAACTCATAGTCACAATCAACGGCGGTACATTCGAAAGTGTCAATTGTTACGGTCTTCTTGAATGTATTTCCAAGTCTTCGGGTAGCGAGAAAACTAATGATGCCACAGCAAGTTACGCCCAATTGACCATCAATGGCGGAACCTTCACGGGAGCCCAAGGCGGTATCTTAATAAACGATGCAGAGAACAAGAAAGTAGTCACCGGCGGAACATTCTCCTCCGATCCCTCTGCTTATCTTGCAGACGGCTACACCGCAACACTTGAAAACGGCACATACGTAGTAACCAAGGCACAAGCCTAAACTAAAACTTACCCACAAAAGAGCGTCCAAAAGACGCTCTTTTTTTATGCCCGCTTGATTTATTTATCATCACCCTTTCTTGCCCAAGAATCGCCCCTTACGCCCCTTATCGCCCGTTTAATAATAGTAGAAGTCCTTATAATTTTCCCCCGATGCCTAGTAGCAGCGATTTTCCCCCTTGATTTTATTTTACATATCCTATAAATTTTATAAAATTAGCCAAAACGATTGACTAACTCCTTCCAATATGGTACTCTAATTAAAGTTCAAGGGGCATTAGCTCAGTTGGTAGAGCGCTTGAATGGCATTCAAGAGGTCACCGGTTCGACCCCGATATGCTCCACCATTTACATAAGTAGCCACGGAATTATCCGTGGCTATTTATATAAATCGAAGAAAAAAATTGGGGTTCGAACGAGGCAACGTGAGGACGTTGCATCCCATTATGAGGAATAGTTTTAATACGTACTCGCAAAAAGAAATACCGTTTACCGTTAATTGTTTTCCGCCCCGGCGTGAAAGGCTTGCCGCGATAGCGGGAAGTGCCTAACGAGTTAGGCAGGGCAATAATTTTTCGAAATGAAAAAAATGCTTGACAAATCCAATAGAATATGATAAATATAATATTGAAAAATTAGAGTAAAGGAGAATTGTATGATAGAATTTGATGAAGAACAGTTCTTAAAAACATATCGTGGTAGCGAGAAATTTATTACGGAAGCAAAACCATATTATGAACTATTTCTAAAACTATTAAAAAATGAAGAATTGCTCGGGCATATAAAGTTCGCCAATGATTACTTAAAAGAACCTCCGTTAAAATCTTTTATTTATTATTGTAGAGAAAATAATGTGACAAAGTTATTCGATATAAAAATAGAGCCGCATGTTAAACAAGGATTAGGCGCGTGTTTCGGCTATTTGTATAGAGTTTTATATAATGAGCATTATACGCCAAAGCAATGCTTAGTGAACGATGTAAAAACTGGCATAAAAACAATCAGTAGGTTTGAAAAAAACTAACGGAGAAACATAATGGTGACTGAAAGCGATAAAATCTGTCCATTGGGTTTAGATGAATGTACGTCAATTAAAAATAAAGTAAGTTGTCAAAGTAAATTCTATAAATGCAGCAAGGTTAATACAGGTAAATACTATCTTGATTGTATTAAAAAATTTTTATCTAATCGTAAAATAATACTTATAGAAGAAAAGAATTTTAGAACAGATTTCAGCGTCATGTATAACAGGGCTCAACCCGATTGTAGGGTAGTTAACGGAAAGCCGCGAAAACCTATGGGCAAAGAAAGAACCCCGACAGATACCGATCCGGAAAACAACAACGAGGATTTTATTTGCAGGTGCTATTATCGGTGTTATAACGGAAAATGTAATGAGAAATGTGAACGTCTTTTTGACGCGCCTATAAATAGTGAATACAAAATCATAGATTATCAGATTCCGCCATTAAACGATAAAGTAAAAAATTGCGGTAAAGTCGATATCGTATTATATAAAGACGGCGAAAATAAAATTTATTTAACGGAGGTAAAACCGCCAAAAGGGAATAACGAAACGCTTTTAAGAATGATTTTGGAGATATTGACTCATTCACAATGTTTAGTCGATAACGACGAATTCAAAAAATATTGCAATACCAGATACGGAATTAACGCTCCGGAGATTTCATCTGCAATTATGTTTTTTACCGGCACACCTCAAGAAACAGAATATTATAAAAGGAAAAAATATAAAATACATAAGAAAGAAATAGATGAAAAAATTAGCGAAATAATTAAGAAGTATAATATAAGCGTTTTTTCTTGCAATGAAAGAACTAAAATTATTACAAAATTAAATTAACACATATAAGAAGGCATCAAATTGCCTTTTTATTAGGGCAATACAATATGATAATTAAAATATTGATTATTACGGATACAAACAGTTAAACAAAAAATAAGAATGAAAAAGAGAGTAATTATGGAAGAAAAATGGGTTTATGTGGGAATTTTTTGGGCGATTCCGTCAAAATGGGTAGATTTATACGGAACGCAATGGGATTTTATCGAAGAAAAGAAACTGTATCCCGTAAGCGGTGCGGATTCAGATGGACTTATCGATTATCCGTATTCGCATTTTACGACATGGGACGATATGGGCGCGATCGCGAATGGTGTAGATTGTTATTTTTATCCGCGCGGTAGAGTGCTGTATAACGCGCGCGCTAACAAGCATTACATTTTTGTCGACGAACGTCTCTCTATGTTCGACTTGCTTGAGATTGTCGACTCGTTTGAAATAGAAGATTACGAAATAGCTCGTGACGAACAGTATGTAAGCACATTTATTAAAAAGCGAGAACCGCTCAAATACAATATTTTGCGCGGAGACGTCGCAATTGGAGAAAATTTAATCGAGATTGTGTGCGGAGACGCTAAAATACTTGTCGAATTAGGAAAGTCTCTAAATGAAAGCGGAGAATTAAGCAATATAGAAAAACAAGTTTTACACGCCAAATACGATGCCGTTGTGATTTCACATTATCATACGGATCATGCAGGGTTGATAGATAGAAAAACAGATTGTCCTATCTATATGGGATCTGCTACATACCGCATAATACAAGCTTCATACGAATATGCCGGCAAGGAAATACCGAAGAATGTTTTCACATACCGTAATAAGCAGTCTTTTATGATAAACGGAATAAAAATAACGCCTATTTTGTGCGACCATTCGGCATTTGACAGTTATATGTTATTATTCGAGGAAAACAATCAAAGTATTCTATATACGGGAGATTTTAGGTTTCATGGAAGAAAAAGACTGTTGCAAAATATAAAAGAATCGCTCCGGTGTCATATTGACACTCTTATTTATGACGGAACTAATTTAGGAACAGAGAAGTATTGCGTAGCCGAACAAGAAATCGAAAATAAAGCGGTCGAGGTTATAAGAAGCACGGATAAGCAGGTGTTTATTCTTCAATCGGCAACGAATATCGATAGATTGGTTAGTTTTTATCGTGCCGCAAAACGTTGTGGACGAATATTTTATGAAGACGACTACTCGGCGCTAATCGCGACGGCTATCGGCGGAAAAATCCCGAGACCAGATGTTTTCGACGATGTGTTTGCGTATACGCCTAAAAGATTGCAAGGAAAAAAGAAAGACTTGTTTTTCAAAATGGGAAATAAAAGAGGGCTTAATAAAATCGTTAACGGAAAAAACTTCGTAATGCTGGTGCGTTCGTCATCGATAAACTTTATAAAGAAACTCAATGAAAGACTAAATTTATCGGGTGCGATATTGTTTTTTTCCATGTGGAGCGGATACAAAGCAAAGGACAATATGGTGCAATTTTTGTCGGCAGTAAGCGACCTTGGCATCAAAATTATAGATCTGCATACCAGCGGACACGCGACGAAGGAGGACGTCGAATTATTAAAGCGCATCGTTTGCGCCGATGAGTATATACCGATTCATACAAATATTAACTACGCAAAACCTATCGAAAAACCCACGTTAAACTAAATTCTATATAGGAGAAAAACTATGGAACTTAATAGCTTATTTACTGACGATTACAATCGTTTGCAAACAGTCCATAAAAAAGGGACATTGCTTGTGATGTATTTATTTTTATAAACTAAAAAACTGCAAAAAGGAGATTTTATGATAGTAGCGGCTACACAAAAAGACGATTCGGTTAGCGTTTGGGGGTTAAAAGGGTTTTTATTTAATAAAATAGGACAACTTCTATCCTATACCGATAATTTAATAAAGATAAGAGATGGTGACAAAGTTTACGCATATAACGAGCAAGGGATATGCGTTTCAACTCGTAACGCGCTAAAAACCGATGAGCAAAGACAACTGATAAAAATAATATTTTTAGACATTGACGGAGTATTGAACGATTCTACAACGACAGAAAAATGTGGAAACTATACCGGCATTGAGAAATACTGTTTAGCGCGGTTGAAGAATATCGTTAATCTAACCGGTGCAAAAATCGTTTTGATTTCCACGTGGAAAGAGCATTGGGAAAAAGATAAAAACCGTAAGCATTTGCAAGACGAACTTGCAAATTACTTAGACATGAAATTCGCAGAGAAGGGGTTAGAGATCTACGATAAAATAGATGATTTCGACGGAGAATGGATTACGCGTGGGAAAAATGTCATGGAATATATAAAAAGGGAGAATCCGTCGAATTTTGTCATCATCGACGATATGAGTTTTGACTATGCCGAATGCGGTCTAAAACCATTTCATGTAAAAATAAATCCTTTGCGCGGGTTATTAGAAGTCAATTCGATGAGGATACTCGGTATTTTGAAAATAATCGAGAATAGCAATGAATAGACGAATGCGTGTTATTTTACTAAATTAAACAAATATTTTATTGCGTTGACTAAATAACCGGCTATGGACAAATCGTGGTTTTCGAGTATAATGTTTATATAAGTCGGTTGTCGTGTTTTTTTGATTTATATAAAAACGGCATAAACAAATAGAAACGTTTGACCGATAGAAACGTTTGACCGAGGCGAGGGGTTCGCGGGACGGTCGAAAGCAGTGCGCTATGGAGATAAAAGAATTAAAAAAAGAGGAATACGCAGGAAAGAGATTTACCGTTAGATATGTTACGAACGGGTATCTCGATATTTCGGTGGCGGAAGAAGGGTTTCGTATGCGTTACGTTCCTTTCGAAAAGCCCGTCGAACGCGCGTTCGACGACGCGTTTTTCGGAGAGTGGCTGGAAGACCCGATCGCGTTCGGAGCGTTCGAAGACGGAAAACCGACGGGTTTTGTAGAGGGTTCGATAAAGTCTTGGAACAATCGTTTTCGCATTAGCAATATCTGCGTGTTCGATAGCGATAATCGCCGTAGCGGCGTAGGAACCGCGCTTATTAAACGCATCGAAGAAACGGCTAAGTCCTTAGGGGCGCGAATGATGGTTTTGGAAACGCAATCGTGTAACGAAAACGCCATTGTGTTTTATAGAAAACGCGGTTTCGATATTATCGGATTCGATTTATACGCTTATTTCGACAATGACCCCGAACGGCTGAAAGTCAATAAAGAGCAAATTATGCGAGAAGAACAGCAAATAGAGAAAGCAAAATCCTCTTTTTCTTTTAATTCAGGTTCGACCAATTTGGCTTGCTCCCCACCACCAAGCCTAAAACATACGTTTTGGGCTTTTTTTATTCCCCAAAATCATAATATCGGAGTCGAACGAGAGCGTAAAGAAAAAGACACAGTGCGTCTTTTTTAGCGGCTGACCGAAGATATTTTGTGAGCCAAAATATATACAAAAAACCTGCGAACAAAATATCAAGACCGATCCCCGATATGCTCCACCACCAAGCCTAAAACATTCGTTTTGGGCTTTTTTTATTCCCCAAAAACAATTTCTAAAAAATAATCATGTCCCGAAAATGTCCCATGCATCCCGTTATAATGAAATTGAAAAAAATAAAATGAGGTAATTACTATGAGTGAATTTGATAGAATTATCGGTTATGCGGACATCAAGACAGAACTAATCAGAATATGTGACGTTCTCAAAAACTATGGCAAATATAAGGCACTCGGCGTAGCCCCGATGGGCGGACTATTGCTAGAAGGCGATCCGGGTGTCGGCAAAACTCTCATGGCGGACTGCTTAATAAAAGAAAGCGGAAGACAGTCTTTCGTCTGTCGCAAAGATATGCCCGACGGCGAGTTTGTCAAAGAAATAAAAAAGGTCTTTTCCTCAGCCTGCGAAAATGCTCCGTCGATTATTCTCCTTGACGACATGGATAAATTTGCCAACGAAGACTACGGCTGTTCCAATGCCGAAGAATATGTTACGATTCAATCGTGCCTAGACGAAGTCAAAGAGCAAGGCAAAGACGTCTTTATCGTTGCGACCACCAACGGACTATCGCACTTGCCCGACGCTTACAAGAAAAAGACACAATTATAAACTTCGAAATAAAAGAAATCAAAGAAAAAACAGTGTCATAACCCCCTCAAATCAACCTTGCAACATCACCTCCCCCATGCTATAATAAAAAAAGGACAACCATGGCAGAAATATTAGACTTTCAAAAAGAATATAATGCTACTTTACGGCAAAAGTTCCACGATTCCGCTTCTGCCCTTTTCAACAGATGGGTAAAAGACTCCAAAGTCAACATCGAAGAAAGCCGAGCGGAGGCAAAAAAATATCGTGAAATCAAGCAAAAATACGAAGGTTTGACCGACGAAGTAGAAAAATATCAAGTAGGCAGAAACATCCTAATAGTTCTTACTGTCCTTTTATTTATCGCGTTTGCGATCACCCTGTTTTTATTTGCAAAAGCGATGTATTCTATCTCGCAAGGCGACGGGGATACGCTATCGACAGCAAGCATAGTCGTCCCCTCGGTTTTGTTCCCGACGACTCTTATTCTAGCCATCGTTTTAGTTGTAGTCATTGTCAAAAAAGTCGATCCCAAAATAAAAGATCTCATCGCCTCCCAAGACTCGATCAAAACCGAAATGAATCAAACCTATTCCTCGTGTATAACCATGCTCGCCCCGCTTTATTCGCAGTATCACGACAGTGCGACTCACGACCTAGTCAAAAAAGTCCTTCCGATAATAGATCTTGATCCCGACTTCAACATGAAAAGGCTAGACCTTCTCAAAACAAAATACGGCTATTCCGACAGCCTTGCCGACAACGAATCGGTTACAGGCGTTTTTTCAGGGGAAATTTTAGGCAACCCCTTCGTCGAAGTGCGTAAATTCAGCCAAACATGGTCCGAAACAACCTATGACGGCTATTTGACGATTTATTGGACGGAAAGTTATAGCGACAAAGACGGTCATCTCCAAGTCATCCATCGTTCCCAGACGCTCCATGCCTCGGTAATAAAACCGATCCCCGCATATCGCAGCACGACAACACTAGTGTTCGGTAGCGAAGCCGCCCCCAATCTTTCGTTCTCACGTGTCCCCCAATATTCCCATCAAAAAGACACAAACGAGTTGGAAAAATTTGTAAAAAAATACGAAAAAGACCTTGTAAAAAAGGAAAACAAAGCCCTAAAAAATGGTACCCAATTCACACCTCTAGGCAACACCCGCTTCGAAGCCTTATTCCAAGCCGAAGATCGTGACAACGAAGTAGAATTCAGACTACTTTTCACACCGCTTGCCCAAAAGAACATGATCGACTTACTACTTGACGGTACTACCTACGGCGACGATTTTTCCTTCAAAAAACGCAAAAAACTCAATTATATCACCAGTGACCACGCACAAAATTGGCAGTTTGATGTGGACTCCGACAAATATATGTTGTATGATATAGACATGTGCAAAAAGGCATTTATGAAATACAACACCGACTATTTTAGAAAGTTGTATTTTGAATTTGCCCCGCTCATGTCGATACCCTTGTACCAGCAATACAAATCGCAAGAATATATCTACAAGGACACCTACGACCGCAATTATACGCCATACGAGTCGGACGTTCTGGCCAACGCCCTCGATAAATCTCTCCTAAAACCAAAAGATGCGATTACGGAAACAATACTTAGGACCGATTTTATCCAAAAGGACGAAGAAAAAGACCAAATAAAAATAACCGCCCATTCGTTTTCGGGAGCCCCGAGAGTAGATTATGTCGACGTGTTCGGAGGCGACGGTGCATTGCACTCGGTTCCCGTAGAGTGGACGGAATATATCCCGACGACCAAAGTGACCGATGCGACGATAGCAAGAAAAGCCGAAGCCACCAACAACCAAAAGACCAAAAACAACGCAACTCTTCACAATTTGTATATAGAGTTGAAAAACAAAGTAGTACCCAAAACAACACAAACAACCAAAAATTAGGAGGTAAATTTATATGGCAAACACATTAGACGAAATGAATGCCCCGCAACTAGAACAAGGCAACGACGTCAAGGTTATTGCAAAACAACTCCCCGTAGAAATGAGTACGGGATGGAGAACATTTTTCAATGTAGGCATGTGGTTCCTACCCCCGATCATAGGCGGAGTCGTAGTCATATTTAAGAAAGCCCAAGCCAAAGCCTATTTCGAAAGACTACAACAAAAAATTCAACAAGCAGCATCCCAAGTTGACAACTATCTCGAACAAAGAGTAATGATTTTGAAAAACTGTGCAAAACTTCTTGACAAAGCCATCGATCTCGACAAAGACACCATGACCAAAATTGCCGAATATCGTGGCAACAACAAGACGGATGCCGAGAGAAGCGAATTCAACGACAGTGTCGAACAAATGAATCGCAACATCCAAGTAGCGGTAGAGAATTACCCCGACCTCAAAGCCCACCAAGAACTTGCCGATGCAATGCAACAAAACTCTTATCTCCAAAGAGAAATCACCGCCGCACGTGAGCAGTACAACGACGTAGTCGCCCAATGGAACAGAGCAGTCAACACTCTCTATATAAAACAACTTGTCGCAGCCGAACAAGGCTACACAACGAGAATTCCTTTCATCACGACAGCAGAAATCAAAGAAGAAGCCCGTAAAGAATTTTTCTAAACCTTACAACCAAATCACGAAAAAGCACCCGAAAAGGTGCTTTTTTAATTGGAATTTTAGATTTTTATACAAGACAATACGAGATACTTCCAAGACACACAAAAGAAATCCCCCAAAATCTAATAATATCTTTAATATTTTTTCATTTTGTTGTAAACTTATATTATGAACGACTCGAAAAAATCTCTACAAGAAATGACTCTCCAAGAATTATGGACACTTTTCCCGATAATTCTTACGGACTACAACCCCGATTATCCGCAATGGTACATAGAAGAAACCACCGCCCTTCAATCGCTTTTACATTTTCCCGTCAAATATTCTCATATAGGTAGCACCGCCGTCCCCGGCATCCAATCAAAACCCATAATAGATATTCTAATGGAGTTTTCTTCCCTTCATGACCTAGAAACCTCCGGAGCCATAATGGAACAAAACGGTTACATAGTAATGTCAAAAGAAAAGACTCGCATGTCACTCAACAAAGGCTACACATTAGACGGCTATGCCGACAGAGTTTTTCATTTTCATTTGCGGCTCCTTGGAGACAACGACGAAATCTATTTTAGAGATTACCTAATATCTCACCCCGAGATAAAAGTTGCCTACGAAGATTTGAAATTGTCGCTATCCAAAACATATAAATACGATAGAGATGCCTATACGCTTGCAAAAACCGACTTTATAAAAAAATATACGGCACTTTCCAAAAATAAATAAAGACAACACTTCATTAAATTTGTTGACAATTCAACACAACCTATATATAATTTTTCTATAAATTTGCCGATGTGGCGGAATAGGCAGACGCAAGGGACTTAAAATCCCTCGATGGCGACATCGTATCGGTTCGACCCCGATCATCGGCACCAAAACGGATCAAAACTTGGTCCGTTTTATTTTTATAAAAAATCATCGTTATTAATCAAATCGATTTTGTAAATATTTGAAAAGTATTCCTTAAACGATATCAAAGACTGTGACACATTTTTATGGACGATACTTTATTTATCCCCGATTTATTCGCCTTTCGTCTACGTTTGTAGCACGGTAAAAAGCAAAAGTCAACGGCAAAAAATTGTTACTTAAAATTAGAAAAAATAGAGAGTTGAACTTGATTAAAAAGTTTGACTCTCTTTTATTTATTCAACAATTTTTGTGCTATCATATTGTTTTTTTGTTGAATCGAAATGATTACATATTTTAATTTTCCCTACTGAAAAGTGAAACAAACCCCGTTGTACGAACACCGTACATACCCTACAACCCCAAAAGCCGATCCCCAAAACAATGCTAAAAATGCCACATTTTAGCGAAAAAAGACACAAAAACACACACTTTTTACAAAACAAAAACCTAAACCAAACTTTTACGGTTCGATTTAGGTTTTTATTGGC
>CAVIQK010000017.1:10241-11488 GCA_963644945.1 bacterium | reverse complement strand
TGTTCAAACGGCTTATATTTAGCCATAATATGCCCTATCGGAGCCCCTACTGCGAACACGACAAACAATATGAGTCGTATTACGAATATGAGTTTAGGCGATAGCTTCTTCTTCTCCGACATTGTCCGAAGTCTCCTCTATTGTTTTTTCTATTATATCACAAGTTTTTTGTATTTCAACTTGTTTCGTTTCCATTTCTTTCTTTGCCCTTAAATCGTAAGGGTTTTCTTTATACATACCATGCTCGCAATCGAGAACGAATTTGTTAATAAGTTCTTTCTTTTTCTTCAACTTGTCCACTTTCTCAATCGTGATATAGTTGTAATTTGTGTATAACTGCATTACACCCGATCCAACCCAACCTGCAACTTGCAATGTTGCCATTATGAACAAACCCCAGTCCCAAGAGTTTATCATAGGCACAAAATAAACACCGGCAACAGCAAACACTATTTGCATTATCGAGTTCTTCCCAAACATTTTGACTCTTTGATGTGAGTCGCCTGTCTCTCTTTTCGTGTCCGACGAACTCGAAGTCGAATATTCACTGAATAGGTTTAGGTTGTAGATTTTTACTCGGACACACTTATGAACTGCATGTCTTTGAAATCTTGTTAGGGTTTGCAACTTTTCTTCGCCTACAAAGTTCTCTTCTTCGTCAAAGAAGTCGCTATATTTCAATCTCGCACCCATCAACAATGCTCTACGATAATTTATTCTTTTTTCGATTTCTTGCGAGTAATAAAAATTCGCAACTCGGTCCATATACGGATTCGCTAAATTGCACGCACCGTTATACTTGTTCAATTCCGTTTCCCAAACCGAACTGTTGTAGCCCTTGTTGAAACCGTTTTCGCCAAGTCCTTGTTTTATCATTACGCCACAGATTATTGCAACGGCACTCTTGCACAAACATTCCACTATCGAGAGGTTTGTAGGACTCAATGTTACCATATTGTAGAACATATATGCTAACGATATGCCTGCGACCGCTATGTTTATAATACTGTCTTTTATAAATCGATAAATTCTCTTTTGTTTTTCGGTATCCATGTTTGCTCCTTATTCTTTCGTGTTAAAATATTTCTTTATAGTCGTCTTGGACCTTTTCTGCAACTTCTACTTTAACCTCTTCCGTTTCAAGTATTTCGGTCTTAATTTCCTCAATCTTTTCGTTTACGGCTTCGTCTTTGGTCTCGCCCTTTAATAGCCCAAGAAGAGCCAATTTTGACTCCGCAGACTTATCT
>CAVIQK010000017.1:0-10231 GCA_963644945.1 bacterium | reverse complement strand
GACTTATCTTGTGCCAACACGAATGCTTTTATCAATAAGTCGGTACGGTATTGTTCGTCTTCGCAAAACTTGTTTACCTTTTCAGTGAGACCTAAAATCTCGTCTTTTACTTTGTCGGTTATTTCTTTTGCTTGCGACTTAAACTCTTCGCTAAGGTTTGTGTCTAAAATGTTTTTCATATCGGTATATGATAGTTTGCCACTGCGTTTGTATTTCCAATAAATTCCTATCAACGCACCAAGCACACCTGCATCAATTGCCCAACTTATGATTTTTGCCACATAACTCTCTTGCATATATGAAGCAATATAGGTCTTTACATTCCCGACAACTTGATGTATAACTTCTTTCATAGTTTCGTCTTCGTTTTCGGTCAATGTTCCGTCTTCATTTATAATAAAAATATGCTCAACTTCGTCGTCGGCATTCATTAAAGTTAATTTCGTTTCGTTTTGTATATATGTATAATTGTTCGTAGTCTCTCCCGAAGTCATTGTGCAAGCGGTTTCGCTCGTAATCGCAATCGTCCACTCTACGCCCTCGGTATCGGTCCATTTATACTCCGTACTAGCGAATGTGCTTGTCATTAAACACGATACAAGCACGATTATGAGCAATACAGGTATCAAAATCTTTTTCATTATTTTTCTCCTTTCGTTAATAGTTGCAGTATGTTGTGATATTCTTTTAATTTTTCGTTCACTTTGACTTTATACTCGTTGATTTCGGTCTTATACGACTCTAATTCGTTCTTTAATGCATCAATGCGTGTTCTTAACTCTTTATCTTGTGCAATGCATTCGGTCAAAAACTCGCTTTTGCGTATAGCCGTCCATCTACCTTTTTTGTATATAATTATATCATTTTCGGTCAATTTTCCACCGTTGTCAATGTCTATTATCATTTCTATCTCCTTATTGAAATTATCCATTTATAAGACAATTTTTTCGCAAATTGAGACCTTTTTCGTCTCGCAACCTTTTGCACATTCGATACAAGCCATATCTCTCCATTGTATTCCACGATAGAATTTGCCACAATGCCGTCTAAATCGTCTTCGGTTTCGAGTGTTATCGAGTGCGTGTCTGCCATGTAAATGCCTGCATGTATGGCGAAATCGGACGTTTCTGCAACCGCTTCTTTTGCATAAAAGACTCCGTCGGGTTCATTTTCGTATATGTACATGTGCGAGTCGTTTACGTCGTCTTCTTCTCGTATCCAAAAACGGCACAAAGAAAAATGAGTTCGTCTCGATTCGTAAATATCAACACGTCCCATTACCACCACCACGAAAGCAAGTTGTGAGACCAATCTGACTGTCTAATCTTTTTGCACCACAACCCACACAATTGCAGATTTCGTTTTGCGTTCGGAGCGAGTATGAGACTTTGTAATTTGCCCTTGTCTGCCACGATACCTTTTTCGGGATCGTATCCACTATCGACCGAAATATCTCCGTTTCTATACACGTAAATTGCTTGTTCTATCAATGCGAGTTTATAATGCTCTTTTTGGTAGTCGGTAAAACTAGGGAATTCGAGGTCAACTTTTCTAAAACAAGCCTCGTCTATAAGTGTTGCCATTCTATCCTCTATACGTTTCAAAAATGCCAAAGCAGTATTGCTCGGATTCGCGTCCAATCTCATTTCCGCATCCAAATCAATACCCGAATATTCTTTGAATTCGTCTAGGGTTATGTATTTAGTTAACAGCATTACAATTCTCCTTACGTTTTATTATATCATAATTTTTCGACAAACGCAAAACATTGTTAATTTGTTTCATTCCAACCGTCTAATTTAGTGCTTGCCTTAACAAGCATGTCGTCGCCATAAATTCGTTCGTCTCTATTTCTTACGGGCGTTGTGTATATTGTTATTCTTTTGACTAGTTTGTCGTTGGCAGACACGTTGACACCAAACACGAAACGATATGAGCCGTAACTTGCATTATATGTCCACACATTGCCCACTTTGCGATAACATTGCGAGTCGTCAAAATACCAAAACGAAATCGATTTGCCTTTGTAGTTTTCTGGCACCTCTACATAAATTGAATTTTGTGACGAATAATATTTCATTACGTCCGTTACGTTTACAGTCTTATCGACTCCGTCCCAACTCGAATCGTGTATTTGATACAAACTCGTGTTGTCTAATTCCTCGTCTCCGTATCGCACAAACATGTTTTTGCGTATGTTTATTGTTTGTGTTAAGTCCGTAGCAGGTCCTTTGTCCTTGTTTATTACCGAAAACGACATCGGTCCGAAATCGGAGTCGATATAGACAAAATTTACTGAATTGTTCCATGCGTTTACATAATAATCATTTGAACTACTATATTGAAGCCTTATCAAAACTTCTTTTTGTTCGCCGTTGTTAGTATAAACGCCTTTAAGAACTAAATAGTTTCCGTTTATGTCATATTCATTTTTTACATTAGACAAGTACATACTTGTAATTACGACATTTGCGCCGGAAGCATTTGACTTTATATGATTTGTATCTATATTGCACAATATTGCAGTGGATGTCGTAGTGTTTTTCAAAAAAGACATAAGTTCCGTTGCATTGTAGACACATAAATAATAATTACCGAGTCCTAGCACTTTCCCCTCAATCGAAAACGAATGTTGTTGCGCGGGTATGATATATTGCAAATCGTAATCGGTATCGACTTTGTTGTAGTTCTCAATCATTTGCGAAAGCCTTGTAAACCAATCGCTTATGAAAATGTCTTTGTCCGTCGAAATCGGCTCAATTTGGTACGTCACGTCTATGCGTTCTTTGTTGTCTTTGTAAAATGCTTCGATCCCACCTATTTCGTCGGTAACGTATGCTCCCATTTCGGTAAGATCGAACGATAACGGCAATGTACGAGTTAATGCATCAACATTTGTAATATATTCCGTATTTGTTGCATCAAAAACTTCATAGGCTTGTGTAAAATCGACCGATTTCGCAATATAGAAACCCATAGTCCGTATCGTTCCTGTTTCGTCCGAATCTACAATGTCGTACCATTGTTGTTTCGAACCTACAACATAGTCCGTACTCGACGACGGGTTCGCAGCGAGTAATTTATAGTCCGAACTCCAACTCGTTATGCCGTTGCCACCCGATATGTTGTCGGTCATGGATACATTAAAGCACAAGGACTTGCCATTCGTAAACACATACGAGTCGGTTAGGTATTTGTGTGCAAGCGGTTTTTCGCTGTAGTTATACCACTCATTCGGGAACGCATTGTTAAATTCCTCAACCGTTGCCGTTTCCATTCCCATTTCGGTCAAGTCAAACACTTGTACATAAAACGATAAACTGTTGATTACTGTGCCTTTCTTTATGCATAAAAAGAGTGGATATCTCCCATAAAACACAGAACGAGAAGCGCGTATTATTGTATCCTTGTGTATTATTATGTCGTTATATTGCAAATACACGTTATTTGCAGATATCGAACTAGGAAGCGGAATTCCTCTTATCAGCCATCTATGCCTCCAAACCGGTAACATTTGCAAGTTTATTTGTATGTCGTCCGTAGCCGTTCCGTCTAACGTTACATAAAGACCGCCTTTGTTTGTCGATACACCGCTATAAATCGTAGATACGACAGGCATGCTTATGAGTTGTGCAGGAACAAGAACTTGTGAAATATATGCAGCATTTTTCGCATTAGGTTTTGCCCATTCAAACGGAGCCTCGTAGTGCTGTGACTCGGCAAACATTGTAAAATATTTGTTGCTTTTCGGCAAAAACGTATATTCACTACTCACGTCTTTTGTTTTTGACATCAAATAGAACATTTTTCTCGTTTCCGACCTAGAAACGCTTTCGTTGTAGGACATGAGTTGATATGTTCTATATTTTGCGAAAACCGAAGTGAAGTAATTACGTAACACGAAATTTTGCGTTGCGGCATAAGAGAATTTTACCACGTTATCAAAAATGGAATATTCTCGTTTGTATATGATAACGTTATCGTCGTCGGCAACGGCTCCAACACTGCCCAAACCAATCAACTCGTCCACATTGCTACACCGACCACTCATTAAATAAGTTTTGTTCGCAAACCTGTTCAGTTTCGATTTTTGATTTATTCCGTCTTTTTCGAGTATTGCAAGCGATGTGTTTGAGTTGTCGTTCGAGAAAATATTGTCCCTACCAAAATCACGAGACTGTATCAATGCCCCGTCGTAATAGCCTTTATATTCGATTTGGAAAAAGAAGCGTTTTAGTTTTTCTGCATCCGTAACGTCTCCATTAACGACTATGTTAGACAAACCCGAATTCGGTATAAAATGCTCTACTTTAAGTTTGTCGAGATAATATTGCTCGTTGTTGATTCCGTACGGATACAAGGCATCCATTGTGTTCACTATGTTCTCGATATACGTATGGTCTATCATAAACGTGTTTAGGAGCGTTTCCTCAGCCGTTTGATATTTCGTTCCCCACCCCGATATTACATTGCTTCCTTGTGTGTACGGTATGGTCGAAATCTTGAACTTCGCCAAGTCGTCAACCGACGACGGAGCCGTTTGTTCTCGCCAATCTTGATTTAATAGACCATGCTCGTTCGAGAGTTTTATAAGTTTTGAGATGTCTTGCTTGCACAAAAACACCTTTTTCGTTTCCGTTTTGTCCGATTTTATACATGCTGCGGTCTTAAAATAGCATATATACATTTTTTCGACTTTGTATATTCTGTGGGCTGTTTCAAGTTCCATATTGTCCAAGGTCATTAAAGCATTGTTTTTGTTTCTAAACCCTAAATATTCCACAAAATTGCATATACCGTCTTGCGAAAGTGCGCCCGAATATTGCCGTCTTACTCCGTCACAATAATCGTCACTCGACATGGTTGCGGACACGTTTGCAACTCGACCAAAATGCAACTCTTGACCTAAATTGAACGTCCCGATTGTTTTCGACACGTCCATAGCATAAATTACACCGTCTTTTATAACGGGCAACATATCCGCAATGTTCATGAGTTGAGTCAAAACATCTCTCAAAGTGGGGTTCGTCAACGTGAAGTCCGCACTGTAAATATCGCTAAACGTGTCTTTCAAACTGTCCGAAAGCGAATATTTTTTCTTATAGGTATATTTGTATCGTTCTACTTCTGCTTTGTAAACGGGGGAATATAAATCAACAAATTGTTTCAAATACGAATAAATACTGCGTTTCTCGTCCATTACGAGCGGTTGAGTGATTGAAATGTTCGGCAATTGCACCTTTTCAAGTCCTTTCGTTTCCGAAAACAGTTCTATTTTGTACTCAAAAATGCCCGATTTCTCGTCGTCGCCAAGTCTTACAATGCTTTCCGTAAATTGATCGACTAAAAAATGCCTATAAAACGGAACTTCTACAATTGTTTTCCCATTGCAAAAGTAAACTTTATTGTTAAACTTAAAACATTTCCCGTTTAATTCTTCGTATTGTTTTGTTGTACTCGGATAATAATTGATAGCGAGCATCGCAGTGCTATATTCTGGGGGCATTTTTCGCCATATAGACCACCATTTCGACCTATCTACGTCGGAAGCATAAATATATACGTCGTCGTACGGTTTCAAATCTGTGAGCCTATTTGTAACATGTGTCAACGTGATTGTGGCGCTGTCTAACGTCTCGCTAAATTCCTCCGAAAATGTTACACCTTGAACACAATTGCTATTAAATATGCGCGATTCTCTGCCGTCTATAAATACTGTTAAATTCATTTCTAGTTCTCCGTACCTCTGCCACCGTCGTATAAACTCGCTCTACTCGCCCCGAACGAGGTTTGTGCATTCGTCGAATTGAGCGACATTTGATATGATTCCTGTTTTTGTAGTTTCGACACGACTTTGTTCGCAATCGTAAACCCACCGCTTACCAACGAGCCTACAATCGCCCCCACTGGTCCAGCCGCAACTGCTCCCGAAATCGCTCCTGCTCCAAAACTGCCAAATATGCTAGCCGCATTGCTTATGCCTTGCTTCACATTCGCATAAGTGTTCGCTCCGATATAGTCCTCTTTTAGGGTAAAGAAACGATTGTGTTCGTAATCGACTGCACTTTTCACCATAGAAATCGCTTGATTTGCCATGCTCAATATCCATTGTGAGTTCGTACCTAAAATTTCCTTTTCTAGGCTTTGTATAGGGTGTAAAATCGTGTTTAATTGCTTTGAAAGTATTTTCTTTGGATCGTTCTTTTTCGTTTTGTCGGTTTCGCCACCTACTTGTGTGTCGCCCGCCCCACTCAAAATCTCAACGACTATTTTTCTCTCGTCTGCCATTTTCCTACTCCGTAAGGGTTAGGGACATAACAGGAATTTGCCCCATATCTTGATTTATCGAACAGTTCACAATCGAATATTCTTTCATTCTAGCATGTATATTGTCGCTAAAACTCATTATGAGTCTAAACTTTTTGTTGTTGTCGCTACCGTCGTCGTAAGCATCAAGAGGCACATACTCACCCGAAATGTATGCATAAAAAGGCTCTAAATGTCCACTATAAAAGTAAATATATCCGTTTTGATAGCCTCCGTTGTGTTTGTAGCACATACCAACCTCAGGCACAAACGAACTTGCATCCATTTCAACCCATTGCACTTTTTTGTATCCGTTATATGTACTTAAATACATGCTTCCTTTTTCTATTTTGACTCCGTCTATTGTTGTGGTGTCGCCTATTTGCTCGTAACATACACCGATTTCGGGCAAAAACGACTCGGTCAGGTTTTGCTTTACCGGTGTTATGATTTCGTATTGAGCAGGAACGGCTTGTGTGCATTTATATATTGCCGAACCACTAAAACCTGTATGTCTATACCACCCGTCCGTTTTGGTCTCAGCAAAACCGTCCAAATCAATATCTTGTATCGTCAAACAGTCAATATTGATACAAGCACCTAACATGCTCAAAACATCGTTCACGAATGCGGAGTCGTGCAAGACAAACATTGTCATCGTGTGCGTAATCGAACCCGAAATGATTTCGCTTTGAGAATAGTTGTTTTTGTTATAAAACACTTGGCTGTCGGGGTTGTTCGTCAATGTAAACGACGACGAAATGAGAGGGAGTTGTTCTATTCCACCATAATAATCGTCTTTGTAATAATATAACTTGTAAAAGTCTGCACTCTTACTAACAACGAACGAGGCTCGCATTGAAATCGTACTCCTATACCCCTCGTAAACAACATTGAAGTTCGTTCCGATTTCAGGGGTGTCGTAAACTTGCCAAATCGTGCCTTTTACCCACGCAAGATTGTATGTTTGTGCATAAGTCGAAATTAAATCACGAGAGACTGTTATGTCGTTTTGCTCGGTCAGACACGAAAATGTAACAGGCAACACTGCTTGTCCGTATAGGACCGAAGCCGAACCGAATTTGAGTACGATATATATCGCTTTCGGGTCTCTATCTTTCACTTTCATAAATTGTTGTTCCGTGGACAGGACAATTCTATACCCCTCGTATTTTGCAACATTTTGGGGGTCGTTTAATATCACTGCCAGTTGCTCACGTACTATGTCGATTATCTCATCGTAATTTATCTCAACAACTTCGTTCATTTACTATTTCCTCTTTATTTTTATACCATTTTGTGCAGCCCACATAATAATTCCCTCGTTTATGCAACGTTCGACATAGTTTGCATGGACACCACTAAACCCACCCGTCACATCGACTTGTGAAGCATAACTTTTGTTGCCTTTGTTATACAGCAACACACCCGATTTGCGCCAATAACCTATGTCGTACATTTTCGGGGGGATACGGACTTGCCATCCACCGTCTATTTTGCGCACAACAATACTGTCACGCAAATGCCCCGAGAGGTGTACTTTATCGAACTCACCCCGGAACTGCTGCGCAATCGTTCTCGCTAAACTTTCTTTTAGTTTATCTTCATTTTCGTCCATGTCTTTTATTATATACTAAAAAATTGTAAAATGCAACAAAAGAATAAGTCGGGTTTCCCCGACTTACTCCCAACACAAAAGATATAAAGAACAAACATGATCGTAATCACATATTTGACTTACTATTTACATTATATAGCCACAATTTGAGTTTGTCAACACTATTTTAGTAATTTTTCAATTGACCTTGAATATTTTGTTATGTTTTGGTCAATCTCGTTGTTCAAATAGTCCCTATGTTGCTCGTTATCATTCTTTAACAAGTTCAACACAGCCACTACATTCTTTTTGCCATAGTGTTCAATAAGTTCCCTTATCGCTTGCTCAATCGTTTTCATATCGTCGTCGTCCCAATATCTACCAAACGAGTGCATAACCGTATCGTTTCCGATAAAATCATTGTATGCTCCCGTTGTCTTAACTTGGTCGAATTCGACTTCGTCATCGAGTTGGTCATTTGCTATCTGTGAATAGCCTAGAATAGCCTTATTTAGGTCGTTATAACTTCGCTCGATATCTTTTATGTCTCCGTCAAATTTAGCCTTGTATGCGCTTATTTTGTCGGACATATACTTTGCCTTACCGTCAACGTCAAACGTCCTAAAATAGTCACGATTTTTTGTTGCTTTGTCGTTGTCCGTTTTTCTGTTGCGTAAAAAATCTGCAAACGATATCGTTTTATATTCGTTTTCGTCAAACAGTCCGTCCGTTTCCTTGTCTAAAATTTCGGACAAGTCTATAACTTCGGGTTCAAGCACTTCTTGTTCGGGAGCCGATTCGATTTTAACGCTGACTTCTTCGACATCGGCAACGGGTTCCTCTTCGATTGAATTCGTTTCGGTGTCGGTTGCGAGGTTGTAATAATCGTCCACAAGCCTATTTAAGTCGTCTTGGGTGTCGTTCTTTCTCATAGCCTGCATTATTATTTTCGCTTTCTCGTTTCCGTTCCTAGAAGCCTCTAAAATTTCCTTGAACTTATTGTTGTCTAAAAATGCCATAATGTTCCTCTCCTATTTATTGTCAACTTTGGACTTAATACCGAACAAACTGTCCGTTTTATATGTTATATCTTTCTTTTTAGTAAAAGAATATATCTTGATTTTTTTGTTACGGTTATCGTTTTTGCCCATTTGGACTACTAATTCGATACTGTTTGCTGTTTCCATTGTCTCTTCCTTTTCTTACAATAAATTTATTATATCACGTCTTTCTAATCGTGAATAGAATTGTCTCACTATTTGCACCATATCGCTCTCTAAATACGGCAATATGTCTCGAACTATGTCTTTGTCGATATATTTATAATATGCCTCCGCAATCGCACACGATATTGCCGAAGTCGTATCACAATCGCCCCCTATCGAAATCGTTGTCCTTAAACAGTCCTCAAACGAGTTCGATATCAAAAAGCAATATATCGCTTGCGGAACGGTCGCTTGGCAAATCTCTTCTCCGTGGACAAATGTTTGTCTCAATTCCTCGTAGTCGAACTTTGCGATTTCGGGATATTCTGCCGTCGCATACATTCTCAACTCGTCTCTTGTTGCTCCGTTGCGTGCCTTGTATATCATTGTAGCCGTAACTCTCGCTCCCTTTATGCCCTCGGGATGATTATGAGTCACACTCGTTATCGTGTTGCACACTTTTAGCATTTCTTTGTAGTCGTCAAATAGCCAACCGACCGAACTTATTCTCATTGCACTTCCATTGCCACAAGAATAATACGGTTTCGGGTTTTCAAGGTCTTTCCATACATAAAACGAACTGCCATACCCCGCATTCGGATACTTTCTTGCCCATTTTTGTAGGTAACTCGCTGCCATTCTTTCGTCTTTCAAATTGCCCACGTTCAATGCCCAATCTGCAACGGCTACCGTCAACACACTGTCGTCGGTATAGGTCGTGTCTTGCCCCAACAATGAAAACTCTTTCGTCTTTATGTTGTCAAACTCAAAACGTGAGCCGACTACATCTCCAATAATTGCTCCTAACATCTTTTGTGTCTCCTTTTTGCCGTATTAGTCGTATATACCTTTTAACTGCTTATGCGATTTTTCTTCTTCAATCGCTTCGTATGCTTCGGGATGTTCTTCTTTTATTTTCGATAAAATAAACTCTTTCTTTGAGTTTCTATTTCTCGCAACTGCTTCGGGTACGTCAATGATTACGCCATATCTCAAACCTGTGGTCGCTAACGACCTGCCCATATTTAGAATATCTTTGTATATGGCATCATACATCCAATACCATCTTCCGTATTTATATATAGGGTTCATTTCCTTATTTGTGAACGGCGTTTCTCCTACA
>CAVIQK010000016.1:0-12685 GCA_963644945.1 bacterium | reverse complement strand
GTAGCACAGTTAAAAGCGGAAGTAAACGGGAAAAATTGTCACTGAAAACTTCAAAGATACTAAGAGTTAAATCTAATTTAGGTTTGACTCTTTTTTTATTTTACCACAAAAAATTAAATATTCAAAATTTAAAGGACTACTATTGCTACTTACAATAAAAAATTTTACGCAACAATTTTGTCCTTGTTTCGTTGACTTCCGTGAGACTAATTTTAATAAAAGCATACAAATTGCTTTTTTCGGTGCTACCCCGTCTTTGCCGAAAGGCTAATAAAAAAACGGAGGTAAATCCAAAGATGAAAAAAGTAGTTTATTCAATCAGAAAAGCCAGAGGAAACTCTGACTACAAGTTATCCGGTCTCGGATTTCTTAACGATGAAGGTACACTGTTTTGTAAGTGCATTTCTAAAAATGGCAAGCAATACACACGTGCTTTCGATGACGTCGGAAAGAATTGTCACAAGATACTCGGTAAAGAAAATGAGTATAAAGGTTATGTTTCGGTCTACTACCAAGATGCGATTATATAACAAGAAAGACAATAATTACGATGTAAGAGATATCGAGGTGGAATACTCGGTATGGTACAAGTTGGTATACAAATCTACCCAAAATACTCGCCGAAATACGGCAAAAGCGGAGTTATCATTCACAACTCCGCTTTTTTGTATAAGAAAAGCGGCCAACGCGAGACCGCTTTTGTGATGTTCAGTAATATTTAATATGCTTAGAATCGGACTGAATAGATAACGTAACCTGCCGAAAAAATGGTTTCGCTTGAAAAAAACTGTTCGTTGAGCTCGTCATAGTGGTTAGCGCAAAAATCAACGACTTCTTGGGAAATTTTGGAATCGGGATTTTCACGGAGCATTCTGCCAAAGTCGTTGGGTATGAAACTGAACCATGCTTCGAAGAGCAGTTTTTTGTCCTTGCGTGACATGTCCGCAGTTGCAATGCCGTACTTTTCAAGACGAATTGTTTTGGGCTCCATTTTGCGCACGTACGAATAGATTTGCCTTCCGGTGTAGCGGAATCCGCTGTACTTGTTGTGAATGTAGTAAGATTGCATTTTGCGGAAGAGCCCGTCGTTGTCAGGGTAGGCAAACACTGCACCATCGTCAACGTCACGAATTATCATCACAGCATCGTCGTTGAGGCAGTTGCGAATAGCTTGCAGGATGCGAAATGGCTTTTTGAAGTCCATAATTGCCATGCTTAAGCACACAAAATCTATGCCATCGGCATCAACTGCATCGAGATATTCTTCAAGTTTGTCTTCAAAGTCGTCTGCCTCGAATTGCGTTGTGAAAAATTGAATATTGTTGTCTTTTCTTTCGGCATTTCCTCGCTCAGCAACCTCATTTGAATAGGTGAGGGCGATAACTTTCGATACCTGGGGGTTTTCAAAACGTTGGAACGCGCTTTCGTGATTGAGCACATTCACGTCAAGACATACAACGTCCTTTTTGCCGTCGAGCAAGTCTCGTATTACGGGCGCTTCATACTTGTCGAGAAGAAGGTCTTCCGATTGCAAGCGGTGTTTTTCCTTCAAGTCCTCGTCAATGTAATATCTCACGTCGTCGTGTCGCGACAAAAGATCTTCGTCGTTTTCGCCCTTTTGGATGCCTTGAAGCATGGATATGAGTTTGACCATGGACGCGTCGAAATATTCTCTGCTTATCTGCACACCATTAAAGAAGGGAAGCATTTGCATCGTGAGCGGCAGTTCCTTTGGAAAATCGAAACCATCCACCATGATGGGGATGATATTCTTTTTATTTTTGATCGCGTGTTCGATTTCAAGCCTGAGCCAATCGTTTTCGTTAACGCAACGATCGAGGGCGTGAGAGGGAAGAATAAGAACAAAGTTTGTTGCATCCTCGATTGCGGAATAAAGTTTTTCGTTGAACGGACCTGATCTCAACTCCTCGAGATCAAGAAACACAGAGATGTTTTCGCGGTGAAGCCACTCGTAAATGAGTCTTGCAAACGCAAAGCCACCGTCACGGCGATAACTGATAAAAACGTCCATAATTCCTCTTTATTTTTTGACCATGGCATAGCACGGCACATCGAATACGCCGGGATATTCCTCGACGATTTCAAATCCGAGCCTCTGATAAAGTTTCCACGCGCCCGGATTTGCTATAACACATTCTAGGTGGCATTCGCCTTTGTCACTCACCGTTTGAGTAATGAGTTTTGATGCGATACCCTTGCCACGAAACATTGGATCCACAGTAACATTTGCCACGTAATAATAATCCTTGTCATCGAACATCTTTGCGTAATAGTCGCAATAGATTTTGTGCGTGCGTTCGTCGCACTTTACACCAGCCTGCTCGAATGCTTTACGAATATCCTCTTCGTTTTCAACGACGGGGGCACGCTTCGACACCATTGCTCCTACGACAAAACCATCCTTTGTGACCGCAACCGTGATGTTTTTTTGATTGTAAAGGGTTGGAAGCGACGTCATTTGTGCAATAACCTTCTCGCCGTCCTCGATTGAGTCGAACCAATAGGGATAAATGTATCTGTCGCTGAGATAAATGAGTTTTGCAACCTGCATTTTGTCGTCGCAATCCTGCATAGGACGCACTGTGAGTTCATCTATCGGTTTGACACTCACCTCGTTGTCGATAAAACTCTTGAAAGAGATGTACTCGTCTTTTGTTATCTCACGCGGATATGAGAGAATTTTGAGCTGCAACTCACCGTCACCAAGGTGATATTTCGCTTGAATATGAGCGTGAGAGTTCATGACGAAACCGCGTTTTTGATAGAAATCGAATCTTTTTACGCTTGTGTCGTCAACAGGCTGATCTATCTCCAAAACAATACTTTTTTCAGTCTGTTGTTTGAGCGCGTCGAGTGCTTTTGTGCCATAGCTATTGCCACGGAGTTCGGGGAGAATCGCAAAATGTTCGACGTATATAAAGTTGTCTTTCTCCCAATACGCCAAAATGCCAACGAAATTGTCATTGTCTGTTATGAAATCAAAATGATAATCGGATTTGCCGAGCACTCGTGCCTGTTCGCCTTCACTTCTCTTTTCAAGATAAGGAAATGACTGCTCGTAAAGAGCCATTGCGGCGGCAAGGTGTTTTTTGTTTGTTTCGGACAATCTTTCAAGTTTCATATCGTTTTGCGGTTGAGTTTATTGAACGCAACGTGCACTCTCCTATACACAGTTATAAAGTAATTTTATCATGCCTACGGCAAATTTGCAATAGCAATTTCCATAATATCACAAAATTTGTATACGTTTTGTCATAATATTCTTGGCTTTTGAACTCATTTGGCAAAAAAATGCATAATGTCTATGCAAAAAACAGATATTGTGATAAGATGCTAATATCAAAGTTTTAGAGGACGTATATGAATATTGTGATTTGGATTTGTTTTGCCGTTATGATAGCGATTGCGTTGACTTCGGCAATCAACGTTGCAAAACGAGGCAGAGCAGACAGACTTGAATATTACAAAAACTACAAAAAAGGCAAGTTTTGGGCAATTTATTTTGTTGCCATTCCGCTGTTTTATCTTGCGCACTCGTTCAACGGATCGTCGGTTGGAGAGTCTATCGTTGAGGCGGTAAAGTCAAGTGTCGATCTTGTTGTTTTGAAGTATGACTATTCGACTGCGGAACCTCTTATGAACGCAAATCCGCTCTTTAAGGCGGCAATGATTACGTGCTTCGTTTTTGTTGCGCTCAATGCAAGCTTTTTAGCATTGACGATTGCAGGCAGAAGAATTTTGAATTATGTCTGGAAAAAGAAAGCAAAGAAAAGCAAAAAATGCTACGTTATCGTCGGATATAATCCGCAAAACAAAGCTATTGCAAAATCCGTGATGAAAAAAGGCGCGCACCAAAAGTGTATTCTCGTGTCCGATTCTATAACCGACGATTTGAAAAATTTTGCTTTTGTTGAAAAAATTGCATACGCAAAGGTGAATTCCTCGGACGATTTTGCAAAAAAATTGCGTGAACTATTCAAAGATTATTCAAACCGTAGCGTTGAGGTAATTGTCAATACGGGCGACGATAAAAATAACCTTGCTTTTGTCGAACAAATTGTGGACGTGATCGACGATATGTCCATCGAGGACTGTGTTGCCGACAGCGAGAGAGGACTTAATGCATACGTGTTCGGCGAACCCGAAAATGTGTCGATTTTCGACAAGTTTGTCAAAGCATCGTCGGGGCTTGTGCATTTTGTCAACAAGTACAAACTCGTTGCATACGATTTCATTGACAAATATCCGCTCACCGAATTTATGGATGAAACGCAAATCGATTTTGACAGCGCTACAATCAAATCCAATGTATCTATCAACGTTGCTATGCTCGGCTTTGGCAAAACCAACAGACAAATTTTTCTTGCATCCGTTGAAAACAACCAGTTTATGACAATCAAAGACGGCAAGACGATACAAAAAGCGGTTAATTATTGGATATACGACAAGGAAGACGCACGCAACGACAAAAATCTCAATCACGATTACTATCGTATTGCGCAGGATATCGACGGAAAAGATTGCTTGCCTCTTCCCGAAAAACTCGCAAAAGAAGCGTTTTTCAAACTGGATGTGAACGATGACGATTTTTATACATCTCTTCACAACAACCTTATCGCAAAAGAAAACGAGAGAAATTTCAACTATCTGATCGTTGCGTTCGGATCGGATCTCGAAAACCTCGATTTTGCGGAAAAAATTTGCTCAAAACTCAAAGAATGGGAAATATTTGACTACACCAAGGTGTTTGTCAAAATCCGAGATGGCAAGTTTAAGCATAAAGTGATTGACAGGTTTGACGGCAGTGCGGACTATATCGTTTTTGGAGACGAGAACAAATTGGTGTACAACATTGACACTATCGTCAACGAAAAGAGTGAGAGAATGGCTCTTGACAGGCATATCTGCTATGCACTTGCCTATGCTGCCGAATATCAAACGCCCGATTGTAATGCACAAAGTGTGGCAAACGGCAAAATCGTCGACGTTGACAAGCAAAAAGAAAAGAAAAAAGCAATTGCAGAATGGTATACGCAAAGCAGAATTCAAAGAGACGCGAATATCTACGGCGTGCTTGCGCTACGCATGAAACTGCAACTGATGGGATATGACTATTGCGACAAATCGTCACCCGAACAGGATGCGAGCCAAGAGTTTTTGCAACAGTATCAAAAGGACGATGAAATTCAAAAAAGCGGCAAGACGGTTGAGGGCAGATCGGTTGTCAATTATTGCAACGACGCCTTCGATTTCGGCACACTAAGGGGACGTATGGCGATGCAAGAACATCAAAGATGGAATGCTTATATGATCACTTGCGGCGTGATCCCGATGCCGATATACAAGATGAAACAGGGCATATTCAAAGACTTCGAACTGCGCCGACATGGGTGCCTTACGACGTTTGACGGACTTGTGGAATATAGAAAAATCCGTGCGGAAGTTACGGGCAAAACAGAGGAAGAATGCGACGTTATACGCTATGATTATCAAATTCTTGATGACGCTAAATGGATTTTGGACAAGGCAAATGCAAAGATAATCAAAAAGAAAAAATTGACCTTTGCCGATAAAAATGACACTTGGAGATGTGGCGCAAAATAGCAGCATCGCTATATCATCAAAACACGCCCAATTTAATACCCCCTTACTGCACGATTGATGCATACTCTTTTTACGATAACAATCGATAGAAAATTCTTTCGACGTCATGTGTTTTTATGAAAAACGTCGAAAAACATTAAAGGTCAAGTAAAAATGCATTTTTACTTGACCTTTGCAAATTTCTTACTTTAGGCAATCACTTACAGAAAACAACTTTTTAATACGATGCGTCAAAAACAAACGATAATCTTGTCTCATTTTAAAAAAATATTTGAGGCTTTTAGTATTGTTAAAAATTTGTTCAGTCGCATTTGTCCATGTTGTATTATTTAATTTGTTTTGCAAGAAAGCTAGTCTTAAAACTAATTTTCGAGTAGTATGGTTGATCTATAATAGATTTTAACTTTTTCTTTTTAATATTTTCAACTTTTTCATTGCTTCCATTTATTGGAAATACACTTATTTCTATTTTTTCAATGCAATCAAAATTTAATTGAAAGTATTCTTCATTTAGGTATTCAAATGATCCAAACCGATACTCTTGCTCAAAAGCCGTCTGACCTAATTCATGAAGGTGAGGTTTTACATCACTATTTGAAAAATTTTTTGTATTTTATTTTGATTTCTCAAAAAGTTTTATGAAAAATGTGTGGTTTTGTTTGCAAGTTCGCTATTAAAATGTGTAAAATGCCAAAATAACTCGCTATTAAAATGTGTAAGTCCTTGACTTTATCAGTTCAATCTGTTAAAATGATTACAAAGATACAGGGGAGGAGTTCATGAAAACAAGATACTTAAAACGCAAAATAGACGATTTTTTGCTAAACTGGAAAGCAGATACTACTAAAAAACCTTTGATCGTGAAAGGGTGCCGTCAGATCGGGAAAACCGAATCCATACGACATTTTGCAAAAGCTGCAGGTTATGAAAGCGTTATAGAAATAAATTTTGTTAAAGATGAAAAATATAAAAAAATAACTGTCGACGGATATTCCGCAACAGATATCATTAAAAACATATCGCTACTTGACCCGTCAAAAAAATTTATTGCAGGCAAGACTCTTATTTTCTTTGACGAGATAACCGAGTTTCCCGAAATTGCCACATCGTTAAAGTTTTTTAAGGAAGACGGACGTTTTGACGTAATTTGTAGCGGATCGATGCTCGGTGTTAATTACAAAAAAATTGAAAGCAACAGTGTCGGAAATAAAACAGACTATGAAATGTTTTCGATGGACTTTGAAGAATTTTTGTGGGCAAAAGGCTACACCTACGAAACTATAGACAATATGCTTTCTCACATGAAAACATACACCCCGTTTAGCGAATTGGAAATGTCGATTTTCCATAGTCTTTTTTTAGACTATGTTGTTTTGGGTGGAATGCCGGATGTTGTAAAAAATTATATAGAAAAGGGAACATTTGAAGGTTCGCTTATTACACAAAAACAACTTATCACCGACTATAAAGAAGATATCCGTAAATACGCACAAGGTTTAGATCAAACTAGAATACTTAACGTTTTCAACAGTATTCCATCACAACTTGCCAAGGAAAACAAAAAATTTCAACTGTCAAAAGTCGAAAAAGATGCGAGATTTAGAGATTACCGAGGGTGTGCAGAATGGCTTGTTGATGCAGGTATTGTAAATGTATGCTACTGCTTAAACGATGTTGAGTTACCACTTTCCGGAAATTGCGACACAGATAAATTCAAATTGTATTTTTGCGATACCGGTTTACTCGTTTCTCTGCTAGATGAAGAGTCTCAAGAAGATTTGCGTGCAAACAAAAATCTCGGTGTATATAAGGGCGCACTTTACGAAAATATTGTCGGTGAAGCATTGGTTAAAGAGGGGTATAAACTCTACTACTACAAAAAAGAAAATGCGACGCTGGAAGAAGACTTCTTTATTCGTTCTACAGATAGCCTTATACCGATAGAGGTTAAATCTAAAAACGGACGTTCAAAATCTTTGAGATCACTCACTTCCTCGGATAAATATCCGGATATTTCTTATGGGTTTAAGTTGTCTGCAAATAATATAGGTTACAGTAACCAAATATACACGTTCCCATATTTTTGCACATTCTTATTGAAAAGATTCATGACATCCTTTAAGCCGATAGAATAAAATAACATGCAACAAATTTATCCTTTTTCTATGGGGAGGTTATCGGAAAAAAGCCTGCTCCGTCAAGGGTATAAAATATCGCTGAAAACTATGAGTTGACCGACTTATACGACAATATTTTCTACTTATTCCTTGACGGCTTGCCCTTTCCCGATTGTTTTTCTCCCCGAAAAAAGATAAATCTCTTCTCGGAGGTAAATATGGAAAACGGAATAATATACCAAAAGCAAATTATAGACCACCTTGTAAGTCAGGTTTTCGTCAGTGATGACAATACCATCGTTTATTTCAATATTCGTGGCGGTAAAGATATTGAAAAATTGACCATAGACGATACGAAAGAAGTGGTAGAAAAAGTTCAAACGCAATCAACACTTGCCCGCCGGAAAATAGAAATAAAGCGTAGCCATACCGACTACGTCTTTTTCTTTGCAGAGATACCTTCCCTCTATAAACCCCAAGCGAGGAGATGAAACATTATCTCTTTTTTAGATTGTTTTTACTCGAATTTCTTATGGAAACAAATCAGGCATAGGGTCGTCTTTACTATAATAAATGCAGTCTTCACTTGCGATCCCAGTTAACGTTTCATTTCCTTCACCCATACTTTCCACAGCATCAAAACCTTTACCTTTTTCAACCTCGTAGAATCTAATCATTGACACAGTTGTTCCGCTAAACGCATCTTTGCCTACGGTTTTTATCGATGTTGTCCAGCAAGAAACAATTATAGTTCCGCAATTCTTAAATGCACCCTCGCCGATTTCTGCAAGTTTTGTATCTTCATAATAACAATTATTTGCACTAGCAAGTCTAATTTCACTGATGTCTTGTCCACTAAACACATAGTCATTGATTTTTGTTACATAAGCCTTTGTCCACGTATCAATTTGTATATAGGTTAAGATTTGCACCTTTCCGCCGACTTTAGCATAGACAACGCTGGCGGTATATTCGTCATTATTTTTATAAATCGCATATACAATGCCGTTCGTCGCCTCATATATCTTGTAAATACCTGTAAGAGTACTACCGTAATATTTTGCTTCCGTTTCTGTCAATGTGTTTGTTTCGCTTTCTAAATATATATGCTCTATATCATATAGAGATTTTGCACCAAACGACGTAACAGTCTTTGGAATATAGATATATTCTACCCCCATTCCGTTAAATGCATCTTCTCCAATTCCCGTAATAAAGTCCTCAAAGACAGTATTTTTGCAACCTACTACTATGGTATTTGTCGCTACTTCATAAATGCAATTCATTTCGTTTAATATCGCACCTGTAGAATCAAGTTCATACCCCGACATATATTTAGGAGCGGCGGAATTATTAGACACTTTTATTACTCCAAGATTACAGCAATTCTTAAACGGATTTTTACCTATGTTTTCCATATTGCAAGATATTCTAACCCTTGTAAGCTTTGTGCATTCAGCAAACGCATAATCCCCTATATTTAATGAGTTGACTATTAAATCACTAATTTCATTATTAATAAATGCATAAGCTTCTATTGTATATACCGAACTCGGTATTTCAAACACCGTCTCCGAATCTATTACTTTAGTATCGATTATTTTATTATAAGCAAATGCGCCCTTCGGTATTGTGTGTAGTTTAGTGTTGCTACCAAAAACTAAGACCTGTATTTCATTATCGGAAAAAGCATATTCCCCTAAACTCTCTAAACTATCGGGTATTACTACTTTTGCTAATGCATCATATTGGAATGCATAATCTCCTATCGACACTAAATTATCACCAAAGGTAAACTCGGCAAGTTTATTACAAGCATAGAACGCATAATTGCCTATACTTTTAACGCCTGCAGTAGAACCGGGGACAGTCGTTTCGCCTGTCGTGCTTGACATTGTAGCGGTTCCCATAACGCTTGTTAAACGGTTGCAACCATAGAATGCATAGTCACCGATGGTTTCAAGTGCCTCGCTAAATGTTGCGGTTATAAGATTAGAGCAACCATAAAAGGCATTGTCTTTGATTTCGACTATTTTAGACATGGTTATGCTTCTTAACAATGTTTCATCCTTAAAGGCGTTAGTGCCGATAACCGTAACATCAACACCTTCAATAGCATCGGGTTGTGAAAAATGAAAATCGTCTGCACTTTCGCTTTCACTTTCCGTAAGTATAACCCTGTCTATCATCGCCTTATCGATAGTTCCGTCATTGTAAATTATATAGTCAAACGATATTAGGGATGTAAGTTTATGTGTTCCTACTTTTTTGACACCGTAATAATATAAATAAGAACGTGTATTTCTTTGCCAATTTCCGTTATAAATATCGTTCCAACCGTCAGGACAGTTTTGTCCCTTCATGTAAACTCTCTCTAAGGACATAGTTCCGTGATAATCTGACGGATCATTACCAAACGGTTTTACTGCTGTTTCTACACAAGTCGGCACAATAATTTTCTTAATCGTGGTGGACTCAAACGATCTTGCAGCTAAATACTTTACGGGGTAGCCGTCAATTGTTTCGGGAATTTCTACCAACTCGCTACTGCCGAGATATTTTTTGATAGAAATATAGTAGCCGTCAGCGTTTTTACATAGTACATATTCATAATCGGCGTTAGTTTTTTCCTCTACATAGTCGTAGAACTCAATTGCCGGCGAACCATTACCTTTGTAAGTTTCTATCGTTCCGCTACAAGTAAAGCATTTTGGAACATTAATGCCTACATCAATCGACGCTTCATGATTAGAAACAACCCTTTTCAGTGCATTAAAACTACCAACATGGCAACTTTCCATTGTGTTGTTAAGCGTTATTGTTTCTACCGTGTTATTTTCACCACTTATACTTAGATATCTAATTTCAGCACCACTCCACGTTTCAGGCACAACAAGATTTTTATCTCTGTCGTCGCCATAGAAAGTTTTATATCCAATAATTTTGCAGTAAAGTGTTGTCCCCTCTTGATAAATAGAGGAATCAAAGATAAAGTTATAAATATTGCTGTTTTCTGGAACAATTAAACTTTTCGTTTCTGTATGCGAACAATTATCCCTTTGACATTCACTTGTTATATAGTTGGTATCACTAAGTGTCGCTTTGTAATGGTAGGTGTCCCACATATTATGACCTAAAGGCTCACCATACTCGAATGTATCCTCATCTGTTGCATACGCATTACAGTTACTTCTATCACATTTTTTATAATATTTTGCCGGAGTTTCACATGTTGCCTCGGTAGCCAAACCATCATATGTATATGCCGGTGTATACTCGACAAAATGATGTCCGAGAGCCGCAGTAGTAAAGGTGTAAATCGAATAATTATTTTCTTCTGCTCTTTCTCCGCACACCGCACACTTTTTATAATAGAAGGCTCCTCTTAAACATTCTGCTGCCTGTATAAGATTACTTTCATCTACTATATCTTGATAATCGTGCGAACCGTAGACATACTCAAAAGTTTCTGTATCGCTTATAGCCGAACAATTTGCACATTTACAATAGTAAACACTCTTTGTTTGGCAATTTCCCTTACTCTTCAAGGTATCCTTTGTAGTTTCTTGTCTTGTAAAGGTATGTGGCAACATGTCACCCTCAAACGTCTCTCCTGTTGCATCACACCGAGTGCAATGCTTATAATAAACAGCCTTTTGGGTGCATGTCGCAAATGTTTCTATATAGTCAGCACTTTTTTCCTCTACAAAGTTATGTCCAAGGGCATTGCCATAGGTAAACGTTTCCCAACTCTTCTCGCCACACATCGAACATGTCTTATAATACGTCGCAGGCTCTGTGCAAGTTGCATCGCTATACTTTGTCTCCTCTGTAGCATTTTCTATATAGTCATGATCTACAGTCTGCCAATCATCGAAAGTGTCATTGGTAATATCTTTGCTACTTGTGGTGCAATACTCGCACGAGTAGTAATAAATGTTTCCATGAGTGCAAGTTGCAGATTCTTTAAGATATTTTTTTTCTGTTCTTTCATTATGGAAAGAATGTTCACCCTTTGTTGCGGTTGTATCTTCAAAGATTTCTCCTGTATCAAACCTGCTTGACGCACCACAAATGGAGCATTTTTTATAATAAACGGGATAATTTTCGCAGGTTGCCTCCATAAATAAATAATTTTTGTCAACCTCTTCAATATAATTGTGATTGCCGGACGGCTTTCCGTAGGTAAAAGTTTCACTACTCTTTACGCCACAACGCTCACAAGATTTATAGTAGATGGCAGCATTTTCGCAGTTTGCAGAAGATAAAAGACAGTTATCGCTTGGCAGTTCCTGATAGCTATGCCCGAGTGCTTTGCCATCGGTAAAAGTCAAATCATAATTTGCCTCTCCACAGTCTGCGCAACACATATAATAAACATTAGGATTTTCGCAATCGGCAGACGATTTTTGCGACTTTTCATATTTATGCTCAGTCTTTTTGCCATCGTCAAAAGTGTCTTTTGCCATTTCACCACATTCACAAAACATATAGTAAATGTTTCCGTGCTGGCAATTTGCTTCCTCAATTAGATATTTATTATCTATAATCTCGCAAAAATTGTGCGTATGCCCCGTGCTGTCGTCCGAGTTTCCACTGTCTTCTTCTTTGTTTGGCGTAATAATATTAGACGTTTTACCGCACGCACACAAAATAGACAGACACAATGCACATAGCAACAATAACACTAACATTACTGTCTTTTTTATAAGATGTCTTTTCCCTTGTTTTTCTTTTTCCGTTGTCAACATTTTTAACTCCGTTACATAAACGCTATAGACAGTTATTGTCGTCCAAAATTTTTGTGTCCCTAAAAGGCAATTTCAAACAACAAGCTGTCAAAGGCATTATATCACCCCCCCCCGCAAAAAATCAAGCAAAAACGCCATTTATATTTCTCCGCAAAAAGAGAATCTTTACGAACACTAACGGCAAATCAGAAT
>CAVIQK010000015.1:0-17415 GCA_963644945.1 bacterium | reverse complement strand
CAGAATATGTATGCAAAATGTTGAAAAAAAATCGCATTTTAGTTATAATTAGAATATTATGAAACTTTTAATGGACGTTGGGAATACCAACATTAAAATCGGTCTTTTGGATGAAAATGACCGCATAAGCACTTTTAGGGTGGCGACCGATCATCAAAAGACGGCCGACGAATACGGCATGATTCTCTATGATTTGCTCAAAAACAACGGAGTTCAATTCGGAGATGTTGACGGCATAATTGTTTCGTCTGTCGCACCTACACTCAACTATACGCTCGAACACATGTGTTCATATTACATGGGAATCAAGCCCATCATGGTCACTTCGGACATAAAAATGCCTATTCGCATTGATTATGACAAGCCGGAAGATCTTGGCGGAGATCGTATCCTAAATGCAGTGTCTGCCTTCGTTCAGTACGGAGGTCCCGTCATAACCGTAGATTTCGGCACGACTACCACGTACGGAGTGGTGGACGAGCAAGGCGTGTTTGTAGGGGGTGCTATCGCTCCGGGAATCAAATCGTCCGCAGAAGCATTAGTTAATACTGCCGCAAAACTGCCGAGATTCGAACTTGTCAAACCCGAAAAGGTCGTAAACAAAACCACCGTAAGCAATATGCAATCGGGCATAATCAACGGATTTGTAGGGCTTGTAGAGTACACCATAAGGAAAATAAAAGAGGAAACGGGATTTTTCAATGCCAAAGTCGTGGCGACCGGTGGAATGAGCGAGATTATAGTCGCTAGCGGTAGCGATGTTTTTGACGTCGTTGACCGTACTTTGTCGCTCAACGGTTTGAAAATCTTGTTGGCACTCAACGAAAACGAAAACAAATAAGGATAGGGAAAAAACATGAAAAAAGTCTATGTTGCTTTGCTGGGACTTGGCACCGTCGGGAGCGGTACTTACAGAATATTGCAAGCACAAAAAGAGCAAATTAAAAAGAATTACGGCGTAGAAATCGAAGTAAAACGCATCATTGAAAGAAATATCGACAAAGCCGTAGCGCTAGGAATAGATCCAAGCATCGTTTCTACCGATATAAACACCGTTTTAGACGATAACGACATTTCTATCGTCGCAGAGTTTTTCGGCGGTATTGAGCCTGCAAAAACCTTTCTAGTCGAGTCTTTGAAACGAGGCAAAAGCATTGTTACCGCCAACAAAGAAATGTTCTCGAAAAATTGGGAAGATTTACAAACAGCGGCAAAAGAAGGAAAGGCAGGACTCTATTTCGAGGCATCTTGTGTCGGCGGAGTGCCTATAATAAGGACACTCACCGAAAGCATGCAAGGCAACGAAATCTTGTCGATAAAAGGCATTGTCAACGGCACAACCAATTATATTTTGTCCAAAATGACCGACGAAGGCACCGATTACAATGTGGCTCTTAGCGAAGCGCAAAAACTAGGTTATGCCGAAGCCAACCCCACGTCCGACGTCGACGGGTTCGACAGCAGTTATAAGTTGTCGATTTTGTCAACACTGGCTTTCCACAAGAGAGTCCCTGTCGCCAACGTCTATCGTGAGGGCATTTCCAACGTATCGACCAAAGATATCGTGTTCGGAAGACAAATGGGCTATACGATAAAACTTTTGGCAATAGGCAAAAACATAAACGGAAAAATCGAAGCAAGAGTGCATCCCGCATTTATAAGATCCGACCATCCCTTGGCAGGTGTCAAAGGAAGTTTCAACGCCGTCTTCATTGAGGGCGACAACGTCGGCGATATTATGCTATACGGCAAGGGCGCAGGCGATCTTCCGACCGGATCGGCGATTGTGTCGGACATCGTGTTCGCCGCAACCCACAAACCGCAAAGCGATTATTTGCATTTGAAAAAGAACGCCAAGACAAAGTTCGTGGAAGATTTCGAGTGCGAATATTATGTAAGAATAGCCGTTGCAGATCGTCCCGGAGTGCTTGCGGAAATAAGCAACAAACTCGCAAAAAGCGGAATCTCCATAAATGTCGTTCAGCAACTAGGGGTAGAAAACTCCGTCGCAGAAATATCGGTTATCACCCACAAGACTTACGAAAAGAAGATAAAAGAAGCCCTCAAAGAGATAGAAAAACTCGGGGTAGTCAAGAAAGTAGAAAGTCTAATAAGAATAGAAAATTAAACCGAAGAAAAGTTTTGAAATCATTTTTTCAAAACTTTTTTGTTGGAATTGTATTTTATAAAAATATAAGTTTAGTGTCCATAAAATATAAATACGGCAACCCAAACGGCATTGTTTTAGATTTTTGCGAGATGCAGAATTTTGAGTTTTGATTTTCCTTACTGCATTATACTTTTGTTAGACGTGACAACCGATTGACGAGAAAAAGTCTTGGATATATAATTGTTTTGGTATGGAAAGATTTAAGTTAAGCGACAAATATTCACCAAAAGGCGATCAAGCGCAAGCCATTCAAAAACTCGTCGAAGGGATAGAGGACGGCTTGCGGACGCAAGTTCTTCTTGGTGTCACCGGATCGGGCAAAACTTATACTATGGCATCGGTCATAGAGAAAGTCAACAAGCCGACTTTGGTTATTGCTCACAACAAGACTCTTGCCGCTCAACTTTGTAACGAATTGAGAGAATTGTTCCCCGAAAATCGAGTAGAATATTTTGTATCTTATTACGATTACTACCAACCCGAGGCATATATTCCCCGAAGCGATACCTATATTGAGAAGGAAATCGAAACCAATGATGAAATAGACAAACTTCGCCATTCGGCAACGTCGTCGCTTGGCGAAAGAAGAGATGTTATTGTAGTCGCATCCGTATCGTGCATATACGGACTAGGCGAACCGCAAGAATATTTTACAAGGATGATTTCTATTCGTCCGGACGATCAATTGGATAGGGACGTGCTTATCGATAAACTAGTGGGCATCCAATACAAAAGATCGGATATTGACTTCGTGAGATCGACGTTTAGAGTCAAGGGCGACATTGTAGAAATCGCACCTTCGCACCTTTCCAACATTGGCATAAGAGTGGAGTTTTTCGGTGATACCGTCGAAAGAATATCCGAGTTCGATATAACTACCGGCAAAACCATTTCGACACTCAACCACACTGCAATATTCCCTGCAACTCACTATGTCGTAAAAGAAGACGGACTAGAAGATATTCTCAACCAAATCTATTGCGATATGGTGGAAAGAGAGGCTTATTTTAAGGATAACAACAAACTCATCGAGGCACAAAGAATAAGAGAACGTGTAAGTTATGACTTGGAGATGATTAGAGGTATAGGTTATACGTCCGGAATAGAAAATTATTCGAGATATTTTGACGGGCGCAAGGCAGGCGATCCGCCGTTCACTTTGATGGACTATTTCCCCGACGATTTCTTGTTGTTTATAGACGAAAGCCACATAACTCTTCCACAAATAAGGGGTATGTACAACGGGGACAGAGCAAGAAAACAAAACCTAGTCGAATACGGTTTTAGACTGCCGTCGGCTTTCGACAACAGACCACTCAATTTTGACGAATTCAACAAGAGATTCAGCCAAATGATTTGTATGAGTGCGACACCGCAACAGTATGAACTTGACGAAGCGGGACAAGTTGTCGAACAAATTTTGCGTCCGACAGGTCTTGTCGATCCCGAAATCGAAATTGTACCCACGACCAATCAAATCGACCATTTGATTACCGAAATAAATCACACGATAGAGTCCGGTGGCAGAGTCCTCGTCACCACTCTTACCAAAAAGATGGCGGAAAGCCTTACTTTATATCTAAAAGAGCGTGGAATAAAAACTACGTACATGCATAGCGATATAGAGGCACTTGAAAGAATCAACATAATAACGGCACTAAGGAGAGGCGAATTCGATGTTTTGGTAGGCATCAACCTACTAAGAGAAGGTCTTGACATGCCGGAAGTCAAACTTGTCGCAATACTCGATGCGGACAAAGAAGGATTTTTGAGAAGTAGATCAAGCCTTATTCAGACCATAGGGCGAGCCGCAAGAAACGCAGAAGGCAGAGTCATCATGTATGCCGATACCGTCACCGGCAGTATGAAAGAAGCGATAGACGAAACCGAGCGCAGAAGGACACTCCAAAAGGCTTACAACAAAGAGCATGGCATTGTCCCGAAAACCATTATAAAAGAGATTAAAAACACGATAGAGATTACCAAGAAAGCAGAAGAAACTTTGCCGAAAGAGGTAAAAGACAAGAGAGAGATATACAAAGAAATCGACAAACTAAGAGCCCTTATGAAAGTCGCCGCATCACAATACGATTTTGAAGGGGCAATTGTTTTGAGAGACAAGATAGACCTACTTAGGAAAAAATTGGAAGAACTTTGATTATGATAGACAACATAGTTGTAAAAGGTGCAAAAGAGCACAATCTCAAAAATATAGACGTCACTATTCCTCGTAATAAATTCGTAGTTATTACGGGACTTTCGGGTAGCGGAAAATCTAGTCTTGCCTTCGATACGATTTTTGCCGAAGGACAAAGAAGATATGTCGAAAGTTTGTCAAGTTATGCAAGACAATTCCTTGGACAAATGGACAAACCGCAAGTGGAATCTATCGAAGGATTGTCCCCCGCAATATCGATAGATCAAAAGACGACGAGCAAAAACCCCCGTTCCACAGTAGGCACCGTTACGGAGATATATGACTATTTAAGGCTCCTTTTTGCAAGGATTGGGGTACCGCATTGCCCGAAATGTGGAAAAGTTATCGAAAGTATATCGATAGACCAAATCATCGATATGATCAAATCTCACGACGACGGAACCAAGATTATGGTTATGGCTCCTTTCGTGAGAGGCAGAAAAGGCGACTATCATACCCAACTTGCGGAGTTTATAAAAGAGGGGTATCAAAGATTCAAAATCGACGGCAAATTTTATACCGCCGAAGACGAAGTCGAACTCGACAAAAAACAAAAACACGATTTGTATGTCGTGGTTGACAGACTCATTTTGAAAGAGGGTGTAGATCGCCGATTGACCGACAGTGTAGAACTCGCTTTGAAGATAGCCAAAGGTCTTGTTATTATCGACTATGCAGGTGAAGAAAAACTTTATTCTACGCTTTATTCTTGTCCCGACTGCGGTATAAATATCCCCGAACTTGCCCCTAGGACATTTTCCTTTAACAACCCTTTCGGTGCTTGTCCCGACTGCACCGGTCTAGGATATAAGGACGATATTGATTTAGACAGACTAATAGATGACGAAAACTTGTCTTTGAGAGATGGCGCATTGAAAGCCACCAACTGGCAATTTGACTTCAACAGAATTTTGATAAACCAACTTGAATCTTTGTCTCAAGCATACGGTTTTTCGCTAGATACTCCGTGGAAAAATTTGCCTCAAAATATCAAAGACGTAATTTTATACGGCAACAACGGAGAAATGTTTGACGTCGATTACCGTTCGAAAGCGGGGACTCTCAGGTTCCGCTCCAAATATGAGGGAATTGTCCCCAATCTTCTCAGAAGACGCACAGAAACTTCGTCCGAGTGGATGAAAAACGAGATAGAAAAACTTTTGATCGAAAAAGAATGCCCGACATGTCATGGAAAAAGACTCAAAAAAGAGGCTTTGGCGGTAACCGTCGGTGGCAAAAACATACATGAAGTATCTAGTTTATCTATGGTCGAGTTGATGAAATTCTTTGAAAATCTCGAACTAAACAATAGAGATCAAATAATTGCTAAACCCATCATGAAGGAACTGAAAGAAAGAGTAAAATTCCTAAATGACGTAGGACTCAATTATTTGACTTTGGCAAGATCCGCCGCCACTCTTTCGGGCGGAGAAAGTCAAAGAATAAGACTTGCTACCCAAATAGGTAGCGGACTTACCGGTGTCCTTTATATTTTGGACGAGCCGAGCATCGGACTGCATCAAAGAGACAACGACAAGTTGTTATCTACACTGAAAAGATTAAGAGATCTCGGCAACACTCTAATCGTAGTAGAGCATGACGAAGACACGATGAGAGCCGCCGATCACATTATCGATATAGGCCCCGGAGCCGGAATCAACGGCGGAGAACTCGTCGCAGAAGGTAGTGTAGAAGATATAATGAATGCTCCGAGATCGATTACGGGCGATTATCTTTCGGGAAGAAAACGTCTCCCCGTTCCGTCAAAAAGAGTGGTTTCGGACGGCAGATTTATAAAGATAAAAGGCGCAAGACAAAACAACCTTAAAAACATCGATGTCGATATTCCCGTAGGACTTTTTACGGCAATAACAGGTGTATCCGGTAGCGGAAAGTCAAGCCTTATAAACGGTGTACTGTACCCCTATATGGCGAACAAACTAAACAATGCAAAACTAAAAGAAGGACTAGTTACATCGATAGAAGGAGCCGAATATTTTGACAAGGTAATAGCGATAGACCAAAGCCCCATAGGCAAAACTCCTAGGTCCAACCCTGCCACATATACCGAAGTTTTTACGGCAATAAGAACGCTTTTTGCTAAAACCCCCGATGCCAAGGCAAGGGGATACGAAGCAGGGCGGTTTTCATTCAACGTAAAAGGCGGTCGCTGTGAAAATTGTTCCGGAGACGGTGTCATAAAAATCGAAATGCATTTCCTTCCGGACGTCTATGTTCCGTGTGAGGTTTGCGGTGGGAAGAGATATAATAGAGAAACCTTAGAAGTCAAGTTCAAAGGCAAATCGATTTTTGACGTTTTGGATATGACTGTATCCGAAGCGGTCAAATTCTTTGAAAACATACCGCAAATTTACAACAAAATCAAGGTGCTTGACGAAGTGGGACTCGGGTATATAAAACTCGGTCAACCGTCAACCACTCTTTCGGGCGGAGAAGCGCAAAGAATAAAACTTGCGACGGAGTTGTCAAAAAGAAGTACCGGAAAAACTCTCTACATTTTGGATGAGCCGACAACAGGACTACATATTGCCGACGTCGAAAAACTGGTTTTGATGCTAGAAAGACTTAGAAATGCGGGCAACACCGTAGTAGTTATCGAACATAATCTTGACGTCATAAAAGTCGCCGATCACATTATAGATCTAGGTCCCAACGGTGGCGACGGTGGCGGAGAAGTCATTGCAACCGGAAGTCCCGAAGAAGTTGCGAAAAATCCCGATTCCGCAACGGGCGAATATCTCAAAAAGATGCTTGTGTAAATATGGAAAACAACAGAGATCAGAAAAAACATTTACTCGGCGTGTTCCTAATTTTGATTTCGACCATTATTTGGGGGTCGTCTTTTATCGTATTAAAACAAGCGATATCGACGCTCCCCACTTTTTTTGTAATCACTTTTAGATTTTCGATAGCCGGAGTTATTCTCTTTTTGGGATCTTTTCGTAGAATTATAAAATCGTCAAAAAAGACCATACTTAGGGGCATTGTGCTTGGTGTAATACTAGCGCTTGCCTATTTCTTCCAAACCTTGGGGCTAGTCTATACAACCGCATCGAAAAACGCATTTTTGACGGCTGTCTATGTTATATTCTGTCCGTTTTTGCTGTGGGTAGGCTTTAAGAAAAAGATAAAAATATACAACATTTTGGCGGCTGTCGTCTGCATCGTCGGAGTGTTTTTGGTGACTTATTCTTCGGAAGACGAAACGGGCGGAAATCAGTGGATAGGCGATATACTCACGATAATTTCGGGACTGTTTTATGCCTTCCAAATGATTTTTATCGGAAAATATAACGATGAGCATGAAGATCCTAGATGTATGCTCGCAATAGAAGTTTTTACGGTGGCGGTCATATTCTCGCTCCTCACTCTTTGCTACGAATTGCCTAAATACGGCTCGGGCGCTTTTAAGATAGAAGGGGATGCTTGGTGGCGACTCGTCTATCTTGCGATAGTGTGTACGCTTTTTACCCAAACAGGTCAACTTATCGGACAAAAATATGCAACCCCCGAAGAAACATCCATAATTCTATCTTTGGAAGCAGTGTTCGGCACTTTGTTTTCGGTCCTTCTAGGGGATGAAAAACTTACACCGTTTTTAATATGCGGATTCGTCGTGTTGTTCTTTGCGATTATATTGAGTGAACGTGGAGATTCGATTTGTAAAAGACTTGAAAAGTTCAAAAACAAACGAAAAGAAAAAATCGAAAATACCGAAACCCACGAAACTCGTGAAGACGAAGAAAACGTCGAAGACGAGAACAAACCTAAAGAAGAATAATTTTTTTGTCGATATTTATAGGGAGATAGTGCTTTTGTAGTGAAAAATACTCCTTAAAATCGACATCCCCGCCAAAAGTTAAAATCTCCATCTCGACTCCGAAAAGGTCAACTTTGTAGGGCATGACTTTAAGCCCGTTGCGTAAATAAAAATTCTTGCGATTTTTGCGATTTTCAAGGTCCGGCACATCGATGTCCGTTGCCTCGATTTCAAGAATAATTCTACTTGACGGATACTTTTCAAAAAGAAGTTTTAAGGCGGTAGAGCCTATGCCTTTGTTTTGAAAATCGGGATCTATTGCAAGGTAATCTATCAAAACAATATCGCCGTATTTTGCATTTATCATTAGTCCCGAAAAGATACCGTCACCGAATATTCCGCATATTTCTGCGGTGCCGTCTTTTACTTTCTTCTCAATAAGAGAGAAAGGTTTTAGTTCGGATTTCGGGAAAGATTTTTTGTAAAGTCTTTTTAGTTTTGACAAATTCTCTTTGTCGAGATTGGTGTTAAACGATATATTCATATAGAGAGTATAACAAAAATCGGTGCCAAGGTAAAGAAAAACATTTGACAAAAAAGACGGCATCCGTCAAAATGAAAATATAAATAACAAAACTGCCACCGGGTAGCGCATTCGTTTCGTTAGGTCTTAGAAGAAGCGAAAGCGCTTATTTTTTTGGAGGAGAAATGAAAAAATTTTTATCGTCGTTTAGGAAGAGAGAAATCTTTATTTGGGTGCTTTCCGTCGTCACGATTTTGGTTTCGTTCTTTATCGGAAAAGATAAAAATTATATAAGTCTTGCCGCATCTCTAATAGGCGCTACGGCATTGATCCTAAATGCAAAAGGCGATTTTATCGGGCAGTTTTTTATGGTGGCATTTGCCATACTTTATGCGATTGTATCTTTTAGCGAACACTATTACGGAGAGATGATTACATACCTTGGAATGAGCCTTCCGAGTGGTGTAATATCTGCAATTATTTGGATAAAAAATACCAAAGACAAAACCAAAAGAGAAGTCAAAATCAGGAAGATTACTCCTACCGTCATAGTCATCGTTTTGTTGCTAACACTGGCAGTTACGGTTGCCTTTTACTTTATTTTGGAAGCCCTAAACACGAAAAACTTAATCGTATCTACTATTTCGGTAGCGACGTCTTTTCTCGCTTCCGTCCTTACATTTTTACGTTCTCCATACTTTGCGGTGGCGTATGCTCTCAACGATATTGTCTTGATAGTTTTGTGGACAATGTCGGTTGTCGAAGACCTAAGTTATCTTCCGACACTTATGTGTTTTTACGTATTTTTATTAAACGATGTCTATTCGTTTTTCAACTGGTTGAGACTAAGAAAATTACAGTCAAAAGAAGAGAAGGTAGCGGAAGAAGACAAGCAAGATATAGTAGCGGAATAATGCGATATATTTAGACTTTACAGTTTTGCGATTTTATATTACAATATAAATAATTCTAATATAGTACGGAGAAAAAATGAAAAAAATAGGCGGACTTACAAGTCTATTTAGGGGCGACAAATCTGTTATTCTTGAGAAAGTCAAAGAGTCTTTGACTTCGGTTTTGCCGATTTCTTTGATAGTACTCGTACTTTCGTTTTCCATTGCTCCGATAGATTCCGAGATGCTTGCATCGTTTATTTTCGGATCGACACTCGTAATATTCGGAACGGGACTATTTTCTTTGGGTGCCGACGTCGCAATGACACCGATAGGCGAATATGTAGGAAACTCCACCATCAAAACTAAAAAAATGTGGATCATTATTCCTATATTTTTTGTAATAGGTGTGCTGATTACGATAGCCGAACCCGATCTTACCGTACTTGCCGAACAACTTTCATCTACTATCAACAAATGGTTGCTTATTATTTCGGTAGGAGTTGGAGTCGGACTCTTTTTGGTAGTCGCATTTCTTAGAATTATTTTCAAAATAAAACTCAAATATCTTTTGCTTTTCTTCTATCTCGTCATTTTCGTGATGGCATTTTTTGTGCCGAAAGCATTTCTTCCTTTGTCTTTCGATGCGGGCGGAGTGACTACCGGACCTATGAGCGTACCTTTTATAATCGCAATCGGTACAGGTATCGCAATGTCGAGAAACGACCAACACGCCAAAGACGACTCCTTCGGTTTGACGGCACTTTGTTCTGTCGGACCTATACTTTCGGTTATGATATTAGGACTTATATTTAGTCCCGACAAAATAGAAATCCCCGAATACGATTTGGTAGCGGGTGGCACCTCGCAAGACCTATTTTTGACGTATGTGAAAGCCGTACCGAAATATCTGGGAGAAGTAGGAATTGCATTTATTCCGATAATCGTCTTTTTTGTGCTTTTCCAAATCTTCGGTTCAAAACTTTCGAAAAGACAAAACGGCAGAATTTCTATCGGCGTGCTTTATACGTATTTAGGCTTGGTGATTTTCCTTCTCGGAGTCAACGAAGGATTCTTACCGGTAGGCAATTACATCGGAAAACTCATAGGTATGCTCGAATATAATTGGATAGCCGTACCTATCGGCATGATACTCGGATTCTTTGTCGTGGCGGCGGAACCTGCCGTACACGTTTTGACAAAACAAGTCTATGAAATAACTTCGGGCGGTATCCCCAAAAAAGCACTAAGCATCAGTTTGATGATAGGCGTGGCGGTATCTGTCGGACTATCGATGCTCCGCATCTTGCTACATATAGATATATTGTGGTTTTTGGTGCCGTTTTATCTTATTGCGCTTGTCCTTATGTTCTTCGTCCCCGATATATTTACGGCAGTTGCGTTCGATTCGGGCGGAGTCGCTTCGGGTGCAATGGCTACGGGATTTATTCTCCCGTTCGCACTTGGAGTATGTTCGTCGGTTGGCGGAGATATAGCAAGAGAAGGATTCGGCGTGGTCGCAATGGTAGCGATGACACCGCTTGTAGCAATTCAAATTCTAGGTCTTGTATATAAGATTAAACTCGATAAACTCACTAAACATAAGACCACGAAGGTCGAAACCGAAGAAACAATAGTCGAAAACGGAGAAACTTTGCCCGAAAAAGGCAATGAAGAATCCGAAGAAATTATCGGATAGGAGAGATTATGACAGGTTATAAATATTTGATAGTTATTACCGATAGGGACTATGTCGAAGAATATTTAGACTTTTTCAAATCGATAGGCGTCCAAAACGTCATTGAAAAATTCGGAGAAGGTACGGCATCCCAAACAACTCTTGATCTTTTCGGACTGGCAAGAAGAGATAAAGTCATGTTCGAAACATTGATTCTTGGCGAAAAACAAGAAGAAATAAAAACCGCCCTCAGAAAAAAATTCAATATCGAGGGTGTCGGCAACGGTATTGCGTTGTTCATACCGGTAGATTGCATAGGCGGAGCATCAAGCAAACGCCATTTTATCGGAGATGCGGTCTCCGAAAACAAGGAGGATACAGAAATGGAACTGTCTAAAAATGTTTTGATTATTACTATTGTCGATAAAGGCAACACCGAATTGGTTATGGATGCCGCAAAATCCGGCGGAGCAACGGGCGGAAGCGTTATTCATGCGCATGGTACGGGGACGGAAGTCGCCAAATTCTTCGGAGTAAGCATTTCGGAAGAAAAAGATATGGTCCACATCGTCGCATCGAGAGAAAAAAGAGACGACATAATCAAAGCGATCATGGAAAAAGCCGGAGTCAATACTCCCGCTCACGGAATAATTTACTGCTTGCCGGTAGATTCGGTTGCGGGTATAAGCAACTTTTAATTAAACACACGAATTCTATATTAAAAATAAAAGCATATTCTAATACGGAATATGCTTTTTTATTACGAAAATAAAATTCGAATTATTTTATGACGATTACCCGTCCGTCTTTTCTCGGGTGACAAGGCGGAGTCGTGCCGTCGATAAAACCTAGTGCTAGATGACCTATGCCTTCAAAATTTTCTTTTATGCCCCAAGCCTTCATCAGTTCTCTGCCTTCGTCGGTTTCGAATTCTTCTTTTGCCCTATGGATCCAACACGTCCCGAGTCCTAGTTCGTGGGCTTCGAGCATCATGTTTTGCATAATTAGACTGCCGTCATAAATGTACGGAGGAAAATCTTTTGGTCCAAAAACCGTCAAAATAACGGGTGCGCCGTAAAACGGATCGGTATTTTCTCTGCCGATTATCGAAGAATTTAGACGAGAAATTTGGTCACGTACCTCTTTATTTAATATTTCGACAACGATACACGATTGCCGTCCCATCGCACTGGGAGCATAAAGCCCTGCGGTTACGACTTTGTCGATTAAATCTTGCGGTACGTCGTCGGGTCTGAAATTGCGAATACTACGTCTTGATTTGATGCATTCAAGTATAGAACCCATAATGTCCTCCAAAATCTTTTATATAAATATTATACAACGAATCGGGGGCGTTTTCAATACGGGAAGTGATTATTTGGTTAGATCGGCATACGAAAAAGGTATGATTTTTTTGAGTTCATTTGGAGTCGTTTCGATTTGAACACCGATCTTTCCTCCGCTGAAAAAGAATTTTTCGAGGTTTTCGGCACTTTTTTCCACTACGGTAGGCAACAATTTTTTCATGCCTACGGGCGAACAACCGCCATGCACATAACCGGTCAACGGAAGAAGATCTTTTGATTTGATCATTTCGACGTTCTTTTCTCCGACGGCAAGGCTTGCTTTTCTAAGGTCAAGTTCTTTTTCGGCAGGTATCATGAAAACGTAATGAGTGCCGGATTTTCCTATCGTAACAAGGGTTTTGAAAACTATATCGCAAGGCACTTGCAACAGTTTTGCGACCTCTACACCGCTTATTGCTTCGGGGGTGTCCAGTTGATGGACCGAAAAGGATAGATTTTTTTGTGTCATGTACCTTATCGCATTGGTTTTGATTTCTTTTTCTTTCATACTAAAACCCACTTTATAAAATGAAAGTGCCGTCAAAACGTTGCGACACTTTTTGGTCTACCTGACTGGAGTCGAACCAGCGACCTTGAGAGTCGGAGTCTCACGCTCTATCCAACTGAGCTACAGGTAGATTATTACAAGTATAAAATGTGTCGGAGAATTTTGCAACAAAATAAAGTTTTTTATTTCTCGCACGTGCGTGTGCGTGTGCGTGCGTGCATGCGTGCGTATATATAAGGTAAGAGGCATTGACAACCAAAAAGTATGATGATAGAATAATCACAAACATTTTTAGGAGATTCACATGACAGATAAAGAAAAAAATCTTTTGCTGATGAAAGAGGGCAAGGTTTACGATCCTAGCGTAAAAGAGATAATGGCAAAACAAGAAATATATAAACTTCGAGTCAAACGGTACAACCGCACATGCGGACTTTTTGCATGGAGAAGACCAAAACTCTTGAAGAAGATTTTTGCGGAGTGCGGAAACAATGCTTATGTCGAACCTCCGTTTTATGCCAACTTCGGCGGTCGTCATGTGAGTGTCGGCGACAATTTCTATGCGAACTTCAATTTGACACTTGTCGATGACGGTGAAATCAAAATCGGCAACAACTGCATGTTCGGACCTAATGTTACGATAGTTACGGCATCGCACCCTGTGGCACCCGAGAAAAGACAAGGCGGAATGCAATTCAACAAAGACGTAAAAATAGGCGACGATGTTTGGCTTTGTGCAAATGTTATCGTTCTCCCCGGAGTGTCGATCGGATCGGGATCGGTAGTAGGAGCGGGAGCCGTCGTCAACAAGGACGTTCCCGAAAACGTAGTGGTGGCGGGAGTGCCTGCAAAAATAATAAGAGAAATAGGCGAAAAGGACAGAGAATATTTTTATAAAAACGAGAAATTTGAGTAAAATTATATATTGTAATTATTTACTTATTTTTTACTGTTATATATTTATAAAAAAGTTTTGACAAAGATAATAAAAGACTGTAATATTGCATTTGCACGTTGAAAAAAGGCGTGCGTGATCTTTCAAAAAGCATTTAATTTATGTATGAATAATAAATTATATGATTGATTACACAAGATATGGTGTACAATTTATTGTTCGTCACAACGGTTAGAGTTTTTAGTCGAATACGTTCGATGCAGATTCCGGAAGACGCCGAAAAGTCAAATTTTTGGCAGATTTTGAGTCGAAAAAAATCTTCGAAAAAAAATTAAATTTTTTCAAAAAAATCGTTGACAACGAAAATAAGTTGTTGTACTATATAAAAGCTATCGCCAAAAAGCGATGGCGTGTACCTTGAAAACTGAACAGACAGGTTTTAGCAAGATAAGATTAAACCGCACTCATTTGAGTGCAACGTTAATTTACTTGAGCTTAGAAACTATTACACCAGTAATATGTTTTTAGCCATAATTGAACTTAAGAGTTTGATTCTGGCTCAGGACGAACGCTGGCGGCATGCCTTATACATGCAAGTCGAACGGAAGTAGCAATACTTTAGTGGCGAACGGGTGAGTAACACGTGAGCAACCTGCCCTCTACAATGGGATAACGTTTGGAAACGAACGCTAATACCGTATATGACCACACTGGGGAGTCCCAGAGCGGTGAAAGCTCCGGCGGTAGAGGATGGGCTCGCGTCCAATTAGCTAGTTGGTGAGGTAACGGCCCACCAAGGCAACGATTGGTAGCCGACTTGAGAGAGTGATCGGCCACACTGGAACTGAGACACGGTCCAGACTCCTACGGGAGGCAGCAGTAGGGAATATTGGGCAATGGAAGCAATTCTGACCCAGCCATGCCGCGTGAAGGAAGACGGCCCTATGGGTTGTAAACTTCTTTTGTCGTGGAGTAAACCCGGTCACGTGTGGCCGGTTGAGAGTACACGAGGAATAAGTATCGGCTAACTCCGTGCCAGCAGCCGCGGTAATACGGGGGATACGAGCGTTATCCGGATTTATTGGGTTTAAAGGGTGCGCAGGCGGATCGGTAAGTCAAGGGTGAAAAGTCCGGGCTCAACTTGGACCGTGCCTTTGATACTGCCGGACTAGAGAGCGATAGGCGTGGCTGGAATGTGACGTGTAGCGGTGAAATGCTTAGATATGTCACAGAACACCGATCGAGAAGTCAGGTCACGAGTTCGCAACTGACGCTCATGCACGAAAGCGTGGGGATCAAACAGGATTAGATACCCTGGTAGTCCACGCTGTAAACGATGATCACTCGTTGTTGGGCGGCGACGTTCAGCGGCCAAGCGAAAGCGATAAGTGATCCACCTGGGGAGTACGATCGCAAGGTTGAAACTCAAAGGAATTGACGGGGGCCCGCACAAGCGGAGGAGCATGTGGTTTAATTCGATGATACGCGAGGAACCTTACCTGGACTTGAACGTGTAATTAATATACAAGAGATTGTATAGTATAGCAATATAAATTATGCGAGGTGCTGCATGGTTGTCGTCAGCTCGTGCCGTGAGGTGTTAGGTTAAGTCCTGCAACGAGCGCAACCCTTACTTCCAGTTGCCAGCACGTGATGGTGGGGACTCTGGAGGAACTGCCTACGCAAGTAGAGAGGAAGGTGGGGATGACGTCAAATCAGCACGGCCCTTATGTTCGGGGCTACACACGTGCTACAATGGCGCGCACAGAAGGCAGCGACCCCGCGAGGGGGAGCGAATCCCGAAAGCGCGTCTCAGTTCGGATTGGAGTCTGGAACCCGACTCCATGAAGTTGGATTCGCTAGTAATCGCGCATCAGCCATGACGCGGTGAATACGTTCCCGGGCCTTGTACACACCGCCCGTCAAGCCATGGAAGATGGTGGTACCTGAAGTCTGTACCCGCAAGGAGCGGCCTAAGGTAAAACTGTTAACTGGGGCTAAGTCGTAACAAGGTAGCCGTACCGGAAGGTGTGGCTGGAATACCTCCTTTCTGGAGCGACTTTATCGACAAGCGAAAATCTCGTTCCGCGAGTATTTGCTATACATCATTCTTTATATAGATTGGTTATTATGAAGCAAGATTCCTGATAACCGCGATTCCAGCCGATAAGGCATAGGAAAAAGATCTTTGACATAATGGAAGAACTAAGCTTGAACAATCGAGGCCGGCTTCGGAGGCGCAAGCCAGAGGGGTCGGCGAGAAAGTAAAAGAAAAGAGAAAAAACGAGTATAAAAATTCGAGAAAGTTACTAAGAGCGTACGGGGGATGCCCTGGCTCTCAGAGGCGAGGAAGGACGTGATAAGCTGCGATAAGCTCCGGGGAGGTGCAAATAACCCTTGATCCGGAGATTTCCGAATGGGACAACCCGGCAGCCGTCAGGCTGCCACCGCAAAGCGGGGCTAACCCGGGGAACTGAAACATCTAAGTACCCGGAGGAAGAGAAAACAACAGTGATTTCCCAAGTAGTGGCGAGCGAACGGGAAGGAGCCTAAACCGGAGACGTTACGGCGTCGCCGGGGTTGAAGGACTCCGACATCGCGAGAAGCTGAGAACTGGAACGGTCTGGGAAGGCCGTCCGTAGAGGGTGAGAGGCCCGTACAGGCAATCAGCTGGAGCGTAGGAGGATCCTGAGTAGGGCGGGACCGGAGGAATCCTGTCTGAATCATGCGGCACCATCCGCAAAGGCTAAATACTCCTGAGAGACCGATAGCGAACAAGTACTGTGAAGGAAAGGTGAAAAGAACTTCGAGCAGAAGAGTGAAATAGAACCTGAAACCGTGCGCTTACAAGCGGTCGGAGCCCCTTCGTGGGGTGACGGCGTGCCTTTTGCATAATGAGCCTACGAGTTGCCGTGTCCGGCGAGGTTAAGGGCCTGAGGCCCGGAGCCGCAGCGAAAGCGAGTCTGAATAGGGCGTTGAGTCGGACAAGGCAGACGCGAAACTTAGTGATCTACACACGGCCAGGCTGAAGTGGCGCTAAACCGCCATGGAGGGCCGAACGAGTAAACGTTGAAAAGTTTTTCGATGAGCTGCGTGTAGGAGTGAAAGGCCAATCAAACTGAGAGATAGCTCGTACTCTCCGAAATGCCTTTAGGGGCAGCCTCGGGAGATGGATGACAGAGGTAAAGCTACTGATTGGATGCGGGGGTTTCACCGCCTACCAAATCCTGACAAACTCTGAATGCTGTCATGTTATCCCGGGAGTGAGGCCGCGGGTGCTAACGTCCACGGCCGAGAGGGGAACAACCCAGACCATCGGTTAAGGTCCCGAAATCCGCATTAAGTTGGTATAACGAGGTTCCGCTGCACAGACAGCTAGGATGTTGGCTTGGAAGCAGCCATTCATTCAAAGAGTGCGTAACAG
>CAVIQK010000014.1:0-18800 GCA_963644945.1 bacterium | reverse complement strand
TATACAAAAAACCTGCGAACAAAATATCAAGAACGAGTCCGTTATTGCCCACCACCGTTATTTCCCACCCTCGCCCCGACATTGACAATTGCCACGATGTATTATATACTTGACTAGACGAAAAATGTATCTTACTACCTATAAAAAACTTCGCATAATAAGAATAATAGCCTTCACATTGGTGTATATAATTTATACATCAATCAATGTTGCATACAACGGTGGCATCAAAATAGTATCCGACCTCATGCTTGCCTCCGCCGTAATCAACGCCGTCTTTTCTTTGACCGCAATTTTTATCGACGACGATGACAAAACCAAAACCATCAAAAAACACAAAAAAGTCATCACTCGCACCATAAAACTCATCGCCAACCTCCTAAAACTCTTCATTTTAATAGGATCCCTAATCTTTTACTATTCCGACCAAAGCCTCGACAATCTCTATTGGACGATTGCGATAATATGCATTTCGGTAGCAAATATCCTTTTAGACCTACTCAAAAACCTCATACTTTCTACCGCGACCGACCTAAAAATCAATTCAAGCAACATGTTTGAACGTATAAAAAGAGTGTTCAACTGTTCTAAGGTATGGAAAAAAATCACCCTAAATAACAAAAAATGCTACTTCAAAATAGGCGAAGAAGCCCCCTTTTATACCCGCCTTGTCTTACGAAAATTGTCCCCCCAAGACCTAACAATTGTCAATTACAAAGGAAAACTCATCTTCTACGAAAACAAAGACAATATTTATATGTTAGGATCCCCCGAAGAATATCCCAAAGACTACGACTACATTTTGTCCCACACCCCCGAAATCTCAACAGACGCAATAGACGCATAAAGACTTGCCTATTCCCCAATATTTTGATACAATTTACTCATTTAATAAGGATGTGAATAGTTATGAAAAAAGTCCCCTTTGTCACGTTAGATAAAGTTTTAGAAATCAAAAAGACCTTCGACACTCCGTTTTATCTTTATGACGAAAAAGGCATTATCGACAATGCCAAGAGAGTGCTGTCGGCATTTAGTTGGAATCGTGGCTACAAAGAATATTTTGCAGTCAAAGCCACACCCAACCCCACAATACTAAAAATCTTGAAATCTCTTGGTTGCGGAGTCGATTGCTCATCGCTTACCGAACTTCTCATGGTAGAAAAATTAGGTTTTTCCGGAGACGACATCATGTTTTCCTCCAACGAAACCCCGAAAGAGGAGTTTATTCTAGCAAGAAAACTCGGTGCCATCATCAACCTTGACGACATCACCCACATCGACTATCTCAAAAATTGCACGACGATCCCCGAAAAAATCTGTCTGCGCTATAACCCGGGCGGAGAATTCAAAATCGGCACCGCAATCATGGGCAACCCTGCCGATGCCAAATACGGCATGACCAAAACCCAAATAAAAGAAGCCGTCAAAACCCTCAAATCTCTCGGTGTCAAAGAATTCGGCATCCATGCCTTCCTCGCATCCAACACCCTCGGCAACGAGTATTACCCCACCCTTGCCAAAGTCATTTTCCAACTTATAAAAGAACTGACCGAAACCGAAAACGTAAAATTTACTTTTGCCAACCTGTCCGGCGGTATCGGCATCCCGTATAGAGAAGACCAAGACGAAAACGACATCAATATAATAGGAGAAGGTGTCCGCAAGGTTTATGAAGAAGTGTTAGGGAGTGGATCCGAACTCAAAATCTTTACCGAACTCGGTAGATACATGCTAGCCCCGTACGGAGCCTTGATCACGACGGCAATTCACCAAAAACACATCTACAAAGAATATATCGGAGTCGATGCCTGCGCCGCCAATCTAATGCGCCCCGCAATCTACGGAGCCTACCACCACATTACGGTACTCGGCAAAGAGAACGCCCCCAAAACCAAAATTTACGACGTCGTCGGATCTCTATGCGAAAATAGCGATAAATTCGCAATCGATAGACCTCTTCCCGAAATAGAAAATGGCGACATCTTATTCATTCACGATGCCGGCGCTCACGGATTTTCTATGGGCTACAACTACAACGGAAAACTCCGTAGTGCAGAAATTTTGTTGGGTGTTGACGGATCCTACTCCATGATAAGAAGAAAAGAGACCGTCGCCGACTATTTTGCAACCTTCGATTTTATGGATGAATTCAAATAATTCTGTATCCCAAGATACCAAATAAAAGGAATTTTCAAAAAATAAAAGCAATAAAAAAGGTCGTCATCGACGACCTTTTCTGTTTAATTACGATAATTATTGTTCGTCTTTTTTCATAGTACGAAGGCAACGTGTGCAAACATATTGTCTTTCGGTTCCGTGTTCGGTTTCGATTTGGATTTTTTGGACGTTTGCTCCCCAGCTCTTCTTGGATTTAATGTTACTATGACTGACTTTGTTTCCGCTCATACTGCCTTTTCCGCAAATATAACAAACTTTAGACATGTGACTACACCTCCTTTATATACCTCAAGCATTTTAGCATTTATTTTTTATAAACGCAACACTTTTTCGATAAAAAAATAAAATTTGCTTGAAAATTTTCTTACTATAATGTAATATAATAGTAATAATAGCGTCATCGTCTAAAAAGAGGAGAGAATATGTCACTTACGACCGCCACAAAATATGGAAAAGTTACCATTTCCGGCGATGTCATTGCAAAACTTTGTTCGAGAGTTGCCTCCGAATGTTATGGAGTCGCAGCCCTTGTTCCCATACATTTAAGTGATAGTATTCTGATGCTATTCAATAAAGAACCCGCTACAAAAGGTATAAAAATAGTCACAACTGACAATCGTGCTTATATAGATGTTTTCGTCGTTTTGAAAGAAGGAGTCAACCAAGACGCAGTCAAAGAATCACTCGAATCGGCGATATCGTACAATGTAGAAAAATTTTCCGGAATGCGCGTAAAATCCGTGACAGCGCACGTAGTAGGCTCGAAAATCTAGTAGTCATCGACTACCGACTTTTACGAGGTAATTATGTTAAGTATAATAGATAAAGATCTGCTCATCCGCATGCTAAAAGGCGGAGCCGCTTATCTTGATATAAATAAAGAAAATCTCAACGCCCTCAACGTTTTCCCTGTTCCCGACGGAGACACAGGTACGAACATGGGGCTAACAATGGCATCATGTGTTCGATTTTTGAACGAATTGCCCAAAACCGCCCAAATTTCTGACATTTCCACAGCATTTTCAAAAGGCTCCTTAGTTGGAGCAAGAGGCAATTCAGGAGTAATTTTGTCCCAAATTTTGAAAGGCATGGGCGACACTTTTATAGAAAACCCCGAAATCACAACCAAGAATTTTGCAAAAGCCTTAAAGAACGGTGCCGACAAAGCATACGATGCAGTGACCAAACCTAAAGAAGGCACGATTCTCACCGTCATTAGACTGATGGGCGAACATGCCGTAAAGACCGCATCGAGAGTATCCGACTTTGAAAAATTCTTCGACAAGGTTTTAGAAAAGGGCAGAGCCGTCCTTCAAGACACCCCCAATCTTCTTCCCGTCCTAAAACAAGCAGGAGTTGTCGATGCCGGCGGACAAGGACTTATATTCTTGTTAGAAGGTATGCAAAAAGCCATGCTTGGCGAAGAAATTGTATCCGAGGCTACAAAAGTAGAAGAAAAACCCGTTCCTTCCGTAAAACAATCTTTTATTGCCGACGTTCACAACCTAGACGAAATAACCTTTGGTTATTGCACCGAGTTTTTTGTCATCAACATAAGAGACAATGCGATGACCAGTGACATCGACAAACTTCGTGACAAGTTGATGAAGATAGGCGACTGTGTCGTCGTCGTAGGAGACCTCAGCCTAGTCAAAGTCCACGTCCACACCAACCAACCCAACTTGGCACTTCAATACGGTTTACAACTAGGCGAACTTGACAAACTCAAAATCGAGAACATGCTCGAACAAAATAGAGAAATCAAGCGCATGCAAGAGAATATCCCCCAAAAACCGATGGGCATAGTAGCCGTTTCATGCGGAGACGGACTTTCGGAATTATTCAAAGAATTAGGAGTAGATAAAGTCGTGTCCGGCGGACAGACCATGAACACTTCGGTCACCGACATAGTCGATGCCGTCAATTCTGTCAATGCCGAAACGGTTTTCGTTCTTCCCGACAACAAAAATATTATTCTTGCAGCCGAGCAAGCCATTTCCCTTGCATCACGTTCGGTCGTAGTTATTGCGACGACGTCGGTTCCCGAGGGCATTTCTGCGGCGATAGCCTTCAATCCCGAAGCCGATGTAGAAGAAAACACTTACGAAATGCAAAAAGCCGCCTCCGGTGTCAAAACCGCCCAAATCACCAAAGCGGTAAGAGACGTCACCCTTGACGGATTCGACCTAAAAACAGGCGACGTAATAGGCATCGAAAAAGGAATAATCGCCAAAGGCGACAATGCCGAGCAAGTAGCCTACGAAGTCATAGAAAAACTAGTCGGCGAAGACAATTCGGTCATCACTCTTTACTACGGCGACGAAACCACCGACGAACAAGCCGATGCTCTCATGGCACGCATCCAAGAAAGATTTGAAGATTTGGACGTCATGAGCGTCAACGGTGGCCAACCTTATTATTCCTACCTTTTAGCCATCGAATAATGCTAAAAGACATCAAAGGCGTAGGCGACAAAACCGTCGAGACCTTAGCGGCACTCGGCATAGAAAGCGAGGACGATCTCGCTTTTTTCACGCCGACAGAATATATAGATCTCTCGCACCCCTCCGATCTCAAAGAATGTTCGGTTGGCGACTTCGTTTTGCTAAAATTATCGCTTACCGACATAAAACACGTCAAAAAAGGACGTTTTCAACTGACAATTTGCTATGGAGAAACCGAAGACTACAAAATCAAAATAGTTTTCTACAATCTTCCCTACGTGTCAAAAGTGCTTAAAAAAGGCGAAAACATAACCGCCTACGGCAAACTTTCCTACGACGGTTGTTTCGAACTCGTCAATCCCCAATTTGAAAAATCGTCCTCAATACAAAACCTTCAAGGCATCCGCCCCTTATACAAAACAAAAGGTAAAATCCCCCAAACGACAATTTCAAGGATAATAAAAAATCTCCTTCCCACTTATGATGCAAAAAGTGTTATTTCTGTAGCACAGGAAACAGATTTTGCCTTAATGCCCCTAAAAGAAGCCGTCATAAAAACTCACGATCCGTCTTCAACCAAGGAAGGCATAGATGCAAGAAGAAGACTTTACATCGAACTCACCGTTCGCATGATTAAGCGCTACAAAGAGGAAAGACTTTCTACCCCGAAATATAAGACTCTTTTATATAAGGACTTCACCCCCGACATAGACTCACTTATAAGATCTCTCCCCTTCACCCTTACCGACTCCCAATTTTCGGCAATACAAGGCATTATCGCAAAACTAAAATCACACACCCCTCTCAATGCCCTGATAGAAGGCGACGTCGGTAGTGGCAAGACCATCGTAGCCCTAATTATCGCCTATTTTGTAAAACTCAACGGCTACCAAACGGCAATTTTATCCCCCACCACGATTTTAGCCACCCAGCACTACGAAACGGCAACATCCGTTTTTAAGGATTTTGGACTAAAATGCGCCCTGCTTACGTCATCTACCACGCTTCCCGACCGCAAAAAAATATATTCAGGCATCGAAGACGGCGACATAGACGTAGTAATAGGCACCCAATCGGTACTATCCCAAAAAATCACATGGAAAAACCTCTCCCTTCTCATCATCGACGAACAGCACAAGTTCGGCATCAAAGATAGGGATCGCCTTCTCGAAAAGTTCCCCTCGGTTGACACATTGAGCCTTACGGCGACTCCGATCCCGAGATCTCTATCCCTAATCTATTTCGGTTGCACCGACGTTTACTACATTGACGGCCATGCTACAAGACAGGTAAAAACCTACATTGTCGGCAAAGACAAAGAATTAGGCATGTTCACCTACATATCCAAAAAAGCCCTCGAAGGAGCCAAAATATTTGTTGTCGCCCCCGCCATCGAAGACATGGAAGGCATCTTAATGTCCGGAGCCAAAGACATCTTCTCGGAGATTTCAAAACTCGACGGAGTCCGAGCCGATTGCATACACGGAAAACTCACCGACCTAGAAAAGGAAAACATATTACAAGATTTCAAACAAGGCAAAACCAACGTCCTTGTTGCTACCACCATCGTCGAAGTAGGCATAGACGTTCCCGATGCCTCCGTCCTAATAGTCATGCATGCCGACCGATTCGGACTTGCCGTCTTGCACCAACTACGAGGGCGAATAGGACGTCTTGGCCAACAAGCCGAATGTTTTTTATATACCGAAAAACTCGGAGCGAGCAGAGAACGTCTACAACTCTTTTCGCACCTCGAAAAAGGCTCCGAAGTAGCCGAACTCGACTACGACAATAGGGGCGCCGGCGAAATATTCGGACTTCGTCAGTCCGGATCCGACAAGACACTCCCCCCGCTTACGATAGAAGAATTAAAACTCTCCGCCACAATCGAAGAAGTCATTGTCCGCTAGAAAAAATTAAAACAAAAAAACCGAAATAGAAAAAAACTGTTGCAAACTAAACTTCTCTTTGCTATAATTAAGGAACATTGGAGACGGCACCATAGCCAAGTGGTAAGGCACAGGTCTGCAAAACCTTTATTCCCCGGTTCGAATCTGGGTGGTGCCTCCAAACATAAGGATTGATACGAGAGTGTCGATCCTTTTTTTATAGTTTTCCACAAAAATAAAAAAGCATCTAGACAAATCGTAATTTTTGTGATATTATAACTTAAGTTATAAGGAATATAACGAAACTTATTTTATTTTACTAGACTTTTTACGACATAGAAGGAGGTTAAAAATATGTCGGAACATGACAATGAGGCAAATACGCCGATTGAAGAACAAGAAGAAACCATGGTAGAAAAAGAAGAAACATGCGTTTCCGAAGAAACAAAGGATGAAAATCCCAAAACCGAGAAAAAAGAAAACTTTTTCAAAAACATCTACAACAAACTCGGCAAAAAGAACACAATAATTATTGGCTCGGTAGTAGCGGGAGTAGTAGCCGTTTTGCTTATCCTACTCATCGTCTTACTCTCGGTCAAGAGTTGCGACTCGGGCAACACCGATCCGTCCGGCTCGACTTCCGGCGGTGCATATTCATCGGGTTCCTCGTCGGGATCTTCTAGCGCCGGTGGTTCATCGGGCACCTCATCGGGCACAACCCCCGCACCTATCGTCTGGACTCCTACCAAAGAACTCACATACGAATTGGACACAACGACCGATACCTACACCATAACCGGTCTAGAATCGACTTTTGACGATACCGTAATTTGCATTCCGGACACTTACGAAGGCAAAAAAGTCGTCGCCGTCAAAGAAAGTGCCTTTTCGCCTGATTCTAGTGATGCAACATTAGGAAGCAAACTAGAGGCAAGAAACGCAAAAGTCACCAAAATATACATAAGTGGCAATGTTAAGTCTATTGGAACACAATCTTTTATCTACTTCATCAATGCAACCGAACTTATATTAAACGAAGGTACAGAAACTATAGAAGACCTTGCCTTCGGTATGTGCGGTTTCGAAAAAGTCACTCTCCCTTCTACTTTGAAAACAATAGGTGCAGGTGCATTTTGTCACAATGCTCGACTAAAAGAAATTAATATCCCAGGTTCTGTCACATCTATCGGAGAAGCGGCTTTTGAACACTGCTACGAATTGACCAAAGCCACTCTACCAAATGGCATTACCGTTATCCCCGAAGGTTTATTTAAAAGGTGTTATAGACTTTACGACATAACCATTCCTGATAGCGTAACGACTATTCAAACTTATGCTTTCGATAATACCGGACTAATGAGCATCACTATTCCAAAAAGCGTAACAACTTTGGCAGATAGATCTTTCATCTATTGCGAAAAACTTGTCGAAATCACCAACAAGAGTGCCATAGAAATCACCCCTTACTCCGGTTACTCCCATATCTCTGCTTATACCGACGTCATCAATCCTGCCACTTCGGGCCTTGAAAAAGACGGCGACTATTATTTCTATACCAAGGATTCCCAAACTTATTTGATAAGTTATGTCGGAAGAGACACCGAGTTGACACTCCCCGAAAAACACAACAATGCACCCTATACAATATACAGAAACGCATTTAGAGGTTGCACATTGTTAGAGTCTGTTGTCATCCCCGACACCGTCACCACAATCGGAACCCAAGCATTCATTGATTGTCTATCCCTAAAAAATGTAGAAATCGGCTCAGGTGTCACCACTATCGAAAGTGGCGCATTCACAAGTTGTAAAGCACTCGAGTCAATAACCATCCCGAAAAACGTCACCACAATCAACTGGACAGGAGCAGGAATATTCCAAAACTGCCACGCACTAAAAACCATAACCTGCGAAGCCTATACCCAACCTTCCGGTTGGTACACCGGTTCCAACGGTTTAGGATGGATTGGCGACAACACCCCCTTTAATAGCACCTCTGTTTATTTCGATGCCAATGCAAAAATCATTTGGAATCAATCTCTTGCATCACAAGGTCTTTCTTACACACTGAATGCCGACGGCACCTCTTATTCGGTTTCCGGCATCGGCACTTGCACCGATACAGAAATTTATATCCCCTCGACCTACAATGAAAAACCCGTCACCGGAATTGCAAATAATGCCTTTGAATATAATACTAGAATAACAAAAATAGAATTTCCGTCTTCCATGCAAAAGATTGGGAGCTCGGCTTTCTATTACTGCACTGTTTTGAATTCGGTTACCTTAAACTTTGGACTTACCGAAATAGGCGAGAATGCTTTCTTATATGCTAGATTAAGTGGAGTATTGACTATTCCCGCTACTGTTTCGACAATGGGCGAAGGAGCATTTTCTCAGACTAATGTCACCGAAGTAACATTGCCTTCAAGTTGCACCAACATACCTAAGTTTTTATTCGACGGATGTGCAAATCTACAAATAGTAACACTTCCCGGCAGTATCAACTCAATAGGAGAAAAAGCATTTTATAACGTTGATTCCGGAAAGACAAAGGTATTTTATTACAAAGACAACGCCACTAGATGGGAAGCCATAACCAAAGGCGCCGAATGGTGCGCAAACGGTGGGGCAACCATTCACTGCGACAATGACATTGTCCTCACAGTAGAATATAATTAACAAAGATCACTTAAGGAAGGAGAATCTTTAATATGAACAACGTAAAAACAAAAAAACTGACAATCACTTTATTGTCGATTTGCTTGCTACTTGCCATTGCCGTTTCAATGGTAGTGTTCGGTGGCATCAATTCTCAAGTTGCGTATGCAGCCATGGGATGTGAGATAAAACTATATCCCTGTGTAGGCGCACCCGTAACCACCGTATCCGAGTTAAGTCTATCTTACTATTCCGTCGTTGAAAGTTTTGATTCGCTTACTTGGAGAAAATATAACGGAAGCGAATGGGTAGCCGTAGCAGAAGGAGAAGTTTTCTCTTCGGGTGTTCAATATGAAGCCACCCTTAAGGTCACGTTCAAAGACTCAGAAATAGATAGTATCTCGACTGTTAAACTTGACGAAGAAACTAAGTTTGCAAAAACCTCCGAAGCATCCGTCCCAAAGACGATGACGTTGACAAAAACTTACACCATAGGCAACGAATTAATATTAGATTTGAACCTTACCCAAAATCAGAGCAATCCGACCTACAAGTTGGTTTGGGATTCTATTGTTGTAAACGGAAAGCTCATCTACACTTATCGCGGAATTGAGGACACAAGTACGACAAGATGTTCCACCTATCTCACCTACAAATTGAAGAAAGGCGACATCATAAAGGTAAAACTTCAACCTGAAAAATCTAATGCCGTTATAGTAGAAGATAAAAATGCCGGTACAGAATTGTCAAAATCAACGTCTTACACTCTAGAAAAAGACACAACGGTATCTTTCTTCCTTGATGCATTTTACGTCAATAGAGGATATTATGTAACCGTAAATTTGTTGAATGCCCCGACTTCCGATAAATTCACAATCACAGATTCAATGAATGCTGCAGGTGACGGCAAAATCGAAGGCATTACCGACGAAATGGAATATAGAAAAGAAGGCGAAACGACCTACACATCAGGTGTAACAGGTACTGCAGTAACCGATCTACCTGCCGGCAAATATTATGTTCGTTATAAGGCTGTAGGATTCTGGCCCGCATCCGACGAAATAAAACTCGAAGTCGGATCCGCAAAAGTCAGAGTCAAATACCAAGAAGGCAAAACTTTCAATTTCTATATATATACTAATCCGGAAGGATGCCTCCCCGGTGAAACAGTCACTCTTCTCTTTGTAGAACAGGACGGTTTCGAATTTACCGGAAATCCCGTTGTAAAAATCGGTGGAGTCAATTACACATTCACAAGAGACGATACTTACAACAACGGAACCTTCTGTTATTGTAAATACACTTGCAAAACAGGCGCATTAAATAATGCAGATGCCCTCGAAGTACAAGAACTCGTAAGCGGATATGTAAAGAAAAGCTCCGGCTCAGGTTCCGGTAGTGGTACAACCGACAGTGGCACGCCAAGTGGCTCAGGCTCAGGTTCCGGTAGTTCAACCAACGGCAGTTCAACCGCCGGCGGTTCTACCAACGGTAGCACAGCAGGCAGCGGTACAACCGGCGACACAACAAGTGGCACAACAAATAGCGGTACAATAAGTGGCACAGACACCGACAAAGGAAACCAAGGTCTCCAAGCCGGCGCCGTCGTTGGCATCGTGTTCGGCATCTTAATATTCCTCTTGCTACTTGCTTACGTTCTCGGATATTTCTTCCTATACAGAAAACATAAACTTGACGACAAAGCAATCAAAGTCATCTATTCTTTCCTACCCCAAGACAGAAAAGAAGAAGATGAAAAAGTCGAAAAAGCCGAAGAAAAACAAGAAGAAAACACCGAAGAAAAACAAGACTAATCAGTATAAACAGAATGGTAGAGTCGGGGCAGCAACATTCGCTGTCCCGATTACCATGTTAAATAACCTCAATGATAAAAATCATAAATGAAGGAGAATCTTTAATATGAACAACGTAAAAACAAAAAAACTGACAATCACTTTATTGTCGATTTGCTTGCTACTTGCCATTGCCGTTTCAATGGTAGTGTTCGGTGGCATCAATTCTCAAGTTGCACTTGCTGCGGGTTCGGGATACAATCTTACCTTGACAGAACCTGCTGCCGGCAATAAGCCTTCGGCAGCAACCTCGACGGTGGCAGAGGCAACTGTTGACGAAACTAGATGGTATGTTCAAGAAACCAACGGTTCTTGGACAGAAATAATGGATGAAACAACACAATTTCTCGATGGAAATGTTTACAAAGTAGAAGTAGTATTGTCGCTAGGTAGTTTTAATGCTAGTGGTGACGGCGTATATTTTAACGATAAGAAAGCAAATCTTGTATCATCGAACGGCAACAAATATACGTTCTCTTACACTTATAGTTTGAAAAACGTAGCCCAAATCGGCACTAGAAAATATACGACATTAGATGCCGCAATTGCGGATGCTGTAAATGGTGACGAGATTGAACTTCTCGACGACATTACTTTGAGCGGTACATATGAGTTATCAGAAGAAAAAACAATCGTCATCCCTTCCGGCAAAACCTTAACACTTGCATCTACGGGTTATAAAACATCCGGCAATCTTACAATCAGTGATTTTAGCCAAATTCTAGTTAAGGAAGGCGGCAATCTTGTTCTTGAAAAGGATTCAAGCACCGATGGTTATCCTGCAATTCTTAAATTAAACGGTTCCTGCGGTTTAGACATTTATGGTACATTTACGGTAAATAGCGGGTATGTTTATGCAAATACACAAGATTTTTCCGATATTTCTATAAGACCCACCGGAAATATTATTATCAGGAATGGCGCACGCTATTACTTGAAATATAGCAGTTATTATCCTATCGAATATGTCGGCACTTCCAATGCAGCCATAATACTTGGCGAAAATTCCGAATTATCGGAAAGACTAGTTGATGGCAGCAAGTTTGAATATACACTTAAAGGATCTGCTAAATTAAAAAATGCTAAATTTGGAGAAACGCCTATACCTCTCGAAATCCCATCAAGCATGATAATTAAAATTTCGGACAAGGCAAAAGCAACCGTAGAAAATATGACACTCAACGGTGGTTCCTTTACCGTAGAAAAAGGTGGCGAACTTGCTGTCGCAGACGGTGGCACACTCACTTTGACAACTAGTAAACTCGTAATTGCAGACGGCGCAAAGATGACGAGAGGCACCGGAACTGTAACGGTACCTACCGATTGGGAAATTTCGAGTGGCACATTCGACTTCAACCCCGCAAATGACGATCCTTCTATTATTGTTAAAGAAAACTACAATGTATATCAATATTCCACTTCAAAATATGTAGTTTTGGCAAGCGATCCCGCAGTTGAAACAGGATATGATTTTTGGCAACTTGACACCACTCTCGATCCCGCAATCACCACCAAAGTGTATAAACAAGTTGTTTGCACACATACCGGTTTACAACATGTAGAAGCCAAAGCAGCCACCGAAACCGCAGAAGGCAATATCGAATATTGGTACTGCGAAGCTTGCGGAAAATACTTCAGCAATGCTACAGCAACAACCACAATCAAAAAAGAAAACACAACTGTTCCCAAATCTACCTCCGGCTCAGGCTCAGGCTCAGGTTCCGGTAGTTCAACCAACGGCAGTTCAACCGCCGGCGGTTCTACCAACGGTAGCACAGCAGGCAGCGGTACAACCGGCGACACAACAAGTGGCACAACAAATAGCGGTACAATAAGTGGCACAGACACCGACAAAGGAAACCAAGGTCTCCAAGCCGGCGCCGTCGTTGGCATCGTGTTCGGCATCTTAATATTCCTCTTGCTACTTGCTTACGTTCTCGGATATTTCTTCCTATACAGAAAACATAAACTTGACGACAAAGCAATCAAAGTCATCTATTCTTTCCTACCCCAAGACAGAAAAGAAGAAGATGAAAAAGTCGAAAAAGCCGAAGAAAAACAAGAAGAAAACACCGAAGAAAAACAAGACTAATAGTTAATCGGTAAACTAAACCCCCTAAGCCCGTTATCCGAATCAATCGATAGCGGGCTTATTTTATACCCTAGACACCCGTATTTGTTGATTTTTGTGGTTTTTTATGCTATTCTTAAATATATTTTACAAAACACAACAAGGAAGGGGACTGCTATGAAAAGGAAATTTTTGTTTATCGCAATAATATTTGTGCTTTTAATGAGTGCCGTACTTTGCTTGTCCGCTTGTAATGAAGCAGAAAACGGAGCATCAAGCGGAACAGCCAGCGGAACAGCCAGCGGAACACCAAGCGGAACACCAAGCGGAACACCGAGCGGAACAGTCAGTGGAACAGAGCATATTCATAGTTATGTAGATTTTGTAGTCGCCCCCACTTGCTTGACAGACGGTTATACGATTCATAAATGTTCTTGCGGAGAAGAATCTAAAGACACGATAATTTCCGCTCTCGGTCACAATTTCACGACCTATTCATCGGACAACAATTCATCATGCACGAAAGACGGAACAAAAACCGCAAAATGCACAAGATGTGATGCAACCGATACAACAGTAGAAGACAACAGCAAAAAGCCCCATTCTTACGTAGATAAAGTAGTCGCCCCCACATGTACGGCAGACGGTTATACGACTCATAAATGTTCAACATGCGGAACGGAATATACCGATGCAACCGTTCCCGCTCTCGGCCATACCGAAGTTATAGATCCGGCAAAAGCAGCAACATGTACCGAAACGGGACTGACCGAAGGCAAGCATTGTTCGGTGTGCAATACCGTTATCGTTGCCCAAACCACAACCGAAAAAGTCGCTCACACCCCAAGCGATTGGATCTCGGACGCAACAATAAATTGTTTGACAACTAGAGAAAAACATAAAATATGCACAGTATGCAACGCAATTCTCGAAGTATCAACGGCAGCCCCCGAAACAAAGCATAATTTTGTAGGCGGTAAATGCACTCGTTGTATTGCAACAATATATACAAGGAGCGGCAATATAATTTCCTTTGGTTCTTATCCGCAAACTAAAGTCACCGATGCAACCCTAACAGCGTCATTGACCGAATCGGCAGGGACTTTGCCTACAACCGATAATAATCAAGCATGGACAAGTTACGGGTATTATAAGTCAGGTTCTACGGCAAATTATATGTGGTATATAGACAAAGCATACAACGGTGAAAAGTATCGTGGAGTTTACTTTACAGAATATCGTCCATATGAAACAAGTCTTTCTGCAAATTCGAATTATAGCGTGCAAGATGATAATGGTTATAAAATAAACAATATTTATTGGTTCAAATATGATCCTATTCAGTGGAAGATATTAAGTGAAACCAATGGCGTTGCCCTTATTAAATGTATAACCGCAATAGACGGACAACAATACGATGCAAGTGCTAGTAATAACTACAAAAATAGCGATATTAGAAAATGGCTAAACGAAACGTTCTACGAACAGGCATTTGATAGTTTGCAAAAAGAGTTAATTCAAACTACAATCGTTGACAATAGTTTAGTAAGTGCTAATGCCAACAACAATGCTTTGTATTATAACAACGGTGTAAATAACTATGTGTGCGAAGATACCGAAGATAAGATTTTCTTGCTTAGTGCCAACGATGTTTCTAATACGGCATACGGATTCAAAGAGAATTTAGGCGGATCTGATAGCGGTAGAACAATCGGAGCATCTGATTATGCTTTTGCTCAAGGAATTTACAAATATTACAAAGGTTGCGTTGAATGGTTATTGCGTTCGCCTTATTATCAATACAACTACGAAAATATATACATAAATGAAAGTGGTTTAGCATGTGATGATAGAAACGTCCATCGAATAATGGGTGTCGTCCCGACTATGTATATTAAACTCTAACCAAAATCCCCCACTTTTCCCCGTAAATTTAGGCAGACAACCATATCTGCCTAATTTTTTTATCCCCCCCAATCCACGCCCCATCCGCATACCCCCAACCCCTAATTTTTCTTTAATGCTCGCACAACTCCTCTCAGCCGAAGAAAAATTAATTAAATCGAATTTTTAATAATCTACGACACAGAAACAATACTCAGTCCAAATAAACATTGCCATATAATGCGGTAATATTTTTTTGTCGCCGGTCCCCATATTTGAATTTGCCAACTTATATGCTATTTGTGGACGGTAATACAAAACAACAAGACTCTCAAACTGTGGTACTTGTTTTCATGGTCTTTTTTTCGTTTAAGAGTAATACAAAACAACAAGACTCTCAAACTAGATATAACTGGAGGCTGTAACTTATTATGTTTAAGGGTGATAAGCGAGTCGAGATTTTTGAAACACTCACCAATCTTTGTTTGTTCTTCATTACTTGGAACTAAAAATTCATAATTATTTAAATCCGATTTACTTAAATTCCCAATCGCACCATTACCACCAGCAATATATAAATCAATAAATTTTTTGTACCAAGAAGAACTCATTGAGGCATTTAAGAAGTAGGGGGTTTTAGTTTTAGCAAGCAACATAAATCCGCCATGAACAATTTTTTCAGCGGAAATATTACCTAGAATTGCATGTTTCCCTACCAATCTTGATGAACCATTTGCAGCAGTGATTAAAATATCTCCGTCTTTTGCATAGTCGATATTTATACAACTATCTTCTACAAATACATCATCATCGCTCTTTACAAAATACTCCTCATCAATATTTGAAGAACGCAAAACTCTCGTTCCTTGCTCAACTATGTTTGAAGGGGAATAGGTTAGTCCCCTCGATAATTCAGCAACATCACAAAATTTACGCTGTTCCCAAGCTTCAGTGAAACCTTTGAATCGAATGCGGGGGGTTAATGCTTTTTCACTCATCTTGCTCACCTCCGAGCAGTTTTTTGAGTTCATTTAAGCCTTTTTTATCAAATTCACCGGCATCTAAGTCTGAAAGCATTTCAGAAAGGGCAGACTCTGTATCATTGATTTGACTATCTATATCGAGATAGGTTATTTCATATTTCTTGCAAAGTTCATTGATGTCTTTTTCAAGATTTTTAATCAATTTAATGCTCAACCAATTTATACCTTCGCAAATCGGGTTAATCCATTTTATAACCAACAAATCATGGATTTCTTTATCGGTAAGGGATTTGATTTTATCCTCATTTTTTTTGTCTAATGCTTCCTTAGCGACTTTTAATTCTTTTTTTGTCTTCTTGATCTTGTCATTTGTGGTATCGATATTGAGGAGTATAGATTCATACGAATCTTCTTCAAATTCAGCGCCACGTTTAATTTGCTTTTTAATTTCACTTATCTTTTCATTAAGTTTTTTGGAATCTATATCTTCGCTATCAGCCTTTAATAGACCTTCTTTGTCATTTGGATCAATCGAATCAAGCAACTCATCTTTTTCGGAATTGAAACATGAGAGATTACTTTCTAATGTCGCTACTTTTTCGGCTTCTTCTAAAAAATAAGTGTTTTGAACCAATGCGAAAGGAACAAGTCGCCCATCATATCCTACAACCTTTTCTTCAAGTTTTTTGGTCTTTGAGTCTTTCTTTAAGATTTTAACTTCGTCAATACATCTGGCAGACTCTAAACCTTGCTCTTTTACAACTTCCAAATCTAAAACAACGTCTTGCCATACAGTATCTAATGCTTCAAAACAATCGTAATAGTCAACAAGACTATCCTCGGGCAAGTGATTTCTTATCGATTCGGCAATCTTCATTTCTTCGGAATTGATATGCAACGAATCAACATTATTCAGCAATTCTGTTTCAAGGAATTCGTGCAAATATGCGAATTGATTTTTATGTTTTTCGATAAATTCCTTTACTTCCGCATTGTTTTCAATTACATCCATAACCTTATCGGTTTTTACCTGTGAATACGGAATATCTTCACTTTCAAAAATTTCATTCTTTAAGGTCTTAAAATTATTCCAAAATCTCTTGAATTTCTCGCCGTCAAGTTCATCATTAGGTATTCCGCCGAACATTGATGCATATATGTCATGCGGAACTTCCGATATATTAGAATCAACATACCTTGGAATATTTAAATTAAATTCATTTTGCTTTATTTCATCATATTTTACCAATCTTGAATAATGGTCGACACTCTCTTTTCTTGCGATTACGGTATCAACAATTTTTCTAATGTCACGCTGTCTTAATTTGTTTTTGTTTCCGTCTTTTGCAAAACCTTTTGACGCATCTATAAATAGGATATCATCAGCCGGACGGTTTTTCCTTAAAACCATGATAATCGTTGGAATACCCGTACCATAAAAAAGATTCGCAGGCAATCCAATAATGGTTTCAATATTGTGTTTTTTAACTAGTTTTTCTCTTATTTTAGCTTCATCTCCACCACGGAACAAAACACCATGAGGAAGGACAATTGTCATGATTCCATCTGGTTTAAGGTGATATAGGTTATGCAACAGAAAAGCATAATCAGCTTTGGATTTTGGAGCTTGACCATAGTCATCAAATCTTGAATCGCTCCTTGGTTCCCACGGTTGTGAATATGGCGGATTAGAACAACACGCATTAACTTGCAAATAATCATATGTTGCATCCGGATCTCCGTCTTCAAAATAAGGCCAGTCTTTATCCAATGTATCTCCACGCCTTGCGACAATATTAGACGGTTCTATATCACGCATTACAAGATTCATCCTTGTTAAGTTGTATGTTTCAGGAATTAGCTCTTGTGCGTAATACTTTACTTTGTTTTTGTTTCCTAAATATTTGGAAACAGCCTGACCAATATTTATAAGTAGAGAACCAGAGCCAGACGTTGGGTCATATATGGAGATTTTGTCTTCACCCTTTAAATTGTAAGCAATAATCTCTGCCATAATTAAAGAAGCTTCGTGAGGGGTATAAAATTCTCCCGCTTTGCCTGCATTTGCTGCAAAATTCTTTAACAAATACTCATAGATAAAGCCTAACACATCATAATCTTCTCTATTATCAGTTGGAATCGTTTTAACTAATTTAATTATGTCTCTGCTATTTTTAGTTCTGTCCAGATCGGTTGTCCCTAAATCAGTTAATCTCGTAGAAAGTGTAGTAAAGATACCATTAAATACTTTTTTGTAGCCTTTTCCGATAAATCTATCAAATGCACTTAACGCAACAGTTACGTTTTCTATCGAAAAATCAACGTCTAAATCAACCCAAGTAGAAAAGAGATTTTTATATGCAATGAAATATCCCAAATTTTTCATGCAATAGTTTTTAAGTTTATCATCGTCTTCCGTTACTTCTTTTAATGTTTCTCTAGTGAATTCCAATTTCTCTATTAAATGTTTTTCTTCTTTGTCTGACAAGTATTTATAAAACAAAAACCCCAACATATAATCTTTGTATGTTGCTGCCGATACTTTTCCTCTCAAATCATTTGCTAACGCCCATATTTTAGATGCTAATTCTTGTTTATTCATGTCTATTCTCCTCAAATATTATTCCGTTGTGTTTGCAGTAATCGTAAAACTTTCGCTGTAGGGCATACGTAGGCTTGCGAACACCCAATTCCCAGCGATTTAGTGAAGAATGTGCAACTCCAATGGCGGAAGCAAATTCTTGTTGGCTCATGTGTACGGTTTCTCTTGCGTACTTAATTTGATCTTTAAATTCCATATTGTTCAACCTCTTTGTAAGGATGTTGCAACTATT
>CAVIQK010000013.1:0-25869 GCA_963644945.1 bacterium | reverse complement strand
AATAAAAAAGCCCAAAACTTTCGTTTTAGGCTTGTGGTGGGCAATAACGGACTCGTTCTTGATATTTTGCTCGCAGGTTTTTTGTATATATTTTGGCTCACAAAATATCTTCGGTCAGCCGCTAAAAAAGACGCACTGTGTCTTTTTCTTTACGCTCTCGTTCGATTCCGTTATACTGTCTTTTGTAATAAAAAAGCCCAAAACTTTCGTTTTAGGCTTGTGGTGGGCAATAACGGACTCGAACCGCTGACTTTCTCCACGTCAAGAAGACACTCTACCAGCTGAGTTAATTGCCCTTGGTGACTAATATGATAGCAAAAATTTTTAGTCGTGTAAAGTATTTTTGGCTACTTTCTTAAAAAATCAAAAAAGCCTTTTACGTCCGTCGTCGAAACACTTTTCAAAGTATATCCATGAAAACCTACTGCTTTTTTGAGATCTTCTTCGGTTATGTCTTGGTTGGTTTTGAAAGTGACAAGTCCCGATTCGTGAGAGGCGGAAACTTTTTTGAGACCGAAAGCATTTTTCAAATCGTCTTGGAGTTTTGCTTCACAATGTTCGCATTTTAATCCTTCTACTGTCAATTGGTATTGTTTCATTTTGGCTCCTTATACACCGTAAAATTTCTTTAAGGTAAATTCGAGATTGGGGGGATTCAAGCCTTTTAGCGACTTGACCGCTCTATCTATATCGTACTCAATTTGAATATTTTTTACAAGTATTTTGTCTTGATTTATTTCTATTGTGCCACAAAATCCTCTGCCGATATATGCATGGGGGCAACCGAGTGAACCGAAATTGGTGAACCTTTTGCCGTAACATTCCTTGTCGTACTTTTCGTGAGTATGCCCGAAAACGATAAGACTGCCCTCTTCGGTTTTGAGAACGTCGGACGGGGAGTCCGGAGGCATCCACTGGCTACCGATCCGCCCATAATGCAAAAATGTGACAAGGGTGCCGTCGTAATTTTTGGTGGTTTTGTAGGGGACGGAATCTAGGAATTCGGCACAATCTCGGGTGATTTTTTGGCTATAAAATTTTTGGTGATCCAAAACTTCTTTTGCATAGCCTTCGACCGTTTCGCCTTTATAAAATTTGACTACGGCTTCGTCGTGATTGCCTTTGAGATAAGTTAGGTTATCAAGGCTTGAAAGCACTTCAAAACACTCGTTTGGGGCACCGCCCATGCAAACAAGGTCGCCTAAACAGACATATTCGTCACATTTGGGCATCTCCGTGAGCATGCTTTCAAGAGCAAAAATATTGGAATGAATATCTGTAAACACTCCTATTTTTGTCATATATTGGTCCTCATGAAAAAGCCTTCTTTTTGGAGTTTTGCGACTTGTAAACTGATTTGTTCGATAAACTCTTGGTTGTTTTGGGTTTTGACCATCATGGAGATGAGATTTTCGGTCGCCTCTTGGGTATCGCCCGTTGAGAGCATCTTACGTATTGACCAAATGCCTTCCAATTCTTTTTGGGTAAGAAGGAGCTCTTCACGTCTTGTGCTACTTCTTTGAAGGTCAATGGCGGGGAAGATACGTTTTTCGGATAGTTTTCTATCAAGATGAATTTCCATGTTGCCTGTGCCTTTGAATTCTTCGTAGATGACGTCGTCCATACGGCTACCGGTATCAACTAGGGCTGTTGCGATGATTGTCAAACTGCCACCGTTTTCTATATTTCTTGCGGCACCGAAAAATCTTTTGGGATTGTGAAGGGCGGCAGGATCGATACCACCGGAAAGTGTCCTTCCTGTGGGGGCTACGACAAGGTTGTAGGCTCTTGCAAGTCTTGTAAGACTGTCCATCAATATTACTACGTCGCCACCGAGTTCTACTATTCTTTTGGCTCTTTCTAGGACGAGTTCGGATGCTTTGGTGTGATGTTCGGGCATCTCGTCAAATGTCGAGAAAATGACGTCGCCGTTTATCGATCTTTGCATGTCGGTGACTTCTTCGGGACGCTCGTCAATGAGAAGGACCATGAGGTAGGCTGTGGGATAGTTTTGGGAGATGGAGGCGGCAATTTTTTTGAGTAAAGTTGTTTTACCTGCCTTGGGGGGAGAGACGATCATGGCTCTCTGTCCTTTGCCGATAGGGGCAACCAAATCGATGGCTCTTATTGCAAAATCGTTTTTGACTCCGTCTGTTTCTAACTTGAATCTTTTGTCGGGGTATATCGGTGTCAAATTGTCGAAATTGGGGCGTTTTAGGGCTTCCTCCGGCGGTCTGCCGTTGATTGCTAAAATGTTGACAACGGGTGCCGGCTTGGTTTCCGACTCTTTTCTACATTCGGCTTTTACCCAGTCGCCTTTTCTTATGCCTGATTTTTTGATCTTGATTGCATTGAGATAACCGTCTCCTAGTCCCGCTTCAAAATTGTGGGCTCTTATAAAGCCGTATCCGTCGGGCATGATTTCGACAACACCTTCTCTAATATCGATTACGGCAGGGGTGCCGTCGGGGTTGAGATATTCCTTTTTTTCTTCCTTTTTGCCTTCGGTTTCTACGGTCTTTTCTTTTTCGGGAGTATCTTTAACTTCGGTTTCTTTGGTTTCTTCCGATGAGGTTTTTTCTTCTTTTGCCGTCTTTTTTCTAGGAGTCTTTTGGGAAACTTCTACTTTTTCTACATTTTCTACATTTTCTACTTTTTCGGGTGTAGATGTAGGTGCCAAAGACTTTTCTTGCTCGGCTAAAATCTCGGCTATTAGTTCGGCTTTCGGGGTGGTCTTAGGTTTGATGCCTATCAATTTGGCAAGTTCTCTAAGGTCTTTGATGGTTTTTTCTTCTAATATTTCTTTTGTTAAAATGTTGTTCATTATTGCCTCTTGAGTACATATACTTTGGTTTCTTCACCGTCAAAATCGGCTCTGTCAAATTCGACGGTGTCGCCTTCGACTTCTACTATATTTTCGTCGTCAAAATATTTCAAAAAGTCGGTGACGGGATCTAGGTCTATGTCTATATCTTTGTCTTCGTAGTGCATGGGGATGACAATGTCGGGCATCAATTTGTCGACAAAATTCTTCGCCGATTCGGCATCTATCGTGTAGTGTCCGCCTACGGGAATAAGCAATATGTTGACGGCACCTAAAAGTTCTGCAAGCATCGGGGTGAGTTCTTCGCCGATGTCGCCTAGGTGGCAAATTTCGACTCCGTCCATACGGAATTTAAAGACGAGATTTTTGCCTCTTTTAGAGCCTTTGCTGTCGTCATGATAACTCATTACGGAATAAATGTGTATGCCGTTGAGTTCGAAACTCCCTACTCTATTAAGGACGACGGGATCGCCTCCGACGAGTTCTACCGCATTGTGGTCACGATGTTGATGAGAAACGGTGACTGCATTGGCGGAAACTTCGGGGTAGGGCAAACCGTATTCCGAATGATACGGATCTGTGATAACGCTTCTTTCGGTGCTTTCGGTCAATTTGAACGACGAATGACCGAGCCATTGGATCTTCATATAACCTCCAAAAATATATGTTGTATGTCTATAAAATCGGTAATAATAAAGTTGTTTTAAACCACTTCGAGAATATTTATTTAACTTGGTTTTTAATGTCTAATTCTTCTTCCGCAAGACGGGTGACTTTTAGAATAAATTTTAAGGGACGAGTTTTGCCTTCTATTTTTTCGTGGAACTTTCTAAAATAGCCGGATGTTTCGACCGAAAAACCATTGTCATTCTCTTTTATAATGATGTTTCTGTATACAATTCCTATTTGGAAAATGCTAAAATTGAGATCGAGAATCGGCTCTTTGCAGTCTTTGTTGCCAAAATACTCTATTTTGTATTTGTTGCCGTCTTTTTTTAATACGCTTATGCAATTAGTGGAAAAGCCGATTGCGTCGGCAAAATCATAGACGTTGTCGTCGTCTTCAAAATATATAACTCTGCACAGAGGAGATTCTTCTAATCGGCCTTTCGACGAAAAGAAAAATTCTCCGTCCTGTGATTCTATCGTAAATATTGCGTTGTTTTGCATTAGTCCACGTTCTTTTCAGTGAAAACGTCTTTGATTTTTTCTGCAGAGTTCAAGAGATCTTGTATTGATTTGTTTTGGTTGATCGAGGAGATGATGTATGCGATGAATTTGGATAGGTCGGCTTCGATGAACCATTCTTTTTCTTTGAGTACGGGGTTGAGATATGTGAGGTTGGTGCCGATTACACCTTTGAACAAACCTTGTTCGTAGGCTTTTTGGAATTTCTCGACGCCTTCGGTGAACAATGTGTATGTTGCTGCCAAATATATATCTTTGCAACCTTTTTCTTTGAGTTCGGAACAAAGTCTTAGTACGGAATCGCCTGTTGCGATAATGTCGTCGGCTACGAAAATGTCTTTGCCTTTGACGTCGGTACCGATATATTCGTGTGCGACAATCGGGTTCCTACCGTTGACGATAGTCGTGTAATCTCTACGTTTATAGAACATACCGAGATCTACACCTAAAACCGATGCATAGTAGATATTTCTGTTCATGGCGCCTTCGTCGGGGGACACGAGCATGAAATGATCTTTGTCAAAGTTGATTTCGGGGTGCGATGTGTGAAGTGCGCGAATGATTTGGTAGGATGCAAAGAAGTTGTCAAATCCCATCAAAGGAACGGCATTTTGCACTCTGGGATCGTGGGCATCGAAGGTGATGATGTCTTTTACTCCCATTGCGTAGAGTTCTTGGAGCATTTGGGCGCAGTCAAGACTCTCACGAGTATTACGTCTATGTTGACGGCCACCGTAAAGCATAGGCATAATGACGGTAATTCTTTCGGCTTTGCCTCCTATTGCGGAGATGACTCTTTTGAGGTCTGCATAATGGTCGTCGGGGGACATGGAGTTTTCGGACTCAAACATTTTGTATTTGAGGGAATAGTTGCCTACGTCAACCATGATATAGAGGTCTTTGCCTCTTGCCGAGCCTTGAAGAACGGCTTTGCCGTCGCCTGTCGTAAAACGAGGATAGACGGAATCTATTATAAAGGTATCTCTATTGGTGTTGGATTTTTTACCTACATCACGATTGTACCATTTTACTAGATATTTGTTTACTTTGTCGCCAAGATCTTTTGCACCATTTAAAACTACTAAACCGAGCGGTGCGACGGGATTGAGGTCGTCGAGGACCGAACTAAAAAATGTAGGCATAGCCCCTCCAAAAAAAATTTTACATGGATGATATTATTATATTCGCATCACTTTCTTTTTACAAGCAATTTTAACCGAATAAAGTTCTGTTTTGCGAATTTTGTTGTTTTGTGAAAATAAAAGGAGCCTTATTAGGGCTCCTTAATCTTATATAACTTTTCCTTTGACTATGACGATAGGATATGTGGCAAATCCGGAGAGATGTCTGTCTTCGCACACTGTGACGTCTTTGTCGGTGATGGCATAGGATATGGTGGAGTCTTTTTTGATCCAACCGTTTTCCATGATGATGCTGTCTTTGATGACGGCACCCTTTTCGACTTTTACGTTACGGAATAGGATACTGTTTTCGACTGTTCCGTCTATTTCGCATCCGTCTGCTATCAAGGAATTTTTGACAACGGCATTTTTCTTGTATCTTGCGGGGACACTGTCTTTTACCTTGGTGTAGATGGTGTTGGTATCTTTGAACAATTCGTCACGATCTTTCATATTGAGAAGCGCCATGCTTTCTCCATAATAACTCTTGACGTCGTCGATGATTGCAGCATAACCGCTTTGTTTGTAGGCATAGACTTTGCCTTCTTCTATGAGTCTAAACAAGATGTCCTTTTCAAAATCGACAAGTCCTCTTGCGTAAGCCGACTTGATCATATCTATATAGAGGTCTTTCTTGACCATATAAATGTTCATGGAGATTTCTCTATTTTCGTCGCAAGCGGTGTCGGATATGAAGGCATCGGAGACTTTGTTGTTTTTGTCGGTTTCTACGACTATTCTTCTTGACGAACCGGTCTTTGCCATGTGAGTGACTACGGTCACGTCTCCGCCTTTTTCGACGTGGAATTTACAAACGTCTTGGAAATCTATCGATGCGGCATAGTTGCTGTTGCTGATCATGATATATTCTTCGGTAGATTTTTCGAGGAAGTCGATGATTGCATAGACGGCTTCGATGGCGCCTTTATAGACTTCTCTTGCCGTATTGACGACAAACGGAGGGAATACTGCAATACCGCCGTTTTTACGGTTGAGGTCCCAGTCACGACCTTGTCTTATGTGGTCGGACAATGACGAGTAATTGTTTTTTGCAATAATTCCTATGTTGGTAATTCCGCTGTTGACACAGTTCGACAATGTAAAGTCAACAAGACGATATCTTGAACAAAACGGTAAAGAAGCCGTTGTTCTGTGAATAGTAAGTTCGTTAAGTTTGCTTTCGTTGCCGGATGCAAACACTACACCCATAATATTATACATTATTCTTTACCTCCAAACATTTCGCCTTCTTGTACGGTATATTTGTCTTCAACTTTTACGTTGGGACCGACAACGGCTATTTGCCATTCGCCTTTTATCGGGGCTTTTTGTGTCTTGCCTACCACTGCATTTTCGCCGATGACACTGTCCCAACCGATGAGGGCATGAGATATTTTGGCACCTTTTTTGACTACGGTGTTGGGCATTATGATACTGTCTTTGATGACGGCGCCTTCTTCGATGGTCGCACCGTAAGAAATTATGGAATGCTCGACTGTTCCGTCAACAAGACAACCTTCGGATATCATGCTGTTGGAAATGGATGCGCTGCTTCCTATATATTGCGGAGGCTCGGCGGAGTTACGGGAATAGATTTTCCAGTTGTCGTCGGCTAGATTGAGTCCGCCGTCTTCGTCCAAAACATCCATGTTGGCTTCCCATAGGGAGGAAATCGTACCTACGTCCTTCCAATAATCGTTGAAGGAATATGCATACATTTTTTCGCCGGCATTAAGCATGAGCGGTATGACGTTTTTACCGAAGTCGTTGGATGAATCTTTGTTCATCTCGTCTTCTTCGAGGTATTTTTTGAGTTTTTCCCATGTGAAAATGTAGATACCCATTGAGGCATTGGTTGATTTAGGATTTTTGGGTTTTTCTTCAAATTCGTATATGGATCCGTCGGGGTTGGTATTCATGATACCGAATCTCGATGCTTGTTCGAGGGGAACGTCTCTTACGGCTATCGTACAAGCGGCATTTCTCGCTTTGTGGGCATCGAGCATTTTGCTGTAATCCATTTTGTAGATGTGGTCGCCCGACAAAATGAGAACGTAGTCGGGATTCCAACGATCGATAAAGTCGCAGTTTTGGTAGATTGCGTTGGCGGTACCTTTGTACCACTCTCCCGATGAGGCTTTTTGGTACGGGGGAAGGACGAAAGCGCCTCCGTTGAGTCTGTCTAGATCCCACGGTTGGCCGTTGCCGATATAAGTGTTGAGTTCGAACGGTTGGTATTGTGTCAAAACTCCAATCGTATCGATATTGCTGTTGACGGTATTAGACAAAGTAAAGTCGATAATACGATACTTTGCACCGAAAGGAACTGCCGGTTTTGCGACGGCTTTGGTAAGAAGACCTAGTCTTGTACCTTGTCCACCTGCAAGAAGCATTGCCACGCATTCTTTTTTTGTTTGCATTTTTATCTCCTTGATGAGCCTATGCTCTTTATTTTATCTTTCTTATGAGTAGGGAAGAATTGTCTTCGACGGTCAATGTCAAAGTGTATTTCTTGCCTTTGGTTTCTTTTTCGTGTGCGACTAAAACTTTGGATACCGAGGTGTATCCGTCGTATTTTAGGTCGTTGGTGTTGAGTATGACTTCATACTCGCCCGCTTCGTCCACTCCTATGTCGTAACCGACTAGGGTTTGGCTCGAAAAATTGATGACGGCTATGACTTTGTTGGACTTTTTGTCGGCACGTTGGTAGGCAAGAACGTTGTTGACGTTGTCGTCCACGACTAGCCACTCGAATCCGTCGTATTTGTTGTCAACTTCGTATAGGGCGGGGGTAGATTTGTAGAGGTGGTTGAGATCTTTGCAGAACTCTTTTAAGGCTCTATGGGACTCGTAGTCGAGTAGTAGCCAGTCAAGACCTTGTTTATAATTCCATTCTATAAATTGTCCGAACTCGTTGCCCATGAAGTTGAGTTTTTTGCCGGGGTGAGTGAATTGATAGACGTAGAGTGATTTGAGGGCTTGGAATTTGTCTTCGTAACTGCCTTGCATTTTGCCGATCATTGAACACTTGCCATGTACGACTTCGTCGTGAGAGAAAGGCAAAATGTAGTTTTCGGAAAAAGCATACATTAGCGAGAAGGTCAATTTGTTGTGAGCGCCTTTTCTGAAGAAGGGATCTATTTTGCAATAGTCGAGAACGTCGTTCATCCAACCCATGTTCCATTTATAATTGAAACCGAGTCCGCCGATGTCGGGGGGCATGGTGACCATAGGAAATGCGGTCGATTCTTCGGCTATCATTATGACTTCGGGGAACTTTTGGTGGACTGCCGTATTGAGATCTTTGAGGAACTCTATTGCTTCTAAATTGTAGTTGCCACCGTCTTTATTGGGTATCCATTCGCCGTCTTTTCTGCCGTAGTCAAGGTAAAGCATTGATGCAACCGCATCCATTCTTATGCCGTCGATGTGGTAATATTCTAGGAAGAACATTACTGCGGAAATTAGGAAAGATTTGACTGATCCGTATCCGAAATCAAATACTTTGGTACCCCATTCTTTATGTTCGCCTTTGCGGGGATCTTTATATTCGTATAGGCATTGCCCGTCAAATTCGGCAAGACCGAAGGCATCTTTCGGGAAGTGGGAAAGCACAAAATCCATGATGACTCCGATGCCTTTTTCGTGGCATTTGTCAACGAAATACATAAAGTCCTTGGGCTCTCCGAATCTCGATGTGGGGGCATATAGTCCGCTGACTTGATAACCCCAACTGCCGTCGTAAGGGAATTCCGTTACGGGTAAAATTTCGATGTGGGTGTAACCCATATCAACGACATAATCGACAAGTTCGTCGGCTAGTTGGCGATACGAATAAAAATTGCCGTCGTCGTGAATCTTCCAACTTCCTAGATGGACTTCGTAAATGTTGAGAGGTTTTTCGACAAAGTTTTGTCCTTTTTTGGCATCCATAAATACTTGGTCGTGCCATTTGTAACCTTCGATGTCGTAAAGTTTTGAGGCTGTCCCCGGGCTTGTTTCGGCATGGGTTGCATAAGGATCGGCTTTGTCTAAATATTTGTTGTCTTGAGTCAAAATCGAAAATTTGTAGTTGTCGAATTTTTTGAGACCTTGAACATAACCTTCAAAAATTTCGTCGTCGATTTTTTTCATGACGTGGGACGATCTGTTCCAGTCATTGAAATCGCCTATTATCGATACCGATTTTGCATGCGGTGCCCAACAACGAAATCTCCATTGTTTTTTGCCGTCGTGCATAACATAGGTGGGACGGAAAAATTTGAAGGCTTCGTAATTGGTGCCTTTCTTAAAAAGATAGATCGGTAAATCGTTGTAACTGGTCATATATTATCCTCTCAATTTGGTGGTAAGAAAATTGAATTTTCCTTGTTTTTGTTGTAGTTTTGCGACTTTGCCTTGGATGTCGTCAAGGGTATAGCCTACTACTCCTCGTCCCGATCCGGTCATGCCGACAAGCGAAAAACCGCAGTCGTGAAGAAGAGATTTTATTTGTTGTATTTGTAAGCCTTCGGCGCCCCTTTCGAGATCGTTGAACAGATAGTCGCCTTCTTCGCCTCGCATAAATCTATTTATCGCCTCGTCTAAATCGTGGGGCGTGTAGGTAAAGCGGTCGGAATTGTCGTAAACCTCTTTCGTCGATAAGGTCTTGTCGCCATAGACTATAACCATGTCGTACTTTGGGGGTTCTTTTACACTTTCGATTATCTCGCCTATTCCTTTTACTCTGCCTCCGCCTTTTACCATGACGGGAACGTCGGCTCCGAATCTAGATAATTCTCGGTCGGTAAGAGAAATTTCGGGATAGAAACTCAATATGCCTTTATAGACTCCCGCTCCGTCCGCAGACGATCCGCCTACTCCTAACGAAAAGGGAATGTTTTTCTTGATGAAAATGTCAAAACCCGAAAGATCAAATTTTGCAACCATGAACTCGGCAAGTTTTGTGGCGATGTTGTTTTCGATAAAGCCTACGGATGTATCTACCATGACTTTTTTGTCTTGTCTTTTGGTAATAGTGATTTCATCGGCAAGTTCTATATCTAGACAAAGTCCGTCTATCAAATGATACCCGTCGGCTCTTCTTCCTTGTAGAGAAAAAAACGGGTTGACCTTGGCATAAGCGGATATTTTCGTCGTCATATAATAAATATATAATATTTATGTAAATAAGTCAATACCGATTTTTTTGAAAAAGTCAAAATTTTCGACAATATTTTGGGGAATTTTGGCAAAAAACTAGGATTATTTTGACAAAAATTTTGGGTTTTACGGAGAATTCACAAGGGGAAATTTGAAAATAGTGCGTTTTTCCTTGGGAAAATTGGCTTTTCGTTTTGAAAACGGGGAAATCAAAAAATTGTTAGCACTTGAAACTTTTGAAAAATCCTATGTAGCGATCGAAAAACTTTTGAGTGGCTGTGCATTTGTCGAAGTCGCATCTTTCTCTTTTGCAACCGTTTTTGCACAGGGCAAACCAACGGCATTGTTTACATTTGTCTGCTATCACCATGCTTTCTTTTATGAAGTCTATGGCTTTAGCGGAGTGTTCTACGGTGTAGAAATCGGTTTCGTTGATGTTGCCGAGAAGTTGCTCGTCCAGACAATAAAAGTCGCACGGATACAAGTCGCCGTTGCCTTCTATTACGTATTGGTGGGTGCAGTGGCCGTTCATTCCGCACTGTTCGGCTCGTTGGAGTTTTGTAAGTTTTACCATGTTGTCGAAGGTGCGAACAGACGTGTAATCGCCTCGCATATAGTCGGTAAAGTAAAGGGGGAAACACTTGTCTAGGTAGTGATAGTAATCGTCGCCCGACAAGGAAAACTCGGTGTCGGTTTTGTCGTCAAGGGGTTTTAGGCAGGGGATAAATTGGAGATAGTCGCAACCGTTAGACTTAAAAAACTTATAGACTTCTTCGATATTGTTGGCGACCTTAGGGGTGAGTACGGACAAAATATTGTATTTGACGCCTTTTCTTTGCAACAGTTTGACTGCCTCGAAAACTCGGTCAAAGACGGGGTTGTCGTCTTTATCTACCCTATAAGAATTGATGCTCTCCGGTCCGTCAAGGGAGATGCCGACTAGGGTGTCGGTACGGAGAAAAAAGTCGCACCACTCGTCGTCAATGAGGGTGCCGTTGGTTTGGATGCCACAAAAGACACGTGAGGAATATATGTTGAGTTCTTTTATAAGGCGCTCATATTCGTAAAAGAATTGTTTGCCACGAAGAAGAGGCTCGCCTCCTTGGAAAGATATTCTTACGTCTTGTCCCTTGGTATATTCGAACGCCTTTTTTAGAGTGAGTGCCAAAAGGTCCGTTGACATTGGACCTTTGTCGGCAATTTCTCTATTTTCGGAAACGTCGTTGTAAAAGCAATATTTACATTTCATATTGCATTTAGAGGACGACGGTTTTATCATGAGTGAAATCGGGTGATTCACTTGATTATTCCTCTCCTATTGTCTTTTAAGGATGCTCTAAACTCTTTGAGTTCGGTTTTCATTTGGGTGGCAATATTTGAATATGTCATCGAAAGATTGTAGCCTTCTGCCGGATCTAAATCCAAATTGAAAAGATAATTTTTATATACTTGGTCGATGAAGGCGGAGTTTTCGGTACGCACGCTTTCGTAGTATTTGAAGTCATAGACTGTTCCGTCTAGTTCTACCGGCATTTGGATGGCTTGGACGGTGCCTTTTTTGATGTAATATAGCGAGTCATGTACCCTTGTATCTGCCTTTTGGTCACCCGAAAGTAGGTTGACAAGACTTACTCCGTCTATAATTCTGTCGGTGGGCATGTTGTCGTCGGATCCCGTCACGTAGTGCATGATCGTCGGGAATATGTCGGTGAGCATTGCGGAGGAATTGAGACACTTTGATGTGCAAGTCGTCCCTGTGTCGTGTCCGTCGTAGTCGTAAATCGTGTAGGTAAAATCTTGGACGGTGGAGCCTTTGCCGGTGGTGCCGTTTTTGTAACTCAAAATAAACGGGACTTTCATACCGCCGTCGAAGGTGGTGTTCTTTCTTCCTCTGAGTCCGCCGGAGACACCTTCTCTACCGGGGCCGTTGTCCGAAGTAAAGACTATGACGGTGTTGTCGTAAAGAGTGCCGTTGCCGGAAGGATCGGGGGTAGATTTCATGTAGTCGAAAATCTTTCCTAGGCTCTTGTCGAATTCTTCTATACATTGTATATAACTGTCGTCGGTTTTGTCGCCGAGTCCGTTGCCGTTGTCGTTGGAGAAAATGGGGAAGTGAGGCCACGGAGAAGTGTACCACATAAAGAATTTGTTGCCGTCATCTACCGATTCGCTCATTGTTTCGATGATTTTGTCGGTGAACTGACCTGTGCTGAGTGATTGATCTAGGTTATCTTGGTGTGATTTGATTTGGGTAGAGACTCCGTCTTTTTCTTCTACCCATGTGTAAGGCGTCATATCGTTGACGTAATAACTGCCGTAGAAGTAGTCAAAACCTTGGTTCATGGGAAGATATTCGCCATAATCTCCCAGATTCCACTTGCCGATGCATGAGGTGTCGTAGCCTAGTGCTTGCAAGGCTTCTGCCATGGTTATTTCGTCCCCTAAAATGCCGTCAACGTTGTTGAGGAATTGGTAAGGGTTGACAAAGTGGGTGGGGGAGAAGGTTTCGTTGTCGGTGACTGTCGGGAAAATGACGTTGTCAAGGTATCCACGAGATGCATATCTTCCGGTAAGTGATGAAAATCTTGACGGTGTGCAAACGGGTGCCGATGCGTAAAAGTTGTCCATAAAAATTCCGCCGTCGGCTAGGGAGTCGATGTTAGGGGTATGAATGGTCGCTTCGTCCGCTCCGTAGTAGTTGTATAGGCTACTATATAAGGATAGGTCGGAATATGCCATGTCGTCCATCAAAATGAAAAGGACGTTGGGGGCGGTATTCGATACAGATTTTTGGGCAGTGTTTTTGAGATATTCGTCGTGTCCTTCCCACATACGTTCGACGGTGGGTTTTATGCGAAGGCTGGCAAACAAAAAGTAAACTATGTTGGTGGCTATGATTAGGACGGTCAAGACGGATACGATGAGTTTTTTGAATTTTTGACTGTCTTTTAGTAAAAAATAGCCGAGGGACAAAAGAATCGGGAAGAAGGCAAGGACTAGATTCCACCAAATGCGTTTGCCAAGTGAGTCTGCACCTCTTGTGAAAAACAAAAGGACGGTGCCTACTATAAGTGTCAAATAGGCGGACAAAATGTAGATGGAAACATCTTTGTTTAGAATGGTTTTTAGGAATATGATTATTGCAAAAACCATAGCAAAGACGAGTCCCGGTAGCACAAAGAAGTTGAATCCGGTACTTATTTCGACAATGAAATAAATGATACTGAATACAAGCAACGCAAAATCAAATTTCGCATTTTTGATGCCGGTGAATTTGATGAATTTTGAGGTGTTTTTCTCTTCCACGACTAAAAAAAGAGCATCGCAAAAACGATGCTCTCATCTCCTTATTTTATTTGATGTTGACGGTATAACTGTCGTCGGTAAGTTCGACTGTTTTTGATAGGGCGGGGTTTTCTACCGCTCCTACGCTACTGGCAAGAACGTCTTGGGCTATTCTTGTCATGTAGTTTTTAAGCATGGCTTTACCGAAGTCTCCCGACGGAATAATCTCAAGAGATATACGTTGTTCGACGGCAAAACCTGCATCCTTTCTCATGACTTGGATTTGTCTGACGAGTTCTCTGTATGCGCCTTCTTCTTTGAGTTCTTCGGTGATGACGGTGTCAAGGGCAAGGGTGATGCCGTTTTCTTCGGCTACGACAAAACCTTGTTTTGAACGGGCGTGTCTGTCGAGAAGATTTGCGGGAAGTCCGACCATGTCTTCGACGGAGAAGGTGCCTTTTTCGGCAATTTCATTGTCAATTGCTGCAAATTGCTCCGAAGTACGAGAGTCGATCAATTTTTTAAGTCTTTGGGCTTCGCCTTTTAGGACTTGACCTGCGACTCTGAAATTGACGGTGAAGTAGGCTTCGTTGTATAAGGAATCGTCACGAGTATAGACTACGTTTTTGACGTTGAGTTCGTCTTTGATGACAGAAAGAAGTGCCGATGCCTTTTTGAAGGCTTCTTCTTTTGTGGTGACGTATAACGTCGAAAGAGGTTGTTTTATTTTGATACATGTTTCGTTACGCATACGTTGGGCAAGAGTGATTATTTCTCTCGAAAGATCGGTTTCTTCCAAAGTTTCGGGGAAGTCAAACGGGAAGGCTTCGGGATAACTTGAAAGGTGAACGGATATTGCCTCGTTCTTTTCTATTTCTCTTACCATGTTTTGCCAAATGTAGTCGGTCACGAACGGAATAATAGGTGCCATGATGCCGAGTGTCTTTTTGATGGCGTGATACAAGCAATAATATGCGATAAGTTGGTCTTCTTTGTCTTCGGACTTCCAGAATCTCTTTCTGTTGATACGAATGTACCAGTTGGAGATTTCGTCAACATAGGTTTCGAATTCTTTTACAAGTATGTATGAGTGGTTTTCTTCCATGGACTTTTTGGCAAGTTCGACAAAGCGATTGGTCCTTGTGATGAGCCATTTGTCACTGTGGGTGAGTTTGCTTTCTTCGGGGGTAAAACCGTCAAGTTCCGGATTGTCGATGGATGCATACAAATTGAAGAATACATAGACATTCCAAAATGCGATGATTTTTCTTCTCGCTTCGTCGGTAAGGCTGTATCCGAATCTTACGTCGCCGTTGATGTTGGCTCCTGCAAAAAGATATCTTACGGGATCGGCTCCGATCTTTTCGGCGGCTTCGTCAAAACGAATCATGTAACCCGTTTTGGAGAATTTTCCGCCTTGCTCGTTGACAACCGAGGAGTGAGTGATGACTTTTTTGTAGGGGGCTTTTCCCTCTAAGGTCACCGACATAAATAGCAAGGAATAGAACCAAAGTCTTAGTTGTTCTTTCATTTCGATGACAAAATCGGAGGGGAAGTTGTTGGCAAAATACTCTTTGTCTTCGAAGTATTTTTTGGTCGAGAAAGGCGTGATGCCTGCGTCTAACCAGCAGTCGCCGACTTCTGCTACCCTAGGAACGGTCGCTCCGCAATTTTGACATTTGATCTTGATTGCATCGATATAGGGACGGTGAAGGTGGGGAAGTGCATCGACGTCGCCTTCTACTGCTAGGGCTTTGAGTTCTTCTTTGCTACCTATGACGTGGACTTTGCCACATTCGGGACATACATAGAAAGGAAGGGGAAGTCCGTAGAAACGTTTTCTCGATATAGTCCAGTCGTGCATGTTGGTAAGCCAGTCGAGCATACGTTTTCCGGCATATTCAGGCTCCCATTGAACCGATTTGGCGGCTTCTATTAGAAGCGGTCTTATTTCGTCGCATTTGATGGTCCATTCTTCGACCAACTTGAAAACGACGTCTGTTTTGCAACGCCAGCAGTGGGGATAACTGTGGGTATATTCTTCGGTTTTGTAAAGTTTGTTGCGATTTTTGAGTTCTTCGATGACGGTTTCTTTGACGTCAACTGTGGACTTCTTGGAGAAAACTCCGTAACCGTCCAATATGACTCCTTCGTCGTCTATCGGGCATATAAGGTTGAGTCCTTCTTTTTTGCCGAGTTCGAAGTCTTCGGCTCCGCATCCCGGGGCAATATGAACAACACCGGTGCCTTCGGTCGCATCGACGTCCGTCCATGCTACGATTCTATGGGTGAAGTTTTGAACTTTGAGTTCAGGAAAACAGGTTTCGTATGTCTTGCCGACGAGGTCGGATCCCTTAAATTCATCCACGATTTCGACGATGTCGCCTGCAAGTTTTTTGACGGCATTTTTGCCTACAATTAGAGTCCTTGTATCGCTCTTGACTTTTACTCTTACATAGTCAAGTTCCGGATTGACGGCAAGGGCGACGTTGGCGGTGAGTGTCCACGGGGTTGTGGTCCACAAAATAATCGAGTCGTTGGTGTTGTCGATAGGAAGTTTTGCATAAATTGAGGTGTGGGTGACTTCGCTGTATGCTCCGCTCATTTCGTGTTCTGATAGACTTGTTCCGCATCTAGGACACCAAGGCATCGGGCGATAGGTTTTTACAAGCCAACCTTTTTCGAAACAGACTTTTAGGAAGTACCATATCGATGTAATATTGAGGTCGGTGTTGGTGAAATAGGAGTGATCCCAATCCATCCATTGGCCGAGTCTTTTGGACTGCTCGGTGATAATTCCGGAAAACTTTTTGACTCTGTCTATACATTTTTCGGTGAATTTGTCCATGCCGTAAGAGACGATGTCACGTTTTGATTTGACTCCTACTTCTTTTTCGACTTCGACTTCTACCCATAGTCCTTGACTGTCAAAACCGTTTTGGTATTGGCAAGAATAACCGTTCATTGCCTTGTATTTGATATACATGTCTTTTAAGGTTCTGCCCCAAGCATGGTGGAGTCCCATGGGGTTGTTGGCGGTGATAGGACCGTCTAGAAAACGAAAACGCTCGCCGTCCTTGTTCTTTTCGACAAGGCGGTCAAAACATTTTTCTTTTTCCCAAAACTCCAAAATCTCATGTTCGAGAGCGATAAAATCCTTGTTGGCATTTTCTTTCTTCATAAATTAACCTCTTTAAGTGTAAAAAATCGTGATTTTTATTATAACATGAATTATTTTTATTTACAATAAAAAAATAGATAATAGACTTTTTTTCGTAAATAAAAAAAGTCGCTCGGTGGCGACTTCTTTATTTTATTTGGCGACGGCTTCTAATCCGAGATACAAGGTCGAGTCGTATTTGAAGGTGGAAGTTTCGTCTACGGGGTAATAGAAGGAAAATTGTTTGGTTTCTTCGTTGTACTCGTATTTTAGGTACCATTTCCCTGTGGTTTTATATTCGGTGCCGTCTATTGTTATGTTGGCTACGTCGGTGGCTTTCGGTAAGAAACTCGATCCTATCGCTTGGTTGTAGGAGACGATGTCGGACTCTTTGGCGGTATAAGCCGTCGTGGCATTGGATGCGTTGATAGTCTTGTATGAAATTTGGACTTTACCTGCCGTATAGTACATGACTTTTTCGTGATTTACGAGTAGTCTTGACAGCGCCCAATCGGTGTCATATTCGAGTGATTTGCCTTTGATATCGTCTATTATTGTTTGGTCGGTGGTGTTTTCTGCCTCGTACTTGCTGTACTTGGTGCCACTCGCTCCTACATAGACTTTTTTGATAAGGGCATCGGTCAAGGCATCGACTCTCTTTTTGCCCGATTCTTTTTCGTAGGTCGCTTTACTGTCCAAAACCGTCTTTACGTTGCTGTTGACTCCTTGGGTGTTGTTGGAATCTTTGAAGTTGGCATTGCCTGCTTGCTCTATTTGGGAGGATACTCCTAATTCGCCGTAACTTGAGTATAGGGAATCAAGGGTGGCCGTATCTCTGCCTATGTTGTAAATGTCTTCTTCGTTATATAATGCCGAGGACTTGTCCAAAGTGAAGGTTTTGCCGTCGGTGCTTACCGTATAGACACCCTCTTTGGTGAGTTCTTGAAGTTTTACGTAGATAGAGGCTTTGAGACGTTTTGCGCTACGTATATAGTCGCTTTGGGTGTTGTATATTTGATACATGAGAAGTTTTTGGAGTTCTCCGTTGCCGGTCGATTCGAGAAGGAATTGGCTCATGATAAAGTTGGCCGATTTTAGATTCTCGATCTCTAAATCGTATTGGGCATTGTAATAGACGGTGCCGTAATCTCCACTCTCGGTGCTGTTGTTTTTCTTCATTGTGCGAGTGGCGGTCGCTTGGGCTTTGACGTTGGCGTCTATTGTAGAATAGTAATATTCCATGTCGGAAGAAAGTAGGAAGGATGCCATGCCACTCTTGACTCCTTGACCGAATGTTTCGACGTATTTGTCGGTGATTTTGCCTAAATCTACTTTGATTTCGGCTTCGGTAGAGAAGTTTGTATCCGCCACCGAAGTGCCACAACCTTCTACTGTTAGGTAGTTGTTGTCACTGCCTGTTTGGGTGGATGTTTCGTTGACAAATCCATATACTCTTGCTTCGTGGAGTTCTTGTTTTTGGGCATAAGTTTTCAGTGCATCGTAATATTTCTCGTAAAACGAGGATGTGTAGCGATAGCCGTTTTGGTAAAGTTTTCTTTGGATTTTGGCTGCCTCTATTGCCTCGTTGTCTTCTAGGTAGTCTTTGAGGGTATATTCGATGTTTTGGTTGTATTCTTCTTTGGTGAGGGCTTTGTGTGCTGCCATTTCGTAGTCATAGGAATAACCCCATGATTTGATGAGTTTGGCTTTGCTGTCACTGGTTAGGTCATATATCGCATCGGTTTGGTCTTTGGACCATCTGACTCCGTTGTATGCACGAATAGATATTAGGGTTTCGTAGGCGGAACGGTCATAGGAATAGGGTTCTCCTTCGGCATACTCGTACATTCCGGTCGCTTCGTCAATCTCTTCCCTAGTTTCGTAAACTCTCGTGAACAAGACGTCTTTGAAGTAGTCGGTCATGTTGGTGTCCGCTGCCATCTTGTCCGATTTGATGACCTTTTGGGCATAGTTCATTGTGTATATGAGAGCCCTTGCAAAATCTCCGCCGTCCATACCGGTGTTGTAGAGAGTTTCGTTCATGGACCAACTCTTTTGGTAACGCTTTTTGTAAAGTGATTTGTAGGCTTCGGAGGAGGTGTCGCCGGACAAGGTGTCAAGTTCATCGTCCCATGCGGATATTGCCGAATAGTCTTCGATGAGTCCCGTTGCATCCGTCGTCGCCTTGGCTTCTGCCAAAGAATAGTGAGTGCCGTCGGCTTTTTTGCCTGCAATGTAGGCAACAAGTTCTTTCATCTTTTCTTGTGAAAGTCCGGATTCGCCGAGGGCTTTTACTATTTCGGTAGCATCGGATGACTTGAAAATCTTTTGGATGGTGGTAAGGGAATCTTCGTAATACTCGTTGTTGAGAGAGTCGATTTTGTCTTGGAGATCGGTGATTTCGTCCGCTACCAATGTGGTGTTGGTTGCATAAGCCGAGGCGCTTGCCGTAACCGTCGTATAATCTTTGAGATCGGCTAGAGCCGTCACTCCGTAATCTTTTCTTTTTTCGGTTTGCTTTTTGGTGCCGTTGTCTTTACTCGCCGGAGTACAGGCGCATAGGACCGAAAATACTATCGAAACTACTAATAAAACTAGAAATATCTTTGCGACTTTTTTCATATAGCCTCCACCGGAATCAATGTCCGTAAAATTGCTATATATTATGATATTATAATAACGTCAAATTGTCAACACCCTTAAATTATTGCAACATAAAAGAAAAACACTCTTTGCGAGTGTCTTTCTATTGAGATTTATTCTTCTTTTATTCTTGTTCGGCTTGGTCTTTTTTGGAAGTTTCTTCATTCTGTTCTACTTTTCGGACGGTTTCTTTTGAAGATTTGCGGACAAAATAAAGGGGGATAAAACCGAGAAGGGCAATTATCGAGGCTGCCAAGAATATTGCATGCGGTGGGGTAAAGCCTTGGGCGTCGTTGATGCCCATTGCGTCAAGTCCGATGATTAGCGAAACTATGGGGCCTATAATCATAGGAATAAGAACGGTAAAGCACATGCGAACACCTTGAAAACGTCCTTCGCAACCTGACGGGATATTATCTTGAAAAGTCGAGTTTAGCGCCCCTGTGAGCGACAAAATGGATCCCATCATGATTATTCCGCCAAAATATACAAGTAAGTCTTTGCCGATGCCCTTTTCTATAAATTTAGTCAAATAAAAGGAAAGACAACCTAAAATTACTCCTATGAGAAGGGGGAAATAAAAGTGTTTTCTTCCGACTTTGTCAAAGAATATTCCGACAACTCCTGTAAGGACGGCAGAGCCTACTATGACAATTGCCATAGGTAAAATAAAGCCGTCGCCGTAACCTAACGTGACTTGAACGAAATTGATAAGGTATGAGAAAAATGTTTGTTGGGATACTGCCACTATGCAATAGGCAATAAGGGTTATGTAGAGTAGTTTGTTTTGTTTGACGACGGTTTTGGAGAAACCGTAAAAAGTATCTTTTAGGTAGTTGTCCCCTGTGGTTTTTTGAATATTGGGGGAGTCTTTTAGGGTGAATATCGCAAGGATGCCGGCTACTATCGGGATGGCTCCTAGCACTACGAAAAATAGAAAATTGCTTTGGTTTTGGCTGTTGTAGAGTCCGCCTAGTCCGACAAAAACTATTACTACGGCAAAGACGGGAAGGACCGAAAGAATGGCATTGAGTTTTCCTCGGTTGGTTTCGTCGCTGACGTCTGCTATATAGGCATTGAAGGCGGTATCGTTGGAGGTGGAGCCGGCAAGCGTCATTATGCAGTCAAATAAGATGAGAAGGACGGCTGATCCTAATATCATGGAGCCGGTCGGGCGCATGGGGATGAATGAGAAAATCATTATCGTAAAGCCCCATACGATGTAGCCAAAGGCTATGAAGGGTTTTCTTTTGCCGACTTTGTCGCAAAGACCTCCTGCAAAAATTGTGGTAATTGTAGCGGTAAGCGCCGAAAGAATTACCATGAGTGTGGTCACAATGTAGCCAAGGTCATGTCTATCGATGTTGGCGAATATGTCTTGGGCAAATGTGGCAAAATACATATTTTCTACCACCCATGCGATTTGTCCGACAAGACCGAAAATTATTGCGGAGAGCCAGACTCTAATGCCGAGCGGAGTAGATTTTGATGTTTTTTGATTGTTATTCATAATACACCTCTTAATAAGTATAGACTTTCAAGCGGTGATTGTAAATAGTCATCATTTTTGTCTATTTTTTTCGTGGGGAAGTTTTGGGACTTTTACTCTTGCCTTGATGCGGTAATTTTCTGTGACTTTGACTATAATGCACCACAGCGCCGCAAAGATGCCTAGAAGTATTGTAAAAATTAAAATCGCTATCATGTAGTCGCCGATTCCTTGTCTTACCGTTTTGATAAGTTCGCTCATTTCTTGTTCCTCTTCTTTTTTGTACCTTTATTATAAGGTTTGTCATGCGACATTTTTGGGACATTTAGGCTTTGTAAAAATTGTTTTTTAATGGGGTTTTCCCCGATAAAATCGTATAAAAAAATCTCCTTTTGCAGTCAAGCGACCACAAAAGGAGACTCCATCCCCCTTTGTCCTTCCTTCTATTCTGTTATATATTTGTTGTGTTTTTTCTGTTTGCAACGATTTTTGTTCATGTTTTTGGCATATTTTTTGTCTATAGACAAAACCGTAATTAAACCTTGGTCTTCAAAGACGAAAATTTGATCTTGGTAGAGGACTAATTCTCTTGCCTCGAATTCGGCTTTTTTGTGTTTCTTGATGTGTTTTAGCGAAATGCCGGTGCAATCGTCTTCTCTTTTGCCTTCGAAATAGGCTTTCCGTACGTAGTTTTCTTTCTCTTTGGCTCCTTTTATGCCTACACGCTCTTTGAGTCTGGCGCTAGCGTGATTTGAAATGTAAATACTCATTGTTTTCTCCCGTTGAGTTTTGTTTCTATCCTAATAATAACAATCAACATGGGACTTTTTTGGGACATAAAAAAAAGAATTTGAAAAAATTTATAAAAAACCCCTTTGGGATGGTCTTCTTCAAAGGGGTCGGGGAATTTTATTTGCTATATTTGGCTGTTGCGTCCGAGAGATTTTTTTTGATTTTTTCTCGAAGGGTAAGGGGTGACTTTATTTCTACGCCTTTCATGTACTGCATTGCCCAATATTCCATGGCATTGGGGCTTGACGTCAATGTTATTTCGTATTTTCCGCCACCGATGTCTAAAATATCGATGTTCTTTCCAAACCAATCGATTACTTGGTCGATGAGAAATTCTTCGCAAATTAGGGTGATTTGTTCGACGGGATCGGTGAACATGTAGGGAAGGGACGTGGTGTATTTTTTGTAGTCGATGCCTCTTTCTTGTCCTTTTATACTTTTAAGCGGTGTAGAGGGGGTGTCGGTTATTTTGATATTGGATATTTTGTCTATTCTGTAATGCCCGACGGTTTGATGCTTTTCGTTGAACATGACAAGGTAATAGTGCTGATTGTGGATGAGGAGTTGGTAGGGGCTTACGACGGCCGAAGATGTCTTGTGTAGTTTTTTGTCGGCGCCGTATTTGTTGTAGTCAAAAGTGATTTGGCGGTTTCTTTCTATCGCTTCGTCTATCAATTCAATGTTGTAGAAAAGTAAGGTGCTATCGGTTTTGCCCCAGTCTTTTATGGTGCAAATGTGCTTTATGTTCTTTTTGAAATATTTGTTGGAAAGGGTTTCTAACTTTTCGATGAGATCTCGGGAGTGGGACTCGGAAATGTGTCTATTCGCAAGGACACTGTCGATAAGTAGGCGGAGTTCGACGTCTTCGAAAAGCCGTTTGTCGATATAGGTGCCACGCCTTTTGTCCGATTCTATCGCTATTGCGGTGGCTGTTTTGTCGGTGGAATCACGATCGAACATCTCTTGCAAAAGAGTGATATTTCTGCCGATTGATTTTCTTTCGGCTTCGATGCCGTAGTCCGAATATAACTTTTTGATTATGTCCTCTTGTTTTAGAGGGTGGTCGCTGTCGCTGTAATTTTCTAGAATTTGCAATATGCGAATAATCAATAATTTTTTGGCTTCCAAACTTTCGTTCATATAAGTCTCCTTTGCGAGCGATACTATAAATATACGCTATATTGGTCGGTAAATCAAGGGGGTTACTCCATGAGGGTGAAGCGGGCGACACGTGTGGTAAGACTGGTGCCGTAAGGGAAGGGGGATACTTCGAAAATATTGTTTTGGATGCTTACGGGGGTGGCATCGTCTAGCCAAATAAGGTCGGAAACTTTTTGTTCGGTATTTATTTTGACGGACTTGGTGTCTTGTTTTAGGGAAACATTGGGATCTGCCGACATCGGGACATTTTTGATAACCGCATAATAATATTTGCCGTCATATAAAATGTCGGCATTTTCGGCTGTTAGGTCGCAAGATTTTGCCGAGTAGATAAAGTCTTTGTTGATTTTGATCCATTTGCCTATTTCTCGGAATATGCATCTATCTATTTCTTTTATTCTGCCTTGTCCCGTAAGACCTACGTTTAGGAGAAAATTGCAGTTGTATTTTCGGGAATCTACAAGATCTTCGATAAGACTCTTTACCGATTTATAGTTGCAATCGTCTTCGGCATATCCCCAATGGTCGTTGAGTATTTGGCACATTTCTCCGGCAATGTGTTTTGTGGTGGGGAGAGCGTGGGGTTTGCCTCTTTCGAAGGTGACTCCGTCAAGTAGGTCGTTGCCGAGTTCTCCCATGGAAGAAAGTCCCGTATTGTTGATAATCATGGCTTCCGGTTGTAAGTCTTTGAGCATTTTGTATAATCTGTTTTCTTGCCAATCGGCAGTAGGTTTGTCCCACATTCCGTCAAACCAAAAACCGCCTATTTTGCCGTAGTTGGTGGCGAGAAGTTTTAGGCTTTTTTCTAGAAAATCAATGTAACTCGGGAAATCGTTGTCATATTCCCTACTGTGCCAATCCAAAAGGGTGTGATAAAATACGGGCATGATGCCTTGTTTGTTGCATTCGTCAACAAATTCTTTTATCAAATCTCTTCCGCATTTAGAGTGCATTACGTCGAAGTCGCTGAGTCCTAGAGTGTCGTAAAGCGAAAATCCGTCGTGGTGGCGGGTGGTCAACGTGATATATTTGCATCCGGAATCTTTTGCCGTTTTGACCAAATCTTTTGCCCAATCTTTGGACACGACAAATTTTGAAAGAAGTGATTTGTATTTTTCTTTTTCGGTTTTTTCGCTAAACTTCGAACACCACTCGCCTCGACCGAGTATGCTATATATGCCGAAGTGGACCATCATTCCAAAACCTAATTTTTCGAATCTCGCAACATAATCTTCCATATAGAATCACTCTTTATTTGAATTTTAATAAATTATAACATATTTATGTTTTCAAATAAATACATGAGGCATAAGAAACTAGATTTGTTTTTGTTTTGGGTAAACTTTTGTCCTTATTATTCGGGGAGTTTCCTTTTTGTAAAAGCGGGTTTTAAGTAAAAGCAATTATAGCTTGACAAAATGACAAAAATCGGTGACAATTTTAGTATGAAAATAGCGATTGTAATTGATATATTCCATGACAAAGGCAACGGCACGTCCATGTCGGCTAGGCACCTTGTAGAAGGGCTTATTAAGAGAGGGATCGGCGTAAAGGTATTGTGTACCGATGCGATGGCAGAAACCGAAGATCTCGACGTAGAACTCATTGATTTTCCTGTAAAACAGGTTCCTATTTATCAAAAAGTTATTGAGGAGCAACACGCTTGGCTGGCTTCTCCCGACGACGATAAGATTAGAGCGGCACTTGCGGATGTCGATTTGGTCCATATTTATATGCCGTTTTTCCTTGGGACGCACTGCGCAAGAATTGCAAAAGAACTGGGCAAGGCGGTGCTTGGGTGCTACCACGTGTCGGCGGAAAATATAACTTACAACGCCAAAATGAAATATATTGTCGGGGCTACTCCTGCAATGTACGAATTTTTGAAACTTTATCATTATAAGCCGGAGTGGATAACAGATATTCACTGTCCGTCAAGGCGAATTGCCTCTACTCTTATCGGGCATCTCTATGCTCAAAATCTTCGTATTGTTTCTAACGGTTATGACGACAAGTTCCGTCCGCTTGAAAATTTCAAAACGGATGAAGATTTCCAAGGGAAAATCGTCGTTACGTCGGTGGGAAGGCTGACGGAGGAAAAGAGACAAGATCTCATTATCGAGGCAGTGGCCAAAAGTAAGCATAAAGATAAGATTGCACTTGTGCTTGCCGGAAAAGGTCCCAAACAAGAGTTTTATGAGGGGCTTGCCAAAAAACTCGGAGTAAATCTCAATATTGTGTTCAAGTCGCAAGATCAACTTGTCGAACTGCTTAATTCTTCGTATCTTTTTGTTCAAGCAAGCGATGTGGAGACGGAATCTATTTCGTGTCTAGAAGCGATCGGGTGCGGAACGGTGCCGATTATTAGCGATGCGCCTATGTGTGCAACCAAACAATTTTCGTTGACAAAACATTCTATTTTCAAAAAGGGTAATGCGAAAAGTCTTGCAAGTGCCATTGATTATTGGATAGAAAACGAGGCTGTGCATCAAGAGTATAAGCCGAAGTATGCGGAATTTGCGAAGCGTTTTTCCTTGGAAAAATGCATTGATTATATGGTCGATGTGTATAAGGAAATTCTTGCGGAGGACCGTACTAAATATGTCGTTAGAGATTATAACAATCCTTGCGAATTGGTGCTTGATCGTGATGCGCTCGGCATTGTATCTACAAAAAATTGGCAATGGCGAAAACTTAACAATTTGAAAAAGAAGTTTTCGAAGTAATGAAAATTTAACGGAAAATTTTGAGAGTCTTGTTCTTTGCGACGGGACTCTTTTTTTAGGAATTTTCAAATCTTTCTCGTACTATTTTTGTTTTTCTCGTAATTTCTATATGTTTTTACGAGAATAATTATTTTGGTAGCACGTAAATTGCTGTGATTTGAAAATAAATTCAATCTAAAATAAAACGAACCTTTGATTGCTCTAGGGTTCGTTTTTGTTTACTTGGAGCTGATAGGGGGATTCGAACCCTCGACCTATTCATTACGAGTGAATCGCTC
>CAVIQK010000012.1:0-28011 GCA_963644945.1 bacterium | reverse complement strand
CTTTCGGGGAAGGGAACTTTTCTTTATCGAAAGTCCAATCACCATATTCTTGTTGCCATCCGTCGTCAATAATCAATTCGCCCGCACCGAAACCCGATTTCAAAATGTTTTCGGCATAAGACAAAAGACTCTTGGAATCGACAGATTTACCTAGTGCCATCCATGTGGAATATTGAGGTTTTTCAATTTGAAAAAATTCGGGGTGAACGGGGGACTTGGTAGCAAATCTTGAAATATAGTCAAGATAGGCACCTTTTAGATCATTGTAGCCTGATTCAAGTCTTATTTCGCTATTCGCCCTTATTGTGAGAATGGGTCCTATTTTAGATATTTTGAAACCGTCTTTTGAATAAATATATCTACCAAAAGACGATACAAGCAAAGTGTTGCTATGGGAATTGGAATATGACTTTGTAAGATCTATTCTTTTTATACCAAACCGTGAAAAAGGCATAGCAGATCCTTGATCCACATAGCCTCCGTACCAATACTCACCGGTGAAAACTTTTGTTATAAGTTTATATTTCATTGTTTCTCGATGGTGTTGATACCTGTCTTAATATCCAAAACAAAATGATAATTTTGGTTTTCGGACACAAAATCTACGGTCAAAATATCATTTTTAACTTCAGATTTTTTAATTATAGGTTTTGGTGTAGTAAATATTTTTTTGATAAGTTCTTTGTTTTTGTCGGAATAATTTTTGATGTCGTCGGAAACAAACAACACATCGCCAAACATCCAGTTGACAATGGCGAGTGATAATTTTTGTGCATCTGTATATACCAAGTTGTTGTCACGTAGCATAAAGACGTCGGGATCGTTGAGAAAGGCTTTTCCTGAAAGACCACGTCTAAATATGGTGTTGGTGATTGAGGATATTGTGGATAATGCTTCGTTGTTCCATTCGATATTTTTGATAGATTTTTTCTTGATATACGATAGGTCAACATCGGCTCCGGTACGCATAATATTGGCTGTGCCAAAAGTCGTACCGACAGGTGATCCGCATGCTAAAAAGAGATTTTTACCGATGACTCCGCTTAGGAAATCCATGGCATCCGCCATTATCATGCCTCTTGATCTACCGGCACGAGGAAGTATTGCCTCGGCATACAAAAAGTCAAGTTTTACCATATCAAAGCCCCAATCATATAGGACGGTTGACAAACACTTTTCGAGATACTCTCGGGCTTGCGGATTGTAAATATTGATACTATACGCTCCGCCCCAACCAATGTTGCCAAAGACCGGTTCCATTGTCTTGTCGTCGTAAACAAGCCATTCCGGATGTTCTTTAATTAGTTTACTCTTTTTGTTTGCAAGGAACGGTGCCAACCAAAGTCCGGCTTTGTAGCCTTTTTCATGGATCTTGTCGGCAATATATTTCATGCCATGGGGGAATTTTTCTTGGTCAACGTCCAACCAGTCGCCTACGTTGGTTTGCCAACCGTCATCGACTTGGAAAAGATTGGCATTATCTCCTAAAACCTCACTCATGGAGTCTAGATCTCTCAAAATGATTTTTTCGTTGATGTTGCCAAAATAGTTGTACCATGACGTATAACCTGTGAGACGCTCTTGCGGAGGCTTTTTCAAATTCATCATTTTGAAATAGTCCGCAAAAACTTGGTCATAATCACCATCTACTCTTACTATGTCAAACAATATGAACGGAGTATGAGTTTCGAGTCCTTCGAGTTCTTTGGTAACTGTAATTTCATTTTTTACAGTATCAAATCTAAAACATGTAAAGCCTTCTCTTTCGGAAAGTGAACCAAATAGAGCGTAGGTGTCTTGATTTTTTACATATCCGTATGTCCAACCGTGGAAAATTCCGGAAGACTTAGGGTAATCATAGAATTTGTAATCACCGTAAATCGAGGCATATTTTTTTATTAGTGGTATTTTTGATAGACCTTTTAGTCCAAAATCTCTGTCGTTTACGGTATTTTCCTTGCTAAGCGTCCATGATTGATAACCGTTGCCGAAAATTATATCATCCGATTCGAAATGATAATTGTAGGTAAGTTTTACGGAAACAAGTCTTAGTGTCTTACGAGGAATCATAAGCATGCGTAAATGCTCGCCTTGAAATTCCTCTACCACTATCTCATAAAAATCATTGCTGAGAGTCTTATTGAGATATTTTTGGCCGTCAATCTCGTATGTGACGCCTATGGAAAATTTGTCTAACATATTGCTCAGATTATTTCTCTTCTTGAGGTTGTTTTGTCAGGTCAACAAGGACATAATTTTCGGCAATTTTCTTGAGTGATTGGACTGCCGATTTTGCGTTGGCTTTGGTTGAATAGCCCTTGGATGCCAAAATGTTTTGTTGGTTTTTAGCGTATAGTCTCCAACGGAATTTGCCTTCTTTATCAGGATAGAGTTGGAACACAGATTTGCCAAAAGCAGGCTTATAATCGTTAGGTTTTTCATCTTTGGTTGAATCGTGTATTGTGGCGATTTTTGCCATGTTCATAACGGCTTCGGCACCATTTTTACAAGCGGCTTTGGTTGTATAACCTTGGCTTCTTCCGATGAGAATTTTATTGCTTGCACGGAAATTGAAATAGAAATCGTTTTTGCCTTTGTATATTTCGACGGTACCGGGGAAAGTCTTGGGGGAATCTTCGGTGTTTTCGGCATTTTCGACGTTTTCAGAAGTTTCAACGGGAGTTTCGTCTTCAAGAGAATCTTCCTTGACTTCTTCGTTCTTTGTTTCTTCTACTGCTTCAACTTTTTCGGTTGCCTTTTCGGCTTTCTTTCTAGGGGCTTTTGCTTTCTTCTCTTTTTGAGGAGCAACAACTTCGATTTTTTCTTCTTCTGGCTTAACTTCTTCGGTTTCTACTTGTTGTTCTTCTTTTTCTTCGACCTTTTCATCTTCGACTTCTTCGACTTTTTCTTCTTCGGTTTCTTCAACCTCTTCTTCTTGGGCTACCGTTTCTTCGGTGGCTACAACTTCTTCTTGAGTTTCGGTCTCGGAATCTTTTTCGTCAGCGATTACAACTGTTTCGGCAGTGGCTTCGGCTGAGGCAGAATCATCGCTAGATGTCGCATTGTCTTTATCGGCATTAGCGTTTTCTTGTTCGGCTTTCTTTTTGTCGGCTTTACTTTTTATACTACTGAAAATTGAGACGGCAATTAAAATAACAACTGCAACGGCAATTACGATAAGTAAAACCTTATTTTCTTTGATAAAATTGGATGCATCTTGTGCAAAATCGAGTAACATATTTCCTCCAAAACGTGAATATTTTTTCTTAATTATATTTTATAAATATAAACTAGTCAAGCAAACATAGAGAGAATAAATTAAAAAAACGACAATTAGTTGTCGTCTTTAGATGAATTTTTTTCTTTTTCTTCTTCTATAAATTTTTTAATCTCTTCGTCTGTAAACGAAATTTTTTCATCGGTTTGTTTTTCGTCGGGAGTTGATTCGGGAGCATTTTTTATTTTAGCAAGTTTTGCTATTTGTACGATCAAAATAAACACGAGTGGCAATACTATAATGCATATAAATCCCCAAAAACTTGATACGATTTTGAACACGACGGTCATAACTTTTAGAGTGCAAACATAGGTCGATACGACGTCTTCTTCTGTTATTGTAAAATTGTCTTTTGCGGAGTTGGCATCGCCTTTGGTGCGAATAGAGTATCCGGTCGAGGTCGCCTCTAATTCTATTATGCGGTGAGTGATGGTATAATTCTTGTTTTCGGCACCTAGAACAGTAGATTCGGGGGCTCGGAACGTGATGACGTCACCTACTTTCAATTCTTCACCGTTGTAGGCTTTTTCTAAGATAACGTCGCCTGTCATGATTTTAGGCTCCATAGAGCCTGTCAATATTCTTGTTATGGAATAACCAAAAATTTGAGATTCTTTGCCGGTAAACTTTTGAACAACAGCAATTATTATCATTGCTACAAGCAAAACTAAAATAAGAGTCGATATAACTTCGGCTACTTTTTCAAAAATCTTTCTTGCTTTGCTTTTTTCTTTTTTTTCACGACGAAAGTTCGTCTTTGTCATACATCCGCCTTGGGACTGTTGTAAATGGAGTCTATAATTTTGAGAGCCTCGTCTCTTTCGTCAATGCCCTTTTCTTTGTTGCGAGTATAACGTGTGTTTATCATGCGTCTAGCCATCATAAACTTATCTTCGCATTCGTCCTCTTCAAAATCATAATTAGATCTGTCGGTATCGACCATAGAGGTATTGAATTCCGTACCTAAGACTCGTTTCAAAATATCTTCATCCGATACGTCGTCCAAAGGCTCTTCCGTATTTACATCCTTTAATTCTTCAATTACGGGAACGTCTTCGGGGAGAACCTCTTTTAGAATAGTCTCGGGTGTAGGCTCTACAGAAACATCGGATTTAATTTCTTCGACAGGCTCTTCTACGATATCTTCTTGCGCGGTTTCTGCAAGGTCAACTTTATCTTCTTCATCTGTCGATTCTATCAAATTGCCTTCTTCGTCAAAATTGAGTTCGACGGAATCTTTCTTTTCTTCGGAATCTTCCGGTTCAACTGTTTCTTCGGTGATATGGGCAGAATCTTCTACGGCTGATTCGAGAACATTTTCGGGAGCGACTTCTTCGATTTGCTCGTCTTTTGTATCCTCGGCTACCGAATCAAGGTTTTCTACTTCTTCAATGCGATATAGTGCAGTATCTTCCGCTCCGTCAAGTTTTGCTTTCTCGCTATTCAAAATCAATCTCTCTCTGTCGATTGCATTGATGCGGTCTTTGACTGCGGTAATTTTGACTAAAAGTTTTTCATCTTCCTCTTTTAGATCGTTAAGACGTTGAGAGCCTTTTTCCATGGCAATTTCGACATGGAGATCTTCTCTCAAACTTTCCAATTCTCTTAAAATTTTATATTGCTTATCGAGTTCGGTGGATATGGTACGAAGTTTCGTAAGATCTTTAAGCATCGACAAGCGAGAGAGTTCTTCTTCTCTTTCTTTTCTAATTCTGTCAATGGAAATAGATTCGAGATCTTTGCGTTTTTGTCTATTTCTCGATGCCATTTCAATTTGGAAATCCGAACGGGTATTTTTGTATTTTTCAAGCACTCTGTCGAGGGCAGAATTGATGGTCTTGACCTCCTCCGGAGAGACTCTGTCTTCTTCGGGACGTTTATATAATTTCTTGACCTCAAACGGATAAAGATTGTCGTCGCCAATGAATTCTTTTTCTTCAATGGTTTCCGGCTCTTGAGGAATTTCTTTTTCAACCTCTTCGGGAACTTCTTCTTGCTCGACTTCGGGCTCTTCTTGTTCCTCTGGTTGTTCTTCTTGCTCTTCTTGTTCCTCTTCTTCTTGTTCGGGTTCCTCCGGCTGCTCAGGCTCTTCTTGTTCAGGTTCCTCAGGTTGTTCAGGTTGTTCTGGCTCTTCGGGTTGTTCTTCTTTTTCTTCTTCCTCGGGTTGTTCGGGTACTTCGAGATCGACAGACGGTTGATCAAGTACAGTTAATTCTTCGGAATAACCTTCTTCACCTACTTGAATTTCTTTGCCGTTGGCAAGAGTTTCAAAAATAAAGGAGTTTAATGTAATAATATCGGTCAAATTATTGATCGATTGTTGGTCTTCTAGTTTTGAAGTCGATACTTCATCAACGAGTTTGAAACCGTCGTCACGATAGTTTTCGATGAATTGCCAAAGGACGAGAGCCTTTTTGAAGTCAGGGTTTTTAAGTATGACATTTGTGCGTTGAATCGGCGGTCTAACAGGGGCAGACGAAACCATTTGTTTTGCAAACGGCGATGCCAAGAAGTCAGAAATAATACGATCGAGTTTGGCAACTCTTTCGATGTCTGTAAGTTCGTTGTTGTCTGTACTCATCAAATCGTCAAAAGACATTTGAGCAACACAGTCAAGTTTTACGCTCAATTGATGGTTGGACACGACAAAATTACTGTTGACCGACAACTGTAAACTGTCTTTCAATGCACAAGCGGCTTTAATTTTGTCAAATCTTAGGGTTATAAAACCTTTTACCTTTTTAAGTAAGGTGTAAATAAAACGGTTTTCGTAAATCTCATAAGATTCTTCTTTGGATGTGTTGAGAATCTTATTGGGGGTAACATCGCCGTTTTTGTCAACTTGCGCTATCATGTTGGTATGTTGCGCAAGGTGTTTTACTGATTCTGTCGAAATAGAACGGGCAAGAGAAATATCGACAATGTCTTCTTCTTGTACGATAAACTTTCTCGGGTTACGAACGATATTGTCCAAACTAACAATACATTCTTCGATATTATTAACCCAAGTCATGTCGATAACTTGTGTATGACGTCTTCTTAACAGTTCAAAAGAGTTACGGCCTGCTTTTACGCGGCTCTTGTAACCCTCATAAAACTGATCGTCCTTGAGTAAGGATACTATCCGATCGGCATACTCTTGATATTTATCTTTTGAAATATCTGCCATTTCTTGCCTTTTACTTTATATTAGATATTAGAAGAGTTTCTTCAATCTTGTTAGATATTCTTTACATTCGGTCATGTTCTCTTCGCCGAAATTATCGCTTAGATATTGAATATATGCATCGATTTCGTCACGAATGAAGCCTAAGTTCAACGATTCGAACTTACGAAGTATCTTATTACAAAGTACGTAGTCGAGTCCGTCGATTTCGGTGCCACCGCATGCGACATAGACAGGGACGAATTCTCTCAACTGTTTGACGATACGGTTACCAAACGCAAGTCTAAAATGCTGTATAACATAATCGTCCATTGCTTCGAATTTGTCAAGGTTTTCTTGGCTAACTCTATGCTCTTCTTGTGCTTTTTTGAACAATTCTTCAAGATGCTTGTAGTTGATAGGAAGTTTTTCGGTAAGAGGACAATCGAAAGCGGCTGCTTTGCTGTTGATGTTGATAGGCATACCTCTGTCGTAAACCTTATCTGAAATTGCAAAGGTCGAGTCGTCGTTGTTGGCGGTGCCGACAAACCACATGTTGGCAGGAAGTGTAAATCTTCCTTTTTCGACGTGTTTTGGGTCAGACGGCCAGCCTGACGGGACCAAGTCAATAACCCATTGATCTCTTGAAGGCATTTCCAAAATGGATAGCATTTCTGCAAAGTAGTACTCGACACGTGCGATGTTCATTTCGTCTAGGACGGTGATATAGACATCTTCATTCCATGTCGCCTCGTACATTTTCTTGAGGACTTCTGTTTCGTTGAAACGTTTTGTAAATTCGTTGAAGTAACCGAAAAGTTCTGTTCTATCACGCCATGACGGTTGGACCGATGCGATGGTGGTGGGATTATCCAAGAAGTGTCCCATACATTCAGGCAGTGATGTTTTACCTGTACCGGATATACCTTGTAGAATTATAAGTCTTGTGGTTGCCATTGAAGCAAAGAATAATCTAACGATTTTTTCTTCATAATACAGATGACGCCAAGGACGATCGGGGTTGTTGGCCGCATAGAAACGGAAACGATCGCAATAGCCTTTTAGATCAAAACTATTGTCATATTCTCTAGGTTTGTAATCTTCGGATAAATAATATTGGTCAACTTCGGTAAGTTTATAGAAACGGCTTTCGCCTTCTTTAATTTTGCTGCTGTCTTCTTCTCCGCCTTCGGCTTCTTCTTCGCCACCGCCGATACCGGCAACTCCGCCAACTTTGAGTCCCAAAATTCTGTCTTTTTCTTGGCTCATTTTGACAATTTGCTTTTTAAGAACGGCTATCTCGTCAATAAGATCTTGTGGTAATACGCTACCGCTCTTTCTTCTAAAGAGTTTTCTAAAAAACAAAACGATGAACCAAATAATAGCGACTAATACTATAACGATTAGTATTAAGACTACTATGGCTATAGCTTTTTCGCCGGCAGTGGAATCGCTGTTTTCTTTGAATATTTCAATATAGTTGGCTATATTGAACATATTAACTATGGATAGAAAAATTCCTAAAAATCCATCTTTCCCAAAGAAAGCATTAACTACTTTCTCTAAAAGCACTGTACTCATACACTTCTCCTATCGCTTATTCTTGAGAGTCTGAGGGGGAAGACTCTTCATCAATAACAACATTATCTTCTGTCTGTGCTGCTTCTTCGGCTGCTTGTTCTGCTTGCTGTCTTGCAAGGAACTCCGCAATAGCAGCCTTCTTGGCTTCTTCTACAAGCGCTTCTTTGTCGGCAGCCAATTTTTGACTACTCTTGTCAACTTTGTGTCTTACGATTTCTCTAATAAACATGAAGACATTTACAAAGAATAAAATTGCAAGAGGTAAAACAATAACCAACAGGAAGTGGGTGCTATCTTTGATCCAGTCAATAACTTTGCCCCAACCTGTAATTTTGGCTCCGTTCCATATAGCTTTGACATCCTTCTTAATTCTAAGGGATGTATCTGCCGTGGGATTGTTGTCGCCTCGGGTAACTATATAATCGCCTCTTATTTCTATAATTCTGTGGGTATTGAACCAACCTTTCTTTCCCGATGTATCTACATAAGGAATATCTCCGTCCCAAAAAGTGACGACGTCGCCGACTTTGAGTTCGGATTCTCCGTCATACTCTTTGACGATAATAAGGTCTTTATTTTTGAATTTATTTTCATAAGATATACCTAATTCATCATATAGTTCATAAGTAATCTTAGCTTGATCGGTATCATAATCCATTGATTGAGATTCTACGGTCAAGAAGGAAACTCCAAACATGGAAGGAAGTGCGCCATCTTCTCTATCATAGGAGTAAACAATGACTATAACAGACAAAATCAAGGCGAATACCACCAAGATTATTTGTCCGACAGAGCCAATTATTCCCATCACTCTTTTGGTTTTATCTTTTTTCGACAAGTCTTTGAAAGGGACTTTCGCATTATTTAATTTTCCGTTTTTTACCATACAAGCCTCTTTTAGATGTTTTGTGAAAAACCCATTAAAGATATTTTCACATATTTTTCACATATTGTCAATATACAATTTAATTATTTTGGTCGCCACAGACTTCTACTGTCGCTGCAAGCGAGAATGTACCACCCAAAATCTCATCGACACATTCGGGATCGGAGCCGTCAAACCAAACGAATATTGTGAACATAATATTTTCGCCCGGTTGAATAACCGTATCTATAGTTTCATTGGCAATAGTCGTCGTGCCGGCACCATGTTGATCGTCATAGAACGGTGAAGTTTCTCTATTGGCAAGTTCTTGATTATCTCCAAAGTATTGAGTAGAATCGTGGACAACTTTTTCGGGGTTGCCGTTTTCATCTTCTCTTGCATAACACTTATCAAGAACCGTTGCACCTGTCGACGGATCTGTAACCATAATTCTTATTCTGGCGGCATCGGCTACGCTTTGTGTTTCTTGTGTCATTTCGAGAAACAGAATTAATTGCGTATCGACAGTACCGTTGTTTTCGATATAGAAGGAATAAGAATTGTAATCGGCATGTTTTATGTGTCCGCTAGCATCCTCAAACTCTGTAGATGTGACATTAAAATCAATGTTTTCAAGTCTTGCATCACGAAGGGGGGCTAGACGAACAGAACTTATCGTAGAATCATCAACGGGAGTTTTGGTCGCAACATCTTTGTATGCGGCAATACCTTGACCTTTTGCAATATCTCCGAGTTTTACGATAAAACTGAAATAGGAATTGTAATTAAGGAGTTGGATACTACCCCATACAATGCCCATAACGATAAAGCACAAAAGAAGAAGTATAAGTAAAACTCTACTCGTCTTTTGCGTTCTTTCTTTATTTCTTACTTTTTTAGCAATAGCTTCCGAAACATATTCCGGCTCCTCAATTTTGGGGGCTTTGGACTTTTTTTGTTTCGATTCTTTTTCTGCCGATTGATTGTTGTCATTCAAACGGTCTTTTTCTTTTTTTGCCATACTAACTCCGTTTTCCGCACGCACGCAAGCGCACGTACTATTACTTACATATTATATCATAGCAATATTTCAATTTCAATACATAAATTGATTTTTAATTTGATATTTTTTTCACTTTTATTTTTAACTTTTTTCTAGTTTTTAGATGTTTTTCACACAAGTTTTTATCATTGTCAAATATTGACTTTATTTTCTACGAGTGGTAGACTTTTTTATTATGAAAGACATATTTTTGAAAAAGAAAATCAATGACGACGAACAATCGGAATGCCCTGAACAGGATGAAAAACTCTCTCTTGAACAGTCGGCAAATATTTTTTCCAACATTCAAGCACTCGGACTTATTGCTTTTGTCGTAGCGCTCATACCGTACTCGATTTTCGTATTGATTACGGCTTTTAATAAATCCTTGATGTATGCATCATTTTTGAACGTCAACTATTATGTTTTGTGCGGGATATCCATATTTTTACTTGTGCTACTCCCTGAAACTATATTCTTTCGTATAAAATATTTAGTCCAAAATAAAATTAAAGTCGATATAAAATCTTTGATTCCTTTGTTCATTCTCTTTTTGGCTTTGATATACACTACCATATCAACTTTCGCACTTGGAGCTACCAAAAAGACGATTATAGGATGCGATTATAACAAAGAAGGTCTAATTACCGTATTTATGTACACTTTGTTTTTCTTGTCGGCTTTGTTCACAACCAACCCCAAAATGAGAAAAATTGTCATTATCACACTGATCGGGGTATCGGTAACCACAAACCTTGTGCTTATTGTATTGAAAGCCGTAAACATCGGTGCAACTAATGACCTACTTAGCGCAAAAGTAGTCCATAGTTTTTTCAACAACAGCAACCACTGGGGATATTATGCAACCACCACTGCTATTCTTGCTGCTTGTGGAGTTGTATATTCCAAGGAAACAGCATATAGCATTTTATATTCGATAGCGCTTGCCATAATTCTTGTTGCACTACTCGTGTCACACTGTTTTGGTTCTAACATCGCATTTTTGATGGGGCTACTATTTATTACGGTGACTTATTTCCTTACGGGACATAAATATAGTCCTAAACTCATCTTGATGTTCGGAGTGGCTCTCGCTGCATTTTCGGTGTCGGAACTCACAAAATTTTCAACTATTGTCAGCGAATACGTCGATTTTGGTCATGACATGAATGACGTTATCGTGTCGGGCAGTCATTCGCAGGAAGGACTTAGTGCAGGATCAGGCAGAATGAAATTATGGCTTACGGCTCTAGGTGTCATGAGAGATTATCCCTTTATTGGCAAAGGCCTCGACGTGTACTATTCCGAAATATATCCTGCAGACATGCCCCACAACGAATATTTGCAAATCGGCTCCGGTGTCGGTATCCCCGTGCTTGTTTTATATCTCGTGGCAATACTTTATGCGTTCTTTTATGCCCTTGCAAAACGTAAAAAATTGTCAACCTTAGGACTTGTTTCTTTGGCGGCATCATTTACTTACTGCGTGTCGGCATTTTTTGGAAACACTTTCCATTATACTTATCCTTACTTTCTCTTGCTTTTTGGTTTTTCAATGAGAGAACTTATAAACATTGAGGAACCTTTACCTCAACTAGATCTTGACGTTGACGCAATCAATGCAAAATAATGAGGCGTGGATGCTTCGCTAAAGCACTAATTTTTTAGGGAGGACTTTGACTCCCAAATACTCATAAAAGGATAAATTTGTTCACAACTAAAAGCCGTAGTACTTTCGTTTTTTAAGCAATACAAGTGCATATATGACCTTGTGTAGATTTCAACCGAGTATTACCAAAAGTAAGTAAATAACAAGGTTTTTGTTATAAAAAAAGGACGATTGCTCGTCCTCTTTTTTTCTTATGATTTTGTTTTATAGACTGAATTGAATATTGATGTTGGCTTCTTCGCCTGCACCACCGTTGGTGCCATCTTTTAACATTTCGCCGTCATACCACACAACAAATTTAAGTTCTACTGCCATATCCCATTTTTCGGCATTGTTGGCATTTTGTGTAAAGTCTGCATCTTGAGGGGTAATGGTGATTTCGGTCCTTACGGTTTGCCAAACATGATCGCCGGTCTTATAGACAACCGAGGATGTTTCTTGACCTTTTATAATATCGCCGTGAGCAATATAGGTGTAGTTGACATCGTCTGCCGACAAAGGAGTGCCGATTGTACCTAGATAATAGAATGCTTTGGTTCCATTAATTGTGCTGTTTTGGAATACCGCTACTCTCAATTTTTTGTGGTTGTCACTCTCTTGCGGAGCAGTAAATTGGATACCGAGACCGACTGTTGCAGTCTTGTCAACGCCTCTACTCTTTACGGTCATATAGTTGTATGCGGGATTATCGGCATTTTGAATCGTGAAGGGGGTACCTTTTATTCCTTGTCTTGTGAACACACTTTTCGTGGTGGTAACTTCACCTTCTCCCGTCGTCAAAGTTGTAGTGGTTGTGGTGACCGTAGAAGTCAAGAACTTATCAATAAATTGATCGTATGTTGCAGGGGTATTGGAAGTTGTCGCATTGGCAACCGTCGTAGGATTATCTGTGTAAGATGGAATCATCGGCATCATGTCAACAGCTTCTTTGAAATTGTTTTCTGTATCGGTTTCTAACGAAACTTTAACATTAGAATTTCCCCAATAAAGTTCGAGATCTCCGTCTCCTTCGGTAGATGCCGTAAAGGATCCGACACCTGCTGTGATGGATGCAGAGGTTGTGAACCATGCAAAGGTTGCTGTCGATAGGGCTAAAATTAGCACTATGACTCCGATTAGCGTAGATAATCTGACCGTACTATTAGATACTTTCATACTCTTTACCTATCCGTGTTTTTATTTTTTCATATAAATGAAAAATTCCGTTCCATCGCTCGATTTTTGAGTTTCGGGGGCATTTTTCATAAATTTATCTTTGATTTCGTTGACGACTTTTTCGACGCCGGACGGCTCTTGTTTGGATGAAGTCGTGCGTCTTACAGGAGAAGAATGAATCTCCTTGATAAGTCCTCTTTTTATTAGTTGCTCGGTCGTTTCATAAGGTAAACGATAGTCAACGTTTTGGGTTTCGTAATAAGTGGCGCCTTTAGATTCCATCAAATAAACTGCAAGTTTTAAGGCTCTTACAAGATCGTCTCGATCGGTAATTGTCACTTTGAGAGGGGTGGTGCCGTAAAGTTCGTCACCCGTCAAATCTTCGTCGCCTTCGTTTTTATATTCGTCTATCGGCAATGCATAATAGACTACCAAGGAATCTTTATCGGCTATTGCTATACGCATATAGTCTTCGTTTTGTTTTGAAATAAGTTCAAAATTCCAACCGACCATAGAACCGATGTTGCGATATGAGTGAACGGCATTTTTTATGGCATTGTAATATACGCCGACTTTGGGGGTAGATTGAATAAGTCTTGCCGTGAATGACTTGGTTAAACTAACCGTGTCTCTATCGTCATAAGGGGTGTCTATTGCTCTTTCTTTATACTTTCTGTTGTAGTCGTCGTAGTCTGTGGTTCTCTTGTAATCGTCGGCATATTCTCCGCCTATTTCCAGACTTGAATCTCTTTTTTGATAGTCTTCGACAATGCCCTTTTCACTCTTTTCTATCGACTCAAAATAGGCATCACGATCAACTATTTTTTTATCATAAATAAGACCTATGTCGGAACAACCTCTTGCTATTGCGGCTCCTGACATTTGGTAGATGCCGACTCTTTTGATTTGGGCTATTTTGTCGGGGTGATCAACACCGTTGGCTACCAATGTTATGCCCTCTTTTTGCGCATAAATACGGAGCATTGCCATTGCGGAATCTTTCTTCGCATAAAGGCAAGCATCCTCAACAAAATCGGAGTCTATACGCAAATAGTCAAAATGGAAATCACATAGAAGTGTAAATTCTGCAGTATCTATTGTGAAATCGGTGACGGCTATTTTGAAACCTTTTTTGCGTAGAAGTTTTAGATATGTATCGGCTACTTTTCCTACTCTTAGAAGGGTGACAGCCGAGAACATCAAAATAATTCTTTTGGCGGGAAGTTCCATACTTTCGAGTTTTGCATAAAGTTCGGAAAATTTTTGATCGTCTGTCAAAAATCTCGATGAGAGCAAAATTGAAAAGTCGGGTTCTAAATCAAAATCTATCTTGGCTCTGTCGAGCGCTTCCGCTATAAGGTCGATTGCGATAAAGTTGAGCGTTTCGATTCTTTCGCTGTTTTCCGCCGCAAAGAAGTATCCGCCGGGAGCCATCAAGCCGAGTTCTTCGTCATTGCACATCAAAAACGAGTCAAGATATACTATCTTGTCCGTTACCACATCTTTTACGGGACGAAATGTGAGTGCGATCGGAGAATCGTCGGTGTTGGTTAATATTTTGTAATCTTTTTCCGGCATGCTATATGCTCCCTTGTTTTTTGCGTATATGCGCCCATTTCTTGCTTATTATAATTTATAATAAATATTTATGCAATACCAAAGACTTTTTATTTTTAATTTTGGTAAGGTTTTTACTTTTATTTTCACAAAGTTTTCACAAATCAATGTCTAATAAAAGCAAAATTTTACTATGATTTTACTTCAAGTTTTATTTATGCATCTACTGCTACTGCTTTTACCGTGAACGACAAGACTTTGCCGATATATTCGGGATCGAAAGTGTCATCGGTCAAATTGAAAGCGACTGCAAGATAACAAGAATTTTCGCCTGCATTTTCCAATGTAATTATAGTGGAGGGACAGGACGATTCTTCGGTAGCAAAGGTCTTCCAACTGCCGATTAGGGGGAATTTAGTATCGGTGTTTGTCGATGATATATAGTTGATTTTGCCTTCGGAATTTTCATCGGGAGTATTGATAAATTGCAAAATCAAATCGGATTTTATTCTGTTTTTGAGGTTATCCGACACTGTGCCACTCGCTCCGTCTCCTACTTCTACGTCGGTTACGATTAGTTTCATTTCTTTTGAGGCGGTTATGTTGCCGGCATTGTAATTGACTCTAGCTAAAACATAAGCAATTTTGTCGGTTGCTGAATTGTATGATGTCGGAGTTGAACCCGAATATATAAGTGCCGTTTCACCGGAAGCTTGCTTATTGTTGAGAGTTTGGGTAACTTGAAGTTCCGGAGAAACTATAACATCAGTCAAATTGAACACGTAAGAATCGTAAGCCTGTTGGGAAATATTGCCGTTGTGATCGTCGGACAATGTGTACCATGCATAAGAAACGACGGATAGCATCAAAACAAAAACCAAGGCGGTGATTAAAAATATTGTAAGTCTTTTATTCTTCGTATGCATGATTAACTCCAACCTTGAAAGGCGTTTGCGCCAAGGCTATATTTATCCAAAGCCGTAAATTCATCTTTAGATTTTGATTCTCCTGCTACGGTGACAGTCGTGGTGCCTGATTTTACACTACGCGCGAACGCACGTGCGCCTATATTAAGGTTTTGTGTGCGTGTACCCGTAAAGGCTAGAGATTTGAGATTGAATCCTGAGAAACAACCTCTGGATATTTCTGTAACCGAACTAGGTATCTCGATAGAATTGATTACTCTCGATGCCGTAGTCGAGGTTATACCGGATATTTTGGTAACCTTTACGTCAACCGATCCTACTTTGACGGAGGACGGAATATAGAGTGTAGGAAGGTTGCCTTTATATCCTGTGATTTCGATATACGCATCATCGCCTATTGTACCGGAATATGTCAATACAATACCTTGGTCCGTATATTCCATATCCGTAAGGGCTGTGCCTGCGGTGTCGCTCGAAGACGAATAAAGTTTATATGTATAATATTTAAGTGTAGGATTATAATAAATACCTTTTTCAGTTGCACCTACTTCGGTCCCTGATGTGCCGGACGGAGGAGCAACGACATTTAGGTTGCCACCTGTAATTTGTCTTTCGCCCGTACCGCTTGCATCATCCCAGAAAGCATGAGAAACATTGGGCATTAAATAAACGGCAGTTATGACGGACACGACTACCAAAAGAACGGCTACTATTGAGAAAACGTATATCGACTGCTTCTTCATGAGTTGGTTTCAACCTCCGATACACTGATTTCAAAGTTAAACCATGCGCCCATATAGGAAATGTCGCTATATGCGAATTTAGATTCGCCGTTGAAATATTTGATTGCTATAATTAGTGTAGCAGTACCAATTTGACCGTCGTTGGACGCTCCTGCTATTTCTATTGCATCTTTAGACGAAATCTCGGTAGATTGTGTGCCGCTTATGTATGTACCGTCATCGTTAAGTTTTGCCCAAGAGATTTGGAATTGACCTTTATCTCCTTCCACTTTTTCTCCGACATGACCAACTAAAGCACCGTTTTGATCATAAACATAAGAGCCTTTTCTAGTGTATGTCGTATCGTCGGTTTCGTCATCGGCAGTACCTTTGGTATCTCTTACCGACGATGTCAAAATAACATATTGGGACAGATTTGCATCTTCAACATAGGCATCGGAGCCGTTGAGATTGAGATAAAGTTTTTTGTTTGCCGACGAATTGGAAGTCGACTTGAAAATCTCAATATTGTTGATTGAGAAATTGACTGTTTTTGCTGTCGTAGCGGTGTTTTGAAGTTTGACTTGATAGTAAAGCGTGTATGCATAATCGTTGTCGGTTATTTTCCCGTCCGTAAGGGTAATAACTCCTGCATCGTTGGCTCCGGTTTGACCTTGATATTTATCTCTGCCATACGGATCTGTTAGGTGTTTTAGGTCGGAATAATAAAGTTTGCCAGCGGAATAGTCATCGCTATCAAAGACAAAAGAAAGTGTGGAACCTTCGGTCGTTGCCGAATAAATCGTGGTAGCTTCGGAGCCAACATTGGTATTAGACGTGTACCAAGCAAAAGAGACGCCTAGCAAAATCATAATCAAAATGATCGATGACATTGTCAAGAGATATTGTTTCGTCTTCATTGCTTTGCTCCTTCTTTTTTTCACATGCACTTTCGCACACGCCTTAAATATAATATTTATTATTAACTTGTCAAAGTTCAAAGTATATCTTTAACAAAAATTTCATATATGAGGAATAAAATTTCACACAATTTATATAATTTTTTCAAAGTTTTCATATAGAAAATTGAAATTTTTACTTTAATTTATCTTAAATTCTTAGATTTTTAGCGTGCATACGGCAATAAAACCTCACAGATGTAAAGTCAATTCAATGTGTAAAATTTCAAAATATGGCACAAAAAAATGCGAAAAAATATTTTCGCATTTAAAAATCATATTCGGTTACAAATTCGCCAAAATCACAAGGAAAAACCGAGTGGTTTTAGAATTTTAGCGATATTTACATCGTTTTACTCGACGGAGTAATTTACCGATAAAATGTAGGGATTTTTTGAATCAATATCAAAATTGCCGTAACCTACTATATTGAAATTGCCCTTGCCGTCCGATACAATGCCTGCATAACCGCCGACATCGTTCGGGTTGTATTCGTGGCTAAAAATGACGTTTTTGCCCTTTGCAATGTCATTGGTGGGATCATCGTCTAAGAATGCTCTAAGGTCGCTATATTCGCCAATCCAACCGATCCAACCGCTAGGTTTCATCTTGGAACCTTCAAGATACATACCTCTAAACGAGACTAGAAGTTTACCGGTTTTTGCATCATATTCTGCCTTGTGGCGCTCTCCTGTTACCTCAGGGAAAAGTTGTTTTGGCTCTGACCAAGTTTCGCCTTCATCGGTCGAAATCGCTCCAAAACTATAAGATTTGTGGGCATTGGCTCGAGCAAGAAGCATGAGTTCTTTGCCGTCCGGGCTTCTTAACATTTCGATTTCACAAAGGTTGTAAGTTTTTTCTATTTCTCTATATTCCGAAAGATACGGTGTAGGTTTAGACCATTGTTCGGTGCCGTTTTCGTCAAATGTTAGATAGGTTTTGTAGTTGACGAAGTCGTAATTGTGATAGACTCCCATCCATTTGTCAATGTAATTGCCGTCTTGATCTTTAAGTCTTGTAAGGCTCGCCATGGCAACAATGGCTTTGTGATAGTCTCCAAGAGTGTCTTCGTCACCTATATATTTGTCGTAAAAATAGGTGAATTCAGTGAACGTTTTGCATTCGTCATTAGATATAGAGGTAGCAAATCCTCCTCCGTCTTTGCCCCAACCGGGGACGCCCGTAATCATAATATATTTACGTGTGCCGTCCGTAAAGTCTAGAGGATAAATTGTAGGGGTTTCATTGGAATTTTCCCATGATGACGGGGTTTCTAAATCTTGGGACCATGTTTTACCAAAGTCGGTGGAAACTTTCTTTTTTAGGGCACCTTTACCGTGTCCTTTGACATAAAAACAATATATACTGCCGTCTTTGGTCATTACGGTGTCGGGGTGGCCATAATATTGTGAATCGCTTTTATCGACAACGGTTTTGTTTTCTTCGGGGATTTCATCTACGGGGAGAGTATAAACGTCATCCGGCATTTCAAATTGGTATTTTTGAACACAACCGAGTAAAATTAACGGAAAAGTCAAAATCATTGTTAAGATAAGAATAAGTTGCTTTTTCATTCTATAACCTCCAAAAAGTCCGATTCGGACCATATTTCAATGCCTAATTTTTGGGCTTTTTCTAATTTTGAGCCGGCATCGACTCCGGCTATTACCAAGTTGACAGATTTGGATACGGTATCGGAAACTTGTCCGCCGAGATTTTTGATTATCGCTTGCGCCTCGCTCCTTTTATATTTGGATAACGTACCGGTAAGGACAACGGTTTTCCCTGAAAAAACACCTGTCGTTATGGTTTCTTTTTCAAAAGTTATACCTTTGCTTATAAGTGAATCTACGATTTTCAAATTATCGGGGTTATTCCAAAAATCTATGACCGCAGTCGCCATAATGTCACCGAAATCCGGAAGAGTAATTAGGTCCATAAATGTGGCATTTTTGACATTGTCGAGAGTTCCGAAAACGTCAGCCATTACACTTGCGGTCTTTTTGCCTATATTGGGGATGCCTATTGCAAATAAAAATCTAGAAAGTGTAGTGTGTTTGGACTTTTCGATGTTCGCTATTAGATTGCTTGCTTTTTTATCTTTGAACCCGTCAAGACTTAAAAGAGAATCTAAGGTCAGATCGTAGAGTTGGTCCGGGGTTTTTATGCCTAATTCAAAATGAAGTTGCTCGCAAGTTTTTTCGGATAGTCCGTCTATGTCCATGCAAGGACGAGAGGCGAAATGGGAAAGACGTGATATTATGCTGGGAGCGCAATTTTCTTTGTTTTCACAATACAAAAATGCTCCTTTCTTAGTGACTTGTCCTCCACATTCCGGACAGACCGACGGAGGTAAAATGTCGATACTTTTTTCGCTTGTGGTGGCCACGCCGGTAATTTCGGGGATGACGTCGTTGCTACGTCTAATAAAGACTTTGTCACCTATGCGAACACCTTTCTTTTTTATGTCGTCAATATTGTTGAGAGTAGCATGTTTTACGGTAACTCCCATGAGATCTACGGGCGAAAGATCGGCAATAGGATTGAGTTTTCCTGTTCTTGACACTTGCCAAATGACATTTTCAAGGGTTGTAGTCGTCTCCTCTGCCTTATATTTGTATGCAATTGCCCAACGTGGGAATTTGTCTGTAAAGCCTAATTCCTCTCTTACTGCCATGCTGTTGACTTTGATAACCGCTCCGTCAATAAGAAAATCAAGATCGGGGCGGACTTCTTCTATTCTGTCAAGTGATCTAATTGCATCTTTTATGTTATCGACAATTTCGAAAAAGTCGTCCGTTAAAAAGCCCCATTTTTTTAGATGCTCCCTTACTTCTTGTTGGGTGTCTATTTTGAGTCCGTCTATGTAGCCTATGTTGTAAGCAACAAAATCGAGATTTCTGGATGCGGTGACATTCGGATCAAGATTGCGGATCGCTCCCGCTACACCGTTTCTTGCATTTTTCAAGGGGACTACACCGTCTTTTTCATTGTATTTTTTGAGTTCTGAAAGTCTCATAAGTCCTTCGCCTTGGACTTCGACAGTACCCTTAAACGGAATTGACAGGGGAATTGTCCTTATTGTTTTGATTTGGTCGGTTACGTCTTCGCCTTGGACTCCGTCTCCTCTTGTAGCGCCTGTTTTCAAATAGCCGTTTTCATAGGTGAGAGACAGGGTTAGACCGTCAAATTTCTTTTCTACGGTAAACTCGGGAACAAAACCGACTTCTTTTTCTACTCTTGAAAAGAAATTTTCTATTCCTTCAAAAGTTTGCGATTTATCTAAAGAATATAGTCTCAATTTATGTTTGTATTCTTTGAACCCTTGGGCTATTTTATCACCGACTCGCTTGGTAGGGGAATCAGGTAGAACAATAAACAATTCTTGCTCCAATTTAAGCAATTCGTCATATAAAGCATCGTATTCTTTGTCGGATACGGTGGGTGAATCGAGAGTATAATATTCGTACGCATAGCGGTTGAGAGTTTTGACTAACTCCGCCATTCTTTCAATGTCGTTCATATATCTCCTATTTTACGGTAAGCGGTGCTACCGACAAAACAAATTTTTTGACACCTACGTCTTTGAATAAGACTGTAACAGTGTCATCCATTACCACTATGACTGTGCCGTCACCATAACGAGGATGAGTGACGACGGCTCCTGATACAAATTTTTTGATGTCGTCATTTGATTTCTTTTGTGGCGGAGTTTTTTCTATTGTTTTTAGTTGTGGTTCAATTTTGGTAGCATAAGTAGAAACGGGCTTATGTTGAACATACTGAACATTAGGAGAAGAAATTTTCGGTTGAAGTTCTCCTCTTGCCTCGGTTATAAAACGTGAAGGAAGGGATGCCTTGGTCTGTCCGTACAAAAACCTTTGGGATGTGTATGAAATATAAAGTTTATCTTTTGCTCTGGTTGCGGCAACATACATAAGACGCCTTTCTTCTTCTACACCGTTTTCATTTTCTCTAATCGTCTTTTGAGAGGGCAAAATATTTTCTTCGCAAGCAACTATAAAGACTACGGGGAATTCTAGACCTTTTACAGCATGAATTGTAGCTATGGTTACAAAATCGCCACTATCTATGTCGCCCTTAGATTGTAGTGTACAACCGGTCAAGAAATCTTCCAACGAGTCCGAACCTGTATTGTCAACATACTGTTTTGTATAAGATACAAGTTCTTGAATATTGAGCCATCGATTGTAATCGTCTTCTTTTTGTTTGCCGTCTTTGTCATAGGTGGTATAGGCATTCTCAAAATCAACTTTTTCGACAAGGCATTTTACAAACTCGTCAAGTTTCTTTTCTTTATAATCGGCGATAAGATCTGAAATTAGTGAATAAAATTCATTTAATTTCTTTATTGTAGCCGAGGATACAAAATTACTATATTTTTCTATATTTGCAATCAAGTCAAACAACGAAACGCCGTTTTCTTTAGATATAGCAACAAGTTTTTCAACAGTTGTTTCGCCTATTCCACGTCTTGGAAAATTGATAATTCTTTCAACTGCCTCGTTGTCATCGGGATTGACAAAAATTCTTAAGTAGGCAAAGACGTCAAGAACTTCTTTTCTGTCAAAGAATTTAAAACCTCCGAACACTTTATAATTGATACGTGAAGAATTGAGATTTTGTTCAAACATTCTTGTTAGAGAATTGTTCCTTACAAGAATTGCAAAGTCTTTGTTTTGATAGCCGTTGTAATATTTTAGATTTCTTATTGTCGATATAATTCTTTCGGCTTCTTCTCTATCGTTGTAGCACGAAAAATATTCAACTCTCGTGCCGTTTTTTCTTTCCGTATATAAGGTTTTTTGATGCCTTGATTTATTGTTTTTAATTACGTTGTTGGCAACATTTAATATTTCGGGGGTAGAACGATAGTTTTCTTCCAATTTAAAAACATGAGCATCCGGATAATCTTTGTCAAAGTTGAGAATATTCTCTATGTTGGCTCCTCGCCAACCGTATATCGATTGGTCGTCATCGCCTACGACAAACAGATTTCTTCTTTTGGATGCAAGCATTTTGATTATGCGCAATTGAATTTCGTTGGTATCTTGAAATTCGTCAACGTGAATATATTTTAGTTTATTTTGGTAATATTCTAGCGCTTCGGGGAAGTTTTCAAACAGTTCGGCTACTTTTATAAGTAGATCGTCAAAGTCAAGAGCATTGGAATTTTTCATGGTTTCCGTATATGCCTTATATACTTCTTGCATAGTCTCGGTTTCGAGTCCGGACGGAAGATCTAGCGAAAAGTTTTCGGGGGTTATGCCTTGGCTTTTTGCATAAGAAATAAGGCTCAAAATGTCGCCACTTTCTTCTTCAACATGTTTTTCTCTTAAAATGCGTTTTATGACTCTCTCGGTATCTTCTTCGGAATATATCGTAAAACTCTTTTTGTAGCCTAAGAGTTCGATAAATCGCCGTAAAACACTGGTACAAAAACTATGTATTGTCGATACCCAGACGTCTATTCCGCCATCAGCCATTTTACAAATACGCTCTTTCATTTCGTTGGCGGCTTTGTTGGTAAATGTGACTGCCAAAATTTCGTAAGGGCGTGCTAAATTTTGATTGATTATGTATGCGATACGGTGGGTAAGGACTCTTGTTTTGCCACTACCCGCTCCCGCTAAAACAAGGACGGGGCCTTCGGTACATTCGACCGCTTGTCTTTGTGCTTGATTCAAATTTTGTAGTGTAAAATCTTCCATTTTATCCTTCCCAAACATCAGGTATCATCAATTTTTCGGCGAGTCTTATTGCATAAACATCGGTCATTGATGCAATATAATCTACTACGAAAATTTTAGGATCGTCGGTATTGACTCTATAAGTCTTGGGGACTTCGTCAACATGCTTCATATAATATTCGTATATATATGTTAGAAGGCGACGAGCCTTTTCTTCTTCTCCGCTGACAACCGGTGAAAAATAAACTCTTTCGAACATAAATTTATAGAGTCTATCCATAGCACTTTGCATGTCGGGTGAAAGTTTTACCTCGTTTTTGCCTAGGCTATTGGTCACGATATCAGAAACCAAGGTGTCAATTCTATCCGATTTAGAATTGCCAAGGGTGGAAACGACATCAAGAGGGAGTTCGGACTCAGCCAAAATTCCTGCTTCGATGGCGTCATCTATATCGTGGTTGAGATAGGCTATTCTATCTGAATAACTGACTACTCGTCCTTCGAGTGTTGCAGGAGTCGTTGACAACTTGTGATTAAGGATGCCGTCTCTTACTTCAAAAGTCAAATTGAGACCTCTGCCGTTGTTTTCTAACTTTTCAACTACTCTTTTGCTTTGTTCGTTATGTTTGAAATGTCCGCTGATTTCGTCAAGGACTTTTTCTCCGATATGGCCAAAGGGCGTATGTCCCAAGTCGTGTCCTAGGGCTATTGCTTCGGTAAGATCCTCATTAAGTCTTAAACACCTTGCTATTGTACGAGCAATTTGAGTAACTTCTAGGGTATGTGTAAGACGTGTGCGATAATGGTCTCCCGACGGGGACAAGAACACTTGAGTCTTGTGTTTTAGTCTTCTAAATGACTTACAATGTATAATTCTGTCACGATCTCTTTGAAAATCCGTACGGAGCGGGCAATCTTTTTCGGGAATAACTCTGCCTACGGTTTCGTCAGATTTGACGGCAAACGGTGACAACCATAACTTCTCAAATTCTAAATATTCTTTCTTCATTTTTACAATTCAAAATAAAATGTGGAACCGCATCCTACTACACTTTGGATGCCGTATCTTGCTTTGTGGGCTTCTAAAATTGTTTTGACTATGGCAAGGCCTAATCCTGTACCTTTCGTTTGGCGTTTGTTGGTGTCTGCCGAGCGATAATAACGTTGCCATACTTTGATTTGGTCTTCTTCGCTCATGCCTTTTCCTGTGTCTTTGACCTCAAAACGGACCTTTTTTCTAGGAGTCTTTTTGAGAGAAACTTCGACAACCTTGTCGTCGCCGGTGTAATTGATAGCGTTGGCTATGAGGTTGTAAACTACTTGTTCGAGTCGTTGCTCGTCTCCTCTTACGAAAAGTCCTTCTTCTATATCTGTTTTGATTTGATATTCGCCTTTTTCGGTAAGATAGTAAAAACGATCCGCAACTCGCAATGTAAGTTCTGACATGTCAACATCTTCCATATTCATTATGGTAGCCCCTGCTACTTCGATTTTGGAAAGGTCTAAAATATCTTGCACCAATAAATTGAGGCGGTCGGCTTCATCTACTATTACTGTACAATGCTTGTCTCTTTTTTCTTTGTCGTCGCCCGACACGTCTTTAATCATTTCGGCATAGGCTTTTATGATGGTAAGAGGTGTACGAAAATCATGGGAAACATTGGCAAGGAGATCACGTCTTAAAGAATCGGTTTCAAGCATTTTTTCATTCATATAAGCAAGGCTTTTGGATAGTTCATTGATTTCGGTATAACCTTTTACGTTGAAATCAACTTCCTTTTCACCTTCTGCCACTCTCTTTGCGGCAATCGTCAATTTTGTAATCGGTTTTGACAAAATGTAAGAAATGACTACTGCCACGATACCTGCCAAAACGATGGATGCAATGGTAATGTAAAACATCAACATTATGACTGCATCGGTTTTTATATATTGAGATTGTTCTTCGGTCGTGATGAAATTGCCTGTCTTCATAAAGATAATAACCGCCACCCAAAAAACTATGAATATGACAACTATTACCGCTAGAAAGCACATCAAAATGCGTGCGTTGATGCTACGCATGTCAATGTTTTTGTTTTTATTCGTTTTTTTATTGTCTTGCAAACTAATCTTCGGTTTCAAACTTGTATCCAAGCCCCCTCATCGTTAAGATTAAATTTCTATATTGTTTTAGATTGCCTCTCAGCATTTTAATGTGTGTGTCAACTGTACGGTCTTCGCCGATATATTCATAACTCCAAACGTCTTTTAGGAGATCTTCTCTCGATACCGCTATTCCTTGGTGGTCGATAAGATATTTAAGAAGTTCGAATTCTTTGGGGGTAAGTTTGGCTTTTTCGCCGTCTATGGTAACTGTCCTTGCAGAGAAATCGACTTCGAATCCTTTATATGTAAAGGTTGTTTTGCTTGTTGCTTTCTCGTTGTAACGACGGAGAACAGCCTCGACTCTTGCCATTAGGACTCTAGGGGAGAAAGGTTTTTCTTCATAGTCGTCGATGCCTAGTTCGAAGCCGAAAAGTTTGTCATATTCTTCATTTCTTGCAGACAGCATGATTATTGGGATGTTTTTCATCTTTTTGATTTCTTTGACTGCTGCATAGCCGTCCATTTTCGGCATCATTATATCCATCAAGATTATGTCAAAATCTTCGTTTTTGACTGTTTCTATTGCCTCGATTCCGTTGGATGCGGTCTTGACTTCGAAGCCGTCGAATTCTGCATAAGTCCTTACGACGTCTCTTATCATTTCTTCATCATCTACTATCAAAAGTTTGTTCATACATTACCTCCGATGATTTTCTATCTTGTTTTTGTTTTTATGTGTTCGACACCTCGGTCGATACGATTGATTATTGCTGTAACAAATTCCATTACCGATAATGCCATAATGCCTACCGAAATTACCAGCCAAAGGGGAATTAGGTCGTAACATGTGTGAATATTATAGATGTTGATTTTTTCGGGGAGAAACGGGGATACGACTATTACTATGGTGGCGGCTACAATTATTGCAATTAGCATGGCTATTCTCAATTTGTTGTAAGGCTTACACAACATGCAAGCAACTTCCATAAATATTATGAACATTACTATCATACATAGCGTTTTCAATTCTTCGTCCGTAACTTCAAGTTCGCCTTGCAAACTGAATACCATGACTACTATTACCGCAAGAATAGTGGCTATTGCGCCCGGCATAATTTTCTTGAAAACATTTTTGAGAAAACCGCTCTTTATCGGGGAATTGTTGGGTTCTAGCGCCATAAAGAAGGACGGCAAGCCTATCGAGAAAAGGGCGACAAACGATATTTGAATGGGATCTAGAGGGAAACTCTTATTCCAAATAACTAAAACTAGCGTGAACAATAATGAAAACATAGTTTTGGTCAAAAATAGTGTCGAGGATCTTTCAATATTGTTGATGACTCGTCTGCCTTCGGCTACAATGTTGGGCATTGAACCAAAATCAGAGTCAAGCAAGACGACGTTTGCAATGCTTCTTGTAGCATCCGAACCATTTGCCATTGCTATTGAACAATCGGCTTCTTTCATGGCAAGAATATCGTTGATGCCGTCTCCTGTCATTGCGACGGTTTTGCCTGCATTTTTGAATATAGAAACTAAAAGTTTCTTTTGAGCAGGATTAACCCTACCGAAAACAGTATATTCGAGGGCTATGTTTTGAATTTCTTCGTCCGTCATGCCGTGTAGTGATATAAATTTGTCGGCATTGTCTATTCCTACTCTTTTGGCAATAACCGATACGGTATGAGGGTTGTCACCCGAAATAACTCTGACATCGACTCCGGAATCTTTGAAGTATTTGATTGTATCGACACAATTCTTTTTGATGTTGTCTTCTATGACTATTATGGCAATCGGTGTATTGTCTTTTGGGATAATTTCTTTTTTGTTTTTCTTGTTGTATGCAAGCATCAGGCAACGATAACCGTTGTCCATGTAAGAAGAAATCTTGTTGTTGAGATCTTTGGTCATTTTTACTCCGACATATTCGGGGGCCCCTATCACGAACGTGCCGTCCTGAAAACCTACGGCACTACATTTTCTGTCGGATGAAAACGGAATTTTGAAGGTTGCCTTTATTTGTGCCTTTTTGCCAAAATAATTTTGTAAGGCTGTGGCTGTAGGATTGTTTTCTTCAAGCACCGCTTGCATTGAAGAAACGATTTTTTTGATATTCTTTTCTTCGGCATCGGCAAGCACTTCGACTTTTTTGACTATCATTGTGCCGTCGGTGATTGTGCCGGTTTTGTCAAGGCACAAAAGATTGACTCTTGCGAGTCTTTCGATAGAATACAGTTCTTGGACAAGAGCTTTTTTCTTGGCTAGTCGCATTATGCCTACGGCAAGGGCTACGGAAGTGAGTAGGAACATGCCCGAAGGGATCATACCTATTACCGATGTAGAAGTCGGGAACACTGCATTGCGATATGCTTCGTACACTATATCTTTGTCAATATCGGACAAATGTTGTAAAACCGTCCACATGTTGTTGTCATAACCTAATGCTTTGAGTTCTGCCGAGAAATTGGAAAGAAGGGCAAGGATGGCTACAGGAATAATGATAATCGAAATGATTTTCATTATAAACATGAGCGAACGAATAAGCTCGGAGGGCTTTCTTTTGATATTTTTGGCTTCTTTTGACAACTTGGTTATATAGCAATCGGAGCCTACGGCTGTCACTTTCAAATTGATTTTCCCCGATACTATAAAACTTCCGGAAAGACAGGAATCGCCACGCATTTTTTTGATGGCTTCGGACTCTCCCGTTAGCATGCTTTCGTTGACTTCCGATTCTCCTTCTGTCACAATGCCGTCGGCAGGGATTTGGTTGCCCGGGGATAAAATCAAAATGTCTCCCAAAACTATTTCGGATACGGGAATATGAGTTTCTTCTCCGTCACGAAGTACCGCTACATCGGGGGCAGATATGAAAGTCAATTTATCTACGGTGATTTTTGCTCTGATTTCTTGGAAAATTCCTATTGCCCAGTTGCAAGTGATGACCACTATAAAGCCCATATTCTTGACATCGGTAAAGTCTCTTGCGACTGTGAGCATCCAGACGAAAACCAACACACACAATATATTGAAAAACGTGAACGTGTTGCTTACAAATATTTGTCCATAAGATCTTGTGGATGTATTTTTTATTTTATTGACAGCACCTTTTTGCTTTCTTTCTTCGACTTGCGAAGATGACAAGCCTACCGCAGGATCGGTTTCGGTAAATGTTTTTAAGTTGTTTTTCTTTTCTCTCATTTATGTTTTCCCTGAATTTTATGCGACAAGTCTTATAAACTAATAATATAAATAATATATTATTTTTCTATTAAAGTCAACACTAAGAAGTGATATGTTCTTGCTTTTGAAGG
>CAVIQK010000011.1:0-29393 GCA_963644945.1 bacterium | reverse complement strand
CAACAAGAATATGGTGATTGGACTTTCGATAAAGAAAAGTTCCCTTCCCCGAAAGATACTATATCCGATCTAAAAAAATTAGGTTTCAAAGTACTTTTGTGGGTGGTCCCCTTTGTATCAAAAGATGCCAAAAGTTTTTCGTATCTTGCCGACCACAACGCGCTAATCAAGAATAGAAGAAGAGAAATCGCATATAGATCGTGGTGGAACGGCTCGTCTGCTCTCCTTGATATGTCATCGGCAGATGCAACGGACTGGCTAAAAACTCAACTTGACCTACTCAAAAACGAGTACGGCATTGACGGATTCAAATTTGACGGTGGCGACTCTTCATATTATAAGGATAGTGATATTACCGCAATTCCTTATGCAACATGTGACCGGCAAACTCAATTATATGTTGATTTTTCAAAAAATTACAACATCAACGAATATAGAGTATCTACTAGAAACGGCGGAGCCGGAATAATCGCAAGACTTTCCGACAAATCTCATATATGGGGCACTCGTTTTGGTCTTCACTCACTTGTTCCCGAGGCTTTGGCTCTTGGCATAATCGGCTTACCTTACGTATGTCCCGACATGGTAGGAGGAGGACAGATTCTAAATAAAAAGGATCTCGAATTTTTAGATAAACAACTTCTTTTAAGATGGCTTGAAACCTCGATTTTGATGCCTGTTTGCCAATTTTCAGTTCCGATATGGGATGATGCCGACAAAGAATTTGTCGAACAACTTAAAACTATTTTTTCGATAAGACGAGAGTATATTGATATAATTAAAGAGCTTTACGAAGATTCATTGTCATCTTGCCAACCGATCATAAGGTATATGGAATATGAGTATCCTCATCAAGGATTAGGAAAAGTCAACGACCAATTTTTGCTAGGAAGCGATCTTATAATAGCCCCAGTGCTGCAAAAAAACAGAGGTTATAGAGTCGTTTATCTTCCCAAAGATTCTGTATGGAAATCTCTCATATCCGGCATAGAATATGCAGGGGGCAAACCTGTGGAAATTTTGTGTAAGCCCGAAGAATTGATTATCATGAAAAAAGTACGCTGATTTTATTTTTTTATCGCTTACAAATCTTTTATATATTACAAAAAAACACAATTTAATATTTTTAGATTTACTCGATATATTGACGATACGAGATACTTGTGCTACAATATATTGATATAATTGTCTATTGTTTTGCAAAAATTTTTCTAGGAAAACAATAGTGTAAACAAAAAATCACACAAAACACTCAGAATCCATTTTATAACAACTTAAAAAGTGGTTTTTATTGTGTGTTTATGGAGGAAAAATGTCCAATTACAATGCGAATGATCTTTCGATTCTTGAGGGGCTAGACGGCGTAAGAGTCCGCCCCGGTATGTATATAGGCACTACTGGAGCACGAGGAATGCACCACATTTTGTGGGAAATCGTGGATAACGCAATTGACGAAGCAGGCAATGGCTATGCCGACACAATTGAAGTAACAATCTATCCCGACAACTCGATTTCTGTCTATGACAACGGCAGAGGTATTCCTGTTGACATCAACAAACAAAGCGGACTTACCGGTGTAGAACTTGTCTTTACTAGGCTCCATGCAGGCGGAAAATTTGACAGCGAAAAATATAAATTTTCAGGCGGACTTCACGGAGTCGGTGCCTCGGTTACCAATGCTTTGTCCGAATGGTTGACGGTCGAAGTTTTCCGTAACGGAATTCACTATCGCCAAGAATTTTGGTCTCCCGACAATGGCAAAAAAATAGAATCGGGCATTCCTAAAACAAAACTCGAAAAAGTAGGGAAAACTTCTCTTCGTGGTACCAAAGTTACTTTCAAACCTGATAGCAGAGTGTTTGGCAATGAGCGTTATAATATATCCACGATTTCTTCAAAGTTAAAAGAACTTGCCTATCTCAACAAAGGCCTTGCCATTACTCTTACCGATATGAGAGTAGAAAATGAAGACGATAAAATCAAGAAAGAAATTTATATGTATGAAGGTGGTGTTCAAGATTTTTTGACTCACTTAAACAGTACCAAAAAATTGATTTCTCCCAAAACTATCTACCTTACAAGGGAAACCGACGACTTTGTCCTAGAACTTGCCATCCAATATACCGATTGTATAGATAGCGAGCTTATTTCATCTTATGTCAACAATATTCCCACCCCGGAGGGAGGCACTCACGAAGCCGGCTTGAAATCGGCATTGACACGTTGTTTCAACGATTATGCACGTGATAAAAAACTCCTAAAAGATAAAGATCAAAATTTGTCCGGCGATGATTTTAGAGCCGGTATGACGGCAATTTTGTCCATCAAAATGCAAAATATCCAATTTGAAGGACAGACAAAAACCAAACTCGGCAACCCCGAAGTTAAATTTATTGTTGACAAAATTGTATCCGAAGAACTCGGTAAATATTTGAACCAATCTAAAAACCGAGACATAGGAGATCTTGTCGTAAAAAATGCCATAGCCTCATCCAAACAAAGAGAAGCCGTAAGACAAGCAAAAGCTCGCCAAAAGTCAATTAACGACAAGAGTGGAGCCACTCTTATAGGAAAATTTGCGGCATGCAGTGGCAAAAAGCCCGAAGAAAACGAATTATTTATAGTAGAAGGCGATTCCGCAGGTGGCAGTGCCAAACAAGGAAGAGACCGCCGTTTTCAAGCGATTCTTCCTCTTAGAGGCAAAATTCAAAATTCCGAAAAATGTAATATCGACAAGATATTTGGCAACGATGTTTTGATGACGATAATCACCGCACTGGGCGCCGATTGCGAACCGGATTTTAAGATAGAAAATATCAAATTCCACAAAGTCATAATTTTAGCAGATGCCGACGTTGACGGGTATCATATTCGTTCGCTTTTACTTACTTTCTTTTATAGGTATATGAAACCACTTCTTGTCAACGGCCATGTTTATGTAGGTATGCCCCCGCTTTATAAAGTGTCAAAAAAAGATGACATAAGATATGCCTATGACGATGCGGAACTAGACAAAATAATTGCCGAAATGAAGAGTGGTTATAAAATACAAAGATATAAAGGTCTCGGAGAGATGAATCCCGAACAACTAAAAGAAACGACACTTGATCCCAAACATCGTACTCTAATGAAAGTTACCCTCGAAGATGCAGCCCAAGCCGAACTCATGGTTTCGACTCTTATGGGGGAGGATGTCGAAGCAAGAAAAGGATATATTTTCGCGAATGCCACCTTCAACAAACGTGACGAATTCGCAGATAAATACGGAGATTAACAATGGCAAGAAGAAAAAGCAATCAAATTTCGTTTGATTTAGATAAAGACGGAAATCTTGAAAACATTATAGAAAAACCGATTGAAAAAATCCTTCCCGAATCGATGATTCCGTATTCGGAATCGGTTATACTCGATAGAGCTCTTCCTCGTGTAGAAGACGGTCTAAAACCCGTCCAAAGGCGTATTTTATATTCTATGTACGAGTTAGGAATGTTTCCCGACAAAGAGTATAAAAAATCGGCAAGAATAGTAGGCGATTGTCTTGGTAAATATCACCCCCACGGCGATTCTTCCGTATATGAAGCGATTGTTAGAATGGCACAAGACTTTTCAATGCGTAATTGTCTTGTTGACGGACAAGGCAACTTTGGTAGTATAGACGGCGATTCCCCGGCCGCAATGAGATACACCGAAGTTAGAATGACTCCGCTTGCTACCGAACTCTTAAGAGAACTTGACCTAGGCACAGTCGAATGGCAAAAGAACTTTGACGATACATTGGATGAACCGATAATTCTTCCGGGAAGATTCCCGAATCTTTTAGTCAACGGTGCATCCGGTATAGCAATAGGTATTGCTACAAATATCCCTACACACAATCTTTCCGAAGTAATAGATGCGGTAGTAGCAATGATAGACAATCCCAAAATCACTCTAAAAGAACTTCTTACGATAGTTAAAGGTCCGGATTTTCCGACAGGTGGATACGTTATCACCGGCGATCAGTTAGAACAGGTCTATGAGACAGGCAAAGGCACATTTATAATGAGAGCAAAAGCCGATATCGAAAACGGTGACAACGACAAACAAAATATAGTGATTACAGAAATTCCCTATCAAGTGAACAAATCTGCACTTCAACAGAAAATATTTGAACTAAAAGAATCCACCAAAGATAAACTTGGCGGAATTACCGAGATAGCCGACGAAAGCGATTCGAGCGGTATTCGCATTGTAATAAAACTGAAAAAAGGTGAAGATCCGGTCAAAATATTGGATTTACTCTACAAAAAGACCGATTTGCAAAAGAATTTTTTCGTCAATATGGTGGTTATAGCAGGCGGAAAACCACAACAATTGGGCCTTATAGATATCCTTAAATATTATATCAAACACCAAAAGAATGTTGTCTTGAAAAGGACTCAACACTTACTTACAGATGCAAGAAAACGTGAGAACATTTTGAAGGGTTTTGTGACTGTCTTCCCTTACATAAGAGAACTTGTTGACATAGTATTAGATAGTAGTTCTCGGACGGAAAGCAAGACTAGAATAAAGGAGCGTTTCGACTTAAACGATGCCCAAGCCGATGCCATTTTAGACACCAAAATTTCATCGCTTAATAGGCTCGACGTCAACAAATTCTACAAAGAACTTGAAGAACTCGAAAAGAATATTGCCGGTATGGAAAAGATTGTCGGCAGTCAAAGAGAGCAACTTCTAGTTGTCAAAAAAGAAATACTTGAAGTTAAAAACAAATACAAGTCAAAACGTCGCACAACTGTCGTTTCGAGTATAGATGAAGTTGCAATTAAGACATTTGATCCTACCGTAAGGACGGCAAAAAGAGGTTTTGTCGCAGTGACAGGAGAAGGACTTGTCAAATTCATGACGACAAGTGCGTACTATAAAGATGATCGATCGGCAGAATCGGCAACCATTGACAATCTTACCAAGTGTTTGGCACTAGCAGAGCCTACATCCAAAGTCATTGTTTTTGGTGATAAAGGCAACGCATATCGTCTTGACACTAATACGGCTCCCGAAAGCCGCTGGACGGACAAAGGTTTTAGACTTTCGGAACTTTTCACGGATGCCGATCCGCAAGAAAAAGCCGTAAGCGTAATTTGCCAAAATGAAGGAGATCCCGATTTGGTATGTTATGCATACACCAAAAACGGTATGGTAAAAGCTTCCAAATTCAGTGAATATATCGTCAATAAAGATACTTATCAATATATGGTTATGAAAGACGACTCCGACAGAGTTTTGTCGATTGAAAAAGATCAAGGACTTTCGACTGTTGTATTCGTATCTTCAAGCGGACAAATTCTCAATGCCTTAAAAGACGAAATTCCCGTTCAAGGAAGAAAATCGTCCGGAGTTATTGGTATGAAACTTGACGATGGTGAAACGGTCATTTATGCGGGGCAATGTATCGCAGAATACGAAACGGAGTCCGACATCGTGACGGTAGGAGAACTTCTCGTTGTCACTAGTTCGGGGACCGCAAGAAAGAGCATAATGAGCAATTATCGCCCCATACAGAGAGGTAGAAAAGGCGTCAAAGCCCTCGACATGCAGCGTGGTGACAAAGCAGTGTTTGCAGCGACAATTCTAGAAGATTTTGACATAGCGCTAATATCTACCGACAATCAAATTGACGTAGTCAACACCGAAAATATTCGTCTCAACGATAGGTCGATGAAGGCAAATAGCATTGTGTTTGGCAAAAAATTGACAAAAGGCATAGCACATAAAGAGGATGTAAATGGTTAAACCTTTAGTAGCAGTGGTAGGCAGACCTAACGTCGGCAAATCCACGTTTTTCAACAAAATGGCAGGCAAGCGCATAAGCATAGTCAATGATATGCGTGGAGTGACTCGTGACAGAATTTACGCTGACGTCGAGTGGTGTGGCAAACAATTTACATTGATCGATACCGGCGGAATAGAACTGAAAAGCGATGACAAAATGTGGCATTTTATTAGGAAACAAGCCGAAATTGCAATAGATCTTGCCGATGTAATACTCTTTTTTGTTGACGGGAAAGAAGGCCTTATGCCCGACGATTATGACATAGCAGGATTTTTACGTGAAAGTGGAAAAAACGTCGTACTTGCAGTCAATAAAATAGACAACAACAAGTTAGAAGACAACATATACGATTTTTATGAGTTAGGTCTTGGCACCCCCGTTCCCGTATCATCCGAACTCGGAAGAGGTACAGGCGATCTTTTGGACGAAATCGTCAAGTTTTTACCTAGCCAAGAAGTGGTGGAAGAAGACGAAAATCGCCCTCTAAAAATTGCAGTAGTAGGCAAGCCTAATGCAGGCAAATCTAGTATTGTAAACAAAATTTTAGGCTATGATCGTGTCATCGTAAGCGACGTCGCCGGCACCACGAGAGATGCAATTGATACTCCGTTTTCATACAACGGCAAGGACTATATCATAGTTGACACCGCAGGTATAAGGAAGAAAAGTAAAGTTGACGAAGATGTCGAATATTATAGCGTGCTCCGTTCAATTAGAGCAATAGACAATGCCGACATCGTATTTATTGTCATTGATTCAAGCACCGAGATTTCGGAGCAAGACGTCAAAATTGCTGCTATGGCGCACGAAGCAGGTAAACCTTCCGTTGTTGTTATGAACAAATGGGATCTTGTAGAAAAAGACACTAATACCATTTATAAGTTCAAAAACAAATTAAAAGAAGAACTCAAATTTATGGACTATTTTGTCCCCGTCTTTATATCGGCACTCACCGGTCAAAGACTTACAAACATTTTGGAAGAAGGACTCAAATCTTACGAACGGGCTTCCACAAGAATAAGTACGGGTACCTTAAATGAGATTATGTCCGAAGCCGTAGCCGTCAACGAACCCCCGATGTTCAAAGGAAAACGCCTAAAAATTTACTATTCGACACAAGTCGCAGTATGTCCCCCCACATTTGTTCTTTTTGTCAATGACGTGAATTGTATGCACTTTTCCTACAAAAGGTATCTCGAAAATTCTATACGAAAAGCCGTTGACTATTCAGGGACACCAATAAAAATTGTAATCAAACCTAAACAAGGTAAAGAGGAATAATTATGAAATATTCAAAAATGGGACGAGCCGAATTAAAAGAAATTCTGGCAAAAGAAACCGAACGGTACGAAAATTACAAAAGTCAAAACTTAAAACTCGATCTATCTAGAGGCAAACCCTCAAAAGAACAACTAGATTTGTCAATGGATTATTTTGATGCCTTGACTAAAGCGACAGCATTTCAAATGTCGCCCGATTACCGCAACTACGGAATGGTTGACGGTATTCCTGAGATGAAAGAAATTTTCGGGGATCTTATAAATGTTGATCAAGATGAAATTATGGTTATGGGCAATTCTAGCCTTAACATAATGTACGATACAGTCCAAAGAGGACTGCAATTTGGTTTTTCCGGATGTCGTCCCCAAAACGAAGTAAGCAACAGAAAATGGCTTTGTCCTGCTCCCGGTTATGACCGCCATTTTGGTGTCACTCAAACCCTTGGTTACCAACTTATAACAATACCTATGCGCCATGACGGACCGGATATGGATATAGTAGAAGAACTTATTCAAGATGAAACCGTCAAAGGAATTTGGTGTGTACCCAAATATTCCAACCCTCAAGGCATAGTGTATAGCGAAGAAGTAGTCAACAGATTTGCTCGTCTTTGCCCCAAAGCCAAAGATTTTAGAGTATATTGGGACAATGCCTACATGGTGCACTGCGTCGAGGAGCAAGACATTGCACTAAAAGATGTGTTTAAAGAAGCCAAAAAATACAACAACGAAGATCTCTTTTTCATGTTTGGTTCCACCTCAAAAATCACTTTTGCAGGTAGCGGAATAGCCTTTATCGCATCGTCAAAAGCCAATATTGATTATTTACGAAAACTCACTTCCGTCCAAACAATAGGCCCCGACAAACTTGCCCAATATGCCCATGCACTCTATTTTAAAAATGCCAAAGGTGTAAAATGCCTCATGAAAAAACATGCCGAAATTTTACGTCCGAAATTCAAAATGGTACTTTCGGTACTAGAAGAAGAATTGGCAGATACGGGAGTAGCCGATTGGATTGAACCAAAAGGCGGTTATTTTATCTCTTGCGACCTTGAAAAAGGTACGGCAAAAGCAACTTTGAAACTATGTAAAGAAGCAGGTGTCATTTTCACTCCCGCGGGTAGCACCTACCCATACGGTATAGATCCATTTGACAGCAATGTCCGCCTTGCACCGAGTTTCCCACCGCTTGACGAGTTGGAAAAAGCAATGCGCATATTCTCAATATCCGCCAAAATTACCACGCTGAAAAAATTGCTAGGATAAAAAGATATTGAAATCACATAAATACTTGATATAATAGTATAGGACAACCCTTTATAAGGAGAAATCAAAAGATGTCAGAAAGAGCAACCGAAATTTTGTCGCAACTTACGTTGGAAGAAAAAGCAGCGCTTACTTCCGGGATAAGTTTTTGGGAAACTACCCCCATCAAAAGAGTTAATCTTGACAGTGCGAAAATGACAGACGGTCCTCACGGACTTCGTGTAGAAGTGGCAAAAGCCAATTTCGGCAACATTATGCAAAAATCTGCTCCGTCCACATGCTTTCCGTCGGCAGTCGGAGTGGCAAGCACTTGGGACAGAACCCTTGCTTATAAAATGGGGTATGCCCTAGCAGACGAAGCCAAAGAATTAGGTGTGCAAACCGTTCTCGGACCCGGTGTCAACATGAAAAGGAGTCCTCTTTGCGGACGGAATTTTGAATATTATTCCGAAGATCCTTTCCTTGCCGGTGAACTCGGCACTCAATACGTAAAAGGTTGCCAAAATAATGGCGTTGGTACATCTCTAAAACATTTTGCGGTCAACAGCCAAGAATGGAGAAGAATGGTTTGTTCATCCGAAGTTGATGAAAGAGCGCTAAGAGAAATATATCTCTCGGCATTCGAAAAGATAGTAAAAGAAGCCCAACCTTGGCAAGTAATGTGTTCCTACAATCCCGTCAACGGTGTTCACCTTGCCGACAACAAAAAATTCCTTACCGATATTTTGAGAACAGAATGGGGCTTTCAAGGTCTTGTCGTGTCCGACTGGGGTGCAGTCAATGATAGAATCGAGGGAATCAAAGCCGGCATGGACCTCCAAATGCCGGGATGCAACGGCATCACCGACAAAATGATAGTAGATGCTGTCAAAAATGGTAGCCTTGACGAAGCATCCCTTGATGCAGTCGTTGTTAGAGTAATAGATTACGTCTTAAAATGTTTGGAAAACAAACCGAAAGAAGAGTATCATGCGGACTTTGACAGAAACCACGCTCTTGCAAGAGAAATAGCCTCTGCAGGTAGTGTGCTACTCAAAAACGACGACAATGTTTTACCTCTTCACTCAGGCAACGAAATATTAGTTATCGGCAAATTTGCCAAAAAACCTAGATATCAAGGTACAGGATCATCTCAAATCAATCCCAAGAGATTGGTAAGTTTTATCGATGAATTGGACGCAAGAAAAATTCCTTACGATTATTCCCAAGGATATTCGGACAGCAGTATCAATTTTAGAGACCTAAAAAATGCCGCATGCAAAAAAGCCGAAACCAAAGACATAGTAGTTGTTTTTGCCGGACTTACTGAAAACGACGAAGTCGAAGCGGCAGACAGAGATTCGATGAAACTCGGTGACGAACAAAACGAAATCATCACCGCTCTTTGCGATATGGGCAAAAAAGTAGTAGTTGTCATCTCCGGAGGCTCGGCATGTGAAATGCCTTGGGTTGATAGAGTTTATGCCATTCTCCAAACCAATTTGTCCGGAGAAGCGGGAGCCGAAGCGACTTGCGATATTCTTTTTGGTAGAGTCAATCCTTCGGGAAAACTTGCCGAAACTTATCCTTATAAATATGAAGACCTTATTACGAGTAAATACTTCAAATATGGTCCTAGAGCCGTAGAGTATAAAGAAAGCATTTATATCGGTTATAGATATTACGACAAAGCCAAAAAAGACGTCATGTTCCCCTTTGGTTACGGACTTTCGTACACAACATTTGAATATAGTGATATTGAACTGTCCTCGACGTCAACCGACCTAGAACAACCTCTAAAAGTCAAAGTCACCGTCAAAAACACCGGAAAACGTGACGGAAAAGAAGTTGTCCAACTATATGTGAGAGATGTAGCCTCTACCGTCTTTATGCCGGAAAAGGAACTCAAAGGCTTCGAAAAAGTCCACCTTGATGCAGGCGAAGAAAAGGTCGTCGAGTTTACACTTGATAAGCGAGCCTTTTCGTTCTACAACACTGCAGTTTCCGATTGGACGATAGAAGAAGGCGATTTTGAAATTTTAATCGGATCTTCGTCAAGAGATATCCGTTTGACAGAAAAAGTCTTCGTACAAGCCGACAAAGTCGATATGCCCGACTACACCGGACTAGATGCTTATTACAATATGGAAGGAGTCGAAGATATCCCTGACGATCAATGGGTAAAACTAAAAGGCGCTCCCATAGCAGACAATTCTCCAACGAAGAAAGGTGAGTACAACATGAATTCCACCGTCGGCGAATGCAATTTGAATGTCTTTGCCAGATGTTTCCAAAGAATATTCTTATTCTTTGCCAAGCGTGCAATCCCCAAAGATTCACCCCCGTCAATGTTCCGTACAACCATCGAGGGTGCGAAATCGATGCCTATCCGCAATTTCTATGAAATGAGTGGCGGAATTGTTCCTTACGCAACCTGTGAGGGCATTTTGATTGCGTTGAATGGCAGACCGTTCAAAGGACTTATCAAAGCAATAGGTGCATTCCTATTCCAAGACAGACGCCATACAAAAGAAAAAATTTATGCAAAAAAATAATCAAGAAGTAGTTATTGCCTCCAACAATCAACATAAAATTGTCGAAATCAAATCTATATTAGGCAATTATTTTGCCAACTTTTATTCACTCAAAGAAAAGAATATCGACATAGAAATCGAAGAAAACGGCAAAACTTTTTTCGATAATGCACTGATCAAAGCAAAAACTATCTCAAAACTCACAGGACTTCCTGCACTTGGAGACGATACCGGACTTATGGTAGATGCGTTGGACGGCGCTCCCGGAGTCTATTCCGCAAGATTTGCGGGCCCCGAGCATGACGACGATGCCAACAATACACTTCTTCTAAAAAAATTAGACGGAGTCAAAAATCGTACGGCAAGATTCGAGACCGTCATCGTTCTTTATTATCCTGATGACACTTACGTCACCGCAAAAGGAGTAGCAGAAGGCGAAATCGCCGAAAAACGTTGCGGAACAAGAGGTTTTGGCTATGATTCGCTGTTTTACAGTTATGATTTGGGCAAGACCTTTGCAGAAGGAAGTCTTGAAGAAAAAAATTCTATCAGCCATAGAGGTAGGGCATTAAAACAGTTAAAAACTATTCTCGAAACTGATTATGAAAAAAAATAAAAAAAGTGTTGCTTTATTGTTGACAACACCCGTAGAATTTTATATACTATTTTAGCATTTGCGGGTGTATCTCAATGGTAGAGTGGCAGCCTTCCAAGCTGTTTACGAGGGTCCGATTCCCTTCACCCGCTCCATTATGATCCATTAGCTCAGTCGGTAGAGCACTTGACTTTTAATCAAGGTGTCCGGAGTTCGAATCTCCGATGGATCACCAAACCAAATGAGCCAGTAGCTCAGCAGGATAGAGCAACGGCCTTCTAAGCCGTGTGTCGGGGGTTCGAATCCCTTCTGGCTCGCCAACACGGTGGGTATAGCGCAGTTGGTAGAGCGTCAGATTGTGGCTCTGAAGGTCATGGGTTCGACTCCCATTACTCACCCCACCCATACAGGGGTGTCGCCAAGCGGTAAGGCAATGGACTTTGACTCCATCATTCGTAGGTTCAAATCCTGCCACCCCTGCCAAAGAAGCACCGAATAGGTGCTTTTTTTGTACAAAAAAAATCGCCCTTACGAATATAGTTAAGAGCGATTTTGTTTTATAAATAGTTGTGTTACTTAGTCAAAATATCTACGAGTTCGCAAGGATTGTCAACAATAATTTCGGCACCTTTTTCCTTGATAAAATCTCTATCCCTAAATCCCCACGATACCGCAATAATAGGAAGAGAAGAGTTTTTTGCCGTCATTATATCGACATCCGAGTCCCCGATATATACGGCATCCTTTTTGTCAATATTAAGATCTTGTAAAACTTTATTTACCATATCGGGATGCGGTTTTCTGTTCAACCCCGGAGTTTCTCCCAGACTATAATCGAATAGTCCGTCAAAGAACTTCTTGACAAGATCCTTTACGGCGAAATTGATTTTATTAGATACAACAGCCGTTTTGATTCCACACTGCCTTATAGCGGCAATTGCTTCGACAATGCCGTCGTATGGTCTTGTTTTATCTTGACTGTGTTCTCCGTAATATTCCGTAAACATTTCAAGGACTTTTTCCTTTTCTCTAATACTAAGCCCCGCAGGAACAGCCCGTTCGATCAACTTGCCGATACCGTTTCCAACAAAAGAACGTACCTCCGCAAGCGTCCTTTCAGGGTACCCCAGTGCCTTCAACGTCACATTTAGACTGTCTTTCAAATCATCTAAAGTGTTGAGAATCGTTCCGTCCATATCAAAAATAGCAAGAGTATATTTCATAATGTTTACATTATATCTTTATCCCCATCCCAAGTCAAATTGTTCACACCTCCGTCACACTAAAAATATAAACTCAATGCCAAAAATTGTTATCTACTGACAAATGATTATAAAAATTAATATTACGCTAAAATATCTTTAGAAGACATAAGCGAAGATTAAATAAGTTTGCCAATTAAAATTATTCAATTTGACGGCAAAAAACTAAATCTAACACAAAAGAAATCTTTTGATAAGAAAAAGCGAACTCTTGTGCTATACAGAGTTCGTTTTTTCAGCTGTGGTGGAGGTGGGGAGAGTTGAACTCCCGTCCTTCCCGGCTACCACGACAATTTCTACATGTTTAGCAAAGTTTTGATTCTCGTCCTTTACGTCTAATTTTGCCAACCGTTTCCGGACACATCCTTTTGTACCCGAGTATTTACAGGATTCTCAAAGTCGGGTTCTCTACTAATGACGCCGAACATCTCACCGTAGAGCTTGAGAGCCGACGGATGCCGAACTAAGCGGCAACGTATTGCAAATTGTTATCTGCGTTTAATGTTAATTTCCGTTTTTACGGAGCCGAGCCTCCGACATGCTTATATCGCAGTCAACCGAAAAGTCGAATCCGGGACACCCCCGAGAGTTGCGGTTAAACGTAAAAATTATAGTCAATATAATAACATTTTGTCAAGGCAATATCAAAACTTACAAAAATTGTTGATTACATACAATATTAAAATATAATTTTGTAAGATTTTATACATTTTTAACAAAAAAACATTGTTTTTAGCAAAACACTGTGATATAATTTCATCATCAAATCTTTATAGGAGATATTTCGTTATGAACAAAAAGACCATAAAAGACGTAAACGTCCAAGGTAAGAAATGTTTGGTCAGAGTTGACCTCAACGTTCCGATGAAAGACGGCGTTATCACAGATGAAAATCGTATCAACGGCGCTCTTCCCACAATTAAATACTTAATGGATCATGGTGCAAAAGTTGTACTTTGTTCCCACCTCGGAAAACCTCACAATATATTTAGCGAAGGTTTTTCTTTAACTAAAAAAGAGAAAAAGGCTGTAGAGGCTCTTCCCGAAAACGAAAGAGATGCAGAAACCGCTCGCCTTTTAGAGAAAGCAAAAGGAGATAAAGAAAAATTTACTTTGCGTCCTGTTGCAAAACGTCTTGGCGAACTTCTTGACGGAAAAGTTACATTTGCAGAAGATGTCGTCGGTCCCGATGCACACGCAAAAGTTGCTGCCTTAAAAGACGGCGAATGTGTTCTTTTGGAAAACACTCGTTTTGAAAAAGGCGAAGAGAAAAACGATGAAAATCTTTGCAAAAAACTTGCAGATTTCTGCGAAGTTTATGTCAATGATGCATTCGGTACCGCTCACCGTGCCCACGCAACAACCGCAGGTATCGTTCAATACGGCTATGCACCCGTAGCAGTTGCAGGATTCCTTATCGACAAAGAACTTACAATTTTAGGCAAAGCCCTTGAAAATCCCGATAGACCGTTTGTTGCAATTCTCGGTGGAGCAAAAGTTTCCGACAAAATCGGTGTTATCAACAATCTTATCGAAAAAGTCGATACATTGATTATCGGCGGTGGCATGGCTTATACATTTATTACCGCACTTGGTAGAAATGTTGCCAACAGTTTGGTAGAACTTGACAAAGTTGACCTTGCAAAAGAACTTATGGAAAAAGCAGCCGCAAAAGGTGTAAAGATGCTTCTTCCTATCGATACGGTTGTCGCTGACTCATTCTCAAATGATGCCAACACTCAAGTTGTCGGTCAAGTCGATTTCCCCGAAGGTTGGGAAGGTTTGGACATCGGACCCGAAACAATCAAAATTTTCTCCGATGCCGTCAAAAACGCCAAAACCGTCGTCTGGAACGGACCTATGGGTGTATTCGAATTTGAAAAATTTGCAACCGGCACCAAAGCAATGGCAAAAGCCTTGGCAGAAACCGATGCAACGACAATTATAGGAGGTGGAGACTCCGCAGCAGCAGTTGCCCAACTTGGATATGCAGACAAAATGACACACATATCTACCGGTGGTGGCGCAAGTTTGGAATTCTTGGAAGGAAAAATTCTTCCCGGCGTAGATTGCCTTAATAATCTATAAAATCAAATATAGGCTTATGGGATTTCCCATGAGCCTTAAACTTATAAAAACATAATTAAAGGAGAAATAAAATGAAAAGAGATATCATCGCAGGCAACTGGAAAATGAATAATACCAAAGAAAGATCTGCAGAACTTATCGCACAACTAAAAGATAAAGTAAAAGATGCGAAATGTGAAGTTGTTGTTTGTGTACCTTTTACTGACATCCAAACAGTAAAAACCGCAATTCGTGGGACCAATATCAAACTTGGTGCACAAAATGTTCACTGGGCAGAAAAAGGTGCTTTTACAGGAGAAATCTCTGCCGAAATGCTCGCAGAACTCAAAGTTGAATATGTTATCGTAGGCCACTCCGAAAGAAGACAATATTTTGGAGAAACCGATGCTACAGTCAACAAACGTGCAAAAGCCGCACTTTCCGCAGGTTTGAAACCTATTATTTGCGTAGGTGAATTGCTTGAAGAAAGAGAGTCCGGAAAGACCGAAGAAGTCTTGCACAGACAAATTGTCGGAGCATTTGAAGGAATAGATAAAGATTATCTAAAACGTATTGTTATCGCCTATGAACCCGTTTGGGCAATCGGCACCGGCAAAACTGCAACAGCAGAAGAAGCCAATTCGACAATTGCATTTATTCGTAAAGTCCTCCGCAAATTATACGGAAGAACCGCAGCGAAATCTATGCGTATTCAATACGGCGGATCCATGAACGCAAAAAATGCATCAGAACTTATGTCAATGCCTGAAATAGATGGCGGACTTATCGGTGGAGCAAGTTTGAAAGCCGATGATTTTGCAGCAGTGGTGAATTACTAATGAGACCTGTAGTTTTAGTAGTTATGGATGGTGTCGGCAAGTCTGTTACAGGACTTGGCGATGCCGTTACTATGGCACATACTCCGACTCTAGATAAACTATTGAAAGAATGTCCTCATACCTATCTACGTGCTCATGGTACGGCAGTAGGACTTCCAAGTGATGAAGACATGGGCAATAGCGAAGTCGGACACAATGCTCTCGGTTGTGGACAAGTTTATAGCCAAGGAGCAAAACTTGTTGAGGAGTCCATAGAAAGCGGAGATATTTATAAATCGGCAGCATGGACAGAACTTGTCGAAAATGTCAAGAAAAACAATTCGACACTTCACTTTATAGGCCTATTGTCCGACGGCAACGTCCATTCAAATATTCGCCACCTTTTGGCAATGTTAGAAGGTGCTAAAAAAGACGGAGTGAAAAAAGTAAGAATTCATGTTCTGCTTGACGGAAGAGACGTTCCTGCAACTTCTGCACTCACTTACATCGAACAATTAGAATCTACGCTTAGTACTCTAAACGATAACAATTTCGACGCAAAAATCGCATCCGGCGGTGGTAGAATGAAGATCACGATGGATAGATATTGCGCGAATTGGAATATGGTAAAAGAAGGCTACGACACGCATGTCCATGGAATTGGCAGACAATTTTCAAGTGCTACCGAAGCAGTCGAAACTCTAAGAAGTGAAACTCCCGGAATTATTGACCAAGATTTAGGCGCTTTTGTAATTGCAAAAGACGGCACCCCCGTAGGCAAAATGGCAGACGGAGATTCAGTGATTTTGTTCAATTTTAGAGGAGATAGAGCCATCGAAATCTCAATGGCTTTTGATAATGAAAATTTCAACAATTTCGACAGAGGCAATGCTCCCAAAGTGTTGTATGCAGGTATGCTCCAATATGACGGAGATTTACATCTTCCTAAGAGATTTTTGGTAGAACCTCCTTGCATAAAATACACTTTGAGCGAATTTTTAGTCAATAAAAATGTTCCCGAATTTGCAGTATCAGAAACTCAAAAATATGGACACGTAACATATTTTTGGAACGGAAATCGTAGCGAAAAATTTTCCGAAACCTTAGAAACATTTGTTGAGATTCCTTCCGATAAAGTGTCTTTTGACGAGCGTCCTTGGATGAAATCGGCAGAAGTCACAGACGAGGTTATAAATGCTCTAAATTCAGGTAAATACGGCTTTATCCGTTGTAATTACCCCAACGGCGACATGGTAGGACATACAGGCAATCTTGATGCTACCATTACAGCAATGGAAGCAGTAGATTTAGGACTTGCAAGACTAATTAAAGTTGTTGACAAAAACAATGCGATTTTGGTTGTTACCGCCGATCATGGCAATGCAGACGAAATGCTTGAGAAAAATAAGAAAGGTCAAATAACCGTTCGTACCGCACACAGTCTCAACAAAGTTCCGTTTATCATCTACAATGCCGATGTCAAGGTCAAAGAAGGCGACAATTTTGGTTTAGCGAATATCGCAGCGACTGTAGCAGATTTGCTTGGCTTTGCCCCCGATTCGCACTGGAATGAAAGTCTAATCCAAAAATAAATTAAGCAAAATAAAATTTATTATAAAAAGCGACTATAACAACAAATAGTTGCTTTTTTTATATTATATAAATTAAAAAACTTTTCTAAACTGATTAAAAATGTTACAATTATAAAAAATATATGGAGATATTTATGGAACTTACACAAGAATATCTAGATGCTGTATCGGAAAAATTCCAAGAACTTGTCAAAATTATATATAGACTAAGACAACCGGACGGCTGTCCGTGGGATAATGTCCAAACGCACGAAAGCATCCGAACCAACGTAATTGAAGAATCGTACGAGTTGGTCGAAGCAATAGAAATGAAAGACGTTGACAAGATGACCGAAGAGTGCGGAGATGTACTTTTGCAATCAGTATTTAATTCCGTTATAGCCGAAGACAATGGTGAATTTTCTTTGCTTGACGTACTGACAAAACTCAATGAAAAACTTTATTTTCGTCATACTCACATTTTTGGTAATGACAAGGCATATTCTCCTGAAGAAGCCTTAAAATATTGGGAACAAAACAAGGCAAAAGAAAAAGGTCAAAAATCTCTCAAGGATAAACTTGAAGGAATTGCAACGACATTTCCCGCTACAATGAAAGCCGAAAAAGTACAAAAGTATGTACGTAAAATAGGCTTTGACTTTACGTCGAGAGAAGATGCAATTGATAAGATAAAAGAAGAAATCAAGGAGTATGAATCTGCAACCGAAGAAGAAAGAGAATTAGAAGGCGGAGATATATTATTTTCGGTAATAAATCTACTCCGTTCCGACAATATATATTCCGAAGTAGCCCTCAATCGCTCCACAAAGAAATTTTCGGACCGAGTTATTTTGATGGAAAAACTAGCGACCGACGATAATAAAAACATTGCAGATTTACCTCTTATCGAGCAAGAAAAATATTATCAAAAAGCCAAATCTCTATTAAACAAACAATGAATTTTAGCATACCTAATAAATTAGTTTTGGCTCCCATTGCGGGGTATTCGGACGTAGGACTAAGAACTCTTGCTTATAAATACGGAGCAGGACTTTGTTATACAGAGATGGTGTCCGCAAAAGGACTTTATTACAAAAATCAAGGCACGAAAGCTCTACTTTATTTAGGCGAAGAGGAATATTCTAAAACCGGTGTTCAACTTTTTGGTGAAGATGCAAAAATAATTAGCGAAGTAGCCAAATATGACGAACTTTCTCCGTTCCCGTTTATTGACATCAACATGGGGTGTCCTGTTCCGAAAGTTGTGAAAAACGGAGAAGGTAGCGCACTAGTTAGAGATCCTAAAAAAGTGTTTAAGATTATTTCTGAATTAAAAAAATCGGTAGGTGACGAAAAAATTATTTCTGCAAAAATTAGAATAGGCTTTGAAAAGGATGATTTTTCCGGACTTGAAACAGCCAAGGCTATTCAAGACGGAGGAGCAGACCTAATATATGTACACGGAAGAACTCGTGAAGAATATTTTGCAGGAGATATTCATTTTGATAAAATAGCCGAAATCAAAAATTCGCTTTCGATCCCCGTATATGGCAACGGAAATGTTGTGGATAAATCAAGTTACGAGAAAATGTTATCAACAGGTGTTGACGGAGTTATGATAGGGAGAGGAGCCCTCGGTAATCCACAAATATTTTCAACAATTAGAGGCGTTTTTCCACAGGTAAATGTAAAAAACGATATTAAATTTCACATATCAAAGTTGTTAGAAATTTTGCCCGAAAATGTAGTTGCAAATAATATGAAATCGACTCTATCTTTGTATGTAAAAGGTCAGCGAGACGTAAAAGAATTAAGACGGCGCATATTTTCCGCAAAGACTATTGACGAGATATATGCGATAGTGGAGGATATTCAATGATTACCATAAATATTTTGGCTGTCGGAAATCTAAAAGAAAAATTCAGCAAAGATATGCAAGAAGAATATCTAAAACGAATTTCACGTTTCGCAAAAATAAACATTATAGAAATTGAAGAAAAGAACAAAGAATCCAACGATGAAATAACATTGTCAAAAGAAGGCAAAGTAATATTATCAAAAATTGAAGGGTATCCTATTTTACTTGATATAAAAGGAAAAGAATATTCCAGTATTGAATTTGCCGACAAAATTGATAAATTGTCGTTAAAAACTGCCAAAATCACATTTATCATTGGTTCTTCATGCGGAGTATCTCAAGAAGTCAAAGATAATATAGCGGATAAAATGTCATTTGGTAAAGCAACATTTCCGCATAATCTTGCACGAATTATGCTTGAAGAACAAATATATAGAGCATTTACAATATTAAATCACATCAAATACAATAAATAAATTTCAAAAAAGCATATTTACATTACCCACGCAATAATGTATAATATGTAATATTATAACAAAATAGATTTGTTAAAAAATTTATATAAATAACGAAATCGCAGAGAACAATGTTCAAGTTAATAAAAAGTACAAAATCATTAGTCTTTATTTTCATGCTGGTTGTTATACTGGTTGCTTGTCAAGCGATTTTTGAGTTAGAACTTCCGGATTATATGTCGGATATTGTCAACTACGGCATATATGAAGATTATGAAGGACTTTATAAATATGCCGACATGGAATGTCCTGACGGTTTTACAATTTCGGAAGAAAAAGCTGCAACAGGTTACGATGTTAGCAGAATTCCGATTTTCTATATGAAAGACGGTTTTTCGACTATCGACCTAAAAGAAGCATACCAAAATCTTTACAACACATCTATATCTGTTGATTTTAGAGATATAAGAGTTACCGACAGCCAAGAGTTGTTTGATGATGTTTTGATGCCGTTTCTTAATGCGCTTGAACCATATCAAAACGGGAAAAAATATGCAGAAATGACCGAGAGCGAAAAGACCGATTATAAAAAGGTCCTCGCAATGCTTTTTGATGTCTCGACAATAAAAGATACCGGAACAATCAATTTTGATACATTTTTAGAGTTGAAAAATGATACAGAAGAAGCAGGGGATAGCAGTTCCGGCCTTTGGGAAAACGACACTGTTAGAAAACTTCTAGCGTCAAGTTTTAGTTGTATGAAACATAGCGAATACGGCAATGTAATGCCTATTCCTGTTTCTCGTGACAGCATTCTTGAAGACGGATCATGGAACGGCGACAAGTCTAGTTATCTAGCTGTTGACGAATACGGACATGCATTGGATGAAGATGCCGTTGTCTATGTCTATGATGAGGCTTCCGAAAGAATTGCGACCATGTATGATTACGAAATTATTATGTGTCATCGTGTTTTCGGCTATGCATACAAGTACAAAGACGGTGAAAAATGGGTGGACAATGTCCTAGGAACAAGCGTTGCGACAGCCAAAGAAAGAGCAGAAAAATTCAATTCCGATCACAATATCGATACGTCTGAAAAGAATTGGTTTGAAAAAATTTTAGACAATCTTTCATTTACAAAAACCGAAAAGCAAATGGAATCGAATCCGGATGCAAAAACATACGAGGATATGCTTATTCCCGACGGAAAAACTGTCCAAACTTCTGATTTTGGATACATTTTGAGAAAAGGTGGCTTGATGCTTTTGTTTGCTTTTCTCGCATTGACAATGGGCGTTTTAGGTGCGTATGTTTCTGCCGAATATGTCGCAAGATTTTCATCGTTTATAAGAATAAAAATATTCAACAAAGTTGATACATTCTCTTTTAGAGAATTTGATAATTTTACAACAGCATCTTTGATTACTCGTAGCACCAACGACGTCAACCAAATTCAAAATATTTTCTTGCTCATATTAAGAACGGCCCTCGGTGCGCCAGTGACTATCATCGGAGGCTTAATACTTTCGTTCCGTATTTCTGTCGATATGACGTTGGTTATACTCTATCCTTTACCGTTATTGTTCATAGGTGCATTTATTGCGGCAAAAATAGTTTTCCCGATATTTGATGTAATTCAAACCAAAGTAGATAGACTTACTCTTATAATGCGTGAAAATCTTACCGGTATTCGAGTGATTCGGGCTTTCAACAAACAAGAAAATGAAGAAAAGAGATTCAAAGAAATCAATGACAGCCTCACAAAATCGGCAATCACAGTCAATCGTTGGACTGCACTTATGGCCCCAGCGGTTACGGTATCAATGAATATAACAGGACTAGGAATTATTTATGTTGCCGCAAAACTTATTGCCGACAATCAAAATATAAATATAGGCGAGATGCTCGCAATTCAACAATATATTGCTTTGACGATGAACGCACTTGTTATGCTTGCGGTTGTGCTTGTAATGTATCCTAGAGCGGCTACGAGTGCAAAACGTATCAATGAAGTATTGGATACTCCGTTGTCAATCGTTGACAAAGAAGGAGCAACGTTAAACACGAATAAAGTTGGCAATGTTGAGTTCAAACATGTATGGTTCAAATACGAGCAATCTGCCGAAGAGTACGTCCTCAAAGACATCAACTTTACCGCAGAAAAAGGTAAAACGACTGCAATTGTTGGTGGTACCGGTGCGGGTAAAACCTCGATTGTAAAACTTATTCCCAGAATGTATGATATTGAAAAGGGCGAAATATTAGTTGACGGTCAAAATGTTTCTGAAATGCCGATTCAAGACTTAAGAGCAAAGATTGGCTACGTACCGCAAAAAGCAATGTTGTTTTCGGGGACGATAAGAGATAATATCAAATTTGGTAAAAAAGATGCGACCGATCAAGAAGTTTGGGATGCACTTGAAATTGCACAATCAACGAAATTTGTTCGTAGGAAAAAAGGCGAATTGGATGCAGTAGTAGAACAAGGCGGTCAAAACTTTTCCGGTGGACAAAAACAGCGCTTGTCAATAGCAAGAGCGGTAATAAGGCATCCGGAGATATTTATATTTGATGACAGTTTTTCCGCACTTGATTTCTTGACCGATAAAAATTTACGTGCATCGTTAAAGACCATTACCGAAAATTCAGCGGTAATTATTATAGCACAAAGAATCGGTACGGTTTTAGATGCCGACAACATAATAGTGCTAGACAACGGCGAAATCGTCGCACAAGGAAAACATGAATATTTGTTGCATAATTGCCAAGTATATCAAGATATATGTTTGTCACAGATGACAAAAGAGGAACTCGGACTGTAATGGAAAACGATAAAAATTATAATTTTAATAATCAAAGCAGTAGCGGGTTTGATATATCCTCTGCTCTCGGAGTAAATACCGGTGAACAAAAACAGGTTCAAAAGGCCAACCACTTTTTGCATACTTTCAAAAAACTTCTTGTTTACTTAAAACCCGAAGCCGGTATTCTGGCATTGATGGTAATTTTAGCAACTATATCCGCCGTATTTGCAATATGGGTACCGGAGATCAACAAGAAGATAACCAACCATTTGGTTGAGAGTATTCAATATTTCCAAGATGTGGATATGTCTTTTGTACTAAATATAATTTTGACGGGCGGAGTTCTTTATTTTCTGTCGGCACTGGCCCAACTGAGTGCAGCGATGCTTGCAGCAAGCATGTCCCAAAGAGTTGTCCGCAGAATGAGAAATGATATAAGAGATAAATTTGACAGAGTTGCTCTAAAATATTTTGACGCAACCGCAACAGGCGACAATCTTTCAAGAATAACCAACGATGTCGAACTTGTTTCTGTTACACTCCAAGACACTATCAATCAAATTATTTCAGGATTTATGACCATTGTCGGCGTGCTGGTGATGATGTTTAGAATGGACTGGGTTCTTGCGCTTATTACCGTAGCGACGGTGCCGATTTACGCCTTGATTACCGCAGTAATAGTAAAACGAAGCGAAAAAGAATTTACTAAGCAACAAAAGTATCTTGGCGAACTCAACGGTCATATTGAAGAAGTTTATTCGGGACATACCGTTATAGCGTTGTATGATATGCACGACGAATCAAAACAAAAATATGCAGACATCAACAAGAACTTAGAAAAGAGTACAAAGAAAGCGCAATTTTTAGCAGGTACAGTTCTTCCCACGATGCGGTTTGTAAACAATTTTAACTATGTTTTAATTTGCGTTATCGGTGCAATAAGGGCAGGACAAAACAAAATAACAATCGGCGACATTCAAGCGTTTATTTCATATATAAAACAATTTGCGACTCCGATCGAAAATATTGCCAATATTTCCAACACAATCCAAACAGCAGTGGCTGCAGCCGAAAGAGTATTTGAGGTGTTAGAATTAGAAGAAATGACACCGGATAAAGAAAATTCTGCCTCTATAGAGGGGGCTCAAGGCAATGTGTCTATGGAACATGTTCGTTTTAGTTATGTAAAAGACAAAGAACTCATAACAGATATGAATATAAATGTTCGTAGCGGAGAATCGGTTGCCATAGTAGGCCCTACGGGAGCCGGAAAAACAACGATAGTCAATTTGCTTATGAGATTCTACGAAATTGACGGAGGCTCCATCAAAATCGATGGCGTGGATATTAGAGACTATACACGCAATGATTTAAGAAGTCTTTATGGAATGGTATTGCAGGACACTTGGTTGTTTAACGGTACTGTTGCCGAAAATATTGCATACGGAGCGGAAAACGCAACAAGAGAGGACGTAATTAGAGCCGCGAAAGAAGCCTATGCCCACAATTTCATAATGCAAATGGAAAAAGGTTATGATACAGTCCTTTCGGAAGATGCAACCAACATTTCCGCAGGTCAAAGACAACTACTAACAATAGCAAGAGCCATTTTGAAAAATCCCAAAATAATAATTTTAGACGAAGCTACATCGGCAGTAGATACACGTACCGAAGTCTATGTTCAAAAAGCCATGTTAAAAATGATGGAAGGCCGTACCTCGTTTGTCATTGCTCATAGATTATCGACAATAGTAGGCGCAAAACAAATATTGGTTATGAGAGATGGTAATGTCGTAGAGACAGGCAATCACGAAGAACTGATTAAACAGGGCGGATTTTATAAAACACTTTACGAATCGCAATTTAACAACTAAAAAAATGACATTAAAAAAAACCACGAAAAAATCGTGGTTTTTTTGTGACGAGTTTTCGTCATATCGGGCATTTTGGATGCCCGAAACTAAGGGGGAAGGACAAATTGTCATCAATATAAACTCTAATCCTTAAAAAAACATTAAAGGTTGAAAGAAAAATTAAAATTTTTTTAATTTGTTTAATATTGTGAATTTAAGATAAAATGAAAGGAGTAGCGAGAAAATATCGCTACTCCTTTCATATGATAAGGGGGAAAATTATGAACTATTTTATATTGTTAATATAACACAATGTTAATTTTTTTGCAACAAGCAATAAAATTTATGACAAAAGTAAAAAAATCGTAAAATTTACTTTCTAATAATGGCATCACTTGCAATAGCACCATCGGCACATGCTGTTATAAGTTGTCGCAATTCTTTTTTTCTTACATCTCCTACGGCATAAACTCCGTCAATAGAGGTTTTCATATTCTCGTCGGTAATAATATATCCGTTTTCTTGAGATAAGACATTGTTTAGAAATGAAGTATTGGGAGTAGTGCCGATTGCGACAAATAGTCCGTTCGTGGCAATTTCTTGTAAAGTTTTGCCTTTTTCAATAATTATAGAACTTAGAGGAGTGCCCTTTAATTCTTTGACGACAGCAGAAGTGATTACTTCGACATTGGTCTGTTTTAGTCTGTCAACCAATATTTTTGATGCCCTAAATTCTTCTCTCCTATGTATGAGATAAACCTTTGCTAATTTAGAGAGATAAATGGCATCGGTAAGAGCGGTGTTTCCCCCACCGACGACCGCAACAGTTTTGTTACGAAAAAAACCTCCGTCGCAAGTTGCACAATATGAGATCCCTTTTCCGATAAGTTCGGTTTCCCTATTGAGACCTAATTGTCTGTTCGTAGTTCCTGTTGCAATGACAATATTTTTTGCAAATACCTCTCCATGATTTTTTAATTCAATTGATTTTAGATCGGCAATTAAATTGAAGGACATTATTTCATCTGTAATTATTTCCGTACCAAAAGATTTTACTTGCTCTAAAAGTACCGAAGCAAAAGAATAGCCGTCAATATGATTGATTCCGGGGAAATTTTCAACATCGGCAATAAACAGTGATTGTCCTCCGATTGCATTTTTCTCAATAATAAGAGTCTTGAGTCCGCCCCTTGCAGAATATATAGCGGTTGTTAGACCTGCCGGACCACCGCCAATGATAATAACATCGTAAATATTCATAGAAATCACCGCTTCGATAAATTTTTTTGTTATTATACATCGATTATCATATTTTTTCAATTAAATATTGACTAAAACCATTATGCTTTATATAATATAATATATAAAATTTTACGGATATACGGGAATGAATACGCGCGAAACAAAATTAAATGCAGAACTGATTGTAGCGATAGTGATGGCATGTTTATCGCTTGTATCGCTTATTTTTGCATTGTTAATGCTTTTGGGCGCTACCGAACTTTTAGGACTTTTTGATTTATCTGCGGTCGAAAACTGGTTTTATTCATTCAGTGGCAACATTTCAATGAAGTTCTACACTACAATAGTTTCGTTAATTTCCGTAGTTTTTTCGTTCGTAACACTTATACTTGCCAATCATTCAAAAATGAAAGGCGCTAGTGCTGCAAGTATATTTTCAATCATTGCAGTAATATTACTGTGTTTTGCGCTAGCAATAGACGTAACGGTTTTTGCGTGTTCGGTGATAACAATAAAATGAAAACAATAGCAAGTTTTACAATAGATCATAAAAAATTAAAACCGGGACTATATGTTTCAAGGAAAGATTCCGTAGGTTTTGGCGGCATAGTTACAACATTTGATTTGAGACTGAAAAAACCCAACAAAGAGGAGCCTCTCTCTACGGCATCGGCTCACACTATCGAACATCTCGCTGCTACATATTTGCGTAATGATGAATTGTGGGGAGAAAAAATTGTCTATTTCGGACCGATGGGGTGCAGAACGGGTTTTTATTTGATAATGGACGGAGATCTTGAAGTCAAAGATATATTACCCCTTATTATTCGCACCTTTGACTTTATATCTGACTATGACGGAGTAATCCCCGGTACGACCGAAAAAGAATGTGGCAACTATCTCGACCATAATTTGGAAGAAGCAGTGATTGATGCGACAGATTATTACAATGTTTTGATAAAAGGCACAAAAACTAATTTTAATTATCCTTCCTCAAAATAAACACAAAAAAAGAACTCATCAAAGGTGTCCCCATTAGGAATTATGAAAAATCAATTAATTTAATGGGAACACCTGCAAGCGGCAAAAGACTCGAAGTTTTACAAGTTCGAGTCTTTTGTTATGTAAAATAGCGTTGCGATTTGAGAAATTTAATTAAATTTTAAAATGCTAAATGCTCTTGGAACATTTCAAGGATATTAAATCAAAGCAGAGTAAGTAGCGAGTTCGCGAAAAGGAGGTTGCACAAATGGTGGTAGCGGTTACTGTTTGTAATTGCTTGAAAAATATGCTATAATATATCAAAGAAAAGTTAATGCAGAGAGAGGAACGATATGATAAGTTCGCAACTTTTAACGTTTATAGTCGTGGCGAAAAACGGCAGTTTTTCAAAAACCGCGGAAGCGATGTTTATTTCACCCACCGCCGTGATGAAACAGATAGATTCTCTGGAAGAACGGCTCGGAGTTACCCTTTTTAAGAGAACTAACCACGGGTTGCAACTCACCGACGCGGGGCAAAGCGTTTTAAGCGACGCAAAATATCTTGTTGATTACGCCACGCGCGCGGAAGAGAAAGCAAGAGAAATCGACCGAAAGGAGAATCAGCGGTCTATCCGCATAGGTACGTCGCTTATGACGCCCGCGAAATTTATTCTCGATATCTGGGCGGAAATTCAGGATATCGCGCCGAACCTCAAGGTGGAACTCATCCCGTTTGAAAACACGCCCGAAAACGCGCGGGAGATTTTATCGAATTTAGGTATGCAAATCGACATTGTTGCTGGCATTTACGACGAAGATTTCAAGGAAGAACGGGGATTTCAGACCGTTCATCTGGAAGATAAAAAAGTTTCGTTCGCCGTTCCTTTAACAAGTCCGCTCACCTCGAAACGCAGTATTTCGCCCGAAGATTTAAGACAAACGGGCGCGATGTTTATAAGAAAAGGCTGGAACAAATACATCGACGAGTTGCACGCCGCGTGCGAAAACGTAGGCGTTAAAGTTACGGAATTCAACTTTTTCAACCTTGCGGCGTTCAACGAAGCGGTAAAACAAAATATTCCCATCATCGCGATAAGCGGTTGGGAAAACGTTCACCCTCTTTTAAAAATCGTGCCGTCCAAAACAAGCATTACCGTGCCTTACGGAATAATGTACTCGCTTGAACCCTCAAAACACGTCAGACAATTTATAAAAGCGGTAGAATCTATCGTAAACAAATGACAAAAACAATAAAAGGCAAGATAAAAGCGCAACTTTTTACGGTTGCGTTTTTTGTTTTAACTTTTGGTTAAAACGGTAAACTTTTTTGCGCTTCCCTTATTCTTTTCGTCGGTGTATAATAAAGACACAAAACAAGAAACGGAGGTTTTCTGAAACAAATATGGAATACGTTACTTTATCTAACGGTGTAAAAATGCCTAAACTCGGATACGGGGTTTATCAGGTGGACAAAGAAGAGTGCGAACGTTGCGTTCTGGACGCTTTGAAAGTAGGCTATCGCCACATCGACACGGCGCAGAGTTACTTCAACGAGGAAGAAGTGGGAAACGCTATCGCAAAATCGGGCGTTCCCCGCGAACAGATTTTCCTTACCACAAAGGTCTGGGTGGAACATTACGGATATGACGAAACGAGAAAATCGGTACTCGAATCTATGCGCAAACTCAAAACCAACTATATTGACCTCGTGCTGTTGCATCAGCCGTTCTCGGACTATTACGGAGCGTGGCGCGCTCTTGAAGATTTGTATGCGGAAGGCGTTATTAAAGCAATCGGCGTGAGCAATTTCTATCCTGACAGGCTCGTCGATATTTGCAGTTTCGCGCGCATCAAACCTATGGTAAATCAGGTGGAAACCCACCCGCACAATCAGCAGATCGAAGCGCACGAATGGATGGAAAAATACGGAGTTCAGCACGAAGCGTGGGCGCCGTTCGGCGAAGGCAGAGGCGGAATGTTTGAAGAGCCTTTGCTTGTGGAAATCGGTAAAAAGTACGGAAAAACCGCGGCGCAGGTAATTTTGCGTTGGGATATGCAGCGTAACGTAGTAGCCATTCCGAAGTCAACGCATATCGAAAGAATGGAACAGAATTTCAATATTTTCGACTTTGAATTATCCGAGGAAGATATGGCAAAAATCGCCACTCTCGATAAAAAACAGAGTTCTTTCTTTTCGCACTACGATCCCAAAATGGTGGAATGGTTTGCGCAGATGGTAGAACAGCGTAAACATAACAACGACCATAAAAAGGAAAAGAAAAACTGGTAAATTACAAAAAGAAGAAACGACAGGAGGATAAAATCGTGAAAAGATTTTTAGCGATACTGCTCGGACTCATTATGATAATTTCTCTTACCGCCTGCGGAAATAAAGGCGGAAACAATTCGCCGTCTTCAAGCGTTACTCCGCCCGAAGAAAGCGAAATGAATATCGACGATACGTTTACCCGGACCAGCAAAACACTCGTCGTGTACTTCTCTAAAACAAACACGACGGAATCGGTAGCGAAACTTATTCAGTCGGAAACGGGCGCGGACATTTTTGAAATCGAGCGCAAAGAACCTTACCCCGACGCTTATACGCCGACTACGGAAGTCGCAAAAGACGAAAAGGACGCCAACGCCCGCCCGGAACTGAAAACCTATCTTCCGAAAGACGTTATCGCGGGATACGATACCATTTTCGTAGGCTTCCCTATCTGGTGGGGAACTGCGCCGATGCCCGTTTTATCCTTCCTTAATTTCTACGATTTCAGCGGGAAAACCATTTACACGTTCTGCACCGCGGCAAGCAGTCCTATTTCGGGAAGTACGGCGGATATCCGCTCCAACGCAAGCGGCGCGAATGTCGTTGAAGGCAAAAGATTTTCGAGAAGCGACGAAAGCATCGTAAAATCGTGGATTGATTCTCTTATTTGAGTCAGCCCGATATGGTGTTTCAATAGATTCGCTTGTGCATCAGGATGATAAAATCGGTCACACAA
>CAVIQK010000010.1:0-48117 GCA_963644945.1 bacterium | reverse complement strand
AATGTATGATGAGCGGATATTGTCAAAGATGCCAAAGTCACTTCGGTTGTACCTGCCTCGTCGCTAAACAATTTGCCACATTCGGTGCATTTGTAGTGGGCGCTTGTTCCGTTGGCGGTACATGTTGCGGATATTCCCGAAACAGATACTATCGTATGCTCATGCCAAGACTTTATTTCTCCGTCAACATAATGCCAATAGTTCTTTGTATCGTCGGTAGGTTTTTCTTCGCTATAGAAGTACATGTTATCGTCCGGATATTCAAAATCTCTTACCTCGCCTTTGATGTAAATAATGACCGTTTCGGGGAAAGCGTTTTCTTCTATCTCCTCTACTGTTTCGGGGATAACGACAAAACCTATTTGATCCATATTTATGTATGCATTGGTCCCTATTGTGGTAGTGCCTTCGGCAATCTGTACTTCGGTATTGCTTTCGATACTGTAAGAACATACGGTGCATTTAGCATACAAGAAACTATGTGCTGCTTTGTCGGATACTTCGTCTTCGTGTTCGCAAGTGGCCGCATGATAATGGTACGTTTCATCATATGACCATTCATCGGAATAGGTGTGTTTATGTCTTGTACATAATGTAAGGCATAAAATAAGGATAATTAATAAAATAATTACCGCTAGGACAATTGCCGCAACTTTTGTCCAAAAGTAATTTTTTTTGCTAAAAAACTCTTTTGCTTTGGCTACGGCATCTTTACATTTTTGGTTTTCCATTGTATTGCCTTCTTTTTATTATTTCCTTAGTAAGGATTCTTTTTTCATTTTATCGCTTATGTAAATAAATGTCAATGTGGGGGAATATTTTTTAGTCTTTTTAGCATGTTAGATTTGTGCTGTGATAGGATAGATTGTTCTCTTTTGGTAAAGTGAGATTCGGGGCGGGATGCTATGTAATAGCGGAGTTCGTCCATGCTGTGGTCGTCTCTTTTGATGGGCGTGTCGCCGTTTCCGTACCGATAGGACTTGATTTCTCGTATGAGATTGGTGCAATTCCTGAATATAAAGATGCGGGGCGGTCGTGATTTGAAGTAGTCTCTGACTCGCATTATGCCCGAAAAAACGTCTTTGTTGACTCGGGTATCTACGGCGATGCCTTTTTCGAAAAATAGGTCGGCTACGCTCTTGACGGATGCAAGTGTTTTTTGTCCTGCCGCCGTATCGATTAGGGCAAAAAGCCTACCTTCTGTATCTCTCCGCCAACCTAGTCGGTCGGCTTCTCTTTTGATGGCTTCGGCATGGTAGTCAATGTCTTTTTCTTTTTCGTAATGTTCGCCTACAACGTAAACGTTGCCGTCAAAATCGACGGCATAGAAGTGGCAAGACAGAGGATTTTTGAGTCCCGGATCTATGGAAATTTTATCTTGCCAATCGGGGGGTACGGGGAAAGGATCTATGACGTGGACACTCTCGTCAAACTCCGGATAGACTAGGGCGCTAGACGACTTGAATTTGCCGTAACACCTTGTTGACAGTGTTTCGTCGTCCATTGTGTCCATCATTCTCTTTACTTCGGTTTTGTCAAGGTAAGGGTTGTCTTTCCATGTCATCTCGATGTAGGCGACTTCGGGATCTTCCGACTTGTTGAGATAGATTTGGTCATAGATGAAGGTTAGGCCTTTTAGCGGTGTCATCGTGCCGAAAATGTAGCCCTTTTTGTCAAGCACTCGCATTTTGCACTCTTCGTAGATGTCTTGGGGCGGTTCTTCGTCAAACCATACGAAATCAAGTGATGTGCCTTGAAATTTCTCTCTGCCTTGATCGACCGATTTGAAATAGATTTTGGACACTCCGCCAAGCGAATTTTTGACTGCGATAAAGTCGATTATGCCATGTGCGGGGCTAGATTTGGAACCCTTTTCCATAACTATGTCAATGATTGCGGACGGCGGTAAATATTTGAGAATTTTGGCTTGCGCCACGTCCCTTTGGACTTCGTACGAAAGCGACACTACCCAACCTTCGACGTTGTTGCGGTTTTTTATATAGGGGTGGGTTGCCGTTGCAAAATAGACCGATTCGACGGCTCCGCACTCGGTTTTTCCGCTACGGTTGCCTCCAAACGCCCATTTGTTGCGCTTGTCAAGTCTATGAAAAGCCAATTGTTTTTGGTGGATTTTGTCCCCTTTGTTGTAGTTTTTTAGGGGATCAAGGCTCAATGCGGTCAATTCTCGGTCTATCAATGTGAGGCGTTTTAGAGCCATTAGCATCTCCGCTTTATCCATCATTTTCTTCTCCGTTTTTTATGTCGTCGTAGATGCATTTTATACTGCTGTCCCCTAAAAGAAGTTCGTCTAGGGTTTTGTTGTCGTAACCTCTTCCTTTTAGTTCTACTTTGATGCGGTCAATGGCTTTTTGATAAATGTAGATGGTGTTGCGTAGGGTGCATTTATAGATAAGTGATATTTCAAAAAAGGTCTTTTTCTCTATAACTCGCAACTTGATCATGTATTTTAGGCGATCGGGTAAGGCTCGTATTGAGTCTTTGAAGTCTTCCATTACACGATCTAGCGTCTGCTTTTTGTAAATCAAGGTAAGCAAGTCAACCGTCGAACACTCCGCATCCCGTCCTTCTTCTTGCTGTCCTTGAAATGACAACGCATAAGACAAATCGTCTTGTTTCAATTTTTTTAGATAAGAGTAATTGTCCAGCATTTCGAACAATGTCTTGATCCAAATCAAATCTACCATAAACTAAATTCTCCCCTCTTAGTTATTTTATGAACATTTGTTCTGTTTTTAGTATATCATCGGGAATTGTGTTTTGCAAATTTTATGAAAAATTTTTTTGTGCAAAATTTTAGTAAAACGGCGGGGAATTTCTAAATCGTAAAGTTTTGGGCGAGAAAAAACTTATATTATTGATTTTTGTATTATAAGTTGATATACTATATTTATTATGAAATATATAAAACTTGTTTTTGAGTATCTTTTTAAGTTCGGCAAGGGTAAGAGATTTTTGATTACCACTCTTATTGCTTTGCCTTTTTCGGTGCTACTCGCTTTTGCCGTCCCTAGTGACGCTTATTTTGGGTGGTTTATCAATCATACCGGTCAATATAAGACTTTCGGCGATCTTATTTCGTCGCAATTTGCGGGATTCAATGTCTATTTTTTCCTTGGAGCAATAGCCGTGTCTATCCTTACAATCGCTTCTATTACCGGCATGATGAACTTCTGTCTACGGACGGGAAAATTCCGCATTGGAAACCTTTATAGAGGAATAAACGACAATTTCTTCTCGGCTCTAAAAGTGGCACTTTTCTTCTTCGTCGGAATATTTTTGACAAGTCTTATTCTTATGTTCTTCTTGTACCCGATAGGACTCATTACTATTCCATGGCTAGTGACGACACTTTCGATTGTTTTGTTCGTTTTGTACGGACTTTTGATTGCCGTATTTCTCATAAATATCCTGCTTTTCTTGCCGATTATGACCTATAACGGTACGGGATTTTTATCTACTATGAAAATATCTCTCGAAAAGACACAACAAGCCGATTTTAAGAAACTTTATCTTGCGGTTTTATTCCCTATATTCATTGTTTTTGTTTTGGGGTTTATCGGCGGAATCGTAAATGTAAGAGCGGTGGGCATTGTGCTATCTACCATTGCGTGCGCTTTTGCGACTGTGTATCTCGTGACACTCTCCATGCTCGTCTATTTCGACGTGGAAGGCTTGCAACGTGAGGACACACCTAAGGAATATCTATACCAAAAATACGAAAATGAACGCTAAAAATACTTTGTCGATTACGGCTAGAAATCTACGACTTACTTTCAAATTGATACTTTTCATCACTGTGCTTGCAGCGATTACTCTTGCTGTGCTTATCAGTGTATTTACACCGCTATTTAACGAATTGAAAACCTTTATTCACGATCGTCTTACGGTGGAGGACGTTTCGTGGGCAGAAATTGTCAAAATCATCGGGGAACACTTCGAGGAATTCTTTTCTACCAATAAAAGTGAGGTTTTTAGGGTGCTGGGATACACTTATCTCATCATCTTCATTGCAAGATTTTTGGCATCGACTTCTTTGATGCCTACCGGATATATCGTCGGCAATCAAATGAAAACCAACTTTACCGAAAACTTCGTGCCGTCCTTTATCGTGACATTTAAAGATTCCTTCTTATATTCGCTCTTTTCGTCACTTATCGTGCTTGTTTTGGATGTGCCGTTTTCGATGCTCGTATTTTATCTGGTGACTCTTACTTTTTCGCAAATTTCTTTTTATGCAATAACCATTGCGGTCATTTTGCTACTGGCATTTTTGAGTGTAAGAATGACTATTACCGCATTGTGGATACCCAATGTCGTCATCGGTAAAATGTCGGTGGGAAAGGCCTTTAAAAAGACTATTTTGGACATTCCTAAAACATTTAAGAAAACCATCGTCGGCGTTGCGGGAATTTTGAGCTTTGCTTTCATATCCATAATGACGACAATTATTCCTACTCTTTTTATCGGGCCTATAATCGTGCTACCTATTTCGATAATTTTGTTTACGTCCTTTTCGATGGTCGCATATTGCGATATTTTCAAACAAAATTATTTCTACGATTCTAAAAACAGTATGGTCAACGAAGTCGTTGAAGACAAGGAATAACACCACTTGATGCTATAAAAAAGGAGCGATTTGTTCGCTCCTTTCTTTTTGGGATAATTAGGAATTAGTTGAGAGAGGCAAGTTTTTCTTTGAGATTTTCAAGTAGTGCGGTATTGTTTTTGAGTTTCTCTTTTTCGGTTTCGATGAGGTTTTGAGGGGCTTTTGCCAAAAATCCTGCATTGTTTAGCATACCGCTACTTCTTGCGATTTCGCCTTCGACTCTCTTGATGTCTTTTGATATTCTTGCTCTTTCGACTTCGTAATCGACGAGTTCGCCAAGTGGCATATAGATTTCGGCTCCGTCAATGACTACCGAGGACAATTTTTCGATGCCGATTGCGGCTTTTTCGCCTACTACTTTGACGGCACTGACACCTGCGAGTTTTTTGATGTTTTCTTCGCTTGCGGAAACATAATCTTTGTCGAGTTTTGTGACGAGATAAAGTTCGGGCTTTTTGGAGATGTCGACGTTCATTTCGGACTTGGTGGCTCTCACTTGTCTTATTATGTCAATGACGAGTTCGAATTTGTCGGCATCCTCTTTGTAGTCGGCAAAATCGGTGATTTCGGGGTATTTTTCGAGCATTAACGGGGAAGTGTTGCCCATTTCGTGCCATAGTTTTTCGGTGACGAACGGGGTGAAGGGGTGCATCAATTTTAGAATGGTCTTCAACACGTAATCAAGGGCTGAGGCTGTGTCGATGATGTCTTCTTGATCGGTGCCGTAAAGGGAGGGCTTGGATAATTCTATGTACCAATCGCAAAAGTCCGACCATACGAAATCGTAAAGTTTTGATGCGGCAAGTCCTATTTCGTATTTGTCAAGGTTTCTGTTGACTTCGGCGGTGACTTCTTGCATCTTCTTGACTATCCATTTGTCTTTGCCTTTGAGGGTTATCTTGTCAAAAGGTTTTAGGTCCTTTCCTTCGGTGTTCATGCGGACAAAACGGGAAGCGTTCCACAATTTGTTCATGAAGTTTCTGGACGACTCGATTTTTTCTTCTTGGTATCTTATGTCTCCGCCGGGGGCGACTCCTGTCATGAGTGAGAATCTTAGACTGTCGGCTCCGTACTTTTCGATGACTTCAAGGGGATCGATGCCGTTGCCGAGTGATTTGCTCATTTTACGGCCTTGTGAATCCCTTACGATGCCATGAATAAGGACTTCTTTGAAGGGGACTTCGTCCATGTGTTTTACTCCGGAGAAAATCATTCTTGCTACCCAGAAGAAAATTATGTCGTAGGCTGTGACTAGGACATTGGTGGGGTAGAAATATTCCAAATCTTCGGTTTTTTCGGGGTATCCCAATGTGGAAAACGGCCAAAGGGCGGACGAGAACCATGTGTCCAAAACGTCTTCGTCTTGGTGGAAATGCGTGCATCCGCATTTGGGGCATTTGTCGGGCATATCCATCGCCACGACCATCTCTCCACAGTCTTCGCAGTAGTATGCAGGGATGCGGTGTCCCCACCAAAGTTGACGTGATATACACCAATCTTTGATGTTTTCCATCCAATTGAAATAGATTTTGGAAAATCTGTCGGGAATAAACTTGGTTTTGCCCTCTTTGACTACGTCTATTGCGGGTTTTGCGAGAGGTCCCATCTTGACAAACCATTGTTTTGAGACGATAGGTTCGACGACGGAGGAGCAACGATAACATTGTCCTACGTTGTGGGTATAGTCTTCGATTTTGACCATGTAACCGCCTTTTTCGAGGTCTTCTACTATGCGTTTTCGGGCTTCGTCACGATCGAGTCCTTGGTAGGAACCGGCATTCTCGTTCATGACACCGGCATCGTCCATAACTCTTATGACTTCTAGGTTGTGTCTGAGTCCTACTTCAAAGTCGTTGGGATCATGGGCAGGGGTGATTTTGACTGCGCCCGTACCGAAACCTATTTCGACATATTCGTCGGCTACGATGGGGATTTCTCTGTTGACAAGGGGTAAAATTATGGTTTTACCGACTTTGCCAAAATATTTTTCGTCTTTGGGGTTGACCGCCACCGCTGTGTCGCCTAGCATGGTTTCAGGTCTAGTAGTCGCTACTACGATGTAACCCGATCCGTCTTTGTAGGGGTATCTTATGTGCCAAAGGTGAGATGCCTTTTCTTCGTACTCGACTTCGGCATCCGAAAGAGCGGTTTTGCATCCGGGGCACCAGTTGATTATTCTGTCCCCTCTATATATAAGTCCTTCGTTATATAACTTGATAAAGACTTCTTTGACGGCTTTTGAACATCTTTCGTCCATGGTGAAGGCTTCTCTTGACCAGTCGCAAGAAGATCCTAGTTTTCTCAACTGTCTGACTATTCTTCCGCCGTATTGTTCTTTCCATTGGAAGGCTCTTTTTAGGAACTCTTCTCTTCCTATATCTCTTTTGGTTTTGCCCTCTTCGGCTTTCAATTTTTCGACGATTTTTACTTCGGTCGCTATCGACGCATGGTCGGTCCCGGGGAGCCACAATGCCGAATATCCTTGCATCCTTTTGTGTCTTATTATGACGTCTTGGATGGTGTCGTCAAGGGCGTGTCCCATGTGAAGTTGTCCCGTGATATTTGGTGGGGGCATCACTATGGTGAAAGGTTTTTTGGTTCTGTCAACTTCGGCTCTAAAATAGCCGTTGGACTCCCAATAATCGTAGATTTCTTGTTCGTAAGAAGAAGGGTTGTAAGTCTTGTCCATTTTTATATTTCCTTATTTTCTTTGTTTTCTTGTGTTGGTTCTTTGGTACCTTGTGTTTCTTGGTCTTTTGCTTCCGTCGATTGATCCTTTTTGATCGAAAGATAGACTCTAAAATACATGAAGAAGGCAAAACAGCCTATCAGTACGCCTATTCCTTCGACTATCCAGTCGAGATAGAAAACTTTTTCTGCCATGACGGGATGGAAAAACGATAAGATTATGCCGATTGACAAAAACCACATGGCGACTTTTCCGTATATTCTTGACGGTATAATTATCTTTTGTTTTAGTCCGTAGGCGGCAAACGCCATTTGGGATATTTCTTTTATGGCAAGCGCAAGGGTTATGCCCCAATGCATATATCCTATTATAGTCAAAGAGAGTAGCGCCGTAACACACATGACTTTGTCGGCTATAGGATCAAGTACTTTGCCGAGATCCGACACTTGGTTGAAATGCCTTGCTATATAGCCGTCAAATAGGTCGGTGGATGCCGCTCCTACCAAAATGCCGAATCCTATATAGACGAAAGTGTCGTTGACTATGCCCGAAGAAAAATCTTTGGCACCTATTATGAATCCCATATATACGGGGACGCACAGTAGTCGAATAAAAGTCAAAATATTGGGAATTGTCCATATTCTTTTGTTGGGATCTTTTGTCATTTTTTCGCTCCGATTGTTTTTCGTATATTTTTTTATGATATATAAATATATCTTTTATCGCAAGTTATTTTGTCTTTTTTTTGTGCCTTATCATCGCTAAAACCGTATAGACCGCAATAATAAGGAATAGTCCGCAGGTCGCTCCTATGACTATACGATAGTCTAGTGTCGAGGGCTTTTTGGTGAAAACGGCAATTTCAGATGAATTGAACGTAATGCTCGTGGTTTTTCCTACTGTTTTTACACTCTCGTTTTCAAAAACGTCTTTGCCGTCGTCAAGCAGGGTTATCGGGGTGGTGGGGGCTAATTCTTGTCCGTTTTTGGTGACGGTGATTTTGTAGATGATTACGCTGTCTATTTGGGAAGTGGGATATGGGACTACTCCGTCGTAATTAGATAGGGGCATTTCTTCTCTTTTTATGACGATTTTTATTTCGTCACCGTAGCGAAGAGAGTCAAAATATGCACTGCCTTCGAGATATTTTAGTCTTGTGCCGTCCGGAATATCGTAGTCAACTTGTCTTGTCAAGGGGTAAGAAAGTGCCGTCGATGCACTCTTTACGGCTCTTTCCCAATCGGTTTTCAGTCCGTCGGACATAGAAAGCGCATTGCCCGATTCCATAACTTCGTCAATATATCTTTGTCTTACGTCTTCGAGGTCTTCAAGAATGCTATACGAAAGTCCTATTCCTGATGAGTCGGTGTATGAAATGTAATTGTCAACTACGGAGAGTTTTTCTTTATATTCGTTGTTCCACGAAGAGAGGGTATAAACTACTTCGGTGGTGGTGTTGCCTGCGACGTCGGTGACTTCTATGTAGAAGGTGGTGCCGTTCTTTTTTAGGAGTCCTTTTGCCGTATATTCGACATTTAACTTGCCCGACGTATATTCTTCTTCGGTGTTGATAAGTAGGGAGTCCGAATAAAATCTTATTTTTTTGATACCGCTTTTTAGGGATATGTGTTTTGCTCCCGACGTGTTGTCGGTGATGGTTATTTTGACCGATGAGTCGGAGGTGATTTTGCCTATATTAGATATTTTGGGGGCTTTGAAATCGAAAAATCCCGATGACAAATCCATAGTTTTGGTGGTCTTTTCCCCGTCTTTTTCGATGGTCAAGGTGTAGATCTCGTTGTAACGGAGATAGAGATAGAAAGTGTTGCCGTCTTTTCTCGCTTGGTAAGTTTCTTTTTGGTCGCCGTCGGTGTAAAAGACTTTATCTCCGCCGTCAAGACTTCCTTTTAGGTATAGTCTAAAACAGTCTTCCAAAGGATATTCGTCGCACTGCCCTTTGATATCCACTGAAAAAACCGTATTTCCGCTTTTGGATGCGGGGGCATAGACGTCAAAATCGTCGCATGAAAAAATTGTCGATGTTTCGGCAAAAGCGGTGATTGTCGTGGGAATGGTGACGGCAATGCACAAGATTATAAATATGACGATCAACAACTTTTTCATTTCTTTTTCTTGGTTTTAGGCGGTTTAGATTCGGCTTTTCTCTTTTGTTTGTAGTATTTTTCGTAAGCAGAATCGACTTTGGTCACTCTGTGGAGTCCCGAAAATCCTACTTTCTTCTTGCTGGGATCGATGAAGGCTATCGCCAAAAATCCTATGACAAGTACCAAAACACCGGCTGAAATGAGTATTATGCCGTACGGGAAGGTGGTGGTCGAGAACACGATTTCGCCTGACACGTTGGTGGTGAAAGTGATGTAGTCGCCTTCTCTTTGGAAGTTGATGTCGGCATCGGCAAGAGCGCCGAGTCCTTCGACTTTTAGGTCGGCTCTTTTTAGGTATTTATCGGGTATTTTGATATAGACTTGGACGGGAGAGTCTAGTGCCATTTTGTAGCCGTCTTTCCTTATATTAAACGCCATGACGGTGGCAGATTGTCCCGTAAGCATGCTCACAAAATTAGATTTGTTGTAAGCGGAATCTATCTCGGCTGCATCGAACTTGATGTCGTCGCCTTTTGCTATCGAATATACCACGTAAGAGTCGCCTGTTTCGGCAACGACTTTCTTACTGTATATAGTCACTTTGGAGGTGTATTGAGGGGTTTCTACGTAGTAGTTGCCCGAATCTAGACCGTAAAGCGAACATTTTGAGATGACTACTTCATGCTCTCCTGCGTAAGTTTCTTTGTCAAGGGTATATGCCTCGATTTGAAGTCCGACTTCGTCTCCTATAAGCACGCCTTCTATGGATGCGGTAGCATTGAGCCACGGTGTGCCGTCAATGTCTTTGTTGGCAATTTTTAGGTTCTTGATTTCTAGTTTCTTTTGGTTGACGGTCATGACGAAGGTCTTTTCGTAGCGCTCGTAATTATCGTCGTTGACGACAAGTTTTCCGTTGTGGCGACCTGCCGATGTCGGCATAACCGTAGAATCGCCCCATGTTATGTAGTAAGATACTCCGGTCAAGCGTTTGTCGGGATTGGCTTTGTCGTAAAGGGTGACGACGGGGGCGGTGACTGAACCGTATATTTGAGAATTGAGACTGTCAAACGAAATGTCGGCTCTACCTATCTCATATTTGTTGACGACAATTATTGCTTCGTGGCTGCCTCTAAACGAGGAGGATGACAATATCTCGACGACTACTTTATATTCTCCCGCTGTTTTTAGTACGGAATTGAGTGAATCGTAAGCCGTATGTCCGTCTTTGGAGGTATAGGTAAAGAGAAGTTTACTTGCTATATGCGAGGATATTTCTTGTTCGGTCTTGCCTGTAAGTGCAATAAAATCAAGAAGGGCGCCCGTCTTGTAAGACTCGGAAAGTCCTGCATAAATAGATGCCGTATCGCCAAATGTGAAGGTGTAACCGAGATCGCCGTAAACTTCGGTCGTGAGGGCTTTGTCTTTGTAGAACGAAAGATCTACCGCTCTTTTCTCTACCGTCAAAATGAACTCGAAACTGCCTTCGTAATTGGTGTCGTCTAGACTTACTTTTACGGGGTATTTTCCGCTTTCGAGTAAGGTGTCGAGAATGGATCCCGTTGCTAGGCTTATATATTTATATTTGCCGTCCGTACCTTTTTCGGTAAGGTCTTGATGTCCTTCTATCGAGAAAGTAAAGTCTTCTAGGGCTTTTATCTTTTCGCCGTAAACGATGGTGTTGCCGTCGGTCACAGAGATGGTGACGGTCTTTTTCTTGACGTTGACGGGGAGAAGGAATCTATATTCTTCGTAGTTTTTGTCCGTCGGGGTGAATATGACGTCAAATTCTTGGTTGTCACCGACTGTATAGAGCATGCTCTCGCCTACGACGAAAGCAAATGTTCCGCTTATCTCTATCGTACCGCCTTGTCCGTTGTCGTATAGCATGACGGATCCGTCTATTTCGGAGGCTGCAAGTTTTTCACCGTAACTGACGTCTTGGGCGGACGGCTCTTTGCCCGAAACCTCCCCTTTTGCCGTACTCTTTTTGACGATAATCTTTTGGTATAGGGCGGAATTTCCTAAGTTTTCTTCTGCCACGTTGGTGTAATAATAGTTGCCCGATTCTGTCCCTATAACCACTCTTACGTAGTAGGTGCCGGCATCTTTTATCGTAGAGGATAACATGTTGCCGTCAAAGGAATAGAACACGATGTCTTCGGCTTTGACAAATGAGTCGGTGGTGTAGTTTAGGGCTATTTCTTGTCCCGTATAGGTGACTTCGGTCACGTTGAATCTAAATTTCGGGGTGACTCTCGCAACGGTTACATTGGCTACTATTTCTATTGTTTCGTAGTTGCTGTTGCTTGGTGTGAACACAAGTATTACGTCGTTGTTGCCTACGGGTAAAATGCTGTCCTTGTAGTCTTCTCGTAAGGTGATTTTACCTTCGACGTCGGATGTGAAATCGCTGATTGTTGCGTAAGTTAGGCTTGTGCCGTAAGTTATCGGGGAAATGGTGGGAAGGGTGGAGAGAATAGGAGTGAGTTTTGCTATTCTCAACGTAAAGGAGCCTTGCCCTTGATAATTGTCTTCGTCGACTTGGACGTTCACTCTATATTCACCGGCATTTTCGGGGGTGATAGTCAATATTTCGCCGTCCTTTTCGTAAGTCAAGGTATAATCTTTGACTCCGTCCGAAATCGACAGTTGCGGAACGGTAACCGAACCGTAGGATCTGTTGACTACTATGTCACCGTTTTCTAAAACTTGACGACCGCTCAATGTTATCGTGACGGTCTTTTTCTCGATGACGTACTCTTTGACTACTTCGCCACCATAGATGTCGCTACCGCTTATGACGACTTTTACAAGGTAATTGCCGGCAGAGGACGGAATATTATACATACTATATTCGGAAGCGGTGCTTTCTTTGTAGTAATATAGGAATTCTATTTCGTCATTTAGGTCGGCATAGTCGCCCGTAAGTTTTGCGGTAATCGAATAGGCACTGCCGTAAACTTTGGTGAGATCTTTTCCGCCACCTACTTCTATATATTGTGATAGGTCTTGAGGGCTTACTTCGAAGGTCGTTAGGCAAGATCCCGAATATAGAGATGTCTTTTTGTCGATGACAAATTGTAGGGTATATGTGCCGACAGATTCGATGCCGACTTGGGTTATGTCGGTGCCGTTTTGGTCAAATATCGTCAAAATCATGTCGGGGGATACGGATGCACCTGTAACCGAAACTTTGATTTTTGAATAACTCTTGCCGAATAGGTCGTCTGCCGTCAGTTTTTGTCCTGCATACGCCTTGTCTATCGTGAACTTGAAGTTGTCGCTACTTATGTTGAGTCTTAGCGGAATAACTGTTTCGTATGTTGCCGAATTGAAGGTGTAAGACACTGTGGCATACATATTGTCGATGCTTTGGGAACTAAACATCGAGTCTAATACTACGGTGTCAAGGGGATAGGCTAGCGAAATGCTTTTGACTGTAAAGTCTAATTTTTGTCCGTCTTCGTCTAAAATCATGCCGTCAGCGAAAGTCTTTCCGCTCTCTACTATAAGGTAGATGTCGCCAAAGGACGAAAGATAATTTTCGTGATTTTGGTCTTCTAACACGACTTGCAAAGCGACTTTTCTGGAAGTGCCGTTTTCGGTATATATCGCATCGTAAGAGTGCGATCCGAATCTCACGATTTCGGTAGCATCGCTCCATGTGATTTTGGTGGTTTCCACTCCGTCCAAAGTGATTTTGGAGTCCCCTAAGGTCATGCCGTAGGTGTTGACGGACGATGCCGAAACACTGCTTCCTACCAAAATATAAAAGACTGTCGATTGTAAGTTTTGGGTGTCGGTCGGGGTGAATCTAACTTTCAATACTCCGTCGGTTGTGCCGTCCGAAAGGAAAGTGCCTTCTACTATCGATTGGGTGTCCTTGATTGTGGCATAGGCATTATATGTAGTCGATGCGGTGGCGATATTTAGGGGGGCGGTAATCTCCGGAGTCGCCTTGTCTATCGTCATTTGTCCGGTAATGGTTGCCGTATAATTGTCGTGCGACAAACTGCCCGAAAGGCCGATAGTGCCGGCATTCGTGGGCATGGTTGTAGAGCCGTCGTAATAGACGACGATTGAAGATAAAATGGTCTTTTCGGCACTCTTGGTAAGGTTGAGAGAGGTTAGAGTTTTAGAAGAAAGTTCTTCACTCGTCAAGAATCTCAACGATGCTTCTTTTTGGGTGCCGTCATAAATCGATGTTTTGGTGTCAAACGTGAGATATTCGGTAAGATCACGTTTTTCGACAGAAAGTTTTACCGATCCGTTGTAGGTGTTGAGATTGCCGTTTTCGGGGGTGAACGTGAAGCCTATCGTATATTCGCCTACGTATAGGCTCTTTATCGATTCTCTGCCGTCAAAAAGGAAGGTGCCGTCAATGTCTAGTCCGTTGAACATAAAGACGTCTGTCCTTACAAAATAGGAATTGTCGCTGTCCGTTTCGCTATACGTCGAGTAAACGATGCTGTTTGTTTTGAGAATATAGTCCGTATCGAAACTGCCTTTGTAGGTCAAATCGGCTTTTTTGACGGTGTATTTATAGATGATTTCGCCTTGGAAATTGTCGTCTTTTAGGGAGATTTTTAAGAAGTAGTCCCCTGCATCTTTGTAAGGCTCTTCGGTAAAGGTTTCGCCGTCAACGGAATAAGAATAGGTGTATTGGAAGGTGCCTTTGTCGGAAGAGTTGAGTGAAAATGCCGAGCCTAACATGTCTTCGCCTCGTATGGCTTGTCCCGTGTAGGTGGGATCGGTAAGGCGTGTGGCGGTGATGGTCGTGGAACGCTTTTCTATTACCAAAATAATGCCGTCGTCGGAGCCTTCGTAGCCGTTGTTTTCGCTCCCTATAAAGAAGGTTTTGACACTGTATGTGCCTGCAAGGTAGGGAACGGTGGTAGTATATTCGCCGACTTTTCCGTCCGAAATTACGGCATATTTTACGACACCTACTGCCATTGAGGGAACAATTTCGGGGGTGCGTATTTGTCCTGTCAGTTTGCTGTCGGGAGAATAGGTCTTGTAAACTATTTGAGTGTCGGTTTCTTGATATTTGACACTGCTTTCTTTTACCACAAACTCAAAAGTTTTTTCGCCTTGGAAATTGCCGTAGAAAGACAACTTGACAGTATATTTGCCCATGTTTTTGACTGTGGCAATTTGGTTGGCATAATTGGTGATTTTTAAGGTATAAGTGAAATCTACACTAGATTTTAGTAAACTTGAGGATAGGTCGAATATGTTGCCTATTTCTATTTCTTGGTCTTGGTACCCCACTCCGAAAGAGCCGTCAGAGAGGATATATTCGTCCTTTACTTGAAGGGTGATTTCTTCTGCGGTAAGAGGTAAAATCTCATATTCTACCATGGTGTTGCCACGATATAATTCGTCGCTTGAACTAATGGTGGCGACTAGGCTATATTTGCCTTGATTAATGGGGGATACCGAATAAGTTATTTTGTCAGAGTAGGAAGTCTTGACACCGTCTATAAGTAGGTAAGCGGTGGGGAGATGGCTGTCGCCGTCAAATGTGGCGGAAGTGTTTTCGAAAATATAATCGGAGCCTTCGACGGTCACTTTGTTGACGGTAAGCGAGTAGGGAATATTAAGTGTCGAATAGTTGTCTATATATTCTAGAGAGGGCGTAAACAATATTTGTATGTCGGTATTGAAAACTCCGTTTTCTCTAAACTCGGTTTCGAAAGTTTTGGTGCTGTCTAAATCTCCGTAAACAACCGAGAAAGTGCCTTGTATCGCTTGGTCGGTGGAGGGATTTTTGATGACGTAGTTGAGTCTATTGAGTAGTCCCGTTGCTCCGTCTAGTGTAGACAAGGGCATATTCCATTCGAACTCTTCTATACTTGGGAGAAGTTCTACTTTCGGGGTGGCTTTGACGATTTCGAAAGGTAAGACTTTTTCGCCTTGATAATTTTCGGCTACAATCGAAATCTTGATATAGTATGTGCCAACACTCAATGTACTACTATATTCTATCACTTGGTCAAAAGTCGAGTCTTGCGACAAAATCCACTCGTATGCTACGGCTTGTTCTTCTTTGGACGTGCCGTCGTTGGTTAGTTTTCCGGAAATGTCGGGGATCTCTCCATAGGGAACTGTGATGCGGTCACCGTCTTGATATGAGATGTTTAGGGTTTTCTTTTCTACGTTTAGGGTAAGGTTGACTGCATCCAAACTTTCGAAGCGAGTGGTGTCTTTCGGCGTAAACATGTAGGTGAGGAATTGCTGTCCCGACGGGAACATCGTCATGCCTGCAACCGTACCGGAAAGGACTCCGTCTATTGCCGTTTTGACTCCGCCGTAATAGTAAAACAGCGGTGCATTTATCTTTGTACTCGGTGATGCGGTTTTTCCGCCTGAGTGGAAGACGGCATTTTTGTATTGCGTGCCGTATGTTATCGGCTCGAAGTAGGCATTGTAATTGTCGGTTTCGTCGGTGTCTCCGTCATATAGCGGTATGGCTTTGTCAACGGCTAGGGACAACGTGACAGTAAAGGGCGAGAAATTGACAAGATCGGTAGGGATGAAGAGAATATCTATCGTCTTCAAACTCGTGACTTCGTCAAATACGGTATCGGTAAAATATTTGGCGGTCGCTTCTATTCCGTAATAGTCGTAGTCGTCTTTGGTAGAATCTAGTAGGTTTTGACGATTGGCAATGACGAAAGAGGACGAATTGCCGACTGTCAAAACGTCACCGTTCTTCTTGGTATATTTGACGTTGACTCCGTTGCCGGTAGTAATCAAAATGTCTTGTAGCATTTCGCCGTATCTTGCGTAAGAACCGTCTCTTTCCGCCACCGTCGGCGCATTGATTATGAGTCCTGACGTCGTTTTGGTGACTTTGTTTATTTTGAAAGTGGCAGTCGTGGATCCGCTGAAATTGGCATCGTTTACGGTGATGGTCGCTCTATAAAATCCTGCATTGAAATCGGCAGTATCTAAACTCTCGTAGGTGCCATCTTCCTTTCCGTATTCGTAAGAAACGTCAAATTTGACGGCTTGGGTGATAGGTCTTGAACCCGTTTCGGTATCTACATAGTAATAGGCATAGAGATCTTTTGACGAGGGGAGTTCGTAATAAGTATATTCATAACTCGATTGGAAATTGGCAAAAACCGTCAAATTCTTCTTTTCGATGGAAAATACTCGGTCATTTTCGGACAAGATATAGGTGCCGTAGAAGTTGTCGCCTTCTACTATTATTTTGATGTCGTATTTGCCGACGTTTACGGGAGAGGAAATCGAGCCGAAATCGTCATCGCTTCCTGCTTTTCTATATTCGTAATAGACGGTAAATCCCGAAGTGTCGAGAACGAGTCCCGACGGAAGAACCGTAGTGGCTCCCGCACTTGACGATATTTGCGAAGAGGGGACAAAACCTAAATCGTCGTGGAGTTTTACTTCGACTTGGGGATCGACACTTGCACCCGAATAAGTCGTGGTGAGATCGCTTTCGTTGAGGTCTATTACAACGTTACGTTTTGAAACGATCAAATAGACTTGCATTCTCTTGACTTGGATGTTTTGCGCATTGAGAACGGCATATTTTCCGCCACTGTAATTGTTGGTTTCGGAGGGGGTGAATACCACTTCTACTTGCATGCCCGATCCTTTGGTCGCAAGAGGGTTGGTATAATCTACGGTGTCGGTCGCTATGGAGTATTTGCCTTGAACACCTATCGATGTTATCTCTTGCGAATATCCGCCGTCTACACTGAGTCCTATGATATACTCGTCCATGGTTTTCATACCGCCGGAGGCATATTCTAGGGTTTTTTGTACCAAATTGCCGTTTTCGTCCAAAAATCCGAACGCTGTGAGCGAGTCGAACACTACGCCTGCATCGGCTTTGTTGATGACAAACGAGCCTTGCAAATCAAAATAGTAGTCTTGGTAGAATGTGCTGTCTTCGGAAATAGTCGCCGTATAGAGATATTCGCCTGCGTTGTATGGCTCAATACATGTACCGCTACTGTCGGTAAGAAGTGTCAAGAATCCTTGCGAATAGGCATCTTTTACCGTTGTTTTGGAAAGAAGGTCGGTTATGCTCGAATATACCGAAGTGTCGGTCAAGGAATAATATCTAATGTCATAAGAGATACCGGAGAAGGTTTCTTTTGCTCCGTCAAGTGCCGTAAAATCGCTGGGAACTACGATGTTGATGCCTTGTGATATGGCTACGGCATTCAGGGTGGCGGTGGGTTTTTCGTATTTGAAGGTGGTGATATTGCCTGTAACCGACACGTTGAGTCTTTGTTTATAGACAAAATAGAAGTTCCTTGCAGTCACGTTGCTTGACGACAATAGGTCTATTGTTCTGCCTTTGATTTCCAAAACACTGTCGGGGATGGGCGTAATCGCATATTTCGTGCCGTCTATTACCGTCGTGCCGTCGTCAGATGCGGTCATCGAATAGATGCCCTTTTCGAGTCCGTCGGTGATGACGTAATATTCGGTAGTGCCTATTTTCAAAATCGAGGTGCTATATGAAAAAGTGCCTGCCGAAAGTCCGTCCAAAGTCACTTGGCCGTCATACATTTCGTAGGTTTTGTCGCCTATTGACAAGGTGAAGGCTCTAATGTTGCCGTCGTCGTTGAGATCGGGTTCTACATACATATCGACGGGGACGGATATTTCGTAAACGTAGCGTTTTGTCGCCGAATCGAAAACGGGGGTGGTGCAAACGTCGTCAAATCGAAGGGTTGAGTCGCCTGTCGCTCCGTTGAATATAGATACAAGTTGGTAATTCTTGTATTGGGTTTCGGTCATTTCGACTCTTATTTTTATGGTCGTGCCTCTCTTGTACATGCCGGATGTTTTGCTTACTAGCGTGTCGGGGCTATTGGAGGACGACGACATTGTTACGCTTGCGATTTTTTTGATCGTGGACGAATTGAGGGGGCTTGCCATCGCCGTTGTCGAAAGACCACCGTAAAACGAGGTAGTCACTAGGTAGTCGGTGTTGTCAACTACTATTCTGTACGTGACGACGTCGGAGTAGTTGCCTGCTGCGTCGATGGTCGCAAGTCTAACCGTATAGAAACCTGCCTTTTCAAATGTTATGGTGGCGGTGCTACCCGAAAAGTCGGCTTTTTTGCGATTGGATGAGGCATCGGTGGGGCTTTCGTCTTCGTCTATCGTGTAATAGACGGCTTCGGGGGCTCTCGATGTGCCTTCGGTCGTAAAGATATCCGAAAGATTGGTTAGAGAAAATTGAAGTTGTAGTGACGAGGTGTATCTCTTGGCAACGTTTTGCTCCGAGATGACTCCGTAAAGGGACTCGTCATAACCGTATTTGGCAAGGGGGGAATCTAGCGATACGGAAGGGGCTACGGGGCGAGTGTTGTCAAAATAGACGGTCATTTCTTTGCCCGTAACGTAGTTGTAAATATCGCCTCCCGACGTATGCTCGTAAGAATAGATGATCCTTGGAACCAGAGTGAGTGATTTTTCTTCTTGGTCACTGTATTTTACGTTGTAAACGGCTGTTCTTCCTGCTCTTTGCATCGGGGTGCCGGTGGGGTTTTCGTCATTGAGAAGGGTGGTTAGCCAGTCATAATTCTTGGTTTCGCCGTCGGGGAGTACCCATGTGATAGGTTTGTCGGTGCTGTTGACGGACGACGAATAGTCTTCCGGTATATCCATCCTTTTGGACACTCCGTCCTCGGTGATGGCTACGTCGGAATATAGGTAGAGTTTGTCACCGTATTTGACGTATAGAGGGGAGGTCGATACTTGAAAATCGGCGGGTTGGTTTTCGAAATAGATCGATTCTTTGGACGAGTCGGAATAGATTACGCCTTGGTCGGATCTAACTAGGACCGAACGGGTTTCTTCGACTTTGGCGGACTCCGATGAAAATGACAATGTGTAGCCTTCGGCTCTCGTGCCTCCGGTCACCACAACGTTGGAAAATCTTACGAATATACCTGTCGAGGGACGTGAATCGGTGCCTACCGTAACCATGTCGGCGCCGTCGGTTTTGAAGCCTGTGAAGGTCAAATCGAGATAGGCTTTGGAATAGTCAAAGTTGGTTTTGTTGAGGGTAAGCGTCACCGAATAGGTCTTTTTGTCCGAATCTATCGATATTTTGCTCTCTTGGTGGGAAACAACGTTGTCTACCGATCCGTCAGGTGACCACAATGCCGAAAAATCAAAATAGTCTTGGTAGTCTATTACGTTTTCTTGTCCGACGGGGGACGAGGCATTGTAAACTTGATAGTCAAACGTGATCGTGAGTAGGACGGTGCCTCTTGACTGGGACAGTGCCGAAGACAAAGTGTTGTCCGACAGTTTTATTTTTGATTTGAAACTGAAATTGGGAGCGGATGCCCATTGAGTGTCATCGGTAGATCCTGTGTAGTAGTTGAGATAAAATCCGTCTTTTTCCAGTCCTACCGTATTGGGCGTGCCGTCGGAGGATGTCGATGAGAAGGACGATACACTGACCGGATCGAAATAGATGTCGTCACCGAATCTATTGGTACTGTCAACGCTGTCCGACGAATATACGACGTCAACACCGCTGTTGGCTGTGGATCTAATGTAATTTTCGCCAAGGATCAAACCTTGTCCGCTTTCTAGAAGGGTGCCGTCAACAACACTGTTTTGGGAAGTTTCTGCAAGCGCTCCTCCGGAAAGTCCGAAAAATAAAATAGACATGGCAAAAGAAAGTGCCAAGATTAAAACAAAAATATTCTTTATGCGTATGCTCGACGTGTGCGATATAATATTTTTCATATAGTATATAATACTATAAACAATTATAAGTGTCAATACGGAAAAATCTACAATTTGAAAATATCTTAAAGTCGATTGCGTAAAATCAATATTTTATAAAATGTGTGTTTTCGGTATCTATGGCAACGATTTCGGGGGTGATTTTGTATATTTTAGATTTTTGGTCAAAGTAAATTCTCGGTTTATTTCAAAAAATATCGGCTACTCTTTACAAAAAATATCGATTGTGATATTATATCTACATTGCTTTTTATTATACGGAGTTCACATGGAAAACAAATTCAACAAATGGGACAAAAGATTCATGGACATGGCCTTCATGGTGGGCAGTTGGTCCTCTTGCTACAAGCAAAACAGACAAGTCGGCGCAGTCATCGTAAAAGACAAAAGAATTTTGACTACCGGCTACAACGGTGCGGGAGCAGGCATCAAGTCTTGTAAAGAAAAAGGCGAGTGCATAAGGGAAAAACTCGGTATCCAATCGGGGACCAGACATGAGATTTGTTTTGCTATCCATGCCGAACAAAATGCTATCATTCAAGCGGCAAAGACGGGGATTTCTATTGACGGCGCTACTCTATACTGCACGCATCAACCTTGTTCGATTTGCGCAAAAATGATTATAAACAGCGGAATAAAACGTATTGTTTTCAAGGAAGGTTATCCGGACGAGTTCTCTATACAGATGTTCGACGAAGCGGGGATACTTGTGGAAAAATACGAGGAATAACGGCCTATTTTTGTAAAAGTAAAGCACGAAATTGTTTCGTGCTTTTTTTATTATTGTGATATATTATGTATTAAATATATCTATTTGATTATTCGATATGTGCGACTTTTTCCTAATAAAATTCGGGGAAAATTTGGTCGCAAAAATTTTTTTATTTTTTATTTCATAAATACTTGCAATAGGGGTTTTAGGGTGTTATAATGAGTTCAAAGTTAGCAGTCTAACGGTTAGAGTGCTAAACACCTAGGAGGTAATTTATATGAAAATAAAACCATTGTTTGACAAAGTCGTTTTGAAGGACGTCGAAGCATGTGAAAAGACTGCTTCTGGTCTTTATCTTGCCGGTTCTTCAAAAGAGAAAGAGCAAACTGCCGAAGTCGTCGCAGTAGGTCCCGGCGGACTTGTGGACGGCAATCAAGTCGTGATGGCTGTCAACGTAGGTGATACGGTCGTTTACGGCAAATACGCAGGTGCCGAAGTCAAGGTTGACGGAGAGAAATATGTCATCGTAAGACAATCCGATATTCTTGCCGTCATTGAAAAATAGGAGGTTATATTATGGCAAAACAAATACTTTATAACGAAGAAGCCAGAAAGGCTTTGGAAGCCGGTGTCGATGCTCTTGCAAACACCGTTAAACTTACACTCGGTCCGAAAGGAAGAAATGTCGTATTAGACAAAAAATACGGTGCTCCGCTCATCACTAACGACGGTGTCACTATCGCAAAAGAAATCGAACTTAAAGATCCTTTCCAAAATATGGGCGCACAACTTATAAAAGAAGTTTCCGTCAAGACTAACGATGTCGCAGGTGACGGAACTACTACTGCTGCCGTTCTTGCCCAAGCAATGATCAAAGAAGGACTCAAAAACGTCGCAGCGGGTGCAAATCCCATGATGATTAAAAGAGGTATTTCCAAAGCCACAGATTATGTTGTGGAAGAGTTGTCGGCTATTTCGAAGCCCGTAAACGACAAGCAAGATATTGCCAATGTCGCATCCATTTCGGCAGGCGATGAAAAAATCGGTCAACTTATTTCGGAGGCTATGGAAAAGGTCGGCAAAGACGGTGTTATTACCGTAGATGAAGGAAAAACCATGAAAACCGAATTGTCGGTGGTCGAAGGTATGCAATTCGACAGAGGTTATGTTTCTGCTTATCTCGTAACCAATACCGACAAAATGGAAGCCGAACTCGATTCTCCTTATGTGCTTATTACCGACAAAAAGATCGCAAATCTCCAAGAGATTTTGCCTATTCTTGAACAACTCGCAAAGACCGGTCAACGTCTTTTGATAATCGCAGAGGACGTCGAAGGCGATGCTCTTGCTTCTCTTGTCGTCAACAAGTTGAAAGGTGTTTTGAACTGCGTGGCGGTCAAGGCTCCGGGATATGGCGACAAACGTAAAGCAATGCTCCAAGACATTGCAATTCTTACAGGTGGTCAAGTCGTTTCCGAAGAACTCGGCATGGAACTTAAAGATGCAACTTTGAGAGAACTCGGTAGAGCAAAACTTGTCAAAGTCGATAAAGATCACACCGTAATCGTAGGTGGCGCCGGAGATCAAGACGAAATCAAGGCAAGAGTCAATTCTATCAAGATGCAAATCAAAGAGACAACCAGTGATTACGATCGTGAAAAACTACAAGAACGTCTTGCAAAACTCGCAGGCGGTGTGGCTGTAATCAACGTGGGTGCCGCTACCGAAATCGAAATGAAGGAAACAAAACTTCGTATTGAAGATGCTTTGTCCGCTACAAGAGCGGCTGTCGAAGAAGGTATTGTCCCGGGAGGCGGAATTGCTCTTCTTTCTGTCATCAACAAAGTCAACGACAAAATCAAAGATTTGTCGGGCGACGAATTGACGGGTGCCAAAATCGTGGTTAAGTCTCTCGAAGCACCTATCAGACAAATTGCACAAAACTGCGGTGTTGACGGTGGTGTCGTAGTAAATACGGTAGTCACCAAAAACGAAGCAAACTTCGGTTATGACGCATTGAAAGATACTTACTGCGACATGGCTAAATCGGGTATTATCGATCCTACAAAGGTAACCCGTACCGCTCTACAAAACGCTGCATCCGTAGCAAGCGTACTACTTACAACCGAAGCGCTTGTCACAGACATTCCCGAACCTCCTACTCCTCAAGCACCGGCGGCTCCCGATATGTACTAAAAAATCAAAAAAAATAAAGAAAAAGGCATATAGGTAATTCTATATGCCTTTTTTATTTCCAAATATAAATTCATGCCGTTTTGGTTGCAGTGGCTACTATTTTTGTAGAAATTAGCGATTTTCGTTTTGTTAAAAAGTTGAACTTAAAAAATTATTTTAGATATTTTATAAAATAAACCGAATAACGGTTGACAAGTTTTTTATACGTGTTATAATTTTAGCAGTCGAAAGGTTGGAGTGCTAACAAATAAATAGCACGAGTGCCAAATACATATTTAAGGAGATGAGATTATGAATACCGATAAATATACAAAGAAAACCATTGAAGCATTGAACGGGGCTCAAACTCTTGCTCTCAATATGGGGCATCAAGAGATAAAACCCGAGCATTTGACTTTTGCTCTCCTTGACGACGGGGAAGGGTTGGTCGTATCGCTTCTTAACAAACTAAATATAAATACTCAACAACTAAAATCAAGAGTCGAGAATATTCTAAAAAGACTACCGCAAGTTAAAACCAGCGGAGAACCTAGCGTATATATAGACAATTCTTCTACTATTATTATTTCCAAAGCCGAGAAACTTGCAGAAAAGGAAGGCGACTCTTATGTTTCGGTCGAGCATTTGTTTTCTTCCATACTCGAAAATGCGTCGGGAGAATTGAAAAAAGCCTTTTCGGATGTGGGACTTACTTTAAGGAACTTCCAAAATGCACTAAAAGAGGTCAAGACTTCGCCTACCAATTCGGACAACCCCGAAGGAACTTACGATGTTTTGAATAAATACGGTTATGATTTGGTGGTGAAAGCCAAACAAAACAAGGCGGATCCCGTAATCGGGCGTGATGACGAAATAAGAAACGTAATAAGGATACTTTCTCGTAAGACTAAAAATAACCCTGTTCTTATTGGGGAACCGGGGGTTGGTAAGACGGCTATTGCCGAAGGTCTTGCTCAACGTATTGCAAGAGGCGACGTCCCCGAAGGTCTAAAAGACAAAGGTATTTTTGCGCTAGATATGGGTGCTTTGATCGCAGGAGCGAAATATAGAGGGGAGTTCGAGGAAAGACTGAAAGCCGTTCTTGGCGAAATCAAGAAAAAAGACGGTCAAATGCTACTTTTCATTGATGAACTCCACACTATCGTGGGTGCGGGAAAGACCGAAGGAAGTATGGATGCGGGCAACCTTCTAAAACCGATGCTCGCAAGGGGTGAACTCCACTGTATCGGTGCAACCACTCTTGACGAGTACAGAAAATATATCGAAAAAGATCCTGCTCTTGAAAGAAGATTCCAGCCGGTCATGGTCAACGAGCCGACTGTCGAGGACACTATTGCAATTTTAAGAGGTCTTAAAGAGAGATATGAGATCTTCCACGGTGTTCGTATACATGACCAAGCAATAGTTGCGGCGGCGACACTTTCTAATAGATACATTACAGACAGATTCCTACCCGACAAAGCCATTGACCTTGTAGATGAGGCGTGCGCTATGATTAGGACGGAAATTGACAGTATGCCGACCGAAATGGATATAATTTCGAGAAAGATTATGCAACTTCAAATCGAAGAAGTCGCTCTTTCGAAGGAGACCGACAAACTGTCTATCGATAGGCTTGAGAGTGTCAAAAGAGAAGTTGCGGAACTTAGCGAAAAGTTCAACACGATGAAAGCCGAGTGGCAAAAAGAAAAAGAAGGCATCAACGACGTCAAGACTATAAAGAGCGAAATCGAGCGAGTCAATGCCGAGATCGAGAATGCAAAACGTGTAGCCGATTTTGGCAAAGTCGCAGAACTCATGTACGGCAAACTTCCGGAACTTAAAAAGAATCTTGAAAATGCCGAAAAAACCAAGGAAAACAAGACTCTTTTGCGTGACGAAGTTACCCCCGACGAGATAGCCGGTATTGTGGCAAAATGGACAGGGATCCCCGTCACAAAACTTATGGAAAGCGAAAAGGCGAAACTACTTAATCTCGGTGATGTTTTGCATAAGAGAGTTGTCGGTCAAGATGAGGCTGTCGGCAAGGTTGCGGAGGCAATACTCCGTTCTCGTGCAGGTATTTCGGACGAAAACAGACCGATAGGAAGTTTTATGTTCTTGGGACCGACAGGCGTAGGCAAAACCGAACTTGCGAAAACACTCGCCGAATATCTCTTCGACGATGAGAAAAATATCGTGAGAATTGATATGACGGAGTACATGGAAAAGTTCAGTGTATCTCGTCTTATCGGGGCGCCTCCCGGATATGTCGGCTACGATGAGGGCGGTCAACTTACGGAGGCCGTTAGAAGAAAACCTTATTCGGTAGTGCTTTTTGACGAAATCGAAAAGGCTCACCCCGATGTGTTCAACGTCCTTTTGCAAGTGCTTGACGACGGCAGAATAACCGATAGTCAAGGGAGAACGGTAAACTTCAAAAACACCATAATTATTATGACTTCTAACCTTGGGAGCAACATTATTCTCGATTCGGTAAACGAAAAAGGTTTGATAGACGACGAGGCAAAAGACGAAGTTGAAAAACTGTTGAAACGGACGTTTAGACCGGAATTCCTTAACCGTCTTGACGATATTGTGACTTTCTCGCCTTTAAGCAAAGATAACGTCAAATCTATTGTCGATCTTCTACTTAAAAAATTGGAAACAAGGCTTAATAACCAACAAATCAATTTGGAAGTGACCGACAGCGCAAAAGATCTCATAATCGACGGCGGATACGATGTGACTTTCGGGGCAAGACCGCTTAAAAGATACATTGAAAGTCATGTTGAGACGGCAGTTGCAAGGACCATTTTGAAAGGGGATCTTGACGAAGGGGACACCATTGTGGTGGATGCGGAAAACGACGAACTCAAAATATCCGTTAGAAAATAACTCCTACCCTCCAAGATAGGTTTTTATAAAAAAGTGTATGAATTATCATGCACTTTTTTATTTGTTTTTTTGATTTTAACTGTGTTTTTCCTGTGGTTTTTAATTGCCTTTTTCAAGGTCTAAAAGTTGGATTTTGCGGTCAATTCCGCCTGCATAGCCCGTCAAACTGCCATCTGCTCCTACCACTCTATGGCAAGGAATTATTATGGCGAAGGGGTTGTGAGAGACGGCACCTCCTACTGCTTGCGGGGACATTTGGGTGACGCATATTTTCTTTGCGATTTCTCCATACGTCGTGGTCGTGCCGTAGGGGATATTTTGTAAAATTTCTAGCACTTGTTTTCTAAAAGGGGACAAGTTTTCCATGTTGAGTTTTGGGGTAAAAGTCGGGATTTCCCTAGAAAAATACGTGTCAAACCATTTTTTCGCATCGTCAAATATCGGAAGATCTTTGTCTATTGTGGGGGTACTATTAGAAGGAAAATATTTTTGATTTTCAAACCAAACACCGAGAAGGCTCTCGCCGTCGCTATGTAAAATGATTTTTCCTAAGGGGGAATTATATTGATTTTTATAAATCATATTAGAATTTTGAAGTTTTAGATGCCGTTTTTATCTTGTTCGGCTTTTCTCTTTCTTTTTTCTTCTAAAATTTTGATTACGTTTTTAATTTTCGTACCGAAAAAACCGTATTTATGCCCTTTGGCTTTGCCCGTTGCGGACGGGAACTGTTCAACGAGATCCGATACGGTTTTGCCTGTTTTTTGGGATATTGCTCGTAAAATTTCCAAAGTGTGGAAGGCATCCGAACTGCTTTTGTGGTCGTCGGAGGAGGGCTTTTCGCACCATTTTTCATATTCGGTGGAGAGTTTTCTCGCTTCTTCGCCTGTTATGCCTTTGATAATTTCTTTGATGTCAATGTAATCGAAAGTGAGAGGTTTTAGGGAATAACGGAGGCAGTCGTGTATTAGGTAAGCGACGTCTCTTTCGACGTCAAATCCTACGGCTACGACATCACGAAAAAGGTTTTTTATGGTGGGATATGATTCTCGGAAATCTTTTTGAGAAAATACGTAATTTATGTCGTATGCGAGCATTTTCTCTTTTACGTACCAATCGAATTTGTCTCTAGGGTTGATGACTAAATCTACGGGTGCGGAAAGTTCTACCAGATTTTCATCGGTAAACACGTAACCAACACTATATATTTTGCCCGTACCGCCAAAGCAGTTGGCACATTCTAAATCAAAAAATAAGTATTTCACTCATTTATTTTAGCAAAACGAAATAATAATATCAATATAATAGTGGAGATTTTGTGTTTTATAATCTAAATTTTAGAATTTTTTACCCGATTTTATACGTTCGAGTGCTTTGGCTATTTTGATTTCGGCATTTTGGATATTGATGCGATCCTTTTGGCGAGCCTTCAAGGAAAGACTTTCTTCGAGTTCTTTTTTTGCCAAAATCTCGTCAATATCTTCGGCATTTTCGCAAGATTCGGTCAAAAACAGCACTTTGCCCTTTTCTATTTTTACCATACCGTAAGAGACTACAGCAGATATTTTGGCTTCCCCTGTGTCGATTTCGGCAATACCGGGGAAAACTGCGACTACGGTGTTGGAGTGATTTGCCAAAATTCCGTATTGTCCGTCTTCTACCGGAATAATTAGGGAGGTGCAGTCGCCTTGGTAGAAAACTTTGTCGGATGCAAGTAAAGTAAGGGGAAAAGTCTTCATTTTACTTCAATGTTTCTGCCTTTTTGAAAACGTCTTCTATCGTGCCGACATTGTAAAATGCCGATTCGGGAATATCGTCAACTTGACCTTTTACTATCATTTCGAAGCCTTTGACGGTGTCTTCTAGCGGCACATAGACTCCTTGTAGTCCTGTAAATCTTTCGGCTACAAAGGTGGGTTGGGATAAGAATTTTTGAATTTTTCTTGCTCTATATACTATGGTTTTGTCTTCGTCGGACAATTCTTCCATGCCTAAAATTGCTATTATGTCTTGGAGTTCTTTGTATTTTTCCAAAATCTCTTTGACGGCACTCGCAACTTCGTAGTGTCTTTCGCCTACAACAGATTTTTCTAATATTCTTGACGACGATTCCAAAGGATCGACGGCGGGATAGATGCCTTGCTCGGCTATTTTTCTTGACAAAACTGTGGTTGCGTCAAGGTGCGAAAAGGTCGTGGCGGGGGCAGGATCGGTTAGGTCGTCTGCCGGTACATAGACGGCTTGGACGGATGTTATGGAGCCGTTTTTTGTAGAAGTTATACGCTCTTCGAGTTTTCCCATTTCTTCGGCAAGAGTCGGTTGGTAGCCAACTGCCGACGGCATTCTTCCAAGAAGTGATGATACTTCGGAACCTGCTTGGACAAAACGGAAGATGTTGTCAACGAAAAATAAAACGTCTTTATGCTCGTCGTCTCTAAAATATTCTGCCATCGTGAGTCCCGAAAAAGCCACTCTCATTCTTACTCCGGGGGCTTCGTTCATTTGTCCGAAAACTAGGGCGGTTTTGTCAAAAACACCGCTTTCGGTCATCTCGCCGTAGAGTTCGTTGCCTTCTCTAGAACGTTCGCCTACACCTGCAAATACCGAATAACCGCCATGTTTTACCGCTACGTTGTGAATAAGTTCTTGTATAAGGACGGTTTTGCCGACACCGGCTCCACCGAAAAGACCGATTTTACCGCCTTTCGCATACGGCTCCAAGAGATCGATTACTTTGATGCCCGTTTCCAAAATGTCGGAGGACGGGGACTGCTCGTAAAATGAGGGGGCTTTTCTGTGGATAGGACGTCTTTCCACTGTGTCGGGGATGGGCTTCTTTCCGTCGATTGCCTCACCGAACACGTTGAACATTCTGCCGAGTACAATGTCGCCTACGGGGACGGTTATGCCATCTCCCAACGTTTCCACTTCTTCGCCTACGAAAAGTCCTTCGCTTTCGCTTAGCATAATCGCACGAACGACGTTTTCTGATATGTGGGAAGATACTTCCATGTACCTATTCTTTTTGTCTAAAACTTTCAACGCATCGTTGATTTTCGGGAGTATGCCGTCTTGGAATAAAACGTCAACGACCGAACCTGAAATTTTTATAATTTTTCCGATCATGTTCAACCTCTGTGGTTTTTGCTGTATTTAGCACCGGATGACACTTCTATTATTGATGTCGTAATAGCGCTTTGTCTTGCGTAATTATATTCTTTGTTGAGTTCTTCGAGCATCTTTTTGGCACTGTCGTCTGCCGATTTCATGGCGTTGAGACGGAAGGTTTGTTCTGCACAAAAACTGTCCACAAATGCCGAATAAATAAAGCCCGTGACATAACTCGGGATGATGTTTTCAAGCACTCTTTCGGGGGACGGCTCGAACTCGTATTCTGTCGTGATTTTTTCGTCGCTTTCGAAAAATTCGCTACCATGGAAGGGGAGCACTCTTACCGTATTTACCGAGGACGTTTGACCTTTGGAGTCGGTATATACGACAAATAACTTGCGAAAAACTCCGTTTTTGTACTTTTCTAGGACGATTTCGGCAATTTTTCGGGCAATAGACAATGTGGGACGATAGGCATTGAATTTGAAGTCTTTATCGACGTTGTAGCCATGTGACGAAAAATATTCTCGACCTAAATCTCCTATTACGTAGAGGGTAGATTTTTTGTGTTGGCTGAGTTCTTTTTCTACACTCTTGATGACGTTGTTGTTGTATGCGCCTGCCATGCCTTTGTCGGCGGTTATTACCAAATATCCGCACTCGGAGTCGGGCATGTGGTCGTTTTCGGGGTAAAAATATATGCTGTCTAGGCTTTTTATCGTCCTAAAAACGGCTTTTATCTCGTGCTTAATTGCTAAAAAATAGGGTTTGGTGCGTTCCCAATCGCCTTTTGCTTTGCGAAGTTTGGCAGATGCTACCAAATAAAGCGCATTGGTGATCTTCTGGGTATCGTGGACACCTTTTATTCTATTTTTTACTTCGTTGAGTCCGGACATTTTACTTCTTATATTCTCTCAAAAAACTCGTGGCTTCGTCTTTCACTGTTTTGGCATCGTCTTCCGCTAGTTCTCCCATATTTAGTCTTTCGACAATTTGGGGGTGGGACTTATTGAATTTGTCGCAAAATTCTATGAAAAACGGGCGTATTTCGGCAGATGACATGCCCATGGTCGTTTTGTTGAGGGACACCAAAAGTATGATTATTTCTTGCCATTCTTCGTAAGGACTGTCAACCGGTTGGACAAGTATGTCGGCAAGGGCTTTTCCAAAAATAAGTTGCTCTTTTATGGAGTCGTCAAGGTCACTTGAAAACTGCGTAAAAGTCTTCATTTCTCTGTATTGGGCAAGTTCTAGTCGAAGAGTGCCGACTGCCTTTTTCATGCCTTTTGTTTGTGCGCTTCCGCCTACTCTTGATACCGACAGTCCCACGTTGATTGCGGGGCGTTGTCCCGAATAGAAAAGCGAACTTTCTAAAAAGATTTGTCCGTCGGTAATAGATATTATGTTGGTAGGAATATAGGCCGAAACGTCGCCTGCTTGGGTTTCGACAATAGGGAGTGCGGTTATACTTCCGCCACCTTTTTCCGCTGATAAGTGGGCCGATCTTTCGAGTAGTCTTGAATGCAAGTAAAATATGTCGCCGGGGTAGGCTTCACGTCCCGGACTTCTTCCTAAAAGAAGGCTTATTGTTCTGTATGCTACGGCATGTTTTGAGAGATCGTCATAGACTATAAGAACGTCCCTGCCTTTGTTCATAAAATATTCGGCTATCGCCGTCCCCGAATAGGGTGCGAGATATTGTAAAGGGGCAGAATCGGATGCCGACGAGAAAACTACGGTCGTATATGCCATGGCGCCCTTTTCTTCTAGGACGGACACCACTCTTTTTACGGTGCTGGCTTTTTGTCCTATGGCTACATACACGCACAAAACGTCTTTGCCTTTTTGGTTGATAATTGTGTCGGTGGCTATGGATGTTTTGCCTGTTTGTCTGTCACCTATTATAAGTTCTCTTTGACCTTTTCCGATAGGGAACATTGAGTCTATTGTTAAAATTCCCGTTTTTAGCGGACTATCTACGGGAGAACGGTCTATAATTCTGGGGGCAGGGGACTCTATCGGCATGAATTTTTCGCCGTTGTAGTCGCCTTTGCCGTCGACGGGATTGCCTAACGAATCGACGACTCTTCCGATAATTTCGTCGGACACTTTGACGGCTGCGGATCTTCCTGTCTTGTAGACACGAGTGCCGGAGGTTATATTGTCGTCTTCGAATAAAATACAACTTATTTTGTCACCGTCTATGTCTTGGACTAGTCCCTTTTCTCCGCCGTCAAATTGGAGAATTTCGCCGTAAGAAACTCCGTAAAGTCCGGATACCCTTGCCACTCCGTCGGCAAGTGATAAGACTTTGCCACACTTCTCGGACCTTGCTATCGGGTGCCAGTCTTCTACGGCTTTTTTTACAAGGGTGGTGTAGTCGGGAGATTCGATGTCTATACTTTTTAGGGTGGATCTCAACTGATTGAGTTTGCCTTCTACCGACCAGTCGTAGATGATGTCGTCGGCTTCGAGTCTAAATCCGGAACCGTATTTGTCGGTTTTTACCCACTCCAAAGAAAAGTCTTTGCCGATTTTAGTTTTTAGAAAATCTATAAATTCGGCTTTCCTTTTCTCGCTCGGTTCTTTTCCCGAAAAAAGTTTTGCGACCAACTTATTTTGCATCATCGACCTCCGATGCCGATTTCAAAAATGCTTGGTAGTTGGCGTCCACATCGGAAAACTCTTTGCTTGCTTTCTCTATAATCAAATCGGTGAACTCTTGGTTGACCTTTTCTTCGGTGCTTGCCTTGATTTCATTTGCTTTGATGCCTGCTTTTTCGATGATGGCGGATGCCTTTTCCTTGGCATCTGCTATAATCTTAGCCTTTTCGGTTTCGGCTGTTTTCTTTGCCGAATTTATGATTTCTTCTTGTTTTTCCTGCTCGGTTTGCAAAAGATTTTCATATTCCGTCTTTAAGTTTTCGCCTTCTTTGATCTTGGCATTGGCATCGTTTTCCATGTCTTCATAGTGCTTTTTGCGTTTTTCCATGAACTTTTTGACGGGCGAATATAGGAGAAAATAGAGTATGACAAACAAGATCACCAAGTTGAGAACGTGGAGAAGAATTTGTTTCCAGTCAACGTTTAGGGGGATGTTTGCAAGTATTGTGTTCATTTTTCACCTTGATTTTAGAGTACGAATATGATGAGAATTGCAACGATCAATGCATAAATGATGGCGGTTTCGATAAAGACAAGACCGAGCATAAGACCGGTACGAATTTGTCCGCCTGCTTCCGGTTGGCGTGCGGTAGATTCGTTAGATTTGGCGATGGCATGTCCCATTGCGATGGCACCGCCTGTCGCAACGATACCGACAACAACGGCTGCGGCTATTGCTTTTGCCGTTTTTTCGCTAGACTCGGTATTATTGTTTTCCACTGTCGAGGTCGAGCCGCTTTCCTCTGCAAGTGCTACGGGGGTAAAAGACGAAACTAGCATCGTCATAATACAAAACGCACAGAGAATCAACATTGTTATGCCTAAAAGTTTAGCAGTTTTTGTCATTTTATATACCTCTTTTTTTGTTTTTTAATTTTATTTGTTTTACAGGTTTTATTTGTTTTTCGGTAGATTCACCGAAGAATAGTGCCGTAAGCATGGTGAGAACATAGGTTTGGATAAGGGCGTGGAGCAAAGTAAACATTACTCCGACTACTACCGGCAAAACTATCGACAATGCCGTATAGTAATAGACGAGTTCCGTAACAAGGGCGCCCGAAAGAAGGGCTCCGAACAAACGGAAACTCATCGAGATGGGTAGTGAAAAGTCTTTGAGGGCTTTGAATCCGCCTTTTAGTCCGTTGACTACAAGTCCGCCTACAAGTATTACAAGATAGGATACAACACCCATTGTTATGGCGCCGTTGATGTCGGATAAGGGGGCAGGGAGGGAGATGGGGGTACCGCTCGTCGTCATGACTTGGATGCCTAAGAGTTCGAACAAGGTACTCATAAATATATAGACACCCGCAGTAAAGACGTAGGCTCCTAAAAAGCCGTTTTTGTGGGGGCTGTTGGTCTTGGCAAGGTTGTCGAAAAAGCCGACGGCTTCTTCCAAAACTATTTGGAATTTGCTAGGAATCAAAGTAAATTTAGGAATTACGAAAATTCTAACAATTACGGCAAACACGAGTATTATCGCAGTCACCAAAAATGCCGAGATAAGTCCGGGGTTGACGGAAAGACCGAAAAAGTCGATTTTGTTGGTTTCGTGAAGGACGGCGTCTTGCATCGTTTCGTTGATAGATTCGTGCTTTTCGGAGTCGGGAAGCAAAAATATACCTACCAAAAGAAGTACGATTAACGTCAAAGATATAGATAAAACTATTATATTTTTCTTTTTTTGTGTCATATTATCACCGAAAAAAGAGTTTTCGTGGTGGAACTTGGAGTATTTTCAAAAGACTCTTCACTCTATTTTCGTCTTGTATTATATTGTTTTTTAGCGATTCTGTCAACTAAAATGCAGGGCAGAGGGAATAGCATAGAAATTTGTTAAAAAATATGAAAAAAGTCCGCAAATTGCGAACTTTTTGACAAATTTTCTATTGTTTTACTAATCGTTTTCTTGGTCTTTAGATTCCTTCAAAACAGGCAAATCGTCGATTACAAAGAGTCTTGTTTTGCCGTCCTTGTTTTTGCCTACAATATTTAGGACTTTTCCTTTGGTCACACAAATTCCCGCAACAAGCGGTTCGAGAAGAAAAACTATCGACAAAAGGAGCATAAAGACGAACACTACCCACAAGAAGGCTCCGTCGCCGAACCAGTCGATAAAACCTCGCAAAATGTTGTCGGTGCGCATGATTTTGTCAACGGCGCCGAGATTGTCGACCGTAGGAATGCCGTATGTTTTTGCCGTCGCAAACAAGGGCATTATGGCTATAAACACGTACACGAGCGGAAGTGTCAAGACGAAGGAAAAAGTTGTAATTCCTATTGTCAGACCGTTGCGTAAACCTCGATTTTCGTACCTTGCGGAAATGTTGGAAAAAGTCATTATTCCGACAGCCATAATGAGTATGACTATAATATATTTTGCAAGGATGGGAAGCGAACAAAACGCATGGAAAAATGCGATATTATTAGGATCTTCGAGGTCTTGCATGGCGTTGAGTAAAAACATTATGCCAAGAATTATGACAAGAACCGAAAGTCCTAAAAATATAAAGAGTTTTTTATCTTTATTTGACAAACTTTTCATTGATTACTTATTTTCGGAAGCGGATATTAGTGCTTTGGTTAGTTGGTCGGCGCAAGAAGTGTTCTTCATGCCACACGTGTTGCCTTGTAGTCTTTCGACGACGTCTTCTACTTTCCAGCCTTCCAAAACTTTGGATAGGGCTTTGAGATTGCCGTTGCAACCGCCTACAAATTGTATGTTGCGGACGATGCCGTCTTCTAGGTCAAAACTTATTTCTCTTGCACAAACACCTTTTGGTATAAAATTGTATCTCATATTATGCCTCTTTTACTACATTGATTGTCACGTCTGTCGTCATGTTGGCATACACCCAAACATTTACCTTGTATGAACCGAGTTTTTTGATAGGATCTTTGAGTGTAATGTTCTTTTTGGGGATGTCAAAACCGAGTGTTTTGAACGCATCTGCGATATTTTGTTGAGTCACACTGCCGAAAAGTCTGTCGCCTGCGCCTACTTTGGTGGGAACGGTCAAGGTGACACCTTTTAGCGATTCGAACAATTGATTGGCTTTTTGGAGTTCTTCTTGTCTAATACGCTCCTTTTTGGCTTCGTTTTGTTTATATTCGTTGATACGAGTGGAGGTCGCTTCTATTGCCATCTTTTTGGGGATGAGAAAATTCTTGGCATAACCGTCGCTCGTTTCGATAAGATCACCCTTTTTTCCATGAGGTTTTACGTCTTGAAGAAGTATAACTTTCATATATGTCTCCTTTTATGATTTGTAAATGTTTTGTTTTCCGAGTGTTTTTTGGACGTACATGTGTTGGTCTGCTCTCGATATAAGGCTCTCTACGGTGTCCGAATCTTTGTCGTACTCGGCATAACCGATACTGAGATGAACGGGGCAGGAAATTCTGTCCTTTTTGCATTGTTCGTCAACATAGGATCTAATATCGTCGCAAACACTTTCTACCGCTCTTGATTCGTCAAGCATCTCGATGACTGCGAATTCGTCTCCGCCGAATCTTGCGCACGCTCCCACTGAATCTAAACAAAACTCATTGAGTCCCGAGGCTACCGCTTTGAGCGCTCTGTCGGCTTCGTAATGGCCGTAAACGTCGTTGGTGTTTTTGAAAGCATCGATGTCCATAAAAAAGAAGTATAGTTTTTTGTCGTCGGGGACTTTCTTTATGCAATCGTTTAGGTCCATAAGAAGTTGACGTTTGTTGCCTATATTGGTAAGGGGATCAAGGGCTATTTGGGTGCGTAACGAACTCACGTAGATAAGCACGAACGATATTGTCGGGGCGCATATCATAATGGGGAGATGTTGGAAAATAGTTTGTAAGATTACGCATGCAACGAACGGAAGGAAGAAAAGCGACAATTTATATACAATCTTTTTTCTTGCAAAATTCTTTTGCCTACGTGCAAATATAATGCACTCTACGGATGCAAAAAGTACATAGATTACAGCAAAAATGTGTTGGAGAATAAATAAGATGCCTCTCTCAAATTCTCCGGTGTCTATGTCGAACCAGAACAGGCAACCGGTGAACGCATTGGCAATATCTAACGCCAACAAAACAATTAGCGGAACGATGCTTAGTGCTAAGGCAATTTTATTTTTGTAGAATTTGGAGTTGCAAGATATGAGCGTATATAAAAGCCAGCAATATGCAGCGCCTGCGAACGTTAGGAAGTGGCCGTTGGAGAATATCGTAGTAAGCCATGCGGGGGAATTTATTACTCTGTCTAGACTTAGTTTGAATAAAATATCGAAAATGTTGGAAAAAATCGTCAAACAAATAGATGCGAAAAAGGGCCTTTGTGCTTTGTGATCGTACAAATCGGACCTAATCAAACATGCTCCCATTATAAAAAGGATGACTATGTTGAAAATATCTATTTGAGAATAAAGTTGGCTTTCCACTCTTGCTATCTCCGAAATTTAATAATATATTTTACCAAAAATATTAGAAACTTTCAAGTGTATTAAATATACTTTTGTTTATACAAAAAAAGTAGCCTTTCGGCTACCTTTCTTTTTATTCGAAATATGTGTGTTTTACAACCCATTGTTTCATCTTGATGCCGAACCAGAAGGAATAAATTCCTATTGTTATGATGGTAAGAAATGCCCATTTGATGTAATTGCCGAAAAGTTGGGTGCCTGTGCCGTCGAAGGCCAAGCGTCTGCCGTCGATTACGGTGTGGGTTGCTTCCCATTTTTCGATCATGCATACTGCCCAAGGGGTGCCTAAACCTAGCGTGATGATTGCAAGGAGTCCGCCTAGTAGTCTCCAACCGATTTGTTCTAAAAGTCCGCCGTCAAAATAACTGTTGTGTTCTTCATTTGCCATATAATTTTCCTCCTAAAAGTTTTCTTTATTGTCGCATATTATATAGAATATGTCAATATGTAAATTAAATTCATGTTTAATTGTTGGTAGTTTAGATATATTTGTCCAATTCTTCTTCGACGTAGGCGAATTTTTTGTTTTTGGGATTTTTGATTATTCCACCTCTAAGCACTACCATTGTGGGGTTGCGTAAGGCTTTAAGATCCGATAAAGGATTGTTTTCTACTACCATAAAGTCTGCCGATTTGCCGACTTCTACACTGCCGGTAATATCGCCTATTCCGGCAATTTGGGCATTGACCATGGTGGCTGTGTGGATGGCAAACGAATTGGATACACCGACATAGTTGTGGAAATAGACAAGTTCTCTCCACATGTCGTAGTGCGTGACATAGGGGCAAGCGGTATCGGTGCCGAGTCCTACGGGGATGCCTTCGTCAAGACAGGTTTTTGCGCATTGTAGCATGCCTTTGAACACGACTTCGCTGTTGATCTTATGTAGCATCGTGCCACCTGATTTTTTTAGGTCAAACATGGTAAGGGGAATGACGGGGGAGATGGTCAAGACGTGGGCGCTACCGTTTTTCTTGAATAGTTCTACTTCGTGTTCTCCTATAAAACCACCGTGTTCGATGGTATCTACACCGTTTTCTAGGGCTACTCTTACGCCTTCTGCACTCTCTACGTGGGCGGCAACTTTGTAGCCGAGTTTGTGGGCTTCGTCGGTGCAGGCTTTGACTATCGACGGGGACATACGTAAGACTCCGGGTTCGCCTTCGACTTTGGCATCCAAGATGCCACCCGTTATCATCAACTTGATGAGATCGGGGTGCGTCGAGGCTATTTTCCTTACAAGACTTATTCCGTCTTCTTCGTCTTTTGCTTCGTAGGCGACAAGTCCTGCCATGTGTCCGTCTTTTACGGATACTGCCATGTTGGAGGACACGATGCGAGGGGCTTTTAATTTGCCTTTTTCGGATGCGTCTCTTATTGTCGAATCGATGTTGTCGAGTCCGCCAACCGTCCTAATCGTCGTCACTCCGCTCATAAGATCGACCTTAGCATAAGAGGCACACAGTCTATATACAATGTATCTTGTAAGGGGACAACTCATCAATTTTTTGACGGTTGCTTTATTCTGTTTTTTGGTGTCTTTGGGCATGCCGGATCCCGGGAGATGAACATGCAAATTTATGAGTCCGGGTAACAAAAACTGACCTTTTAGGTCAACCTTTTTGAGGTTTTTGGGAATTTCGGTGTCGGGATTGATTTGGGAAATTTTGCCGTTTTCTACTATAATCGTAGCGGACGGAATGATCTCTCTGTCGAGTTCTCCGGTGATAACATTGGCATTGACAATAGCGTAGTTTTTCATAACTTTCTCCTTTATTTTATATCCATGCCCCTATGTTTTTATAATAAATCAAAATTTTGGAAAAATAAAATGTTTTGACCTATTCTACAAAATAGATCTTTTGAAAATCGGGTTTACTTTATTTAAGATTCTTCGTCGTCTTTTGCGACAATATTTTTCAAAATGAATTCGTTTCCTCGTAGAAGGTGGGTTTCTTCACTACCGCAATAAGGGCATATTTTGCCATGCTCTACCGTATAATAAGTCTTTTCGCAATTGCGACATAAGGTGATTGCTTTTATCGGCTCTATCACGAGTGAGGCATCGTGTAGGACGGTTTCTTTGCCTACCGCCCATTTCCAACAGTCTTGTAAATATTCGGGGATAACGGCAGAAACTTCGCCTAGTTCTATGGTGACTGCCGAAATGTGTTTGACGTTGTTTTGTTCTGCTATTTTATTTACGCTTTTTATGACGTGAAATACGACACCTAACTCGTGCATGATGCTCCTTAAAAAGCACTATCTTTTGACAGTGCTTTTTTCTTTTTTATTCTGCTTTTTCTTGTTTTCTTTGTTTGCCGACGTTGTTTTTGTTGCCGAGAATTTTGAATCCACGTTTTACGGCATAAGGCAAAATGACTCCGAATTTGTCTTCGGCTACGACCATCTTGCTTGCTTCCGGATGATCTCTGTGGAGAGAGATTGCGTCAAAGGCGCATTTCGTGGTACAAATTCCGCAACCGATACATCTGTTGGGATCCACAATGGATGCTCCGCAACCGAGGCATCGAGCCGTTTCGATTTTGACTTGTTCTTCGGTAAGGGTTTTGTGAGGATCCGAGAAAGATTTGAGTCGTGTGGTGTCGATTCCTGCTTCTTGGCGAGAGGAATTGTCGTAACTTCCGACCGAAATGTCTTCCCTATCGAGTTTGTTATATTCTCTACGGTTGAGTCCTATTGTCATGTGTCCGTGTTGGACAAAACGGTGCAAGGTTTCGGCTGCACGATGACCGCCTGCTATTGCATCTATGGCGAATTTCGGACCTGTGAAAACGTCACCGCCTACAAAGATATCGGGTTCTTTGGTTTGGAAGGTGAGTTTGTCGGCTTGGGGATAATTGCCTCTTCCGAGTTCTACTGCCGTTCCGTCTAGAAGATTACCCCATTGTACGCTTTGACCTATTGCGAATATAACGGTGTCTGCTTCTAAAGATAGGATTTGATTCTCGTCATATACGGGACTGAATCTGCCTTCTTCGTTGTAAACCGATACGCATTTTTTGAATTCGATAGATTTGGCGACACCGTCTTCGGCTACGACTCTAAGCGGTCCCCAACCGTTTTCGACGATGACTCCGTCTTCTTTGGCTTCTAAAACTTCATCCTTGCTTGCAGGCATTTGATTTTCTTGTTCGAGGCAAAGCATGGTGACTTTTTTGGCTCCGCTACGAATAGAAACTCTGGCGGCATCTATTGCGACGTTGCCTCCGCCTACTACTACGATGTTGCCTTCTATCTTACGTTGACCACAGTTGGCATCCTTCAAGAAATCTACCGCCGTAATGACGTTTTTGCTGTCTTGTCCTTCGACTCCGGGGAGTTTTCCGCCTTGGCAACCGATGGCAATGTAAAATGCTTTGTAGCCTTGTTTTCTTAGTTCTTCAATCGTGATGTCTTTGCCTACTTCGGTGTTGAGTTTGATTTCGACACCCATTTCTTTCATAATGTCGATTTCGGCTTGGATGACGTCCTTTTCTAGTTTGAACGACGGTATGCCGTAAGTGAGCATTCCGCCTGCTACGGCATTCTTTTCAAATACCGTCGGGTAATAACCCTTTTCGGCAAGGTAAAATGCACATGATAGTCCGGCAGGACCACCGCCTATTATTGCGATTTTTTCTTTCCATCTGCCGAGATTGGATGCGACGACAATGTCCGGAACAAAACGATGTTCGGCTTTTAGATCTTGTTCTGCTATAAACTTCTTGACTGCATCGATAGATACGGCTCTGTCAACTGCTCCTCTGGTACATGCATCTTCGCAACGGCGGTTGCATATTCTGCCACATACCGCAGGGAAGGGATTGTCACGTTTGATGAGTTGGAGGGCTTCTTTATATTTGCCTTGTGCTGCCTTTTTGAGATAGCCTTGTACGGAAACGTGAGCGGGGCAAGATGCTTTACAAGGGGCGGTGCCTTGCTCGTGGGTGTTGATACGGTTTTTGTCACGATAATCTTCGTCCCACATGTGTTCGCCCCAACTGTTGTTGTCGGGGAGAGGTTGGCGAGGATACTCGATGCGTGTTCCGTCTGCTTTGCAAAGTTTTTGACCGAGTTTTACGGCTCCTGCGGGGCAATATTCTACACATCTTCCGCATGCTACACAATTCTTTTCGTCCACGTGGGCAACGTATGCCGAACGGGACATGTTGGGGGTGTTGAACAATTGGGAAGTACGGAGAGCATTACAAATGTTGACGTTGCAGTTGCATATTGCGAAAATCTTGCCTTCGCCGTCTATGTTGGTGATTTGGTGGACAAAACCGTTGTCTTCGGCACGTTTTAAGATTTCCATTGCTTGGTCGTAGGTTATATCTACACCTTTGCCTGTTTCTCTACAATAGTCCGCCATGTCGCCTACACCGATGCACCACATGTTGTAGTCGTCGGCACAGCCTTCGTCTAGGAGTTTTCTTCCGTAACGGCATGAACACATGCTTGCTCCTATGTGGCCTTCGTAACGTTTTAGCCAATAAGAAATATGTTCGATGTCAATAGATTGGTTTTCCATTGAAATGGCTTTTTCTACGGGTATTACGTGCATACCTATTCCGCCACCGCCCATGGGGACCATCGGGGTGACTTTTTCTAGGGGAAGGAAGGTCATACGCTCAAAGAACATGGCAAGTTCCGGATGTCTGTCCATGAGTTCTTTATTCATGTTGGTATATTCGGCAGAACCGGGGACAAAAAGAGGTATCCAATATAGACGATCTTCTTTTTCTCTCGATACACCGGGGATAGGACCGTCTTTGGTGTACTTGTCGCCGTAGTCATATTCGAGCATACCAAGACGTCCGAGTTCTTCTAAAAGTGCATCAAATTCTTGTTGAGATTTTTCGTCGGAAACTCCTGCTAATTTTTGCATTTCTTTGTAATCGTACTTTTTACGGACTTTCATGCCGAGCATTAGGTCGAGAGCCGATTCTGATTGAGTCTTGTCTAATTCATCTTCAAAAATGCAGGCAAATCCCCAATATTCGGGATCTTCCGTGGTGACTCCGCCTATTTTTGCGGGGATACGGTCGGTGATCTTTCTAACAAGTTTTAGAAGTTTTGGGTTGGGGTTTTTATCTCCGTAGTGCTTTGGAACGAATTTTTTGCTGATTTCGGGCATAATCTTCTTCTCCTTATCTATTTTTCCAATTTTCTATTTGGGTAGAAAGCCAATTTGCAAACTGTTCTATGCCCTCGCCACTCTTAGCGCATATAGGGAATACTTGGGCATTTGGGTTGCGTTTTGCTATATTTTGACGGCATTTGTCTAGATCAAAATTAAAGTACGGCATTACATCTACTTTGTTGATGAGTACGACGTTGGATACCGAGAAAATTAGGGGGTATTTGATAGGTTTGTCGTCGCCTTCGGGGACTGACAATATCATGGCATTTTTGACTGCTCCGGTGTCAAATTCGGCAGGGCAGACGAGATTGCCTACGTTTTCGAGAATGACTAAATCTAGGTCTTCGGTGCCTAGTTCTCTTAGTCCTTGTCTTGTCATATCGGCATCCAGATGGCACATTCCGCCTGTGTGAAGTTGGATGGTTTTGACTCCGGTGAGTTCGGAAATAGTCTTGGCATCAACGTCGCCGTCAATGTCGGCTTCCATGATTCCGATTCTATATTTTTTTTGAAGAAGGGGGATAAGTTTTGACAAAGTGGTCGTCTTGCCACTCCCCGGGCTTGACATGAGATTGAGAAGGAAAACTCCGTCTTTTTTCAACGAGGATCTTAAAATCTCCGCATCTTTGTCGTTGTCTTCAAATACGCTTTGTTTGATTTCTATTACTCTAAATTTATCCATTGAGGTTACTCCTTGCAGTCTTTTCGTTTTGTGTATCAATGTCTATTGCGACATGACGAAAAATATGACTATATTATTATATAATATTTCGGCAAAATGTCAATATATAATAAGATATCCTTATATTTTGAAGTCTTTTAGGATCTATTAAAATAAAAAAATTCAAAACAGTGTTGCAATCTTTGAAAATATGTGCTAAAATAGTAATATCCATAAAGAGTATGCGAGGGACAAGCCCGTTGACCATACACCAACCTAACAAATTGTCAAGGTGGTAAAGCTTGGGTGATGGGTGTAATATTTGGAAACCGAACCCCATCATCACGATGGGGTTTTTCTTTGGTATTCTTTTGGAAAATTTGGAGGTATTTGATATGATATTAAAAGATTTGTTGAAAGAACACGAAGAAATTGTTGTTAGACTTGAAAAAGACAATTACAAAGAATTTTTCAAAGAGGCAAAAGAACAAGGTTTTAGATGGTACACCGGTGAGGACATCGGTGAAAATGAGGAATATGGCTTTTTTATCGTGGTACATAAGGACGGAACAATTGCAAGACTGTCGGCTATGTGCTATACAAAATCGCCACAATATAAAGAAGTGACTTTCGATTATTGATAAAATTGTAAATTTCGGTTTCCACAAAAAAACAAGCCCGATGAGGCTTGTTTTTATTTGTCATTATTTATTTTTGGTTTTTGATTTTTTCTTTTTGACGGCTACTGCTACAATTGTCCCTATAATTAAACCAGATACTACCGCCACCGCTACAATGATGATGATTTTTTTGTGGTCTTTGTCGGGAGACTTAGGCTCTTTCGGTGAGACTTTTTCTTCGTCATTTGTCCCCGATTGTGTCCCCGAACTTGTATCTTGTTGTGTACCCGAACTTGTACCCGAACTTGTATCTTGTTGTGTCCCTGAACCGGTACCCGATTGGGTGTCGGGGGCGGAAGATTTATTAAGTTTTTGTTGAGAAGAAAACTCTCCGTAAGAAAACTCCGCAACGATGCCGTCCGCATCCGTTTCGCTACTCTTGGCGGTTACGGTTTCGGTGTGTGTTTTGCCGCATGTGCATGTGCCTGTTGCCGTACATGTCGTATTGTCACTACTCCATACGTAGGTAATGTTTTGGTCGTAAACGTGATCTTTTTTGATTTCGGACAAAACTTTTTCTTGGGTAGAAAACTCGGCATACTCGAATTGTACTTTGCCTTTTTCGGTTTTTTCACCGTCGTGGACACCGGCCTTTGTAGTCTTTTCGGTGGCTACGGTTTCGGTGTGTGTTTTGCCGCATATACAGGTGCCTGTTGCCGTACATGTCGTATTGTCACTACTCCATACATAGGTAATGTTTTGGTTGTAAACGTGGTTTTTAATTGTGATTTTTGATGTCAACTTTTCCATGCAAAGATCGGTCGTCAAGTAGGAATCGCCGACAAGTGAACACGAGCCGAAATCGATTGTCAAGGGGGCGGAAACAGTGGCGGTGCTTGCTAGGGTGACGTCCTTTTTTAGGGTGATCGTGTCTCCGCTTTCGGCACTTTTTAGGGCATCGGTAAACTCTAAATAAAGTATATCTCTGTCCCCCGATTTTATCGAGGCTACGGCTTCGGACGTGCCTTTGATTTTGATGTCGGTACCTAATATATACAAAAGTCGGTCGGCAACTTGTAGAGATTTTAGTGCTTTATATTTGATGGTTTCGTCTTCGCATACCGCAATCGTCGTGTCGTCCGCAGTCGATTCTAATTGTATGTTGACGAGTTTTCCGGAAAGCGCCCCTAAAATATATATTTTCTTGCCGGACGGAATATAGATATCGCCAAATGTTTCGAAGTCTTTTATGCTTATTTTGGCGCCTCCGCCGATGAATATGCCCGATCCGAGTGTTGCGGAATTGTTTTCGAATTTTCCGCCGTTGACGGTAAGGCTACCGCCTGAAATCCAAAACACTCCGCCTTTGTTGTAGCCGAGATTATTCTTATATTCTCCGCCGTTTATTGTTGAGGACGACGTGTTGTCCACACAAAACAGTGAGGTGTTCCACTGTGAAGTTCCCGAGCATCCGCTGAACAGTCCGCTGTTTATCGTGAACGAAGAATTGTCCCTTGCATATATTGCCGAACCGAAAAGACGAGAATAACAATTGGTTATGTGGGAATCGGTAACGGTCAATTTTGATTTGGAATTTAGAAACAGCGCTCCGCCGGTGTTTTGGGCATTGGCGGAATAATCGTTGTAGTTGTTTTGTAGGTGGCAATTATTTAGCGATATAGTGGCATTGTCCATGCCTTTTATAAGTGCCGACTGGGATACTATTCCGCTGTTGGTCGTCCCTCTGTTAAGCACTTGATGGGTGTCGCCCGTCCAAACTGCTCCGCCGTCAAGTGTCAAATTTTGTAGGGTAAGGGATCCCGTCCCCGACACGATAAACATTGCGGAAGTAAAGTCCGTACCTCTTGTTATGGTATGGTTGCCTCCGTCTATGGTGACACTCTTGGTTATCGTATAAGATGAGGTGATTTCGATGTCTTTTAGTAGGTCGATGGTGCCGTTTCCGTCTGCATTTATCGCATCGAGAAGGCTATGATAGTAGTCCTCGCCTATTCTCGCAACACTATCTTCTATTCTTATTACTTCGACGTCAAACGAAGCGGTCAAACCTTGATATTTGATAGGAACGGAAACTGTACCTAATGTATCTGCCGAAATGTCGTCCAAAGTCAAAAGTTCTACGGGGCAAATAGAAAATGAGCCGTCTTCGTAAAGTAGGCGGGCTTTGAGTCCTTTATAATTTATTTTTTGTCCGAGTACATAGACTTTTTGGGTGGGGGCAGTTGATATTTGTAAACTTGAAACTGTCTTTGCGGAAAGTGTGGTGTCTTCAAAAAATTCAAAAAGTCTTGCCGAACAGTACGAGCCGACGGTGTTGCTCCCTACGATTTTTATGTATTGTCCGAAAACGGGATCAAAACTCAATGACTTCTTGGTGTCGTCATTCGTGAGTCCGGACTCTGATGTCGCAAGTGTCCAATCGGTGCCGTTGGTGCTGACAAAAACGTCTAGTCCTAAGATTGTGCCGTTGCCACCGCCTTTTACGGGGGTGTAGTCAAGTCCGGAAATAAATTTTGAGGACGACAGTTTTACAATGTAGTATTTTTCGCCGTCGGATCCGTCCCACAAAGTATGCCATCTTGTGGAAAGTTTGCCGTCTATCGCATGGGCGGCTTGATCTTGGCTTCGGGATGTTTCTTGACTCGAAAAAGCATACAGTTCTAAATCGCTGATGTGGATATAACTGCGAGTGGATGTGTCACCATTCGTAAAGGTAAAAGTGCTAACTGTTCCGTCCAATGTTACGCCCGATCGCTTGTTGCGAACATAGACGGTTTGGGCTCCCGAAAACATTGTTTCGGCAGTCAAATCTTGCCATGTTGTATTGTCTAAAGAATATTCGACTACTCCTAACGTTCCGAAAAATTTGTCCTCGTTGTCGTTGTTTTCAAGGTCACTTACTTCGGTCCCTTCCAAGATATCTATTCTAAACGCATTGTCGATATTTATAGTATCGCCCCAACCTTCGAGCCATACCAAAATGTCGTTTGTTGCGGAAATGGTCGCAATCTCGGTATCGGTGAAGGCATAATACATTTGGGCTTTGGATGTGACTAATCCAAGGCTCCAAGTGGCTCCGCCGTCAATGCTATATTTGTATCTGACATTTTCATATTTTTCGTTGAACAGCAATTTGTTTTTGTTTTCGCCGTCGAACGAGAAGGTGGCAAGTTTTACGTCTTCGACTTTGCCTAAAATATAATTGGCTTCGGTCACGACGGGGGAAAGTTGGGCAATAAGGGCTTTGGCACTTTCGTCGTTTTTTACGTTGGTGGCCTTAACAAGTGTCGTATTGTCAATGTTTTCGACGTTTGCTAGCATTACTAGGGCGCTATTGGCTTTGGTTTGGTCTTCGACTGCACTTCTAGTGGTGAGTTCTTTCTTTATTAAGCCTAAAAGATCGTGCATCGGAAGGGGGAAACAATACATGTTTTGGGCGATTTCTTCCGATAGAGAAACGAGTTCCGAGTCGGTCTTTGCCGTATTTATGTATAGTCTGACGAGTCCGAGCCATGCGTCCAAATGGTAGGGCATTACCGTCAATACTTCTCTATATAGAGATTCCTTTTGGTCTTCTCCCACAAAACTTGCAAGTGTCAACATGAGTTCGGCTTTTTCGTAATTTTCTTGGTCGTCAAGGGCGGTAGATGACAATAAAATATATGTTCCGTTTTGTAGCGTGACTTGTTCGTCAAAAGTCGTTCCCCAACCGCATAGCATACGATAATTGCCGTTGCCTACGGTGTCCTCGTTCATCCATGTATCGCTCCAACCCGAAATGTCGTTGTCGATGCTCCAAACCGTCCGACCTTGCTCGTCTTTGTCATACACAAAACACGCAGCATGACCGTTTTGGCGAACGTAGTGGCAAGGGACTCCGAAAGCCGATGCGAAGTTGGTCGCAAGATAGGCTATTCCCCAACATATTTGGCTACCTTCAAGTGCCATCCAAATTCGGGGATCAGACGAATAGCCTACACCGAACTGTTCTAGCATATATTTTTCGCTATATTTTTGGTAATTTTCTTCTTTCAAATAGCCTTTTGCCGCATAATTCCAATCTCTACCGTATGCAATATGTCTATGCGGAGAATAAACTGCGGGATAAGTTGCCGATCCGTATTTTATGGTGGCATAGGCATTGAGCCAATAGATTTCTTCGGGGTTGATTCTACTCGTCATGAGATAGCGCATTTCTTCGACACAAAGGTTTTCGAAAATCTCGTACCTTAGATGATAATCTTCGGCAAGATATGTCTTTTTGTATGCCTCGTATCTCGCCATGGGATCTATTACGGTGCTGTTGTTTACCCAACCATAGACGGGGCGATCGTTGGTGAGAGCAAGCGCTATCATCATCGTGCGATAAAGGTCTCCCCTATTCCTTGTGGAACCCGTTTCGGGGGAAAATAAGGGGGTGGTGTCAGAGAGATCGGCACTATGTTTGGTATAAAGTTCGGTTAGAAGTATTAGGGACTTTATGAAATCTCCGCCGTTGGGATCTCCGCCGGTCACGAAATCTTTGAGGGCTTTTTCGTCGTTAAGCAACCAATTGAGCATTGCTCGTCTTTCGGACTCGTTTTGACCTTTTAGAAAACTGTTCCGCAAATTGTCATAGCCTACTCGCTCGACAAAATATCTTTGCATGAGAGCGGAAAGGTTGCCTTCTAAAATTTGAGTGGTGGTTTTTCCGGTGAGAGTGCTATTATATTCTTCGACGGTTGAAAACAAGGTTTCCGCTTTGTCGAAGTCATAACCGTCGGTGTAGAGTTTTGCATCCCCTAGTCCCGAATGGTCGTTGCTGTTGGTGCTGCCAGCATCAAAAACAAATTTTAGATACCTTTTGCCTACCACCGAACAATTCAAATAAATCGCCTCGTCGGTGCTTTTCTTGGTGGTAGCGGAAAGTATTTCTTCCCAAGTCACATTGTCGGTAGAAGTATATGCCGAAAAAGTCACTTCGCCTTTGCCGTTTTGCGAGGCATCGACTCCGAGATAGGTAGAAAAATGTTGATAATTGTGGTCGCCTAAATCATAGACAAGTTCGGCTTGGGCATGGGCAATCAAGCCTTTTGGGAAGTAGGTCCTTTTGCCACCTACGATAAAAGAAATTTGTCCGCCGTCGAGGTTTTCGTCATATTTCAAATTGCTGTAACCGACAGTACTTGACAACGGCTCTAAATTGGAAAGATATTCGCCAACGGTGACACCTTCCGCAAAAACCTTGGGAGATTTAGAAAACTGTTGCACCAAAACGGCAAAGGTTAGTAGTAAAACTACACAAATTACTAATAAAAATATGTTTTTTAGGCAATGTCTTTTTTGCATGTTCGTCCCCTTTTGCTAAATGCTTACGGCATTGTTGAATCCGTACTACGGAAATATTTTTTTCCGCTTAATTTTTTTATTCTTGTTTAACTGTTTTTTGTGGTTTAATTATAATATTATATCATATTTATATAATAT
>CAVIQK010000009.1:52097-68922 GCA_963644945.1 bacterium | reverse complement strand
GATTCTACCGGCACGACCGAAACAACTTTGGACAATTTGAAGATAAACAAATTAGGTCACGACATGACACATCACGCCAAAGTCGCCGCTACATCGACCACTACCGGCACAATCGAATATTGGTCATGCAATAGATGCGGCAAGAATTTTAGCGATGAAGATGGTACCACCGAAGTCACGACATTGACAATTCCGATTGTCACTAATTATAAATACGTCGAAGGCTCCACGACTGCGATTTATTTCGGCTCTTATCCGCAAACACAAGTTACCGACACTGATTTGAGAAATACCCTTACCGAAAAAGCAGGCACACTTCCTACGTCCGGAAGCCCCCAAAAATGGACCGACTACGGCTATTATAAGTCAAATTCCGTTTCAAGTTATATGTTCTATATCGATATAGACAATGACTCCGACGGCGACTATGACTACAGAGGAGTGTATTTCACAGGATATAGACCATACTCTACAGCAACAGATCCAACTTTTAATGAGCCTCAAAGATTAAATGCTTATTATCCTAATACTGTATATTGGTTTAAATATGAACCTATTAAGTGGAATATATTAAAGACTGAAAATAATAAAGCCTTAATAATATCAGACTTACTATTAGATTCACAAGATTATAATTATACTAAAAATTCTAGAACTAATGTATCCGATTATCAAGATAATACTTCTACAGGTACAATATATTCTAATAACTATATGTATTCACATATACGTTCATGGCTAAATACTACATTCTATAATACTGCATTTAGTGATCTAGAAAAACAAATAATAGAGACGACAGTAGTAGACAACAGTGTGGAAAGTACAGCAAGTACTTCAAACTCTTATGTATGTAGTAATACAAGCGATAATATGTTCTTATTATCTTCTAAAGAAGCAACTACTTACTATTCTTCAAATAGTGAAAGAATTGCACAAGGCTCAGATTATGCAAAGTGTCAAGGGCTTAGTGTAAATACGTCAAGTGGCAATTCTAATTATTGGCTTCGCTCGCCTAGAAGCGATAACGAGAGCCGCACTAATGACATTAACATCAACGGCGGCATCGCTTACCTCGACACCAACCAAACCCAATTCGGCGTCCGTGCTGCATGTTGGATTAATCTCTAAGTTTAAGGGCTAAGTCCCCGAATTGTAAAAACTACAAGCACCCCCGAGGTTTTGACGGAGTAAAATCTAAAAACCTCAGGGGTATTTTTTTAGTTTCAAATTCCACCTTAAAAACCACTTTGAAAATTCACTAAAAATAAGTTTTTCAAAAAAATTTATCTCAAAGTTTTGACAACCGTTATAATAATTTGTTAATATTGATACATTAAAACGAGGAGCATTATCGAGATGACAATATCTCTCAGCCTAATTAGCGTAATAGTTATTATTATTTTGGGACTTTCGATATTCAAAGAACCTCGCTTTTGTTGCGAAAAATAAATAGAGATAAAAACGAGGTTCTCAAATGAAAGTTTGAGAGCCTTATTTTTTATAAAAAATAGGGAAAATAAGGAGAAAATTATGAAAAAATCACTAAAATTATTAGTAGGCTTGGTTTTGACCGTTGTCATGGTGTCCGCCTTCTTCGTCGGTTGCTCGTCCAAAGATTACACTGCGAACAACACCAAATATGTCATCGGTGCATCCGGACCTCTTACGGAGTCCGCAGCCACATACGGCATAGCGGTCAAGAGAGGAGCCGAACTTGCCGTAAAAGAAATCAATGCACAAGGCGGAGATCAATTCGAATTTAGAATGGAAGACGACAAAGCCGCCAAAAACGACGTCGCCACCAACTTCTCTCGTCTATACGAAGGCGGTATGCAAGTCTCCCTTGCTTGTGTCACATCGGGATCTTGCCTAGAATACAAGACCTATGCCCAACAAAAGAATGTCTTTTGTCTTACCCCTTCCGCAACCAACGACGACGTCACCAAAAATGCCGACAACATGTTCCAAATGTGTTTTTCGGACAACAACCAAGGTGCAGTCACCGTAGAATGGATGGTTTCGGAAAACGAGAAAGGCGAACTTAATGTTCCCAAAAACACCCGTATAGGTATCCTATACTGCTCCAACGACGATTACAGCAGAGGCATATACAATACATTCGTTGCGACTCTCGAAGATGACGGCTATACCATCAACAAGTCGGACATCGCAAGTTTCCAAAACGACCAAAGTGGCAATCCTCCGACAGATTTTTCAAGCCAAGTCGAAACCTTGAAGAATTGCCAATTCATATTTATGCCTATCTACTACACCCCCGCAGCCACCTTCATGAAGGCAGCACAAGGGATAATAAGCAAAGATGCGGTTTTCTTCGGTTGTGACGGTTTTGACGGCATCGACCAAATATCAGGTTTCAACATCAACACCATCGCTCAAGAAGTATCCATGCTTTCGCACTTCAATGCAAATAGTTCACTCGAAAAGGTTTCCGCATTTGTCAATGCTTACAAAACGGCTTACGGAGTAGTCCCCAACCAATTCGCAGCGGCAGCCTATGATGCAGTCTATACCATCGCATCCGCAATAAGTTTTGCAAAAGCAGAAGGCAAGGACATCCCCGTCACCATTTCGGCAAGCGATCTTTCCGATATCTTAAAACAAGTCATGCACAACGAAACATTCACTTTCCACGGAGTGACAGGCGAAAATATCAAATGGCATCAAGACGGTACCGTCAACAAACAAGCCCAAAAATTCGAAATCAAATCAAAAAATGCCTAACAAAGATGTTTCTCCTCTAACATGAGGAGGAACATTTTTATTTAATAAGCGGAGAAATAAATGCTTGATTTTTTAGTAACATTTATCAACGGACTCAGCCTCGGCGGAGTCTATGCAATGATAGCCCTAGGTTATACTATGGTTTACGGCATCGCCAAGATGCTCAACTTTGCACATGGCGAAATGATTATGGTAGGCGGATTTACCCTACTTGTCATTTTCAATGCAACAGGCATCACCACAGTATCAATTCTCGTAGCGGTAATTGCAGGCATGGTAGTAGGCGTGATAACCGAACTACTTGCATATAGACCACTTCGAGGAGCATCCCCCCTTGCAGTTCTTATTACGGCAATAGGAGTAAGTTATCTCCTAAGAAGTATTGCCCAACTCATTTTCGGCACCGAAACAAGATTCGTAGGCATAGACCTAGGAGTCATAGAATGGGGTGCGTTTAGACTCAGCGTAGGCACACTCGTGACACTTTTGTCGGCAACTGCCGTCATGATAATTCTCACCCTTTTTATCAACAAAACCAAAACAGGCAGAGCAATGATAGCAGTGTCCGAAGACAAAAATGCCGCCATGCTCATGGGAATAAACTCCAACAAAATAATAATGATAACATTTGCAATCGGCTCGGCACTTGCAGGACTAGCCAGTTTCTTCCTTGTGCTAAAAAACCCCTTCTCTGTCGGTAGCACAATGGGATCCACCCCCGGAATCATGGCATTTACCGCTGCGGTTATAGGCGGAATAGGATCCATCCCCGGAGCCATGCTCGGCGGACTTCTTCTCGGACTTATCGAAACCGTTTCCAATTCCATCCCCGCCATCAGTCCTTATACCGTAGCGATAGAATTTTCCATTTTGATAATAATTCTTATCGTAAAACCTACGGGACTTCTCGGCAAAAAGAAGAGGGACAAAGTATGAAAAACACGATTCTCACTTACTTTTCCAATATAAAGAAAAGGTTTAAGTTCAAAAACTACATCACATATCTTGTCTTTGTCGTGATAATAGCGATACTTATCCCCATGTCACTCACAGGCTCCGTCAGTATGTCGTCATCATTCCTTTTGGAGCAAATAGGCACCTCGATAATATGTGCCGTATCACTTAGCCTTGTCGTAGGATTTTTGGGCGAACTATCTCTAGGACACGCAGGATTTATCAGCATCGGCGCCATGTTCGGAGCGACTTTCCTCAACAACGTTTACCCCGAATTTTACCAAGCGACACCCCTTCTCGCTATCATCGTCACCATGCTTATAGGTGGCATCATCTCGGCAATTTTCGGCTTTATCATAGGACTTCCCGCCCTAAGACTAAAAGGCGACTATCTCGCTATCGTCACCCTTGCATTTTGCCAAATTGTCCAAACCGTTTTCGAACAAATCGATTTCTTCGGAGGTACTATAGGCATACAAAACTCGGCAAGATACGATTATTCCAAGTTCTATCCGGTAATATTCATAGTATGCCTTGTTGCGATAATTCTAATCAACAACTTCATCAGAAGCAAGCATGGTAGAGCCGTCACCGCCATAAGAGACAACGAAATTGCCGCAAGAGCCATGGGTATCAACGTATCTTTCTACAAGATATTCGTGTTCGTATTTTCGTCGTTTATAGCAGGAGTTGCCGGCGTACTCATCGCATGCACCAAAAACACCGTTGCCGCCAATGCCTTCACATACAACTACTCCATCGACATTTTGGTAATGGTCGTTCTAGGCGGTATGGGCAGTATCAACGGTAGCATAATAGCAGCCACCCTCATAACCTTCCTCAACGTCAAATTGAGCGGAGTGTTCTCGGGAAACCTCGCTACCCTCAAAAACATCATCTATGCTCTCATTTTGATAGTCATCGTAATCTATACCAATGCCCCCAAACTAAAACCCTTCCGTGAAAAATACAATTTGTCGGCACTATATAATACGATAAAAGACAAAATCATCCAAAAACTATGCAAAAAGACTCCCGCCGACAATCCTAGCAAAGAAAAAGAATTTGGTGCCGACTGGTCCAAAATACCTACCAAAATCGACATGGATGAACTTTTGTCGGTTGAAGTGACCACCCCCGAGCAGTCCGCAGACGATAGCGGTTTAGATACCGAAGAAGGAGAAGTGAAATGACCGAAATAGTATTAAAAACCGAAAATTTAGGCATCGCTTTTGGCGGACTCAAAGCCACCGACGACGTCAACATGGAAGTGGAAAAGAACGGCATTCACGGTTTGATCGGCCCCAACGGTGCAGGCAAAACCACCCTTTTCAATTTGATTACAGGAGTATATAAACCGACTAGTGGCAAAATCTACCTTGACGGACAAGACATCACAGGACTCAGCCAAACCGCCATCAACAAAAAGGGTGTCGCAAGGACCTTCCAAAACATAAGACTCTTCAACAATATGAGTGTCGTAAAAAATGTCATGGTAGGACTTTCCAACCAACCGGAATTCAAGTGCAATATCTTGCAAACATTTTTCCGCACCCCCAAATTTTTCTCTACCGAGATAGCCATGCGAGAGCGAGCAAAAGAGATTTTGGACATGTTTGGGCTCCTAAACGAGCGCAATCAGTTAGCCTATAATCTACCTTACGGCAAACAAAGGAAATTAGAAATAGCAAGAGCGCTTGCCACCAATCCCACGCTTCTTCTCCTTGACGAGCCGGCAGCAGGCATGAATCCTCACGAAACCGAAGAACTCATGGAAACCATCAAATTTGTCAAATCTAAATTTGATATGACCATACTTTTGATAGAGCACGACATGAAACTCGTATCGGGCATTTGCGACCACTTGACCGTCCTCAATTTCGGCAAGGTTTTGGCATCAGGCGAAACCAAAGAAGTCCTCAACAATCCCGCAGTCGTCAAAGCATATTTAGGAGAATGATATGGCACTTTTAGAAATCGAAGATTTAGTAGTAAGTTACGGACTAATCAAGGCAGTCAAGGGCGTGTCGTTCCATGTAGAAGAAGGCGAAATCGTCGCCCTTATAGGTGCCAACGGCGCAGGCAAAACCACCATCATGCACGCAATATCGGGACTACTTCCCAAGACTTCGGGTACAGTCTCTTTTGCAGGATCCGACATCACCCACGTGCCGTCATATAAACTCACCAAAATGGGACTTGCCCAAGTTCCCGAAGGAAGACGAATTTTCCAAGAACTGTCGGTAAAAGACAACCTAATATTAGGCGCCTACTCCGTCAAAGACTCAAAACAAGTCAAAAATTCTCTCGAAAAAGTCTATGAAATTTTCCCTAGACTCAAAGAAAGAGAAAAGCAAGACGGCGCTACGCTTTCCGGTGGCGAACAACAAATGTTAGCAGTCGGCAGAGCCTTGATGGCTAGCCCCAAAATGCTCCTTCTAGACGAGCCGTCCATGGGACTTTCCCCCATTTTTGTCAACGTCATTTTTGACACAATCAAAAAAATCAACGAGTTAGGCACCACAGTTTTCGTAGTCGAACAAAATGCAAAAAAAGCACTGACCGTTGCCGATCGTGCTTATGTTTTAGAAACAGGTCTTATCGTAGGAGAAGGAAAGGGAGAGGACCTTCTCAACGACGAAAAGATCAAAGTCGCATATCTAGGCGAATAATTACAAGAATTTTACGCCCGTATTTTTAGATTTTTCTATGGAATAATCGTCCCAAATGGACGCTTGCACTTCCCCTATATGAGCCTTTTCAAGAAGAAGCATCGATAGCCTTGACTGTCCTATTCCTCCGCCTATGGTAAGAGGAAGCCGACCGCCGAGCAGTTCGCTATGGAAATACAAATTTTGTCTATCTTCGCATTTTGCGAGTTTTAATTGCCTACGCAAAGAATCTTGATCGACTCTTATACCCATTGACGAAATTTCAAGCGCTTCCCCCAATGTTTCGTTCCAAAAGAGAAGATCCCCGTTAAGTTTCCAGTCGTCATAATCGGGCGCCCTTCCGTCATGCGGTTGACCGTTTTGGAGTTTTCCGCCGATACCAATTATAAAAACCGTTTTATGTTCCTTTACGAAAGCATTTTCACGTTCTTTCGGTGACAAATCGGGATAGAGCGAAAGCAGTTCCCTTGCAGTAATAAAAGTCACGTTCTTTTCAAGAGTAAAGTTTAGCGCCGGATACATAGCATTTAGACTGTCCTTGACCTTCACGATAACATTGACGATCTTTTTGACGACGCTTTTTAGGTAAGTTTTGTTTCTGTCGTTTTTGGTGATAACCTTTTCCCAGTCCCATTGATCGACATACACCGAGTGAGTGTTGTCAAGGACCTCGTCCCGCCTAATTGCGTTCATATCCGTCCAAATACCTTCGCCTTCTCCAAAACCGTAATTTCTCAAAGCCAGCCTTTTCCATTTTGCAAGACTATGCACGATTTCTGCAGTCTTGTCGCTGTCGTTTATCGAAAACAAAACCGGACGTTCCACTCCGTTCAAATCATCGTTAATGCCCGATCCTTTCTCTACAAATAGCGGTGCCGACACTCTTTTTAGATTGAGTGATTTAGAAAGTTTACTTTCGAATAGATCGTGAAGTACGCCGATAGCGACTTGTGTTTCGTAAGACGAAAGTTTAGATTGATACCCGTTAGGACACAAAAATTTACTCATAATTTCTCCTAGTAGTTTTCTTTAAGTTGAGATGTTGATTTATAGATCTCTTCATCTGTCGGGACATAGTCCGAAAGAGTGCCGTCAAGATACAATTTGTATGCTTTTAGATCGTAGTCGCCACGTCCGGTAAGACCGAGAAGTATGACTTTTTTCTCCCCCGTTTTCTTACATTTTTCCGCTTCGTCAATAGCGACTTTTATAGCGTGCGCCGACTCCGGAGCAGGTAGCCACCCTTCACATCTAGCGAACTTGACCGCTGCTTCAAAAACTTCCGTTTGTAGCACACTACGGGCTTTTAGCATCCCTTTATTGTACAAATGGGAAACCAAAGGGTTCATTCCGTGATATCTCAGTCCGCCTGCGTGATTAGGTGCAGGCATATATTCGCACCCCAAAGTGTACATTTTCATAAGGGGAGTAATTTTCCCCGTATCGCCGTAGTCATAAGCGAATTTTCCCCTAGTTAAACTAGGACAAGATGCAGGTTCTACCGCAATGATTTCGGGACTCCTTACCCCTTCGATTTTATCCGCAACAAAAGGCGCAATCAGTCCGCCGAGGTTAGATCCGCCCCCTGCGCACCCTACAATAACATCGGGATATCTGTCGATTTTTTCGAAGGCTTTTTTACATTCAAGTCCGATTATCGACTGATGCAAAACCACGTGGTCAAGCACGCTTCCCAAAACATATTTTGAGTTTTCAAGACTTCTCGACATCTCTACGGCTTCGGACACCGCACACCCGAGACTTCCGGGAGTAGTAGGAAAATCTCTCAAAATTTGTCTGCCAATTTCCGTAGTCATCGACGGCGACGGTGTAACTTTTGCACCGTAAGTTTCCATAAGATAACGTCTAAACGGTTTTTGTTCGGCAGACACTTTTACCATGAAAACATTGAGATTTAGCCCATAAAAAGAGCAAGCCATCGCAAGAGCCGTCCCCCATTGTCCCGCACCCGTCTCGGTGGTAAGAGTGGTGATTCCTTCTTCTTTGGCGTAGTATGCTTGCGGAATAGCAGAATTTAATTTATGCGATCCCGAAGTGTTGTTGCCCTCGAACTTATAATAAATTTCGCAAGGAGTCCCCAAAACCTCTTCAAGGTAATATGCCCTAGTAAGAGGAGTAGGACGGTACATTGCATAGAAATCAAGGACTTTTGACGGAATCTCTATAAATTTGTTGGTATTGTCCAACTCTTGCTCCACAAGTTTTTTACAAAAAATCTTTTGAAGTTCCTCTTTTCCTATAGGCATTTTAGTGACGGGATCAAGAAAAGGTGCGTGCTTTTCAGTAAGATACGCATTTACGTTCAGCCAATACGACGGAATTTCCCGTTCGTCGAGATAAATTTTAGTCGGTGTGTTTTTAATCATAATTTCCCCAAAAACTTTTTTATAATTCTACTAAAATTTAACACGATTTGCAACAGTTCCCGTTATAATTGTTGATTTACAACAAGAAATAATATATAATACAACAAATAGATATAGGGTGAATTAAATTATGAATTACGAAAAACTTTTATCCAAGAGGGTAGTCTCCCTTCCTTTTTCCGGTATACGGAAGTATTTTGATCTAGCCGAAGAATATGACGACGTAATATCTCTAGGAGTTGGCGAACCCGATTTTGACATGCCCGAAAAATACAAACAAGCAGGCATAAGGCACCTAGAAAACAACAACAATCGCTACACCTCCAATGCAGGCATGAAAGAACTTCGGACGACAATTGCTAGGTATCTTGCAAAGAAATTCGGTCTAGACTACAAGGAAGACGAAATAATTGTCACCAACGGCACAAGCGAAGCCTTGGACACAGCCCTCAGGGCATTTATCGAAGACGGAGACGAAGTCATAGTCCCCTCCCCCATGTATGTCGCCTACAACCCCGACATCGTGCTTACAGGCGGAAAAACCGTCGAAGTCGAAACCCGACTCGAAGACGGCTTCAAACTGACTCCCGACCTTCTTAAAAAAGCCATAACCAAAAGGAGCAAAGTCTTACTTCTCCCGTACCCCAACAACCCGACGGGAGCGATTATGGAAAGAGAAGACCTCGAAAAAATCATCCCCATCATCAAAGAAAACAATCTCATCGTCATCACCGACGAAGTCTATGCCGAACTTACCTACGGCGGAAAACACCACTGCTCCATAGCCACTCTCGACGGCATGAAAGAGCGTACCGTCACCATATCCGGAGTGTCCAAATCGTTTGCCATGACAGGTTGGCGAATAGGTTATGTTGCCGCACCCCTTCCTATAATTTCACAAATTTTGAAGATACACCAATACGTTGCCATGTGTTCCAGCACGATCGGTCAATACGTCACCAAAGAAGCCTTACAAGACGGATTCGACAACGACTTTTACGAAATTCATCGTATGGTAGCAGAGTACGACAGAAGACGGCAATACCTCCTAAAAGAGTTCAAAAATATGGGACTCGACTGTTTCAATGCAGAAGGCGCTTTCTACCTTTTCCCGTCCGTCAAAAGCCTAAATATGGACGGCGAAGAGTTTGCCGAAGCCCTCATCAAAGAGGAGCGAGTGGCAGTTGTTCCGGGAATAGGTTTCGGCAAATGTGGCAAAGACTACATTAGAGTATCCTATGCCTATTCGATGGAAACTCTCGAAAAAGCCATCGAAAGAATCAAGCGATTTATAAAAAATCACAAAAAATAAAATTTCTATTTCACAAACATCTTGACAACTAAATTTTCGATGTTATTATGCACCTGAAGACAAAGGACGCCCCGAAAAGCGTTCTTTTTTATTGGGAGAAAATATGGACAATACGGATTTTTTATCCACACTTTTGCAAAAGGCCAAAGGCTACAAAGAAGACGAAACCACCAGAGAATATCAAATAGACGACACCGGCGAGAAGAAGATAGTAAAAGAAAAAGTCGTCACCAAATACTATCCGCCGGACACCACCGCCCTAAAAACATATCTCGACATGGAAAAGGACGATTTGGACCTTTCGAGCCTAACGGAAAAGCAACTTTACGAAAAGAGTCAAGAAGTTTTCGCCCACATAAAAGAAGTCTATAAAACATTGACCGACAAGGAGATAAAATGACTCAGGAAAAAGATCCCCAAAAACTAGTAAAAGAAGTCCAAGACGACTTCAAAGAAAGACGAAAAGAACGTAGCAATCTAGATTCCTTATGGCTACTTGCGAGCAATTTTTACATAGGCAATCAATACGCCACCGTCACCCCGTCAGGTTCCGTCGAAGACTACGGCAGACGTTACTATTGGCAAAGGCGAGAAGTTTTCAATCGCATAGCGCCCCTCGTCGAGTCAAGAATAAGTAAACTGACGAGAGTAGACACCACCGTCACCGTAAGACCTCAAAACCTTGACGAAAAACAGCAGTCTAATGCCGATTTTTGCACAAAACTGTTGACCGCCGTCAAAGACAACACCCATTTCGAACAACTCGTATCGGATGCGATTTTCTACTCCGAAATCATGGGTACGGCATTTTACAAAATAGGTTGGAACGACACCAAAGGAAGACTTTTAGGCACTTTCAACGACACTAAAGTCTATGAAGGCGACGTCGAAATCACCGTCTGTCCCCCATACGAAATCTACCCCGACACCCTAACCGCCCACGATTTTGACGAATTGACCTCGGTAATACATGCTAGGGCCTACCCCGTCCGAGAAATCGAAAAAATGTACGGAATCAAGGTAGAAAGCGAAGACCTTACCGTACTAGACTCCGACGTCGGCACGACCGACAACAGCCGTTTTTACGGAGCCGTTTCGGGAAGAATAGGGCAAAACGCCAAAAAAGATCACGCAGTCGTCATCGAAAGATATACCTGCCCCACCGAAGACGATCCCGACGGCAGACTAACAATTGTCGTAGGTAGCCACCTCGTATTTGACGGCCCCCTACCGTACATCAACGGCATCGACGGCAAAAGGACCTTCCCTTTCGTCAAACAAATATCCCTAAAAAATCCCGCCTCGTTTTTCGGCACCTCGATTATCGACCGTCTAATTCCCGTCCAAAGAGCCTACAATGCCGTCAAAAATCGAAAACACGAATTTCTCAATCGCATATCGTCCGGTATCATGACCGTCGAATCAGGCTCCGTCAACACCGACGATTTGGAAGAAGAAGGACTAGCCCCCGGCAAAATAATAGTGTATAGGCAAGGCGCCAATCCCCCGCAAGTCGTCACTTACGGAAGCCTTCCCGAAGAATTTTTCAAAGAAGAAGAGAGCCTTGAAAAAGAATTTTCTGCAATCTCCGGAATATCCGATTTCATGTCGCAAAAAGATCTTCTCGACGTCAATTTGTCGGGTACTGCTATCAACCTTCTTTTAGAGCAAGACGAAGCCCGTATCAACATCTCCGTCGTCCACCTAAAAGATGCCGTCAAAAAGACACTCGAACATGTCATAAGACTCTACCGCCAATTTGCGACCTTCAATCGCACAATAAGAGTGGCAGGTAGCACCACCCCCTACGAAGCACTGACTTTTTCGGGCGACGATCTCACCTCCGACGACCTAGTATTTTCCACCGACGGAGCCGAAACCTCGATCTCTGCAAAACGCAACATGGTAATGGAAATAGTAAAACTAGGACTCATGACCGAAGACGACGGCACCATCACCGAACAGCACAAACAAAAGATTCTCGAAGCCCTAGGTTTCGGCACTTGGCAACAACTAAAATCTATGGAAGAAATCCACCGAGAAAAAGCCAAAAAAGAGAACGAAAAACTACGTACCACCCCCCAACCCGTCTCCCCTCTAGACGACCACCAAGTCCATATCGATGCCCATATTCGCTACGGCATCAGCATGGAAAACACCATCTCTCCCGACACTCTTCACCGTATAGAAGACCATGTCGAGATGCACAAAACCTTACTAAAAAAGGAGAAACAACATGACGAAACAACCTGATATTAGCACCGTAAGCCCTACCGACAATACCCAAGATGTTGGCGTTAAGGCTCCCGAAAATGCCAAAAAAGGATTCGGAAAGTTTAATTCCGTAGAAGACCTCCTTCAAGCATACGAAAGTTTAGAAAAGGAGTTCACCAAAAAAAGTCAGCGCCTAAAAGAAGTAGAAAACATGCTTCAAAACGAGAGCCAAAAAAAAGACGAAGAAAACGACTTAAAATTATTCAAAGAAAAGTATATAGATTTAGCGGACGAAGTCGAAGAGTCGATTTCTCTTGCAAAAGAATCTCCCTTGGAAGTTCCGTTTTCCGAAAAACTCGAATCTTCTCTCAATGAAGTCATCAAAAATCGCTACAAGACCACAGCCCAATATGCCAAGGATCCCGATTTTATAATATCGGCAGTCATGGAAAATGACGCACTAAAAAAGTCTTTGATCACCACCCTTTTAGATTCCGTCCCGCACCCAAAAACCAAGATAATGTCATCAGGCGGAGAAACATTGCTGACACCCAAAAAACGTGCCACCGACCTAGAAGAAGCAAGGCTCATGGCACAAGAATTTCTAAAATCACAAGGAGAATAAAATGCTCAATCTTACCAATGCAGATGCACTACTTCGCACCGTATATCGTGACGCCCTTACCGCCCAAATCGAAAAGACGACATCCCCCTTCCTTTCCATGATCAAGAAAGGCAACGAAGAAATCGTCGGCAAAGAAATCCAATGCACCGTCCCCCTCAAATTCAACAGCAACGTTTACATGACGAGCGAAGATGCGACCATACCGGAATATAGCGATCGCCCCTACATGACACTCACCGCCCCCCTTCGCAACATCTACGGCAAAGCCGAAATATCGGATAAAATTTTAAGGGCATCCGAACTCGGCTCCTCCGCCATGGTTTCGGCAATAGGAGTGGAGATGAATTCCCTTTTGCAGAGTGCAAAATACCACTTCGAAAGAGCGCTTATCGGCACGCCCTACGGCATCATGGCAATCATAAAAGACATCACCAAAGCCCCCAAATACACCCTAGACACCGTCGATCGCCTCCAAATCGGCATGAACGTCGTCGCCATGAAGAGAGGATCTCTCGGCTATTCCGGCGACATCACCGACCAAGCGGTCATCACCAAAATCGACTACGAAAACAAGTTAGTCACGTTGTCCAAAACCTTGACGGCAGACGTTGACACCGCCCTATTCATCCCAGGCAACTACAACAACGAAATCAACGGCATAAATTACATTTTCGACCCTACGGAAACCACGACCTACGGAGTGAACAACGCCGCCTACCCCCAAATAAAAGGCACCAAAACCACCCTTTCCACCTTGACTCTCGATGCCATCCAAGACGCCTTCGATCGCTCCGAAATCTTATCCGGCACCCACCCCGACCTCGTCATGTGTTCCTACGACGTTCGCAAGATTTACCACCGTCTAATAGCCGAAAAAGGCACCAACGTTGACTATCTCAACCTAGACGGAGGCTTCAAAGCACTCTCGTTTTCGGGCGTTCCCGTCGTCGCAAGCAGATTCGTAGGAGTCGGCGAAATGATGATTCTCAACACCCAAGACTTCAAACTCTGCTCCCTCAACGACTGGGATTGGATCGAAGGCGGAGTCAACGGCTCCGTACTCCACCAGATCCCCAACAAAGCCGCCTATTCGGCAACGCTAGTCAAATATGCCAACCTTATCTGCACCAAAGGTTGCGCCCAACAGAAGTTCACAGGCATCACGCAATAATGGAAGTAAAACACGACTTATATAATATTGCAAATCGCATAAAGTCAATCTCCCCCGACTATTTCATCGAATATAGAGGGGGAGAGTACAGCCTCCACACCAAAAGACTTCGCCCGACCTACATTTTGACTTTTCCGTACAAAACCCTTGACCAACGAGCCTTGACCTACACCCTAAAAACCCGAGTCCAAAACCTCGACCGCCTAATAAAAGAAATAGACCAAGAAAACCAAAGACTTATTGCGGAACAAAGCAAAAATACGGAAGAGAAGTTATACGAAGCCGTTGACCAAGCCCTGTCGACTTACACAAGTTGCCCCTCTTTTGAGGGGCAATAAAAGGAGCATCATGACCATAAAAGACCTAATCGACCAAGTCAAAACCACGATATTCAATTCATCCGACGGCATCCTCACCGACACCACCCAAGACACCTACATTGACTCGGTAGTGCGATCCACTCTCGAAGATGTGGCACTTAAATACATTGTATCAAAAGCCACTTTCCCCATAGAACTTACGGACGGAAAATTTGATTTGACCTCCCTTAATACCCCGATAAAAAGAGTCCTTTCCCTACGAAAAAACGGCACTAGATACCCCACCACAATCGAAGGCGACATCTTGACGGCAAAAATCGAAGGATCGGCAGATTTGACCGTCCTTACCTACCCCGAGATCCCATCGTCCAAAACCGCCCCGCTACCCTTCCCCCGAGTTCTCACCCCGAAAGTCCTCGAATCTGCCGTCCTAGCAAGATACTACTTCGGAAAAGGCCTAACGACCGAAGGCACCTATTACCAATCGATATTCGCGAGCGTCGTCCAAGACCTATTCCCCACCACCCCCACGCCTGCAGGCATCATAAAAGGAAAACAATTTATATGACCGAATTCATCAAAACCGACACCTACACATGCAAAGGAAAATTTGACGGCATTTTGGCATCGGGCAACCCCGACATAATGAGCAACGGTTCCCCGTACTTCTACAACCTTTTCCCGAGAGACACGTCGATAAACGGCGCCTACGGACTAGACGACATCACCGTCGGCACGCTTTCGGGCTTATCCATGTTTGCCCCGATCAAAACATGGCTTTGGACATCCGAAAACCCCAAAACCGAAAAACTCATAATCTTATGTGGCTCCACCGCCCTAAAAGGACAAATATGGCTCCTTAATCTCCTAGACGCTACCTACTCCAACACCGGCATCAAGGCAAGCCCCGACACTTCCGTACAAGGCTACCCCTATTTTGACACCTACACCGAAAATTATATTTTGGTAGACGGCGGAGATCTCATCTATTTCACCCCTACAAGTGTAGAAAAAATGACCGCACCCCCCACAATAGACCATGCCTACCACGACAAAACCCACGTATTTTTAGGGTTGACCGAAGTCTATCTCACCACGTCCCCCACCCCCTCCGATCTCAAAGACTCCGCTACCACCATAAAACTCCCTACAAAATTAGGACAAGCCATCTCATTGTTTACCCTACATGATACTCTTTTCGTCCTAATGACCGAAGGCATTGCCAAAGTAGAAGTAGGTAGGCAAGAAGTAGAAAAAGCCTTCACCTTTTTCGGCATCACGCAAAAAAACACAGCAAGAATAGTAAGAGGCGACCTCTATTTTATGACCACCGCAGGCTTTATCAAATTTGACGGCTATGACGGAGTGAGAGTCCTAAGAGAAGTTTTTCCCTTGATAGACCTTACCTCACCGGTAGAATGCTTTTCGGCAGCGGACAAATATTTTATATCATGCACCGTCCTTGGCGAGATAGAAGGAATATTAGATAGAACAAAGCACGACAAACAAGACGGTTTCGTCGTCTATTCCCCTAGGGAAAAATATATCGACATATTTAGGGGAGCAACCTTCCACCAAATATTCCCGTCCTCCCTTACATCCTCCCCCAAAGTCGCCTTGTCCCTAGTGTCCTACCAAAACCATTCATATAGAATAATGACCTTGTCGGAGTCTCGCTACCCCCATATAGGCGACCAATATATAAAGGGCACCTATCTCACCCCCAACGTTCATGTCCTAACTAGCGGCACCCACATACTAAGACGGATATTTGTTAAGTCAACCGCCGATGTCACTCTCACCGTATCGACCGATACAGCCGAAATCTCCTTCAAAATCAAAGGTAGCATGCAAGAAAGAGAACTTATCGTCAATCTCCCCTACAACAGATTTTGTATCCGCCTAGACGTTACGGCAGGAGAAGTATTAATATTCCCCATAAAATACGAAATGGAAACAATCAAAAAGTACAATGCAGAACAAAGAAGATCTCAAATATAAGTATTACGAATATAGCATCACTATTTTAGAAGAAATAGTTAGCCTTCTAAAAGAAATCAAAACCCTCCTCAAGGGTTAAAGGAGCAATATGGACACCTTGACCACTAGTATAATCGAAACAGTCACCAACACCGGCATCTGGGCAGCACTTTTCGTTTTCTTGTTTTTCTATCTCTTGAAAGATTCCAAAACACGAGAAGAGAAGTATCGCACCACGATCGAAACCCTCACCTCATCCCTACAAGTAGTAGTAGAAATCAAAAAGTCGGTAGAAGAACTCAAAACCGACCTAAAAGAAGGAGTGTCCTCCTTGAAAAACACCCCTTCCGACTAAACCCCAAGTAGTCCAACCTAAGTTACTACTCACATTTTACCAAAATAAAAGAGACCTTTCGGTCTCTTCTATTTTATTTGCTTGTCGTTA
>CAVIQK010000009.1:21852-51254 GCA_963644945.1 bacterium | reverse complement strand
TCGATTGGCTTGTGTACCATGCGTATGTTGCTGTAGAAAGAGCAATAGCGACAATCACGACAAGCGCTAAGGTTGTGATAAGGTTTGTCTTTTTCATTATTTTATCTCCTAAATAATTTTTTGTTGCGACTTTCGTCGGTTTCGGGTTGCCCCTTGTGTTAAGTGACAATAGACTTTTACCAAATATTTCATATTTAAGTCAATATCAAGGTTGAAAATTTTTTCAATATTCACAAATCTTTCACACTTCACATCGATTTTTCACACTTTTGGCCCAAGTTTTTGCCTTTTGTGAAAATTTAGTTTTACTCCTTTTTTACCGTAAGTCATCATTTTTTCATATTTTCCCCCTACATTTCACATTTCTTTTTTCGCCTTTTTGCTAGATTCTGCCCGTTTTCCCCACTTTTCTCCCAAAAACTCACATTTTGCCTTTTTCCCCACAATTTCACCTTTTCACTTCCTTTCACTTTTCACATACTTTTTTCATCATCTCACACTTACCGCCCCTACACATTTCACCCCTACACATTTCACCCCCCATATTTATATTGTATTTTTACTACTCTAATATATTATATATATAATAATGCGTACCGTTGACAACATCCCTTCTCGGTAATAAAATATCATTATGAAACCACTCACCCAAAACTTAGTAAATATTGCCTTGTCGGTTGCCATAATCTCTCTGTCGGCTCTCATCTCCGTCCCCGTCTTTACTATACCCGTCACTTTGCAAACCTTCTCCGTCACATGCATTGCCCTTCTTTTAGGCCCCATAAAATCGACAATAGCAGTAGCGATCTACATTTTACTAGGCCTTGTCGGTGTCCCCGTCTTTTCGGGTTTTTCTTCTGGCATCCCCGCCCTTCTAGGACCTACCGGCGGTTATATATTCGGCTTTTTACTCTTGTCATCCCTTTCCGGAGTCCCCACCCTTTTTCACCTAAAATCAGAATTTATGCGGTATTTCCTAGGGATTTTCTTCATGCTATTAGGACTCGCTTGTTGCTACGCCTTCGGCACCGTTTGGTTTATGTACGTCTATACCGTCCGCCTAGACAAAACTATTTCCTTGTCGTCCGCTCTCACCCTATGCGTAGTCCCCTACATAATTCCCGACCTAATGAAACTCCTTCTCGCCTACTTTGTCGCATCCCGCAGATCTCTCCAAAATCTCGTCACTCCCAAAAAGCCTTGACACCTACTCGCAATTTTTGTATAATAATATAGATTTCTATCGGGGAGTAGTCACCGCCCTTGTGCGGAATTAAATCGCTAACACGGAAGATCATCTTCTCGGTTTAATTTGAAACGACAAGACCGACTGTATTTTTACGGTCGGTTAATTTTTTTTAAGGAGCAAAAAGATTATGGAGTACCTACTTCAATCTGTCAGCCAGATCACTTACCAACACGTCATCATGTGGGTAATAGGCGGCATTCTCATCTTCCTTGCCATCAAAAAGGACATGGAACCCGCACTTTTACTCCCTATGGGTTTTGGCGCTATTCTCGTCAATATTCCGCTTTCCAATGTCCTAACCTCCGCCGAGGGACAAGGCATTATTCAGTGGTTGTTCGAAGTAGGAATAGAAGCCTCCGAAGCCATGCCCGTCCTACTGTTTATCGGTATAGGCGCCATGATAGACTTCGGTCCCCTTCTCAGCAACCCAAAATTATTCATAATAGGCGGATCCGCTCAATTCGGTATATTCCTTACGATTCTTCTAGCCTCCGCTTGCGGTTTTGACCTAAAAGATGCCGCCTCTATCGGTATAATCGGCGCAGCCGACGGCCCCACCTCCATTTTGGTCGCCCAGACACTCGACAGCAATTACCTCGGCCCGATTCTTGTCGTAGCCTACTCCTACATGGCACTTGTCCCTATCATCCAACCGGCAGTAGTCAAGTGCATCACCACCAAAAAAGAGCGACTCATTCGCATGGACTTCAACTCTGTGACGATCCCGAAAATCACTCGCATCTTGTTCCCGATTTTGGTAACATTAGTCTCCGGTCTTATCGCCCCCAAATCTTTGGCGCTGGTAGGTTTCCTAATGTTCGGCAACCTAATAAGAGAGTGCGGAGTCCTCGAAACCATGAACAAAACCGCCCAAACCACTCTATCCAATCTCATCACCTTACTTCTCGGCATCACCGTCGCTTTCCAAATGCAAGCCGAAAACTTTGTGCGAGTCGAAACCTTGATGATCATGGCATTCGGTTTGTTTGCCTTCGTGTTTGACACCGTAGCAGGCGTATTTTGTTGCAAATTCCTCAACCTTTTCTCCAAGAAGAAAATCAACCCCATGATCGGAGCAGCCGGCATTTCCGCCTTCCCCATGGCATCACGTGTCGTCCAAAAAATGGGACTCAAAGAAGATCCCACCAACCACCTTTTGATGCATGCAATAGGCGCCAACGTATCGGGACAAATCGCTTCGGCAATAGTCGGCGGACTCATCATCCAATTAGTTTTAGGTTAGGAGGGCATTATGAAAATATTAGGTTTACTAGGTTTAGTATTAAGCGGTACGTCCGGTACGGAATTATTGCCTTTGTCCGGCACTTTGTCGGGGACTGCCGAAAGTTCGTCTATAGGAAAAAATGTCTTGTCCTCCCTTGATATCATGTGGAAAGGTTGCCTTGCGATATTCATCGTAATCGGCATTATCATCATTCTCACAATGGTTCTCAACAAAACCGTCCAATCGGTAAGAGCCAAAAAAGAAAAAGAGTTAGAAGCCCAAAATCAAGCAGACGAAAAAGAAGACAACGGCAAATAATTTTTGAAACTCCACAAAATATAGTCAAATTGTTTTGTAATTTTAGTAAATAGTGCTAAAATAACTTTTTGTTGAAAAATATTATTATATAAGGCAGTTTTATGATAAACGAAAAAATAAGAAATATCGCAATTATTGCCCACGTTGACCATGGCAAAACCTCGCTTGTCAACGAAATGCTAAAACAAGGGCATGTATTCCACGAAAATCAAGTCATCATGGACAGAGTTATGGACAACAACGCCATCGAAAGAGAACGTGGCATAACCATTTTGTCCAAAAACGCAAGTTGCAATTATAAGGGCATCAAAATCAACGTCGTAGACACCCCCGGACACGCAGATTTTGGCGGAGAAGTCGAGAGAGTTCTCAAAATGGTTGACGGTGTTCTTCTCGTTGTAGATGCCATGGAAGGCCCCATGCCCCAAACCCGTTTTGTCTTGGAAAAAGCGCTTAAACTCAATCTAAAAGTCATTGTCGTCATCAACAAAATCGACCGTCCCGATGCCCGTCTTGGCGAAGTCGAAGACGAAGTTCTCGAACTCCTCATGGACCTTGATGCTACCGACGAACAACTAGACTCCCCCTTCGTATATTGTTCCGCAAGAAAAGGTACATCCTCAAAATCGGCAACCGAAGAAGGCAAAGACATGACGGCACTGTTCGAAACCATCATCGATTATATACCCGCCCCCGTAGGCGATTTGGATGCCCCCTTCCGTATGCTCGTATCTAGCGCAGAACACAACGATTTTGTCGGAAGACTCGTAATCGGCAAGGTAGAACAAGGCACCGTCTCCGTAGGCGAAAACGTCGCACTTTGCAACTACCACGACGAAAAACGCCTTATAAAGAGCAAAATCGTCCAATTATTCCTATTTGACGGCATCAAAAGACAACCCGTCGAGAGCGTTTCCATGGGCGACATAGTGTGTATAGCAGGACTAGAAAGCGGCAATATCGGCGACACCGTTTGCGACGTCAAGTCCATAGTGCCGATACCCTTCCTTGAAATCGACAAACCTACCGTAGAAATGACCTTCCTCGTCAACGACAGCCCCTTTGCAGGGCGAGAAGGCAAATTCGTCACCAGCCGTCACCTAAGAGATCGTCTATACAAAGAAGCCATCAAAGACCTCAGTCTAAAAGTCGAAGATTCGGACACCTCCGAAGCCTTCAAAGTGTCGGGACGTGGCGAAATGCATCTTTCGATTCTCATCGAAAACATGCGACGTGACGGTTACGAATTCCAAGTCAGCATGCCGAGAGTCTTGTACGAATATCACGAAGGCAAACGTTACGAGCCTATCGACAGAGTAGTTATCGACGTTCCCGAAGAGTCTGTCGGCGCAATCATCAACATGATGGGCGCAAGAAAAGGCGATCTCAACACCATGACCAAACACAACTCCCGTATGAAACTCGAATTTTTTGTCCCCACTCGTGGACTTTTCGGATTCAAATCCGATTTTCTTACGGCAACGTGTGGCGAAGGTGTCATGAGTAGCATTTTCTATCGCTACGAAGAATATAAAGGACCGATAAAACATCGTGAATTCGGTTCCCTTATCGCATCCGAAAACGGCCAAGCAGTCACTTACGGCTTGTTTGCCGCCCAAAACTCCGGCAACCTATTCATAGGCCCCGGCACCGAAGTCTATGGCGGTATGATCGTAGGCGAATGCCCCAAAGGCGTAGATATCGTAGTCAACGTTTGCAAAATGAAGCACCTCACCAACTGTCGTGCATCCGGATCCGACGACGCACTCCGTCTATCTCCCCCCAAAACTTTCAGTTTGGAAGCCGCCATTGAGTTCCTCAACGACGACGAATATTTGGAAGTCACCCCCAAGAGCATAAGAATGCGAAAAATTATTCTCAATCACGACATGAGATTACGTGAAATGGGACGTATAAAACGTATGAATCAATAGAAAAAAACAAAACCGCCAAAAAAGGCGGTTTTATTATGAAAAAATATTTTATATTTTTGTGGATAACTCCATTTTTTTTATTTACGTCCCCCCGCATTTTACATATAATTTTTATATAAAAATTAACAAGGTAAGGAGAGCCTATGTATAGCATGACGGGTTACGGCAAAGGTATTGCCGAAAAAGACGGTATGAAAATCGTCGTAGAAATCAAGTCTGTCAACCACCGCTTTTTAGACGTTTCGTACAAATTGCCGAGAGGTTTTATCTCGGAAGAAGACAAAATCAAGAAGATTTTGACGAGATCCGTTTCAAGAGGACATTTTGACATTTTTCTCACTTACGACAAATCTGCCGAAAAAGGCATCTCGATAGACAGTGACCTTGTCGCTCGCTACAAGTCTATCGCAAAAGAGTTAAAACCCTTGGGCATAAAAGACGACCTCACCGCATCCGTCGTTTTACGTCTTCCCGACGTCATTATCTCGACCGAAGAAGACGACGACGCCTTGAAAGACGAACTCACCCAAAAAGCCACCGAAATAGCCGTTGACAACCTTCTAAAAATGCGAGAAAGAGAAGGTTCCGCCCTAGTTTCAGACCTATCCAAAAAGATCGACAACATGGAAGTTTTGCACCGCCAAGCCCAAGAAATCGCCCCTACGGTCAGACAAAAATATTACGAAAATCTCAAAAAGAGAGTCACCGAACTTTTGGACGGATCCGGACTTGACGAAAGCCGTATTTTAGAAGAAGTCGCCGTATATTCCGACAAAGTCGCCGTTGACGAAGAACTTGTCCGACTCAAAGGCCACCTCGACCATTTTAGAGAATTGCTCAAAACGGGCAACGGCAAAAACCTAGATTTTCTCACCCAAGAAATGGGCAGAGAAGTCAACACACTCGGTAGCAAAAGCAACGATTTATCTCTTACCGACATTGTTCTAACAATGAAAAACGAAGTCGAAAAAATAAGAGAACAAGTACAAAATCTCGAATAGGAGCAGTCTATGAGAAAGGGCATTTTATTTGTATTGAGCGGACCGTCGGGCGCCGGCAAAGGCACGATTTTATCAAGAGTCCTTACCGATCTCGACAACATCAGTTTTTCGGTATCTGCTACGACCAGAGCCCCGAGAGAAGGAGAAATTGACGGCAAAAGTTACTTTTTTATGTCAAGAGAAGAGTTTTACGACAAAAAAAGTAAAGGCGAATTTTTAGAAAGTGTCGAAAAATTCGGCAACTGTTACGGCACCTTGAAGTCCCACGTCGAAGGCATTTTAGAAAAGGGCATTGACGTTGTTTTAGAAATCGAAACAATAGGCGCAGCCAACGTGAAAAGACTTATGCCGGAATCGGTTTTGATGTTTGTCACCCCGTCCGACACCAAAGTTATCAAAGATCGCCTTCTAGGACGTGGCACCGAGCATGCATCCAACCAAATCGCTCGCCTAGAAGCAGGACTTGACGAACTCAAATGCATCAAAGACTACGACTACATAATAATCAACGACGGACTCGACAAGGCAGTAGCCGATGCCAAAGCGGTAATTCTTGCCGAAAGATGCAAAAAAGAACGTAATTTGGACTTTATAGCCAATTTTACATAAAAAGTAAACCAAAAAAAGGAGATAAAATATTATGATGATCGATCCCCCGATTGACAAACTCATCCAAAAAACATGGTGCCGTTACGCCCTTGTTACCGGAATAGCCAAGAGAGCCAGAGAAATAGCCCAAGACCAAACGGCCAACGGTTCCGAAGGACAAGACAAGCCCATCACAATTGCCGCCAAAGAAATTTATGACGGCGAACTTATCATCGCCAAAGACATTAAATGAAAACCGTCGTCATCGGCGTGACGGGATGTATAGCGTCATACAAGACACTAGAAGTTATATCTTCACTAAAAAAGCGAGGATACAACGTCAAAGTCATAATGACCGAGTCCGCAACGGAATTTATATCCCCTCTCACGTTTGAAACGATTACCAAAAACGAAGTCTTGACGAGTGCGTTCACAAGGAACGGCCGTTACGAAGTCGAACACGTAGCACTTGCAAAACAAGCGAGTGCTTTTGTCGTTTGTCCTGCAACCGCCAATGTCATCTCAAAACTAGCAAAAGGTGTAGCCGACGACATGTTGACTACTACCGCCATATCTATTCCTATGGACATTCCGCACATTGTTTGCCCTGCGATGAACACCGTTATGTACGAATCTAAAATTATCGAGGAAAACCTCGGTATTTTGCAAAAATTCGGCTACAAAATAGTAGATTCCACCGTAGGAAGACTAGCATGCGGAGACGTAGGCAAAGGGCATATTGCCGAAGTAGAAGACATTGTCGAAGCGATAGATCTTGCGATCACCCCCACCCCCGATCTTCGAGGCAAAAAAGTCCTCATCACAATGGGCGGGACGGAAGAGCCGATAGATCCCGTAAGATTTATCACCAATAGGAGTAGCGGAAAGACCGGACTTGCCCTAATCAATGCGGTTATAGCAAGAGGCGGTACCCCCGTAGCGATAGTAGGATCCGTCAGTGTAAAAATTCCAAAAGATATCGATGCCACTTTTGTCGCTACCACCGAAGAAATGCTAAAAGCGACCACCGAAAAATTTGCCGATTCCGACATTGCGATAATGTGCGCCGCCCCTGCCGATTATAGAGTAGAGCATGTCAGTCCGAATAAGATCAAAGATGCCGAAATCACTCTAAAACTTGTCAAAAATCCCGACATAGCCAAGACTATCGGCGAGCAAAAAGGCACCAAAAAACTAGTAGTTTTTTCGGCAGAAACCGAAAATCTTCAAGAAAACGCACTCAAAAAACTTTATTCCAAACATGCCGACCTAGTTGTCGCCAACGATGTCACCGTAAAGGGTGCCGGTTTTTCGACGGACACCAACATTTGCCTACTTATGGACGGAAATACGGTCCAAGAAACAGGACTTATCACCAAAGAAAAGTTAGCAGACCTAATACTTGACGGAATTCTATATGGTTTACGAAGTAATAGTTGACGTCGCTCATTCCGAGTTAGACAAAATATTCGATTATACCTCCCCCTATAAAATACCTTTGGGTTCAAGGGTACTTGTTCCGTTCGGGCATCGCCAAGTCGAAGGTTTTGTATTAGGCACCAAAGAAAAAAGTGCCTACGAAACCAAAGACGTCATCATGATTCTAGACGAAATCCCCTCGATTATTCCGGAATTGTTGACACTCACCACCACCCTTGTCAAAAAATACAATTTTCGCTACATTGATGCACTACGGCTATTCGTTCCCCCAAAACTTAGAGGCGGTAGGGTAAAAATCAAAACCCAAGACTTTTACCGTCTAAAAGAAGATTTGACCTTAGACGATGCCACATTGATGATTCGCTCCAACGCCCTAAAACAAAAAGAAATCATCGATTACTTAGCAAAAAACGGCGAAACCTCCGGCACCGAAATAAGAGAAAGTATGTCGGGAGTTGCCCTACAAGGACTAGTCCAAAACGGCATAGTAATAAGGATAGACAGAGAAGTAGAGCGAGTCCCCTACAAAGATTTGACGGCTCGCCAAAAAGTCGTCACCTTGACGGAAGAACAGCAGTCTGCCGTAGATACGATAGAAAACGGCACCGAAAATCGCTATCTTATTCATGGAGTGACGGGATCGGGCAAAACCGAAATTTACCTAAGACTTATAGAAGATACGATCAAGACCGGAAAAACCGCCATAATGCTTGTACCGGAAATATCTCTTACCCCCCAAATGTTATCCCTATTTAGGGGACGATTCGGGGACACCGTAGGCATAATACACAGCAAATTGTCCGACGGTGAAAGATATGACGAATGGCGAAAAATCCTCCTAGGCGACACCAAAGTCGTCTTGGGACCGAGATCCGCCTTGTTTTCACCCCTAAAAAACATAGGCATCATAATAATAGACGAAGAACACGACGGCAGTTATGTTTCGGAAAACCAACCTAAATATACTACCGAAGATATAGCCGTTTTGCGTGCGGAATATAATCATGCAAAACTCGTACTAGGCAGTGCCACACCGTCGCTAGAAAGTTACAAAAGAGCGGTTGACGGCGAAAGCGTGCTTATAAAACTAAAAAACAGAGTCAACAGTCGCCCCATGCCCAAAGTCGAAATCGTGTCCATGGGAGACGAACTCCGTAGCGGAAACAACGGGATATTTTCGGCAAAACTCATCTCGTATCTAGAAGATGTTATAAGCAAGGGCGAGCAAGCCATGATATTTCTCAACAGACGTGGTTTCAGCAAGTCCATGCAATGCAAAAATTGCGGTTACGTTCCCACGTGTCCCGATTGCGACATTCCGCTTACGCACCACAAATTCACCGATTCACTGGAATGTCACTACTGTGGCAAAAAGTATAACGACATGTCGGTTTGCCCTATATGCGGAAGTAAAGAAATCTATGATTCCAAAGTTAGAGGCACCGAAAACGTCGTAGCCGAACTCAACAAAATTTTTCCGTCCGTAAAAGTACTCAGGATGGACAACGACACCACGACGACCAAAGACTCGTATCTAAAAATTCTAGAAGAGTTTAGAGCAGGCAAAGCCCAAATTTTGGTAGGCACCCAAATGATAGCCAAAGGCCACGATTTCCCCAACGTCACGCTAGTGGGCATCATCGAAGCCGACATATCGCTTTTCGCACTTGATTTTAGGAGTGTAGAACGCACCTTCCAACTCATCACTCAAGTAGCGGGACGAGCAGGAAGAGACCAAAAAGAAGGCAAAGTCGTCCTCCAAACCTTCTCCCCAAAACACTATGTTTTTAGGTACGTCGAGTCATACGACTACGAGGGATTTTATGCAAAAGAAGACAGCATAAGACGAGCCTCCAATTTCCCTCCCTATTCAAGACTAATAAGGATATTGATTACCACAAGGGAAGAAGGCATCGGGACGCAAGCCGGTTATTTTATATTGTCCACCCTACTAAAACATAAAGGTAGCGGAATATACCGCATCCAAGCGATGGAAGCCCCTATTAGAAAAATCGACCAAAGATATCGTTCCCAAGTCATGATTCTCAGCGACAAAAAAGAAGACGATCGCATCTTACCGGCAGTGTACCAAGCCGTAAGCGACATGTATAAAAACGAAAAATTCAAAAACGAAAAGGAGTTAGTTGCGAATATAGACATCAACCCGCAACAAATGACATAATGGCAATACGTAATATTTTTAAGTTAGGAGAGCCTGTTCTCCGCAAGAAGTCAAGAGCCGTCGAATCTTTCGACATGCGCCTTTCCACCCTCATTGACGATATGTGGGAAACCCTCGAAAAAGCCGAAGGCGTAGGACTAGCCGCCCCCCAAGTCGGCATACTAAAAAGAGTCGTCGTAATAGACTGTGGCGACAATCCTATGGAACTCATCAATCCTACCATAATCGCAAGTTCAGGTTCCCAAATAGGTCCCGAAGGTTGCCTATCTATCGACAAACCGCACATGGACGTAGAAAGAGCCATGTTCGTCACTTTCGAAGCGTATGACCGCAACGGAAATAAATACACCAAGAGTGTCAAGGGGCTAGAAGCACGCTGTGTCCAACACGAACTTGACCACCTAGAAGGCATTTTATATATAGACAGAGCCAAGACAGAAAAATGAGAATATTATATTTATCTACCCCCTCGTTTGGAATATCACCGCTCGAAAACTTGGTCAAATCTCATCACCAAGTAATAGGTGTTGTCACCCAACCCGACCGCACTCACGGAAGAGGCAACAAAATCGTCTTTTCCCCTATCAAAGAAAAGGCTATCGAGTTAGGACTTCCTATCTATCAATTTGAAAAGATAAAAGAAAACATCGACTTTTTGAAGACTCTCAACGCCGACGTTTTCCTAACTTGCGCTTACGGACAAATCTTGACGCAACAAGTTTTGGACATTCCAAAATACGGAGTCATCAACATACATGCATCCCTACTTCCCCGTTATCGTGGATCTGCCCCCGTCGCAAGAGCCATCCAAAACGGCGACAAAGAAATAGGTGTCACCTTCATGCAGACTGCCCTAAAAGTCGATAGCGGAGCAATGATAGACAAAGTGTCAGGTTATTTTACGGACGAAAACACCGAAGAAACCCTCGACATTTTATCCCACCTCGCAGGCGAAAAGATAGCCGAAGTTTTGGATACTATCGAAAACGGCACTGCCGTCTTCACCCCGCAAGACGAAACCCTATCCACCTACCAACCTATGATAAATAAAGAAGACGGCATCTTGAATTTTGGCGTGAGTAGAGAAGATTTTGTCAATTTCGTGCGAGCCATGACACCGTGGCCGTCGGCATATTTTCAATCTAAATTCGGTAGAATCAAAGTGCTTAAAGCAAGTTCAACGGACCTTGAAAAAGACGGAGAAACAGGCACCGTCTATTCGGGCGAAAAAGCCCTTCTTGTCAACGTCCAAGACGGAGTAGTAAGACTTGACCGCATCCAAGCGGACGGCGGAAAACCCATGGACGATTCAGCCTTCTTACTGGGCAGAAAGTTTACGAAAGGAGAAAAAATAATCAGTGAATAGAGGACTTATCGAGGCAGTCAAAGTCGTTGACAAAGTCGTATCGCAAGGTGCGTATCTTTCTATTGCGATAGAGGGAGTCACCGAAGAGGACAAAAAACTTGCGACCTTTTTGTCATACGGTGTAATGGACAACTATTACAGCCTCATTTTCAAGATAAGATCCCTTGTAAGAAAAATGCCCACAGGCAAAACACTTTCGGTCCTTTTGGTAGGAGTATATGCCCTAGAAAACAGTGCCATCCCCCCGTATGCCGTAGTCAACGAGTGTGTGGATATTGCAAAAAGAGTAGGGGACAGCAAATCGGCAGGTTTTGTCAATGCCGTTTTGAAAAAGGCATCTAGGGGCGAAATAACCCCCGACCTTACCAAAGAAGAACAGTTAGAAGCCGAATTTAATATTCCCTATTGGCTTATCGAAAGACTAAAAAAGGAATATCCCAAAGCATGGAAAAAGCAACTCACCAAAAAGTCCGCCCTTCACGTAAGACTTCGTAGGGGCGAAAAAGAAGAAATCATCAAAGATTCCATCATAAAACGCACCAAAACAGGCTATTTTGTCGAAAACACCGACCAAGTAAAAGACGGATTTGAAAAAGGACTTCTCACCTACCAAGGACTATATTCCACCTATGCCGTCTTGGCGCTTTCCGAAATTTCGGGACTCAAAGTCCTCGATCTTTGTTCGGCCCCCGGAGGCAAAGCCGTCTATATGGCAGAAAGAGGCGCTTTCGTCACAGCCAACGACATCTACCCCCACAGAGTAGAACTCATCAAAAACTATGCCCGAAGAATGAGAGTCTCTCTCAAAACGACCACCACCGACGCAACCGTCCTAAACCCCGATTTTATCGACCAATTCGACTGTGTTTTAGTCGATGCCCCGTGTTCGGGACTAGGAGTTTTATCAAGAAGAAAAGACATAATTTTACATAGAAACAACGGCGACATCAAAAACTTGTCAAGACTACAATCGCAAATCTTATCTAATGCCGCCAAATACCTTACAAAAGGCGGAATTCTAGTCTATTCCACTTGTACGGTAATGCACGAAGAAAATAGAGACGTAACCGCCAAATTCCTTGCCGAAAACAAAGATTTTGTACGTGACAAAATAGACTTTCTCGATTTTGACAACAACGGTGAAGTCCAATTCATCAAGACCGACGAATATTCGGACGGATTTTTCATATCGAGGTTTAGGAAAAGATGAAAACATCACTTTTAGGATTTACCAAATCTCAACTAAAAAACCTAATGATAGATCTAGGCGAAGCCCCTTTTAGAGGCGAGCAAATTTATGTAGCCTTGCACGAAGGAAAAGACATCGACGAGATCACCAATATATCAAAAGCACTCAAAGAAAAACTACAAGAAAATTACATCGGTCAGTGCATGAAAATCGTCAAAACACAGACGTCCGCAACAGCCGAAAAATATCTTTTCTCGACCGTTGACGACAAACTCGTCGAAGCCGTCTATATGCGCCACGGATACGGCGACACCCTTTGCATATCGACCGAAATCGGTTGCCCCATGGGATGCAAATTTTGTGCATCCGGAAAGTTCGGGATCGAAAGAAAATTGCTAGCCGCCGAAATGCTATCTACCGTTTTGGTAGCCAACCGAAAAAACGGCGGTTCGATCAAAAATAGAGCCGTCACCAACATCGTCATGATGGGCATGGGCGAGCCACTTGACAACTACGACGAAAGTGTCAAATTCATAAGACTCGTATCAAGTGTTGACGGCATCAACATTAGCCCTAGAAACATCTCGTTATCTACGGCAGGAGTCGTCCCGGGCATCGAAAAACTAGCCGACGAGTGTCTTCCCGTCAACCTTACAATTTCCCTTCATGCCCCCTTTGACGACATAAGGAACAAGATCATGCCGATCAACCAAATTTACCCCTTGTCAAAACTTTTACCGGCATGTTGGAACTACCTAAAAAAGACCGGCAGAAGAATAAATATCGAGTACATCATGATCGAAGGACTCAACGATTCCAAAGAATGTGCCGTAAAACTTGCCGAAATTTTACGTGGCCACCAAACCCACGTCAACCTTATCAACTTCAATAGGATTGAGGGTAGCGAGTTTTCGGGAGTCACAAGAAATGCCATCATGAACTTCCTACACATTTTGGAAGAACGTGGAGTTTCGGTAACCACAAGACGCAGTTTGGGAGGCGAAATAGAAGGAGCATGCGGACAATTACGCAACCGCAACAAGAAATGAGCGAAACGGGTTTAGTCGTAAAACATCTAGGATCGCACCTAGAAATCAAAGTGGGAGACGAAAGGATCCAAGCCAAGCCAAGGGGAAAACTTCGTGGCGAAGACATTTACGTCGGCGACAGAGTAATAATCGAAAGAGGCACTAGCACCACGATAGAAAAAGTCCTTCCTAGGACCAACGTCATGACCAGACCGTTTGTTGCCAATATAGACACCGTCCTTATCGTGATAGCCCCCGTCCCCGCCCCCGACTTTGTCCTAGTTGACAAAATAATCGTCAATGCCTACCAAGTGGGAGTCACCCCGATACTCGTGTTCAACAAGTGCGACATTGCCACAGCGGACTCGATAAAACTGACCGAAGAGGGCTACTCGTCGCATTTCGAAGTACATTTTGTATCTACCGTTGACGGCACAGGACTAGAAGAACTAAAAAATCGCATAAAAGGCGAAACCGTAGCATTTGCAGGGCAGTCGGCAGTCGGCAAATCTAGCCTTATAAATGCCCTATACGACATAGGAGTCAAAGTCGGCAATCTGTCGGGGAAATGGCTCAGGGGCAAAAACACCACAAGGAGTGTAGAACTTTTCGATTTAGGCGACGACACCATGATAGTAGATACTTGCGGATTCTCGGTTTTCACATTGGAAGACCTTGACGAAAACCGCCTAAAAGACTACTACGACGAATTTACCGAGTATGCGGACGGATGCAAATTTAGAGGATGCAACCACATTGGCGAGCCGTCTTGTAAAGTGCGAGAAGCCGTAGAAAACGGTCTTATCAATCGCAACCGCTACGGAAGATACAAAATAATTTTTGAAGAACTCAAACAAAGGAGAAAAAAACAATATGGCTAAACTATCCCCCTCAATGTTGTCATCGGATTTTGCCAACCTCGAAAAGGAACTCACCGTTGTCGAAGAGTCCGGAGCCGACTATGTCCATCTTGACGTAATGGACGGAGTATTCGTCCCCAATATTACGTTCGGTTTACCCGTCGTCAAAGCGATGCGAAAGGTAAGCACCGCCTATTTTGACTGTCACCTAATGATAGTAGAGCCCGAAAAGTATGCCGTCAAATTCGTAGAAGAGGGCGCCAACCTCGTCACTTTCCATCCGGAAGCGAGTAAAGATCCCAAGAGTACTCTTCAAGACATAAAAAGAGCCGGTGCATCTACCGGTATTGCCCTCAACCCCGACATTCCGTTTGAAGACTACACTTCCCTTCTTCCGTTTTGCGACGTCGTGGTAGTGATGGGCGTGTTTGCGGGATTTGGCGGACAAAAACTCATCCCCGAAACCGTCGAAAAGGTAAGGAATCTAAAAAAATATGCCATAGATAACGGTTACAAATTCGAAATAGAATTCGACGGAGGCATCACGACGGACAACGCAGCGACCGTAAAACAAGCCGGTGCCGACATTTTGGTAGCAGGGACAGCCTTTTTCAAATCGACCGACAAAAAGGCAACTGCCGAGATTTTGAAAAGTTGATTTTATATCGACCAAAAATATCTCAACCAATTTTATAAAAAATATTGTAAATAAATATTTAATTTGTTATAATTTACTTTGGTAAAGAAATCAATATAGGAGGTTTTCTATGCATTATACCAGCGAAGTAGAAAAGATGGTTTGTGTCAAAAAAGGACCAAATCACGGACCTGCCCCTATCCCCGAAGAAGGCAAATGGGTACAGGCAAAAGAAATTAAAGACATAAGCGGACTCACCCACGGTATCGGTTGGTGCGCACCCCAACAAGGCGCATGCAAACTTACCCTCAACATCAAAGAAGGCGTCATAAGAGAAGCCCTAGTCGAAACGATCGGTTGCTCCGGCATGACACACTCTGCGGCAATGGCAGCGGAAATTCTTACCGGCAAGACCATTCTCGAAGCCCTCAACACCGACCTTGTTTGCGATGCAATCAATACCGCAATGAGAGAACTCTTCCTTCAAATAGTCTATGGCAGAAGCCAATCGGCATTTTCCGATGACGGACTACTTATCGGAGCAGGCCTAGAAGACCTCGGAAAAGGACTTCGTAGCCAAGTCGGAACAATGTACTCGACCGAAAAGAAAGGTGTACGTTATCTCGAAATGGCAGAAGGTTATGTCACCCGTTTGGCACTCGACAAAGACAACGAAGTTATCGGTTACGAATTTGTCAAAATCGGACCGATGATGGAAATGATAACCCAAAAAGGCGTTTCACCCGAAGAAGCCCTTAAGAAATGCACCGGTACGTACGGCAGATTCGCCGAAGCGGTCACCTACATCAATCCCAGAAAGGACTAGGAGGCGTATCATGGCAGTTAAATTTGAAGGATATGAAAGAAGAATAGACAAAATCAATGCAGCCCTAAAAGAATACGGCATCAAAGACCTCGAAGAAGCAAGACAAATCTGTCTAGATAAAGGTATCGACGTCGAAGCCATCGTCAAGGGCGTCCAACCCATCGCATTCGAAAATGCAGTTTGGGCATACACCGTAGGCACAGCCATCGCAATCAAGAAAGGCGCCAAAAAGGCAGCCGATGCAGCCGAAGCAATAGGAGCAGGACTTCAATCGTTCTGTGTCCCCGGATCAGTTGCCGAACAACGTCAAGTCGGTCAAGGACACGGAAACCTTGCCGCAAAACTCCTAAGAGACGAAACCAAATGTTTTGCATTTGTCGCAGGTCACGAAAGTTTTGCAGCGGCAGAAGGTGCAATCGGTATCGCACGTAGCGCCAACAAAGTTAGAAAAGAGCCCCTTCGTGTCATCCTCAACGGTCTAGGCAAAGATGCCGCATACATCATTTCACGTATCAACGGCTTCACTTACGTCCAAACCAAATACGATTACTACACCGGAGAACTCAAAGTTGTCAAAGAAACCGCCTACTCTGACGGTGAAAAAGCCAAAGTTCGTTGCTATGGCGCAGACGACGTCAACGAAGGTGTCGCTATCATGATAAGCGAAGGTGTCGATGTAGGTATCACAGGAAATTCCACCAACCCCACACGTTTCCAACACCCCGTATCCGGAACATACAAGAAATGGGCATTGGAACATGGCAAATACTACTTCTCTGTAGCATCCGGCGGTGGTACCGGACGTACCCTTCACCCCGACAACATGGCAGCAGGTCCCGCCTCTTACGGCATGACCGACACCATGGGCAGAATGCACAGTGATGCACAATTCGCAGGATCGTCCTCTGTTCCCGCTCACGTCGAAATGATGGGACTCATCGGAATGGGCAACAATCCTATGGTCGGTGCAACGGTTGCATGCGCAGTCGCAGTCGAAGAATCTTTCGCAAAATAACCAATCAAACCAATAAAAAAGGACTCAACTCGTTTGAGTTCTTTTTTTTATCACTCGATTTATAAACAACGTAAACATTATTGAAAAAATAATTTTTAGGTGTATAATATATAAGAGGTCAAAATGTTTATCACAGTAGATTGTTATTACGAAACATACCTAAAAGGTAAAGAAAAAGAAGAAGTCGAAGAAGAAATCGACAGACTAAAAAGGGACATAAAAGAACTCGAAACGGCCAAAGAAGAAGATTTTGCCGAAATCAAAAAGTTGTTTCCCGATTTTCCTACCCCCAAAGACCAAATCGCAATAAAACAAGAATATTTACAAAAAGCCCTAGAGGTTTACAATAATTTATAGGAGAAAAACCATGTCAGATTGCACACACGATTGTTCAAGTTGTGGCGAAAACTGTTCCGAAAGAAAGGAGAGTTTTCAAGAAGCCCCCAACAAACTCTCAACCATCAAAAAAGTCATAGGCATTGTATCCGGAAAAGGCGGAGTCGGCAAATCGCTTGTCACATCCCTACTTGCTACCGGTATGCAAAGAAGAGGCCATAAAGTAGCCGTCATGGATGCCGACGTAACCGGCCCTTCAATTCCCAAAATCTTTGGAGTAAAAGACAAAGCAGGAGCCACCGAAGACGGAATATACCCCGTCAAAACCAAGTTCGGCACCTCAATAATGTCCATAAATTGCCTTCTCGAAAACGACACCGATCCCGTCATTTGGAGAGGTCCGGTCATCGCAGGAGTCATAAAACAATTTTGGACGGATGTCGTATGGGGCGACGTAGATTATATGTTCGTAGATATGCCCCCGGGAACAGGCGACGTTCCGCTTACCGTCTTTCAGTCCCTACCCGTTGACGGCATCATCGTGGTCACCAGCCCCCAACAACTAGTCGGCATGATAGTAGGCAAAGCCGTCAAAATGGCAGAAATGATGAACATCCCCGTCCTTGCACTTGTCGAAAACATGTCCTATTACGAATGCCCCGATTGTCACCAAAAACACGAAATATTCGGTGTATCTCACCTAAAACAACTGTCCGCAGAGTACGGAATCGACCTCACCGCCAAAATACCTTTTGACGAAAACGTCGCCGCCCTGTGCGACAAAGGACTCATCGAACTTGTCGAAAAAGACTACCTCGAACAAGTCCTAGATGCCATCGAAAAATAAACCCAATTAAAAAGGACGCTTCGGCGTCCTTTTTTTTATACAAACCAAATTTTATTCTTGTGTTTTATTTTTCTTTTCTTTGTTCTTTTTCTTTATGTATATTCCAATGAAGAGCGAAATAAGAGTGATAATTACAAATGCGAACAGCACATATAAAATCAGGTCTAGCGCATTGAAAGATCCTATCATAACCCCGTCAAGAAGAGCCGAAAGTCCCGTAATTATAGCCCCTGCGACGAAGTTTCCTGCGACTACGGAGATGAGAGTATCATACCATTTTTGATTGAGAAAAACCCCTACGGCAGTCCCTGTCCAAACCCCTGTCATAGGGAGCGGAATTGCTACGAAAAGAAAGACTCCAAGCAGTTTTTTTATACGCTTTTTCCTTGCGATTTCTTTACTTTCGACCTCGTTTTCCGGAGAGTCTTTACTTTCGATTTTTTCTGCTTTTTCGGTAAACAATTCGATAAAAGTCGTGCCGATTTTTTTGAAAACTTTGGTATTTTTCAACCAGTTAAGCACAGGTTTTAAGAAGAAAATCAAAATAGGACAAATGACCAAAGCCGACAGCACCGCAAATACATACGACACCCAAATATTCATGCCCAGACTTACCCCTATCGGAATAGCCCCACGCACCTCGATCATCGGTATTATCGAAATAAAAAATACCGTAAGATATTCGGAATGAAAAAGATTAAAAAGAAAAGTTCCTATTGTTTCTGCCATAAATACATACTAAATGAAAAATAAAGAAAAGTAAAGAGCATTTACTCAACTTTATCTTCACCTTCCTCACTTACCCCCTCGACTAGTGCGGCCTTGTCCTTCTTCGATTCGAAGCCTTTTGTCCAATTTGCAACCTTATAATATATGAAGAACACGATCGTGCTAAGCGTCCACGTTATAGGATACGCCCAATAAACCAACTTTATATCATGGAAGTAGTGCGAAACGAGAGCGATATATATTGCCCTAATTAGGCACCAACAAACAAGCATTATACTCATCGGCACGATAGCCCGACCGGAGCCACGTAGAATTGCCGCCACTATGTGCGAGAAAGTCAGCAAACAGAAGAAGAGAGTAGTAATTCGGCAGTGCATCGTTCCGTACTCCACGACACTGGGATCTGCGTTAAACATAGCGACCAAATAAGGTGCAAGTAGGAATATGAATAGGCCAATGCACTCCGCAACGATAGGCGTCATAATAAGCACGAATTTTGCCCCTTGCTTTGCCCGATCGTACTTCATTGCCCCTAGATTTTGCCCGATAAAAGTCGATATCGACATCGAAATACAGTTGATGGGAAGGAACCCGAATCCCTCGATTTTGGCATAAGCCGCATACCCTGCCATCGCATCCGTCCCGAAAGCATTTATTTGAGATTGCACGAAAAGGTTAGACATAGCGATTACCGAACTTTGTATGCCGGTAGGCATGCCGTACTTCAAGATTTTGACAAAAATAGCCTTGTCGATTTTGAGTTTCTTAAATTCGATTCTATAAACAGTCCCCTTTCTACGCAGTTGAATAAAACACAAAACGGCACTCACCGTTTGCGAAATAGTGGTAGCGATAGCCGCCCATTCGACGCCGAGTCCCATCCATCCTACGAATATGAGATCGAGAATTATGTTAAGAACAGACGACACTATCAAATAAATAAGAGGTCGCTTGCTGTCCCCGACCGCTCTCAAAATACCCGTAAAATTGTTGTACATAACTACGGCTAGGACACCAAGGAAATAGTACCTAAAATACATTATCGATTCCGGCAAAACTTCCTCGTCAATGTTAAGAAGCCCCAGAATATACGGCGTAAGTAGGACACCCAAAACCGTAAGTATGGTACCCGAAATCAGCCCGAACACCACATTTGTATGAATTGCTTTCGACGTATTTTCTTTGTCCCCCGCCCCGAAAAATTTGGCGATAAGCACCCCTGCTCCCGACGAACATCCCTCGAAAAATCCCACCATCAAAAGGATGAGAGCGGCAGAAGAACCCACCGCCGCAAGCGACGTTTTCCCTAGGAAGTTTCCGACAATCAAAGAGTCGGCGGAATTGTATAGTTGTTGGAATATTTGACTAAAAAGTATAGGTACGGCAAAAGTGAGAATGTTCTTTTTCACACTCCCTTGAGTCATATCTTTTGTAGTTTTCATTTTTTGTGGTTTAGAATCGTCCTGAGATCCCGAGTTTTCGGCAGTATCCCCTACAACATTTTCGGTACTATCTACGATTTCCGTAGGAGTAGATTCCAAAGAACCGTCTTTTTCGTTTTCCATGAGCCTAATTATTATAGTACCGTATTTTGCAAAACTCAACAAAATTGCCCCACACCGCATAAATAATTTAAGAACATCATATTGGTTGACATTATACTTTTATATTTATAAAATATAAAATGAAACAACTTTTAGAAGGCGATTATGAGAAGTTTAGCAAAGTTTATAGTTAAATATCGCAAAGCACTCTTGATGTTTTTTGTCGTGCTACTGATAATTTCGATTGTAGGCATCATCATGACGGTTTACGGAGGCAAACTCAATTCCGACCTTATGTCCTACATTTCGGACGATATGAATACGGCAATAGGCCTTGACTTTTTGGAAAAGACTTTCAACATAAAAGGCGACATGATTTTGGTAGTCAGCGGTACGGGGACGGCAGAAGACGAGGCACTTCTCCGCAAGACCGTCAACGAAATAAGAGCGACCGAAGGAGTCTCCCAACTCATCTGGGCAGGCGATATGGAAGATGCCAAAAAGGTTGTCGAAGGACTACAAACCACCCTCAAAAACAAAGATTCGGGCAAGGTTGCCGACAAGATTTTAGGCGAATCTACCGAGTACATGCTAAAAGAAGCCATCGAAAAACTAGACCTTCCCTTCACCGTAGAAGACGTCAAAAACCTGAATTGCAATTTTGACGAGATCATATCTTATCTAAAACAAAAGGATACCGACAAAGATTACGGCTACAACTACGTTCTTCTCGGCATGCTCGATTATGCTCCGTCCACCGACCAAGCAATGGACCTCCTAAAAGAAACCAAAGACATTTTGGCGAGTCAAGGAAGAATAGTAGAATCTACCGGTATGACCTCGATTGCCCAAGAACTTTTTTCGGGCATACTAAAAGAACTTCCCTATTACGTCTTATTTGCATTTATTGCCGTAATCATCATTTTGGTTATCACAACAGACTCGTTTATGGATCCCATAATCCTTATTTTGACCTTAGGCGTGTCCATTTTAATATCCCTCGGATCTTGCTACTTTTTCCAAGATTTGTCCATCGTTTCGTTTGCCTTGTCCTCGGTTTTACAACTAGCAGTCACTATGGACTACGCAATATTTTTCTTACACGTCTACAAACAAAAACGTGCGGAAGGTCTAGACGCCGAGAGTGCGTCCATCGAATCTGCCCCCAATGTTTGGTCGTCGGTAATCGCATCATGTATGACGACGGCAGGCGGATTTGCCGCCCTATATTTTATGAAATTCACCCTAGGCGCCGACATCGGCAGAGTGCTTGTAAAAGCCGTCCTCGTGTCCCTTGTATCCGTCATGTTTTTACAACCGGCACTTATGGTCCTACTCGACAAACCCACCCAAAAATGCTCCCACAAATGCCTAAATCTCACCTTCCCGCATCTCTCAAAATTTGTCGTCAAATATCGCAAGTTTTTCGTGACGGTAGCCGTTATATTACTCATCCCCGCCTTCATCTTGCAAAACCTCATCGATTACAGTTACTTCAAAGTTTTTGACGAGCCTAAAAACCCCACTTCCCAACAACAACTTACTTCCGAACTCTACAACCAAATGATGTGCGCAGTCCCCATTGTGCCTAAAGACGGCACCGTCAAAGAATTCGAAGAGGACGTTCAAGACATATTAGGCGACGATTTAAGAGTACAAATATCACTTTTCTCGGTAATAGATATTGACGAAAACGTCCTTAACGAGATTCTCCCAAAAGTAGAGAGCCTTCTTCAAGACGTCGATAAAATCAAAGAGATTATTCCGGAAGGCGTTGACATCGACAAAATGATGCAGTCTTTCGGCTTGTCCTCCGATTTCTCTACCGACAGCATGACCTCCGCCATGTCCAACTTTATAGGAAAAGTCGAAAAAGAAGACGGCACGACCGAATATTACACAATGTACACCTTCGTCATAAAAGGAGCCGACGAGAGCGAACACTCCCTTTCGATGTACAATAGCCTAAAAGCCGAAATCGACTCGACATTTGACAATGCCTACGCCATGGGCATGCTTACGGGTGTTGACGACATGAAGACCACTACTCCGAGCGACTTTGCCAAAGTCACCATCGTGTCCGTCGTGATAATACTTGTAGTAATGCTCCTTCTTCTAAGGAACGTTCGCCAGTCTGTCCTTACCGTCCTACTCATAGAACTCGGCATATTCATAAACCTAGCCATCACCGTCTTTACGGGCGAAAAAATCAACTTCATGGCATACATACTTCTTTCGAGCATCCAATTAGGTTGTACGGTTGACTATGCGATTTTACTATGCACAAGGTTTAGAGAATGCTACGTCTTACACCTAGGCGACAAAAAGGCAGCGATAGAAGACGCATGCAGAAAATCTTTCTTCTCGATAGCCACATCCTGCTCGATAATCGTATCGGTATGTGTGATAGTCATGCTTGTTTCGACCAACAACATCGTAAAACAAATCACAGGACTACTTGCAAGAGGCGGATTTATTTCCTTCCTACTTGTCGTGTTTGTGCTTCCCGGCATCCTTTACTACACAAAACCCACCTTGTCAAGAAAGGAAAAGGCCAAGTTAAAGCCCGTCGAACCTACCCCCGAAGACAAAACCGTCTATGTCGAAATTAGGTAGAAAGACAAGAAATCACTATTGCAAACCCCCGATAATTGTGATATAATACACTTTGATTTTTGAATTTAACTCTCACTAAGGAGATCTATATGGAAAACATTGACGAAACCACTCAATCGATCGGTGTAGACACAGCAGAAGATGCTATCGATGCCGAAAGCAACGTTTTATCAAAAGAAGAATATCGAAAACTCGGTATATACATAGGAGAGCCTGTCACCAAAAAAGAAAAACTTTTCTACGGCATGGGCGCTTTTTATGACGGTGGCGGAGCATCTATTGCCGCAGTCATAATGCTTGCCTTCTTCAACGAAGGTTTGGGACTCGGTGCATTTGCCGCAGGACTCATTATACTTCTCGCAAAACTTTGGGACGCCATCAGTGATCCTTTGTGCGGAGTCATTTCCGACAACCTACGTACAAAAATCGGTCGCCGTCGCCCCTTCTTTATTTTAGGCGGAGCCCTTCTTTATCCCGCATTTGCCTTCGTATTTGCCCCGATTTCGGGTTGGAGCAGTGCCTTAAAACTCACCTCCGCAATAGTTGCTTACCTATTCTATTGTACGGTTTCCACAATATCCCAAGTCCCGTATATGTCCTTTGCCAGCGACATTTCCCCCGACCACGTAGAACGCAACAAAGCCAACACCGTAAAACTTCTTTTCACCATGGCGGGTGCCGCACTTTCGTATTTGATTCCTACAATATTCCTAGAAAAATATCTTGCCAAAGAAATCACCGATTGGGCATTTTGGGCAATCATGACCTTCGGTTTCGGTACCTTCTTCGGAGTACCTCTAATTCTAGCCGGAATATTCTGCAAAGAAAAAGTCCCCTTCAATCCCGATCTCAAAGCCAAATTCACCATCAAAAACTATGGCAAAACCCTCAAAGTCAAATCGTTTAGATACCACCTCGGCATGTATATCTCGGCATTTATGTGCCTTGACATAATCTCTGCTTTGGTAGTTTACTACGCCAAATATTGCATGGAAGGAGCCAAAATCTCGGTTTTCGGCAAAGAAATAGCCATGTCGTCCGCCTTCATTATAGGACCTCTTATGGTTATGGTCGCAGTCACCTATCCGCTTGTCTACAAGATGATGATGAAGAAGAGCAAACAATTCGCATTCAGGACCTTCCTACCTTTATATATAATAGGCGGAGTAGGTTTACTATTCATCAACAATACCATGTCGCCGTGGTGGGTAATAGCGGTAGCCGCCATGATGGGCATCGGTTTTTGCGGAGCCCAAACAATGCCGTGGATCATCTTCCCCGACACCGTTGACGTCGCCGAACTCCGTTATCACGAACGTAATGCCGGAGAATTCTCCGGAGTCATGACATTTGCAAGAAAACTAGTTTCCGCAGTCGCAGTATTCCTTTGCGGACTAGTCCTCAACCTTACCAAAGAATTTGCCCCAGGTGAAAACATAGGCGAAGCCCTCTTCAACGACAGCATCGGTACCCCCGGAGACACATATAGACTTGCCGTCCGTATCATGATGGGCGGATCGGTAGTCATTCTCATAAGCCTAGCCATGGTCTTTGCCTTCCTATACAAAGTCACCGACAAAAAACTCGAAAGAGTTCACTATTTCAACAACTTATATAGAGCAGGCAAAATCGACACCTTGACCGAAGAAGAAAGAGCCGAGTACGAAGCCCTTACCGAAGAACTTGCCGGCACCGACAAACCTAAAAAATCAAGAAAACACCAAGAAAAAATCGATGTAGTCGAAAATTCCTCCGAAAAATAACCCATCGAAAATAATCTCCCAAAACTTAAAAAATACGGATCCAAGCGGTCCGTATTTTTATTTTATCGCAGTCTTTTCATAAGGCGGGACATCTAACCCAACCAAATTTTACTTTTTTTTAATTACAAGTATTGACAAAATTTTACTTTTATTTTACACTATAAGACATAAAAGTACACAGTGAGAGGGACAGAATTTATATGGATTTTGAAACCAATCTAAATCTTACCATCAACAAAGTTTTGTCAAAGCAAGGCGTCACCGCCATGATTATCGCAAAAGACGGTAGCGGAAAAGGTCCGTTTCTTACCAACCTTGCGACATACTACAAAAATGTTTTTTGGTTTTCTCCTCAAATTGACGATTTCGGCAACCTAGTCTTGTGTGTTGCCAAAAGGCTCTATGCAGACGACAGTGAAAAACTCAACGAAATTTTACAAGTCCTTTACTGCAAAAACCGTTTCAACAACGAAGACGTCATAATCAATCACATGTTAGATTGCATCTCCCACGACAAAAACAACTATCTTTTTGTATTCGAAGAGATGGACACTTTGGACGAAAAATTTGACTATTCCCAAATCGAAAGGATGATAAAACTTTGCCCCCAAAACCTAAAAATAGTTTTGTCGAGCGAGAAGTTTATCCCTCTCAATTTCAGTTGTTTTGAGGGAAGATGGCCGATAATTATCGACGAAGAAGTCATAAAAGACACTTGCGACAAAAATTCCGTCACCGTCTATATGCACATGGTCGAAAACGACGAAAAAGTCTTTCTCAAAACAATCGTTTCCCTAAGAGTCATCAATTTGGAATTTACCGAGACATTTTTCCCGGGAGCAGGCAAGATTTTAGGCGCCCTAGCGGCATATCCGTCACTACTTGCCAAAAGGAACGACGGCATCTACAAAATGACCTCAGGGTTCAAATCGTATATTCAAAACGAATTACAAGTCGAGCCGTCTTTATCCCCCGACCAAATCAAAAAATTATATATAGATTTTGCCCTAGGAAAAAAGGACTATACCCAAGCATTAAAGACTGCCTACGAACTAAAAAACAAGGATCTTTTCAACAAGATTCTCAATGTTTTCTTCCACGAAAAAACCTCTGTTGCGACCATGTCGAAATTCGCTCGTTATTACCCTCCGTTTGACGACGATTTAGACGTAGAATATTACCCTTATGCAGGCATTTTCCTAGCCCTTCATTTCTTCTATACGGGAGAAAAGGACAAGAGCCTCAGACTTTTAGAAAAGGCACAAACCGTCCTATCCGAAAGGGATCCCGCCTACAACGTCGCAATAAGCATGCAAATGTATATTCTTTACAAACAAAAGAAATACACCGAAGAATATGCTTTATACGAAAAATATCTCGACTACATCAAATCGGAGCCACTTACCGAAATAGACGACATCATATCGACGACATTCAAGAGCATGATCGAAGCCGATCTTCCCATCAACATGAGCGTTGTCGCCAAATACGAAAAGGCTTTTGAAGAAAAGAAAGACGAGATTTATTACGTCAAGATGCGAGAACTTTTCTCACGTACCTATGCCCACATAGGCAACTACAAAAAGGCAATAGAGATAGTAGAAGACTTGCACAAAACAATACCCTTCTACACCATCCCCCACAACACCGTCTCGTTGAGATTTTTCGGCATCGACAGCATCGACACCGTCGAAGAAGAAATCGACCGAGCCCTCAAAAATGCCGAAGAAAAGGATATTCTTACCGACAAGAGCCTATTATATAGCGCCAAAGCCCGTATAAGCGAGTATTTTGGCAAAACCGAAGAGGCGATTTCCCTATACGAAAAAGCCGTTGCCACTCCCTACTCGTCCAACAGAGCAAAATTCCAAAACGTAGCCGACTTGACCGTAGCCTATGCTCGCTACAAAAATCTCGAATATGCCAAAGAGTATGCGACGGTTTATCTCAAATATGCCGAAACCTACTACCCGACTTACGCATATCTCATGCACTATGCCTTGTCGTATTGCTACCTACTAGAAGGCGAAATGAAAGCCGCCAACGACCATGCGATGGAGTGTATCAAATCGAGCAAATCTAAATCACGTTATTGGCTACTCAGCATGGCAGTCACCGCCAACGAACTCATCAAAAAGAATGCCATGGGCAACCCTGTGGAATTTGTCGAAAAACTACTAAAAACAGCCGAGAATTTCGGCATGGACATGATGATAGTCGAAAACTACGATATATTCGAAACCATCGTCAACTATGCTATAAACAACGGTATAAGACCTGACTACACCGACAAAATCGTAAAGGCGATCAGACGTAAAGAACAGTCTAAAGTTAAGGACGGCAATGTCCTAATATCCCTAGTCGGCGCCCCCAGAGTTACCGTCAACAACGTCGAAATCTCATGGAAGACCAAGAAAGCAAAAGAACTCTTCATTCAGTATGTTTTGGCAGGAAAAGAAGGACTAGAACGCAACTACATAATCAATCTCATGTGGAAAGATTATCAATACGATTCGGCAATCAACAACCTAAAAACCACCAACAACATTTTACGTAAGACGCTAGAAGGAGCAGGAGTCGATTTCAAACTAGACTACATCAACAGCAAATACGTGCTTACCATAAAAGACTGTGTCATAGACACCGTCAGACTAAAAGAATTACTCGAAGAAGGCATCCAAGAGACCAATTTACGCAAAAAGGAAGCCATTTTAGACAAAGTCCTTGCCGAATATAAAGGCGAAATCGGACCTGATCTCGACTACCCCCAAATAAGAGACATCGCAAGGGACATCACCCACGCCAAAACCATACTTTTGATGCGAGTAATCAAGGGACTCATCAAAGAAAACGAGTGCATGGATGCAAGGAAATATCTCAACATATTGATAGAAATCGACCACGAAGGCGACTATCAAGGACTCATGAACGAAATCAACTATCGTCTAGGCGGAATTTAATATGAAACTTGCCCAAAATTTTGACAATTATAGGTTGATAGCCACAGGCGACGGCTACAAATTAGAAGACTTTGGCGGAGTAATTTTACTTCGTCCGGATCCCCAAGTTATATGGCCTGCCCCCTTCGACATGACCAAATATAAAGGACTCAATGCCGTCTATCATCGCAATTCCGACGGTGGCGGATATTGGGAAAGAAAGAAACCCGTCCCCGACGAATTTTCAATAAAATGGAACAATTCCCTCAAATTTTCCCTAAAACTCATGGGATTCAAACACACAGGAGTTTTCCCCGAGCAAGCGGTAAACTGGGCAAGAATAATCAAAACAATCGAGAATAGAGGCTCTGCCAAAGTCCTCAATCTCTTCGGTTATACGGGAGGCGCATCCCTTGCTACCCTAAAAGGCGGTGGCAACGTCACCCACGTTGACAGTGCCAAAGCCATGTGCGAGCGAGCCGGCAAAAATATCGAAATATCGGGACTACCTAAAAATTGCCGTTTCATAGTAGAAGACTGCATAAAATTCGTCGAAAGAGAAATAAGACGTGGCAACACCTACGACGCAATTATCATGGATCCCCCCTCATTCGGGAGAGGGGCAAACGGTGAAACATGGAAAATAGAAGACAAAATCTATTCGCTTGTAGAACTCACCAAAAAAGTCGTGTCCGACAACCCGTCATTTTATCTCATCAACAGTTATACGACAGGACTCCAACCGTCCGTCATGCAAAATATCTTGCTAAAAGCCTTCGGCAAAGATGCTTTTTCCGAAATAGACTCTGACGAAATCGGCATTTTAGGCGAAGACGGCATAGTTCTTCCGTGCGGAGCATCGTGTTTTGCCAAGTTCAAACCCAATAAATAATTGACATAATATAGACTGACATATATAATAAAAAAGTTATGACTTACCAAGATTTAATCATAGTTTACGAAGACAACCACATATTAGTAGTGGTAAAACCTCAAGGCGTCCCGTGTTGTCCGGACGGCACTCTTGACATAGATCTTTTGACCTTGATAAAAGAGTACCGCAAAATCAACGAAAACAAGGCAGGAGATGCTTATGTAGGACTCGTCCACCGTCTAGACAGACCGACCGGCGGAGTTATGGTATATGCCAAGACCTCGAAAGCCGCCGACAGACTATGCCAAATGGTAAAGAATCACGAAATCGAAAAGAAATATCTCGCAATTGTCGAAGGCAAATTGCGTGACACCAACGGCGAACTTGTCAATTATCTTAGAAAGAACCCCAAGACCAACACCGTCGAAGTCGTAGGCATGGCAATGGAAGGAGCCAAAAGGGCAGCCCTCAAATACAAAGTCCTCGACTATTACGAAGACAAATCTCTCGTCGATATAGATCTCGAAACAGGCAGAACTCACCAAATAAGAGTGCAATTTTCGACTTTGGGAAACCCCCTCATAGGAGATCACAAATACGGAAAAGCCCAAGGAAAAACCGACTTAGCGCTCTGGGCGTACCAACTAAAATTCGTTCATCCGGTCACCAAAGAAACCATGATGTTTAGAGTGTTCACTCCGGAAGATTCGGTGTTTTCTACAATGAAAGCCAACAATTATCTCAATCTCAGTGTAAAAGACTAAGTGTTGTTCTTAGTGAATCCTTTTGTGTTTGGGGAAAGAACCACTCGAAAGCGTGGTTCTTTTCTTTTGGTCGGCAACCGCCAATTTCGAGTGCCTTTTATGACGGATTATTTGCCGTTATTCTTCACAAAA
>CAVIQK010000009.1:0-21765 GCA_963644945.1 bacterium | reverse complement strand
TAGATTTATAACAATTTTTCAATTATCGAATCGCTAGTTTTACGTGTAGCCCAAAATTTACATATACACTTGCATTTATAATTATCTTGTAGTAATATTATTTATAGTATGAAAGAGTGTAAAGTTCCCGAGTATTCGAAATTTACGAGAGCGTGCGACAAATTTTTCACATCCCCTCTCAGCATTTTCATTATTGCCGTCGGCACCGTACTCGCATGGACATTAGAAAATTTTTATATAGCGATGGGAGTATACGGAGCGATGTTTATTCTCATTGCTTTGACGTGTACTTCACTTATCGGTACCGTCCCCATTTTTCTATACGCCGTCACATCCTATTCGGTCAAAATGCAATTTGACTGGGACCTTATCGTCCCCCTTTTGATTTCGGGCGGATCCCTTCTCGGACTTATCGTCCTTGCTACCATTGTCTTTTTCATCAAAAACAAAATCAAGTTTAGAGACTGCAAAGTACAACTTTGGGGTTTCCTTGCCATGTTTATAGTGTCGTTTTTCGGCGGTATTTTGGTAGGTTATCCCAAAACCAACCTTTACCAATACCTTGCAGGCATAGGCGGGAACTTTGCTATTATGGCAGCAGTATTTTTGTTGTCCGCCACGATTCGCAAAAACAACGACAAATTTTTCGTCCATTCCTTCATAATGCTAGCCTTCGTCGTCCTAGTCGAAACAATAATTTATTTTGTACGAATAGTCCTAAACGACGGCGATATACATGGAGCCTTCCTTTACAAAACCCTAACTTACGGTTGGAATCATAGCAACGGCGGAGCCATTTTGATGCTGTCCGCCATGCCTTTTGCCTTCTACATGATCGCATCTAAAAAGGGTAGCCCCGTATATTACTTGTTCATCGTGATGATTATAGCGCTAGGAGTGTTCATCACCCAGTCCCGTAGCACGATTCTCGTAATGGCAGTAGTCCTTCTCATAGGCGCCCCCGTTTCCTTCTTTTGTACCAATCGCAAAAAAGAATTCATCCAAGGCATTATCGTCTGCCTCGTTTTCTGCGCATTCATCTACCTAGCCTACTACGACAGTGTCATAAAAGATATAATCGAACGTGCCAAAAACCTGAAACTCAATTCTAGCGGAAGAATAGAACTGTGGCGAGATTCCGTCCACGAAGTCCTAGACGGCGACATTATATTCGGCATGGGATTCTTGCACATTCTCCCCAATTCCCCCCAATACTGCACACACAACACCATACTCCAACTATTCAACAACTTCGGAATATTAGGACTCGTAGCAGGAGCAATATACTATTTCTTCATGTACAAAACCCTTCTCTACAAAACCGGACTATTCGGTTTCTTCACCACTCTTTCGATGCTAGCCTTTGACATGTTCGGCATGCTCGACATTTCGATGTATGCCCCTATGGCAATATTCCCGATGATAATACTAGTGGTAATGGGCGGAGTCGCCGGCAAAGAATATAGGCAAGAGCAAAACATAAAGAAAATCAACGAATTTCTTGACAATTCCGCAAAACTAGGCGAAAAACGTCGTCAAGAAGAGCAAGAAGAATATCTAAAACAACAAGAAAACGCAGCGAAAACCAAAACCTCATCGGGAGAAGAAAAGATCCCGTCAATCAATATTTTCTAAGGAGAAAAAGCATGGAAAGAAAATTTAGACTATCTACAATATGGGAGTATGTCAAAAAGACTTGGTGGGCAGTTGTTATATGCGCCCTAGTAGGACTAGGCATAGGCGCCCTTTACGGCAAAGCCAAATCAAAAGATCCCACTCTCTGCTCCATTACGGGTACCGTAAACATTGCATATACCAACAACACTGCATTTGAATCTTCATACAACGGCATGACCGGAGATAACCCTACTCGTTCCCAAGCCATTTCCAACATGAATTCAAAAATCTATGCCGTCCTTATCACCAATCCAAAACTTGACGACCAAATCAAAAGCAAAGTCAAAGAAAAGTTAGGTCCCGAATATAAAAACATAAAAGACGACGATCTCAAAGAATATTACAAACGTAGCGGTTATACTCTTACCGTCACACTCGAAAACAAAGAAGATGCCGTAGAAATAGTCACATGGTTCCAAGATTATATCTCCGAAGCCTTCAAATCGGGCGGAGTTGCTTACGAAGTAATTCAACAAGCCAATGCCGAATCAATAACCAATGACGTCAAATTCGTCACCACCATAATCTCCAACGAAAAGAGCGACCTTGTCGAAAACGTCTCTGCCCCCATGTCATGGTATATATCGGCCCTAATCGGAGCAGTAGCCGGTGCCGTCGTATATGTAGTAGCAGTCTTACTTTACTTCTACTTCACCCCCGTCTTACAATCTCCCGACGAATTCTCCGACAATTTCAACGTGCCTGTTCTAGAAGAAGATTCCGACAAAAACGGTTATCTCAACGCCGCCCTCAAAGTCAAAACCGCCCACTACGACACCCCCTTCGTGCTAGCAGTCAATTCGGCAATAGATAGAGATGCCCTAGCCCGAGCCTTCCATACAATAGGCGACAGAGTGCTTGTAGCGGACATAGATTCCGTAGCAGTCGGCAAAGACGTCGAAATAGAAGAAAAAGACGGATATTTTGCCGTTGTCAAAAAGGACGGCACACTCAACAATCTAAAATCTGCACTCGTTGACGTCAAAGAGAAGTTTAGAGAAGACTTCGACGTAATCATCGTGGTAGCGACCGAAGAAGCCCAAAGAGAAGACTTCATGCTCCTATCAAGTGTAGCAGACACCTCAATTCTAAAACTCAAAAAACACCCCTCATATAGAAAGACCGCAAAAACCTTCCAAGATCTTTCCCGTATCGAGTCTATCAACATTTGCGGAGTAATGTTTTAATGGTATCACTATATAGACGTTTTCGTCCCGACACTTTTGACAAAGTCATCGGGCAAAGCCACATTATCAATACGCTAAAAAACCAAATAAAGTTAGGCAGAATATCACATGCCTATCTTTTTACGGGTACAAGAGGCACAGGAAAAACATCCACTGCCAAAATCTTTGCTCGTGCCGTCAACTGCACCAATAACATAGACGGCAATCCTTGCGGACAATGCGCCGTATGCAAAGCCCTCAAAGAGTCCGCCAACCTCGACGTTGTCGAAATGGATGCAGCCTCCAACAACAGTGTTGACGACATAAGAGATCTAAAAGACGCCATCCAATACGGCCCCACGATCGGCAAATACAAAGTCTACATCATAGACGAAGTCCACATGTTGTCCCCGTCGGCATTCAATGCCCTTCTCAAAACACTGGAAGAGCCACCGGAGTATGCCATTTTCATTTTGGCGACCACCGAAATACACAAAGTCCCCCGCACCATTCTATCTCGTTGCGAACGGTTTGATTTTAGACTTGTATCGGAAAAAACTCTTGCAAAACACCTTCGTTATATCTTTGACGAAATAGGAGCCGAAGCCGAAGACAAAGCCCTCACCCTCATCGCAAGACATGGAGAAGGCAGTGTGCGTGACTCAATATCCCTTGCCGACATGCTTATATCTTATAAGACCGGCATTCTTACGGCAGAAGACGTCGAAAATGCCTTGGGACTCACCTCGTTTGACCTTCTATATAGTACTGCAGAAGCCATACTAATAGGCGACATCGCTTCCATAATGCGACTGTCAACCGAGATCGTTGACGACGGCAAAAACATCACCAACTTCGCAAAAGATTTGATGAGATTTATGCTAAATCTAATATCAGTCACAAAACTTCCGAAAGAAGAACTTGACCTAACAGACGAAGAATATGACGATCTCAAAACCCTTGCAAAGAAAACCACCGATGTTCGCATAACCAAAGTTATCGAAATATTGTCCAAGTTAGAAGCCTCCCTTCGTCTTACCACCCAACCGCAAATCATATTTACGGCAGTGTTAGTAGAAGCAGCCTCCCCCGAAACGGACCTTACCCTAGAAGGCACTCTTACCCGTATCCGCCTCCTCGAAAAACGTGTCAACGAAATCTATTCAGGTGCCGTTTCTGTATCCAAGGCAACCAAAGACGGTGAAAATACTACACAAGAAGAATCTGACAGTATAAAAATGCTAAAACAAAATTGCCAAAAGGACGAAGAAAATTTAGTCCCCGACGAAAAGGCTTTGGAGTGCTGGAAAGTAGTAGGATCTATCCTAAAACAAGACCGAGAATTTGCTCTTTCCGGAATAGTCAATGTCGCCAGCACCGTACAATTTGAAGACGGAGTTTTAGAATTTTTCACCAAAGATCCCGGCATCTTGTCCCTACTTGCCGACGAATATTATTTCAACAAGTTGCGTGATGCCGCAATGTCTGCGGGAGCCAAAGACTTCAAAGTCAACGATTTAAGAAAGAAAAGGACCGAAGCGAGCGAAAGTCGTCAAAACCGACTTGCCGAACTTTTCGGAGCCAAAAAAGGAGAATAATATGCCCAAATTCAACGGATTCGGCGGTGGTATGCCGAATATGCAACAACTCATGAAACAAGCCCAAGACATGCAAAAGAAACTCGAAGAGGCGAAAGAAGAACTTGCCGACCTCGAAGTTATCGGCAGAGCCGGCGGAGACATGGTCGAAGTCGTCATGGGTTGCGACTACACTATATCCGAAGTCAAAATCAAAAAGGAAGCCGTCGATCCCGACGACGTCGAAATGCTCGAAGACCTTATTGTCGCAGGCATAAGAGAAGCCTTAAAACTTGTCGAAGAACAAAGAGAAGAAATTTTAGGACCTGTGTCCGGTGGAGGCATTTTCTAAGTGGATGCCCTCGACATTTTAGTCAAAAATATCAAAAAACTCCCCGGAGTCGGTCACAAAACGGCACTCCGTTATGCCTATTCCATAGTAGATATGACGGACACCGAAGCCGACGAGTTTATCACTGCAATCAAAACCGTCAAAGAGAAAATTCACTTTTGTAAAGAGTGCGGAGCCTATTCCGAAACCGACCTTTGCGAGATCTGTTCGACTCGAGACAAATCTACAATTTGTGTGGTCAAATCGCCAAAAGACATCATCCCCATCGAAAAAGCCGCCGGTTACAAAGGAGTCTATCACGTCCTTCACAACACCCTCGATTTCCAAAAAGGCATCGGCATCGACGATATTCGCCTAAAAGAACTCATGGCAAGACTCGTTGGAGTCCAAGAAGTCATCATCGCTCTCAACTCGGACGTTTCGGGAGAAATGACCGCCACGTATATAGCCAACCAAATCAAACCCCTCGGCATAACCGTTTCCCGTCTTGCATCGGGACTTCCCATGGGATCCGAAGTGGAATATGCGGACGAACTGACATTAGCGAAAGCCTTTTCATCTCGTACAAAATTATAATTTCGAGATATTTAGCGTAATACTGCGTCAAAAGTACGGGTTATTTGTCTAGAGTACTATTCGTACACGAAGAAAATACTTCCGCCTTTTTCCTTGTCTTCCATCTAAATCTCTCAAAATTACCGTCTAAAATCATACAAAAAACATCAATCTTGCGAGTGCGTGTGTTTGATCTAGATTATTTTCAAAAATCTCGTGGAAAAACCATCTCTTTCCACGATTTTTATTTTTTCGCATTTTGATTTTTTGTGAAATTATCGTGTGATTTTATATTTATTCTTTACATTTTCGACTTTAATAGATATAATCTATTATGTGAAGAAATATTTATTATCGACAGTTATCTTAATTCTCATACTCTTGACGGCATCGTGTGTCCTTTTCGCATGTACCCCTCAAGACAACACCATCGTAGTCACCGACTTCGAACTTTTATCTAGCCCCACTCGCACCTACATGTTGGTAGGCGAAGAGTTGGATCTTTCCGGTGCCCAAGTCAAAATCACCTATGAAAGCGGTCTTACCGAAACCAAATCGCTTTTAGACATATTCGACCGCATTACGATCGACGGTTACGATTCATCGTCAAAGAAGTTTGGCGAATCGGTAGTCATCACTTACCAAGACAAATCGATTTCATTTGTAATCGACGTAGTAGAGCCTGAAGACGTTTTGACACTTTCGTTTGTCACCTCCTCCGGTATCGTCCAACATAGCGTAATAGCAGGCAAAACGGTAGCCGACTACATTGACGAGTCCACACTCATCCCCACGATAGACGGCTATTATTTTGGCGGTTGGTACTCATCCCCCGACGACGGACGCACCTTAGTTGACTATCTCGACTTTTCGGGTTCGGTCTATGAAAGTGCCACGTACTATCCCCGTTGGCAAGTCGTCCTTACCTATGTCGAAACGACTTATGACAGCAACACCGACACCTACAAAGAAAAGAGTGCCGACTACAAATCTTACGTTGACGTAGGTGGCGAAGTCACCGAATCGGAATATAACGAAATCTTAAAAGCCATCGGCTTTATCGACAAACAAGGCTTCAAACGAGCCGTCAAAGATTCTATGGACGGAGTCGACGGACTCGACCACACCGAAGTCTATGCGCTTACCGACATAGAATATGGCGACTTTTTCAAAAATCTCACCGAAAACAAAACCATATACCTAGTCTATCTTCCCGACCTCGTCAAAGTCTATTTTGATCTCAACGGTGCCACCGCCATACGAAAACCCCACGATGCGACGGGTACGGTAGATTTCTTGACCGAAACCAAAGGCGACCATATAGGTTGGAGTTATCTCGAATATCCTTATGGCAAAGAACTCGATCTTGCCGAAGTTGTCGATCTCGGCAAATCTATAGATGAGGGCGACCTTGACGATTTAGGCACCGCCTACACCTATTCCTACACCTTCACATTCTCCGGTTGGTACACCGACGAAACCTATACCGACACATGCGAATATAAAGGCGAGCCGTTGTCGGAAGACATCGAGCTTCATGCAAGATGGATGTGGTTTTTATCTTTCTACACCGCCGACGAAGGCTCCATCAACCACACAATATGCGACTCCGTCTATTTTGACGAAGGCGAAAGTTTTTCGTATATAGACCTTCCTGCCGTCCCCGAAACTTTCACCGACTCCAAAAATGCCACCGTCACCAGACCTAGCACCGCATATTCCTCATGGTGGTCATTCAAAAAAGAACTCACCGGAGCCACCACCGAATATAACAACATTTTGTTGCTAGACACCGAATATAATCTTGGCGATTGTATCGAATCACTTACCGACAAAGCCGTCATATATGCTTGCTTCAATAGGATTCCGTATCATATCACCTTCGATGCCTTGTCTGCATCCGCACAACAACCGACCGATATAGCGGACGGCATTGACACTTTCTATGGCGAATATCTCCAAAACTACCAAAACAGTGTAGGCGAAGGCGATTTCGAATCATGGTACACCGACAAACAACTACAAAATAAAGTAGCAGTAGGAAAAACCACCGTTCAAGGCGACCTTTCGGGCTTTTACGGCTACCACATAGAAAACGGTCAAGGCGTAGTCATATTAGACGGTGACACCTACTATATAGCGGACGGCAATGCCTATCTCGAAAATCCTCGTTTTGTAGAAACTCCTACCGCAGTAGGCACCTATTCCCAAAACATTTTGACCTTAGGTACAGTGACCATAGATCTCACCTCCTTGACCACGAAAACCACCCAAGGCGACATGACACTCTATGCAGGTTATACGATCACCGCATCCTTTGTCGTCAACGTCATGGGCAAGTCAGAAAGCAGTACCACCGATCCCGTCAAAAAGGAATATATTAGGGACGGCGAATATGTAGCAGACATTTCCGAAGTAGTCCCCGCCCTTCCCACGTTTGAGGGCATGGACGCATTTTGGCTACAAGGCTCCACCGACGGCACTCCGTCAAGCACTGCACTCATAAATTTTGAAACAGACGGAACACTTCCCGACTTTACCAAAATCACCGAAAACAATCTCACTTTCGTAGCCTATCCCGTACTAAAACGTTACGACATCAAGTTCATACTCAATGCCCAAAAAGACACCGATTTTGCTACGGTTTATGCTCTCAACCAAGAATATTTGGATACCGAGGGATCCCAAACGGTAGAATATGGCAAATATGCCTCATTCTACGAAGAAAACAAGATAATAAGAGAAGGCGACTCCGAAAAAGGACTTGTCGAATGGAAGATAGACGGTTACTACACCGACTCCCTATTCACGACCGAGTTTTCGTTCTCTACGGCAATAGACCGAGCCTACACCCTATATGCCAAATGGACAAGAGTAGGGACAGTGGGCATCGTATATGACGACAACAACATTGTCCGAGGCTTTGACCAATCAAAATACACCGCATATTACGGCACCGACAACTCGGCAGATCTCAAAATATTAGTAATCCCCGAAGAAAACGACGGCACTCCCGTCATCACGATAGGCAATTCGGCATTTGAAGGCAAAACCACGATCACCGACATTTACGTAGGAAAAACCGTCAAAACCATCAACGAAAAAGCCTTCAACGGTTGTACAAGCCTAAGTAATCTTCACGACTTTTACGAATTTGTATATCTAAGTTCCAACGTATTCGGCAACACTTTGTGGCTCGAAAATGCTACCGCCACCGCCAAAAAGACCGACGGCAAAGTCATTTTCAACGGCAACCAACTTTACAAATACGTAGGCACGTCAAAAACCCTAGAAATAGGCAAAGACGACGGCATCAACGTCATCGGTTACTCGGCATTAGAAGGCAACACGACACTCAAAGAAATAACCGTCGCAGGCGAAGTCAGAGCCGTCAGACCTTATGCGTTTTCCTACATCTCGACACTCGAAAAAATAGACTTTTCGGGCAAATCTCTCATGATGCAAGACGGTATAGGAGTCACCGCATTTACAAATCTTCCTAATCTCCAATCGATAAATCTTGACGGAACCAACTACCGCTCGATAGACGGAGTTTTGTACCGCATGGACGGCTCATATCCCGTCCAAATCATCGCATATCCGGCGAATTCCACGAGCGAAATATTAGTCCTTCCCGACACTCTTACCTATATAGGAGAGTATGTTTTCCAAAACGCCACCCACCTACAAGCCGTCGTGTTCTCCTCAACAACCGCCCCCACACTCCAAACCGACTCTGTCTTTGACGGTATCACGTCCCTAAAATATCTACTTATCGGCACCGATTCCACCTACCAAGGCGACGATCTCGGACACCGTTGGAAAACCATTATCTCCAAAACCTCCTACCAAGACAAAATCAAATACGGCAAAACAACCGTCGAATATATCTCCAACCACGTCGAAATGACGGGGACTCCGCAAAAGACCTCTTATATATACGGCGCCAAACTCACAAGTTTTGTCCCCACCAACAAAACGGCAACCTTTGTCGGTTGGTATCTAGACGAAGATCTTACCGTCAAATGGAACAACGACCTTACCTCATGGCAACAAGGCATCGACATTTTGGATGCTACCCTATACACCGACAAAACTCTTACCGAGAGCCTGACACTTTATGCCAAATGGATAGGCACCATATCGACAGGAGAAGAAAACCTAGGCGACATTTCCCTAGTCTTAGGCAAAACATTGACCGACGACCAAATCACCCTAAAAATAGGCGATACATATTATTACGGCACAGTCTCCCTTGACGGCACCGTAACCTTTGAAAACTTGTCGATGACCGCAAATCTCGACCGAGTCCAAAAAACACTCACGCTTACGGACGGAGCAACATCCACAATCTACTCGTTCGACTACCCCGAAAAAGGCGATGCGATCATTTATCTTTCAAGTGACGACCAAAAAACCCCTCTGGGCTTTATAAACCTCCAATCGTGGTTTAGCAACAAAATATCTACCGAGGAATATACCACAGTCGGCTACACGACCGATTGGCAGTACGAAGACGGCACCGTAATGAGCCTTGATGCACCTTTACCAAAAGGCGGTAAAGTGAGCATTGTCCAAAAAGTCAGCACCTACACCGTCAATCTCAAATATTATGACTACATAGACGGCAAATACGTCGATTTTACCACGATTACCGTAAACCACGGAGATGCAATAGGAAACATTGCCACCCCCACCCACAGAGATATAGACGGAGTTGTCCTAACATTTGGCGGCTGGTACCAAGACCAAGCGACCGCCGTATCGAGATTTTTAACTACCGATGCAGTCACCAAGGATCTCACACTTTACGCAAGATGGACGACAAGACTTACCACCAAATACATGTTTGACGGACTAGACGGTGAGATAACCGAAGGTCAAGTCCAAACCACTCTATACAATGCAAAACTAGGCAAAAACCTTTCTGCCGCCAACAAAAAAGGCTATTCTTATACATGGTATATCGCTAAAGACGGCACCTACTCGCTATTTGACCTAGACACCGTAATCACCACCGAATTGACACTATATGCCGTCTATACTCGCCTTACATATACGGTAGATTTTGTTTCTTCTTATTCGACACCTCCCGCGTCCCAAACCGTCGCATACGGTGACCACGTAGAATATCCCCAATTTGACTCTGTCTATGGCGATTATGCCTTTGCCGGTTGGTATGTAGACGAAGCCTTCACGACTCCTTATTTGTTCTCGGATGCCGTCACATCCAATCTCACGCTATACGCATCTTTTGCCGTCAACAGTAAACTCGTTTTGACTTATACACCGGACGGCACCGCATACGGAGTGACCGGCTCCAATGCAAGAGACGAAGTCATCTACATCCCCACGACAGCCTACAAGAGAGCCAATGTATATTCCATATACAAAACCGACACCGACGGAGTACTAACAGATATTCTAGCCGAATCAAGATTCGAAGACGGCAACAACTCCCTCACAATAACCGACGATTTAGGAATAGGCGCATTTTCGGGCGGATCCGTCAAATATTATGTCAATGGCGAAACCGTCTACAAAGAAAGGACCTTCACCACCACGATAGGCTCTGTTTCGTATAGAGACGTGACGGACGGCCGTATAGCGACAGTCACCATCAACTACCCCGTATCAAGCACCGAAACCCAAACATTTACATATTACTATTACACCGATTCCGCACATGCCAGTTACGAAGCCGTCGAAATCGAAGGCTCCACCGTCACCACGATTTTGGCATCGGCGTTTGAAGGCAACGACAAGATAAAACACCTCATAATATCTCAATATATATCCGAGATAAAAGACACCGCTTTCGACAACATGACGGCACTTGAAAAAATAACCGTTCTTCCGGACGGCAATGCTTACTATTATGTTTCCTCGTTTGACGCTAGCGGCAATCCGGTATATACAAAACTTCTCAACTGCAACGGTTATTTTGCATCGATAGACGGTGTACTATACTCTATCGGATCGGGGAAAATTGCCTATAATGACGGCAAAAAAGTCTCCCTAGAAAAAATAGTCAAGTTCCCTCAAAACATCAATATAGAAGACTACACGTTAGAACTTTCCAATTTCACCGTCAAAGGCACCGAGCCGATATTCAACCAAACAGGCATAAGCATAGGAAGATCTGCATTTGAAGGTGTAAAATACCTCAAAAATCTCAAAATCAAGGCGACCACAAGATCGGCAATAGGCGAAAATGCTTTCAAAAACCACAACAGCGATTTACGTATTTTCGTACCTAGCAAACAAGACTATATAGACGGTGGCGGATATTGGAGCAACTACCAAGACATAATATATCCTAGCATCGTAACCGTCAGTTATATTAACCCCTTCGACGGCTCTACCCTATATAGTTCGGTCACGAAAGACGTTTTCGATACGGCAGACGAAATAATTTGTACCGAAATATTTACAAATCTCGGCATGCGCTACACGTTTGGCGGTTGGTCCACCACAAAAACAGCCGACGCTTTATACGACTTTACATTGCCCCTTACCGAAGATCTTACCCTATATGCAAGATTTATTCTAGACTCCTCCAAAGGACTCGAATATACCAAGGTTACACTAGACGGAGAAGCCGTCTATCAAGTAAGCATAGGCACTTGCACCGCAAAAGACATTGTCATTGCCAATTTCTATATGGATTTACCGGTAAGAGTAATAGGATCAGGAGCCTTCTTATCGACCAAGATCGAAAGCATCTATATTCCTTCGACTATCACCACGATAAAAGATTCGGCATTCACCGACATTTCTACATTAAAAACCGTCACCGTTTCGGAAGATAGCACGAGATTTACGGTAAAAGACGGAGTACTTTATACGATAGACTATGAAGAACTCATTTTGTATCCCGCAAAAAGCACCTCGACCGAATATGAAATCATCGACGGAGTCAAAATCGTTAGAAGATCGGCATTCTATGCCAACGGCTCACTTACAAGAGTAGTAGTCCCCGCCACCGTCACCGAAATAGGCTATTCCGCATTCGGCAATTCCTCTATCGAAAGAATAGTTTTCTTGGGCACCACACCCCCGACACTTACGGCAGATGCGTTTTACGGAGCCCCCGAAAAACTTCTCTTGCTTGTCCCGGGGATTGAAGGAGCCGAAACCTACATAGAGAGATACAAAGAAGCATGGACGGGCATCATCCCCAAAAACCGCATCGACAACATTTTCGCATCCACCGTATATCTCTACTTGATGCAAGAAGAAACCGAAAACCAATTCGTAGTTTACCAAGTCTTGTCCACCGAATACGGCACCACGATAGGAGCGACGACGGATTCACCTCTTCGCAACTCTTACGTCTTTATAGGTTGGTACGACACCGAATATATAGACGGCAATTTATTCTCGTTCGAAAACGACATTTTATATAAGGATACATACTTATATGCGAGATGGACGCCCTCCACGCCCGACGGACTCATCTATACCCTAGACGGCGACGTTCTCAAAGTGTCCGTTTCGGACAGCGAAACAGTCAAAAATCTTACCAAGATAGTCATAGACTCCCAAAGAACAATAGGCGCTACGACCTACCCCGTAAGAATAATAGACAACAATGCATTCGAAGGACTTACCAACCTAAAAGAGATAGTTATTCCGTCCACAGTAAGGACAATAGGCAATTATGCCTTCAAAAATTGTTCTTCTCTAGAAACAATCAGCCTTCCCATGGCGACACTCAGCGCAATAGGCGACGGAGCCTTCGAAGGTTGCCATGCCCTCAAAACAATATCTATCCCCTCTACCATAATCACCATATCGCAAGATATGTTCAAAAACTGTATCAACCTTACCACCGTAGTATTTTGGGGCGCTCCCACCACAATAGGCGACTCTGCATTTGAAGGTTGTATATCGTTAAGAAACATTGACCTAAGCAATCGTTTGACCACAATAGGCAATTCCGCCTTCAAAAATTGTCAGTCGCTTACCTCGATAACAATTCCTGCTACCATCACCTTGATAGGCGAGAGTGCGTTCGAAGGTTGTAGAGCCATGACGAAAGCGACAATAGAAGACGGAGCCAATTTGAGATACAAATATAAAGATACGGACGGCACCATACAAGAAAGAGACGGACTAGGCGCATCGGCGTTCAAAGACTGTGTAAAACTTACGACCTTCACAATTCCTACCGGTCTTACCGCAATCCCCACTCGTGCGTTCTACAACTGTATGAGCCTAACAGACATCGTGATCCCCAAAGATATTACGAGAATAGGCGCATCTTCATTTGAAAAATGTGTGACCTTAAAAAGCCTTACATTTGAAGACGGCATTGCCCTCAAAGAAATATGGTCCCAAGCCTTTGCATATTGTACGGCACTTACCGAAGTCAACCTTCCGTTTACCTACGATGACACTACGTCAATAGGCACAAGAGTATTTTTGGACGACATCAACCTCCAAAAAGTCTCCATAACATGCACCGATTCTAGTGGCGAACACGTCCTAATCACAAGCGCCACCCAAGACGAAGACATGTTCCTCATGGGTTGCGACAATGCCTACATTTACGTGCCTACCGATCTTATTGCGGAGTACAGAGCGACCTACTCGGTATATTCTACACGTCTAAAACCGCTCACCTCCAAAATCACTTACATGATAGCCAAAGGCAAACCTTATAGGAATTCTTTGGGATATACCTTCGACAACCCGACCGACTCCCTAATTCTTGACGACAACGTATTGTCCGCACCGCCCCTTACCTATGCCACCGCATATTCATACGGTTGGGACTATTCGGCATACACGTTTGGCGGTTGGGGTTACTACGAAGATAATTCCTCGATACTCAGCCTCTACGACTTCTCACAAGGCGTTGTCGGTGAAGAAGGACTTACCCTATACGCAATTTGGATAAAACAAGGCACTTCGGGACTGTCTTACGTCATGTCCTACGACGGTACGATTCAAGTATCGCAAGGTAGCATCGGCAGTGTCGAACACCTAGTTATTGCCAACTATTATCTCTACAACGGCAAATATTTACCGGTCACGAGAATTTCCGGCGAACTCATCAAAGGCACCCAAGTAAAATCAGTCTATATCCCCGAAACGATCACCTTTATTCAAGACAATGCGTTTGTCGGTTGCGACACCCTCGAAAGTTTCGAAGTCTCTCCGCAAAACACCTCGTTCCAAGTAGGCAACGGCATCGAAAATTATGCCCTATACACGATTGACTACAAGAAGATAATTTCCTTCCCGTCGGTAACAAAGGAAGGCTCCGGCTACGAATTCAAACTTGACGGCAGTGTGACCACAATCACCCAATACACCTTCGAAAGTGCCCAAGACATCGCAAGTTTCATCATAGTCAACGTTTCGGCGACACCGTCGTTTGCGGTAGAAAACGGAGTGCTTTACAATGCATCTAAAACCACCCTCGTATGCTACCCCGCCTTACGTCAATACACGACCTACACATTGCCTAGCACCGTAAGCACCATATACTCATCGGCTCTCAATCTTTCCGAATCGTCGATTCTATCCCAAATTTTGGTAGAAGTCGGCAATACGAGTTATGAGTCGATAGACGGCATACTATACAAGAAAACAGGCGAGAAGAAAGAGCTTGTTCGCTATCCGTCAAGAAAAGACGGGGATGCAGACGGCAAATATTATATAGATACCACCGTCGTGTCCAAGATTTCGGACTATGCCTTCCGCTATGCTACGCTACGTGGCGTAATAATCGACTCGACCACCACGATCCCGATAGGAAAAGGAGTCTTTGACGATACCGATCTATACATTTTGGTACAAGGCGATCTCGTCAACACCGTCAAAGTCGCAAGCGGTTACACCGATTACCCCGACAAAATTTTGGCTATGAGTTCGACACTCACCTTCGATGCCCAAAACGGCGACCAATTGACCACACTAGACATCGACACATTGTCGGCGTTCCCCACCTACCAAGGCAGAGATCCCGTCCTTCCGTATTCGACTCATGGCAACTGGTATTACATCGAAAACGGCAAAAAAGTAGAAATCGATTCTACCTCCACCCAATACGTTTACCACGACACCACGCTTTACCTAGATTGGCAGACGACCTCCACCACCGAAGGACTCACATTTGTTCTCAACGAAACAGGCGACGGCTACGAAGTATCTAGAGGAACGGCAGTCGGCGAAACAATAATAGTCCCCACTTATTACAACGGACTTCCCGTAGTGGCAATAGCCACCGAAGGCTTCAAATTCGCCCCGACCTCAACAGAGCCTACACCTACCCTCAACACCCTAGTTTTGCCCTCCACCCTTGTCAAAATAGGACTCAACGGACTTCTAGGAGAAACCCACCTCACCAACCTCGTAATGCTTTCCACTACGGCAGTAGAAATAGTGACCGACGGCATCGATCCCCTTGAAGTCATAGACGACTATCGTAGAGCGGTAGCGGATGCCGATTGGCAACAAGGCGAAGACGGTACCATCCAGACACTCACCCCCATGTACTTCTACGTAAGAGAAGACTGTGTCACCGAATATAAAAAGGGTTGGCCGTCCCTCACAATTAGAAATATAGAAGCATACGTCAATTTTGTCGATGTTGACGGACAAAAGACCTTCGAGCCTTACAAATTCACCGTAATAGACGGAGTGTCCCCCGACGTCACCAAAATAGATTTGGGAATTTCAGACGAATTTACCGTCACATATTACAAGGATCAAGCCTTGACCGAAGAATATACCCCCGAAACCTTGACAAGAGGACTAGATAATATAAAAATAACAGTATATATAAAAATAAATACAATATAAGAGGATACAACAATGGAAGAAAAGAAAGAGAAAAAAGTCTCAAAACTAAAAGCACTTTTCAACGAATTCAAAGCATTTATCAATCGTGGCAATGTCATGGACCTAGCCGTCGGTATGATAATCGGCTCTGCATTTACCGCAGTTGTCACGAGTCTTGTCAAAAACATCTTGACTCCTCTCATCAACTGGATCCCCGGGACAGGCAACACAGGAGCCTTACAAACCGTCCTAAGAGAAGCCGTCCTTGACGAAAACGGCCAAGTCTTGACCGAAGCCCTTATCATCGATTGGGGTTCCGTAATCTCGGCAGTCATCACCTTCCTACTTACCGCCCTTGTCCTATTTGTCATAGTAAAAGCCTTCAACAAACTCAAAGAAGTAGGCAAAGAAGTCCAAAAAGAAGTCAAGACCTCTGCCGAAAAACTTGTTGAAGATGCCAAGAATAAAGGCAAAAACGCCAAAGTAGAAGAAAAAGCCGAAGTAAAAGAAGAAAAAGTCGAAGAAAAAGCCGAAGAAACTCCTGCAAAAGTAGAAGAGAAAGTAGAAGAAACTCCTGCAAAAGTCGAAGAAGCCCCTGCCAAAGCCCCTACAACCGAGGAACTTCTCCAACAAATCGTCGAACTTTTGAAAGAAAACAAGGCATAACAGGAAGCGACTTTTAGGGGAGCCTCCTAAAAGTAAAATAAAAGTAAACGACAAAAGAACGAGCCAATTTCGGTCCGTTCTTTTTTTAAGCATTTTTAAGATTTTTTTAATAAAAATCGACACAAAAAAATATCATCGGTAAAAAGAAAGTAATATTTGATTTTTGCCGATTTTTTTATTTGACGACAACTTTTTTTGTTAGTATAATTCAAGTATAAAAATTAAATATTGCCAAATATATCTACGAATAAAACGGCTCGTAAGTTTCTACCGCAATGCCTACAAATTGCGACTATTTGGAGATTTCGCCCCTAAGGCAGAGATTTTGTATTTGGCAGAACAAGTTATTTTTGACTTGTTTTTTTAATTTTTAAGGTTAGGAGAAAGCAATGAGACAACTCGAAGAAAAAATCTTAAAAGACGGCAAAGTTTTAGAAGGCGGAATTCTAAAAGTTGACAATTTCCTCAATCATCAGGTTGACGTCGCATTTCTAAAAAAACTTGCCCAAGAGGTTTACGATCACTATAAGGATGCGGGGGTAACCAAAATTCTTACGGTAGAAGCATCCGGCATACCGCTTGCCACCCTCGTCGCAGACATTTTTTCGGTAAATCTCCTCATTGCAAAAAAACACAAATCTCTCAACATTTCCAACAACGTTTATTTTTCCAAAGTATTTAGTTTCACCCACAAACAAGAAAATATAATAATGGTATCAAAAGAATACTTACACTCAGGCGAAAGAGTGCTTATCGTCGATGACTTTCTTGCCAACGGCAATGCAGGACTCGGACTTGTGGACATCGTAAGACAAGCAGGCGCCGTCCCCGTAGGTATCTCATGTGCTATAGAGAAGAGTTTTCAATCGGGCCACGACCTCTTGGTAAAAGAAGGCATCGACGTTTTCAGCCTAGCCCGTATCAAGAGCATGAGCGAAAACTCACTAGAATTTGTTAAATAAAGCCTAAAAGGCAAAAAATTTGGAGGATACATAATGAAAAAAATCTTAGCAATTGTACTCGTAATCGTACTTGCACTCGGCATCGTAGCAGCCTTCGTCGGTTGTGGCGGCAACAATGACAAAGTTGTTGCTCTTATCGCTCTCCACGACGACCAATCTACTTATGACAAAAACTTCATCGATGCATTCAAAGCCGCTTGTGAGGCAAAAGGACTCAACAAAAACAACTACACCATCGTCACCGGTATTCCTGAAGGAACAGAGTGCTATGACCAAGCAGCAGATCTCGCCGACTCCGGATACAAAGCAGTATTTGCAGACTCTTTCGGTCACGAATCATACCTTGCTCAAGCAGCCAAAGAATTCACCAACGTACAGTTCTATCATGCAACAGGCACCACTGCTCACACAGCAGGGCTTAGCAACCTCCACAATGCTTTTGCATCTATATATGAAGGAAGATATCTTGCAGGTGTCGCCGCAGGACTAAAACTTCAAGAAATGATCAACAACAATAAAATCAAAGCCAGCAATAAAGACGAAGCAGGCAACATCAAATTAGGTTATGTCGGAGCATTCACTTATGCAGAAGTTATCTCCGGTTACACCTCTTGGTTCCTCGGAGTCAAATCTGTTGTTAACAACGTAGTTATGGACGTTCAATTCACAGGTTCTTGGTATGACGAAGCAGCCGAAAAGACCGCTGCCGAAACCCTTATCGGAAGAGGTTGCGCACTCATTTCTCAACACGCCGACTCCATGGGAGCACCTACCGCTTGCGAAACAGCCGGAGTACCCAACGTTTCTTACAACGGTTCTACCGCAACCGCTTGCCCCACCACCTTCATCGTTTCTTCTAGAATCAACTGGCAACCTTACTTCGAAATGATCATTGACGCAGCCCGCGGCGGAGCAGCAGTTCCCACCGACTGGACAGGCTCAATTGAAACAGGCTCTGTCGTCCTTACCGATGTAGGCAATGCAGCAGCAGCCGGCACCCAAGCAAAACTTGACGAAGTCAAAAAAGAACTTCAAAACGGCACCAGAAAGGTCTTTGATTGCTCCACCTTCACCGTAAAAGGCAAAGCCCTTACCACTTATATGGCAGACGTTGACACCGATGCAGCCTACGCTCCCGACACCGAAGCCATTGTTACCAAAGATGGCAAAACCTACTTTGACGAAAGTGCAAAACGTTCGGCTCCTTACTTCAATATCCAAATCGACGGAATTACACTTCTCAACAGCAAGTTCTAATCTAATCAATATAATCATTTCAAGGCGAGGGGATTTTTCTCCTCGCCTTAACCTATTTTAGGAGGCTAAATGAACAACACACCATTTCTCGAAATGAAAGGCGTCACCAAGAGATTCGGCTCGGTAGTTGCCAACAAAGACATCAATCTTACCGTCAACAAGGGTGAGATTTTGGCATTACTTGGAGAAAACGGCTCAGGTAAAACCACCCTTATGAATATGTTGTCCGGCATCTATTATCCGGACGAAGGTCAAATACTCATTGACGGCAACCCCGTAGTAATCAAATCTCCTCACGATGCACTAGAAAACAAAATAGGTATGGTCCACCAACATTTCAAGTTGGTCGAAGTCTTTACGGCTACCGAAAACATCGTTTTGGGACTCCGAGAAAAGACCTACAATCCCAAAAAGAACAGAGAAAAAGTCTCTCAAATAGCCTTAAAATACGGCTTCAAAATCGAGCCTAACAAAAAGATTTACAACATGTCGGTTTCGGAAAAACAAACCGTCGAAATCGTCAAAATGCTTTATAGAGGAGCCGAACTCCTCATTTTGGACGAGCCTACCGCCGTCCTTACCCCTCAAGAAATCGACCGCCTTTTCGACGTCTTACGCAAGATGAGAGAAGACGGCAAATCTATCATCATCATCACCCATAAACTCAACGAAGTTATGGCAATCTCGGATAGAGTATCCGTCCTTCGCAAAGGCGAATATATCGGCACCGTCAACACGAGCGAAACCTCTGAAGAAGCCCTTACCGAAATGATGGTAGGCAAAAAAGTAACATTGAATATAAATAGGACCGAGCCCAAAGATCCCGTCGATCGACTTATCGTCAAAAACCTCTCCGTAAAAAGCGGTTTTGGATTTAGAGCAGTTGACGACGTAAGTTTTACGGCACGTTCCGGAGAAATATTAGGAATAGCAGGCATCGCCGGATCCGGACAAAAAGAACTCCTCGAAGCAATCGCAGGACTTCTAAAAATAGAATCGGGCGAAATCACCTATTTCAACCCCCAAAACGACCAAGAAGTCAATCTTCGTGACAAAACCCCTACCCAAATAAGAGATTTAGGCGTCCGTCTTTCCTTCGTCCCTGAAGATAGACTCGGCATGGGACTTGTCGGCAACATGGACATCACCGACAACGTCATGCTCCGTAGTTATAGAAAAGGCCAATTCATTTTCGTGGATAGAAAAGCCCCCGAAGAACTAGCCGACACCATCGTAAAAGACCTCGAAGTCGTCACCCCGTCCCTTCACACACGTATTAGAACATTGTCGGGTGGCAACGTCCAAAAAGTCCTTGTCGGCAGAGAAATATCCCAAGCCCCCAAAGTGCTTATGGCAGCGTACCCCGTAAGAGGTCTTGACATCAACTCGTCTTACGTCATCTACAACCTCCTCAACAAACAAAAAGAAAACGGCACCGCAGTCATTTTCGTCGGCGAAGACCTCGACGTTTTGATGGAACTATGCGACCGCATTTTAGTTATGAGTTCGGGCAAAGTCTCCGGCATCGTTGACGGCAGGACGGCAGACAAAAAGGAAATAGGTTATCTCATGACCAAGACCGATTTTGACGAAGCCAAAGAAAATGCCGAAAACCAAGACACCCAAGACAACCAAGAAGAAAAGGAGGGTACAGAAAATGAATAATACTCAAAAAATTACCAAAGAACCTCTTTTCCATATAGTTAAAAACAATTCTATCCCCACATGGCTCCAATGGGTAATAAGAGTGTGCGCGATAATCTTATCGCTAGTAATTGCCAGCATCGTATGTTCGATATTCGGCAAAACCTCACCGTTTTCCATATTTGGCAGCATGTTCCAAGGCGCATTCGGCACGTCTAGACGTATTTGGCTACTATTCCAAGATACATTTTTACTTCTTCTAGTTGCCCTTGCCCTTCTCCCCGCCTTCAAAATGAAGTTTTGGAACCTAGGCGCCAACGGACAAATACTCGTTTCGTGTATAGTTTGTTGTGCTTGCATGAAGTTCATGTCGGCACCCGATGCCGTCATCGTGCTTGTAATGATTCCCTTGTCGATTATGGCAGGTATTATTTGGGCATTGATTCCGGCTATATTCAAAGCATATTTCAACACCAACGAATCACTGTTTACCTTGATGCTCAACTACGTAGCCGAAGGCTTAGTCCTCTATTTCATCAACGTATGGGTAAAAGACGGCTCGGCAATTCTAAGACCTATCGAAAAAGGCAATCTCCCTACCCTTGGCAACGAATATGTATTGACCATTTTAGTTTCGGTTATAATGCTCGTCATTATGTTCGTCTATTTCCGTTACACAAAACATGGTTACGAAATATCCGTAGTAGGCGAATCTGAAAAAACCGCCAAATATATAGGCATCAACGTGAAAAAAGTCGTAATCAGAACACTTATTTTCTCGGGAGCCATTTGCGGTATAGTCGGTCTTTTACTTGCAGGTGGCATCAACCACACGATGTCAAGCAGTTCCCACAACAACATGGGCTTTACGGCAATCATGGCAGCATGGCTCGGACAATTCAACCCCTTCTTCGTACTCGGTGCATCCTTCTTTATCACCTTTGTATCAAAAGGCATGGGACAAGTTCGTAAAGATTGCCACTTCACCAACAGCGCCCTATCCGACGTCGTCATCGGCATCGTCTATTTCTTTGTCATAGGTTGTGAGTTCTTCCTCAACTATAAAATTATTTTCCGCAAAAAGCACTCGGAAACCCCCAAAGTAGAGTCCGATG
>CAVIQK010000008.1:0-73737 GCA_963644945.1 bacterium | reverse complement strand
TCGTCAGCTCGTGTCGTGAGATGTTGGGTTAAGTCCCGCAACGAGCGCAACCCTTATTACTAGTTGCCAATATTAAGTTAGGAACTCTAGTAAGACTGCCGTGGATAACACGGAGGAAGGTGGGGATGACGTCAAATCATCATGCCCCTTACGTCTTGGGCTACACACGTGCTACAATGGCTATTACAAAGAGTCGCAACACCGTAAGGTGAAGCTAATCTCATAAAGATAGTCTCAGTTCGGACTGTGGGCTGCAACCCGCCCACACGAAGTCGGAGTTGCTAGTAATCCCGAATCAGAATGTCGGGGTGAATGCGTTCCCGGGTCTTGTACACACCGCCCGTCACGCCATGGGAGTTGGGAGGACCCAAAGTCGGCGCTCTAACCGCAAGGAAGTAACCGCCTAAGGTAAAACCAATGACTGGGGTGAAGTCGTAACAAGGTAGCCGTATCAGAAGGTGCGGCTGGATCACCTCCTTTTAAGGAGTATCGAAAGATACTATCTTAGTCGAGATGGAATGTACAATCCATCACTCTAACCGATTTTTCGGAGAGTATAAAGAGTCAAATGACTCAAAACTTGTCTTTTTAGACTTGTCTGTTCTCAGTTTTTTAGGATTAAAAAAGGCTGTTGCCTTTTTCCTTGCACATTGACAACTGCATAACAAATGTTTATACAAAGAGTAGACATTAAAAACTTTAACAAATATCAGAAATGAGTAATACAAATATTCACAGATATTTTGCTGAGGAGTAAAACCGAAACAATAATATGTTCGTTTTTATTAGACTTTGACGATAGTCTGACATTGAGTCAGACATCTAGATTAAGCTATAAAGAGCGTAGGGTGGATGCCTTGGCACTAGGCGCCGATGAAGGACGTGACTAACTGCGAAAAGCTGCGGGGAAGTGTAAATAACTTGTGATCCGCAGATGTCCGAATGGGGAAACCTACTGTTGGTAATGCGACAGTATCTTTACATCAATACATAGTGTAAAGAAGGGAACTCGGGGAACTGAAACATCTTAGTACCCGAAGGAAAAGAAAGTAAACTAACGATTTCCGAAGTAGTGGTGAGCGAAACGGAAAGAGCCCAAACCAATCGATAGTGATATCGACTGGGGTTACGGACCCAATATGGTATTGTTTGCACGTAGCTGAAGACTTCTGGAAAGGAGTTCCAAAGAAGGTGATAGACCTGTAAGCAAAACTTGCAACAAACTATGGGTATCCAGAGTACCACAGGACACGAGGAATCCGGTGGGAATATGCGAGGACCATCTCGTAAGGCTAAATACGACCTAGTGACCGATAGCGTATAGTACCGTGAGGGAAAGGTGAAAAGAACCCCGGGAGGGGAGTGAAATAGAACCTGAAACCGTGTGCTTACAAGCAATGGGAGCGCAAGTGACCATGTACTTTTTGTAGAACGGGCCAACGAGTTATGGTATGCAGCGAGGTTAAGTTCCTGGAGGAACGGAGCCGTAGGGAAACCGAGTCTTAATAGGGCGACTAGTTGTATGCTGTAGACCCGAAACCGGGTGACCTATCCATGTGCAGGTTGAAGTAACCGTAAAAGGTTATGGAGGACCGAACTCATGTCTGTTGAAAAAGGCTGGGATGACGTGTGGATAGCGGTGAAATTCCAATCGAACTCGGATATAGCTGGTTCTCCTCGAAATAGCTTTAGGGCTAGCCTCTATGAAGTTTACTGAAGGTAGAGCACTGGTTAGGCTAGGGGGTTTCACAACTTACCGAACCTTTTCAAACTTCGAATTGCAGATAAATGATCATAGGGAGTCAGACGGCGAGAGATAAGTTCCGTCGTCAAAAGGGAAACAGCCCAGACCTACAGCTAAGGTCCCCAAGTCACAGTTAAGTGGAAAAGGATGTGTCGTTACTGAAACAACCAGGATGTTGGCTTAGAAGCAGCCATTCATTTAAAGAGTGCGTAATAGCTCACTGGTCGAGCGGTGATGCGCCGAAAATTCACGGGGCTAAAACTGTGCACCGAAGCTTAGGACTGTTTTTGACAGTGGTAGAGGAGCAATGTGTAAGGGCTGAAGCGCTATCGTAAGGGGGCGTGGACTTTACACAAGAGAGAATGCCGGCATAAGTAGCGAGAATGGAGCGAGAAACTCCATCGTCGAAAGTCTCAGGTTTCCTGGGGAAGGTTCGTCCTCCCAGGGTTAGTCGGGATCTAAGCCGAGGCCGAAAGGCGTAGGTGATGACCAACAGGTTGATATTCCTGTACTACCGATCTTCGTTTAAATGATGCAATGACACAGAAGGATAGCTCATCCGTGGCGATGGAATGCTGCGGTCAAATCATGAGGCTGACATGTAGTGAAGTACGCATGTCGTTAGGCTGGGTGATGATGAGGAATGAACTTTAAGTAAGGAAGTGAGCGAATTCACGCTGGCGAGAAAAGTTGCTAAATATGGAGCTAGGTACCCGTACCGCAAACCGACACAGGTAGACGGCAAGAAAATTGCAAGACGAACGGGATAACCATTGTTAAGGAACTCTGCAAAATGACCCCGTAACTTCGGAATAAGGGGTGCCTACGTAAGTAGGCCGCAGTGAAGAGTCCCAAGCGACTGTTTACCAAAAACACAGGTCTCTGCAAAATCGTAAGATGATGTATAGGGGCTGACGCCTGCCCAGTGCTGGAAGGTTAAGGGGAAGAGTTAGCGTAAGCGAAGCCCTGAACTTAAGCCCCAGTGAACGGCGGCCGTAACTATAACGGTCCTAAGGTAGCGAAATTCCTTGTCAGGTAAGTTCTGACCCGCACGAATGGCGTAACGACTTGGGAGCTGTCTCAACAGTGGACCCGGCGAAATTGTAGTATACGTGAAGATGCGTATTACCCGCGACTGGACGGAAAGACCCCGTAGAGCTTTACTGTAACTTGTTATTGAGTCTTAGTATTTCATGTACAGGATAGGTGGGAGACTTGGAAGCGTAGGCGTCAGCTTACGTGGAGTCACCCTTGGGATACCACCCTTGAAATATTGGGACCCTAATGGAATGCCGTGATCCGGGTTTCAGACAGTGGCAAGTGGACAGTTTGACTGGGGCGGTCGCCTCCTAAAGTGTAACGGAGGCGTTCAAAGGTTCCTTCAGAATGGTTGGAAACCATTCGCAGAGCATAAAGGTATAAAGGAGCTTAACTGCAAGACAGACATGTCGAGCAGATACGAAAGTAGGACTTAGTGATCCGGCGGTAGAGTATGGAATTGCCGTCGCTTAACGGATAAAAGTTACCTCGGGGATAACAGGCTTATCTCTCCCAAGAGTTCACATCGACGGGGAGGTTTGGCACCTCGATGTCGGCTCGTCACATCCTGGGGCTGAAGTAGGTCCCAAGGGTTCGGCTGTTCGCCGATTAAAGTGGCACGCGAGCTGGGTTCAGAACGTCGTGAGACAGTTCGGTCCCTATCCATCGTGGGCGTAGGATATTTGAAAGGCTCTGTCCCTAGTACGAGAGGACCAGGATGGACGCACCTATTGTGCACCTGTTGTTGCGCCAGCAGCATAGCAGGGTAGCGAAGTGCGGATAGGATAAACGCTGAAAGCATCTAAGCGTGAAACCTGCCTTAAGATTAGATATCCCATATCATAAGATAGTAAGACCCCTTGTAGACGACAAGGTTGATAGGTCGCATGTGTAAGTGCAGTAATGCATTCAGCTGAGCGATACTAATAGGTCGAGGGCTTAATCACAATTATCTTTGTGAGAAAGTCTAATAATACCTCAAAAATATAAGTGAGTATAAAGTTAAATGGTTATGCAGTTGTGAATGTGTGAGTGCAATTTAGTTGCGCTGATATATTCAGCAATTCGCGGTGACGTAAGCGAAAGGGATCCACCTGTTCTCATACCGAACACAGAAGTTAAGCCTTTCTGCGCCGATAGTACTTGACTGGAGACGGTCCGGGAGGGTAGGGGTTGCCGCGTTTTTTATTCCTCCTTAGCTCAGCAGGTTAGAGCGAGCGGCTGTTAACCGCTAGGTCGTCTGTTCGAATCAGACAGGGGGAGCCATAAAAAGCAGATACGAAAACGTGTCTGCTTTTTTTGTTTTTCTATTTATATGAACGGACGAACTAGCAGCAGAATCGCAGCCAATGGCGAGAATCGCACGCTAGGGTCGAAGCGTTAAGCGGACAATCCGGTGAATTGTCCGTAGTGAAAGACGGGTTTATGCTGTGCTAAACCCCGGACCGTCTGTTCGAATCAGACAGGGGGAGCCATAAAAAGCAGATACGAAAACGTGTCTGCTTTTTTTGTTTTTCTATTTATATGAACGGACGAACTAGCAGCAGAATCGCAGCCAATGGCGAGAATCGCACGCTAGGGTCGAAGCGTTAAGCGGACAATCCGGTGAATTGTCCGTAGTGAAAGACGGGTTTATGCTGTGCTAAACCCCGGACCGTCTGTTCGAATCAGACAGGGGGAGCCATAAAAAGCAGATACGAAAACGTGTCTGCTTTTTTTGTTTTTCTATTTAGGAAAGACGGGGAAATCAAGGCAATCGCCTTGCGTGGTTATTTTTTATTTGGTAAAATGTTGGTGAGATAAAACAACAAATACAGGTTTGAAATGGAAGAAGAAAAAGATTTTCTAGATGGCGATCGCTATCTAAAAGAAACCAAAATGCTAGACTTTTCGGCAGATTCTATTCAGTCGCTAATAGATTTGAGGGGTTGGAGAACACTTGGAGAGGTCGAAAAGGTAAAAGCAATTTACGATTTTATAAAAGACGAGATACTTTTCGGCTACAATGTCGATGACAATATTCCTTCTAGTCGAGTGCTAGCCGACGGATTCGGTCAATGCAATACGAAAGGCACTTTATTTATGTCACTTTTGCGAGCAGTGGGCATTAGATGCAGAATCCACGGCTTTATGATAGACAAAATACTCCAAAAGGGCGCAATGACCGGACTTGTATATAAACTTGCCCCCAAAGAGATTTTTCATAGTTATGTCGAGGTTTTGGTGCTTGGTACGTGGTACGAACTTGAAGGTTTCATTTTAGATAAAAAATATCTTTCTTCTTTGCAAAAGACTTTCGCACCCAATGAGGACGGCTCCTTTATAGGATACGGCGTCGCCACCACCGATTTTTCTGCCCCGCAAGTCGAATTCGAGTGTTGCAACACCTATATTCAAAAAGAGGGCATAGTAAGAGATTTTGGCATTTTTGACGATCCCGACACCCTCTTTGAAAATTACGGACAAAAAATGTCAGCCGTCAAAAAATTCGTATATACGCATTTCGGACGGTTGCTTATGAACAAAAATGTCAAAAAAATTAGAGAAAACAACGGAAAAACACCTTAATTTTAAGGTGTTTTTAATTATTGTTTTGTAAAGTTTGACGCAAAAATTGCTAAAACGGCAAAAACTCGTTGATTATAATTTAATTGACTTTTTATTGTATATAAAATATACTATAAGTTGCAATTTTAGTTATTGTTGCAAAATCGTTAGAGATAGAAGACACTACTATGAATAAAAAAACATACTCATTTTTAATTGTTTTTTTGCCGATCGTACTCATCGCCGTTTTGGCGACAAGTTTGGTCGCATGTTCTAGCGATAAAGTTGTATCCATTGCCGTAGACGGAGAAAAAGATATTCTTGTCGGGCAGTTTGATTATGCCGATTACAAATTGGTGCTTACCTACGAGTCCGGGAAAACAGAAACCATAGATTTTGACAAAACCATGATTTCCAATGACGATTACATGGCAGTCTTTTCCCAAGGCGAAAAAACATTGACAGTCAATTATTCGGGACTCACTTGTGACCTCAAATTAAATATTTGTCTATACGAATTTTCCGATCTAAAATTTGAAGATATGACCGTTGTCTATACCGGACAAAACGTAGTCGCCGAAGTGTCGCCTACATACCCCGAAGGTACGGTTGTTTATTATCCCGAAGGCAACACCTTCTTAAACGTCGGCACTTATGACGTGACCGCAATCGTGTCAAGACAAAATTATGTCACCAAAACCCTCACCGCAAAAGTCGAGATAACTCAAGCCGAATACGATATGAGCGGAGTGACTCTCGAAAATGCCGAGTTCGACTATGACGGAAGAGAACACTCTATCGAAATCAAAGGCAATGTCCCCGACGGCATCACCGTAGAATACGAAGACGACAACAACGTCAAAGTCAATGCAGGAGTTTATGACGTCGTCGCAACTTTCAAGTTTGACGGCAACAATTACAAGCCTATCCCCGCAATGACCGCCAAAATGACGATAAACAAAAATAAATATGACACCAAGAATTTGACCTTCGAGGACAAAGACGTGACTTACGACGGCATCGCTCATACGATCGAGGTGGAAAACTGCCCCGACGGAGTCAGTGTCGATTACGAAATATATACAGAGAAAAGAGAACTTGTTTCGACGACGACTCCCCTTGTCAATGCCGGCAAGTACTACTTCAAAGCCAATTTTTACTCGGACAATGCGAATTATGAAGAAATCGAGCCAATGGAAGCCGTTTTAGAAATAAAACAAGCAAAATACGATGTATCCAACATTGTGATTACGGGCTACGAAACCAATTATGACGGCAAGCCTCATTCCATTGATGTTACCGGTGGTGTTCCCGCAGACGTAAGTCTTCTTTATGCCTATTACACCAAAGACGGCGAAGACATCAAGGTCGGTACGGGCGACAACTGGGAATATGCAGAAAGTGTCACCGAATACGGCTATTATACATACACTGCATTGTTTGAGTGCGAAGACCAAAACTATATGATAACCGACGTGAAAAAAGCCACGCTTGTTATCAACAAAATAGATTACGACACTAGTAAATTGTCTATAAATGACGAATATGAATATACCGGAAACGCTATAAGCGTAGTCGTCAACAATATTCCGAAAGATGTTTCGGGACAAGTTTTAGGCGTAAAATTTACATATTTCCAAGAAACCCCCGTTCAAGACAACAACGGCGAATATACCAATTATATCAAGGATGCGGACGGCAACCCCGTAAACGGAGTTACCGACAAAGGCAAATATTTCGTAAGAATAGAATTTACCGATCAAACAAACGAAAATTACAACAAACTCAACCCCATAATTTTGACGTTTTCGGTAGTTGACGCAAAAACAACCGGCGGAGAAGACGGAGGACCTGTCTCATGAAAAGAAAACTCGGGACAATAGGCATTATTGTTTTGGTAAACTTAATCATCTCCAACATCGTGGTTTGCGTAATTTTGCGTAATGCTTTGACTTTTGGCACCTATATAAAATACGAACTTTTCTTGTTCGTGTACCTAATGTTCGTTGCCAATATCTTTTTCTCCAACAAATTCTGTTCAGGAAAAGCACAAGAGTGGCTGTTCTTCTTGTCGGTAGCGATACTGACGTCCAGCCTTCTTGCGTTTGTACTATATGCATTTATCGAAAGCAATTGGAAAGTGGACCAAATCGCATGGGGCGAAAGTCTAAAAAGCATAGTAGAATTTGACTTCTTATATTATGGCTTGATGCTAGGATTTTTCATTGCATTTGTGGCGCTATATTGCGGAGTGTTCGATCGTGAAATATTGCGTTTCGTAAGGACATCGGGACTCATCGGACAAGGCAAAATCAAGAGTATTGAAGCCAACCTTGAAAATTCTCGTTGGATGACTAGCGAAGAAAAGAGCAAGAATTTCAAGACCTATTCTTATACAAAACTAGACACCGTCGAAAAGGACGGCATACCCGTAATGGCACAAATGAATAAGAAAGGTAAGGACGAAACGGTTATGTTCAATTCGCCTTGCCACTCGATAATTATAGGTGCTACGGGATCAGGTAAAACAACGACGTTCGTAAGCCCTATGATCCAAATTTTGGCATCAACCAAGGCAGGTTCGTCCATGGTTATGACCGATCCCAAAGGCGAACTTTTCTCCCTACATTCCGCATACTTAAAGGAAAGGGGTTATGACGTAAAAGTTATCGACTTACGTGACACATATTCTTCGTACCGTTGGAATCCGCTAGACGGAATATGGGACAACTACCAACTATATGCGGATGCTCACAACAACGCATATAAACATAAAAACGCTTTACCCGAAAATATGCCTCTAGGTAGCAAAAAGGAAACTTTTGAAGGCAAAGAAGTTTGGTATGAGTTCGACGGAAAAGCCTACTCCGAATATAGCGATTTAGTCACCGCAATAAAAGTCTTCAAAAGAAAGACTTTTGATGAAGTATATGAAGATCTCAATGACCTAGTATCGGTTTTGGTGCCTATCGAAAACGACAAAGATCCTATGTGGGAAAAGGGCGCAAGAAGTATTGTTCTCGCTACACTCCTAGCAATGTTAGAAGACAGCGAAGACAAAAGACTCGGCATGACCAAAGAAAAGTTCAATTTCTTCAATTTGGTCAAAATCTTGCAAAATTCCACAGACGACTATTTGCAATTACGTAGATATTTTGCGGGGCGTGATCCTCTCTCCAAAGCATTGTCACTTTCAAAACAAGTTTGCGATGCAGCCGAAACCACTCGTGCTTCGTACATGTCGGTCGTATATGAAAAATTGACACTGTTCAACGATGCAGGCATTTGCGGACTTACGTCGTCCTCTGACTTTTGTCCCGAAGATCTTGCCGCAAGACCTACGGCACTTTTCCTAAAAATACCGGATGAAAAGACTACAAGACACAATCTTGCGGGTATTTTCATTATGAATCTATACAAGCAACTTATCAAAGTCGCATCGGGAAGAGAAGACTTGTCGCTCCCAAGAAACGTCTATTACATTTTGGACGAATTCGGCAACATGCCCAAGATCGAGAACTTCGACAAGATGATTACCGTCGGAAGAAGCCGTAAGATTTGGTTCAATATGATCGTGCAATCATATTCGCAACTAAACAACGTCTATGGCGATAAAGTCGCCGATATAATCAAAGGCAACTGCGGAATCAAAATGTTTATAGGATCTAACGACATGGGGACATGTAAAGAATTTTCCGAACTATGCGGAAATATTACGGTCGTCACTCGTTCGACAAGCGGAACGGATATGGATAAATCGGTAAATGTTTCTACCCAAACACAAGTAAGACCTCTTATTTATCCGTCCGAACTCCAAAGACTCAATCATGGCTCGGACATAGGACACTCCATCATCGTCACGTTCGGCAACTATCCGCTAAAAAGTTATTTCACCCCGAGTTTTAAGGTCCCGCTATACAAGACCGGCACAATGAACACCGATTTTCTCAGCGAAAGATTCTTTGACGAGCATGCCATATATTTTGATGCGGAAAAACGCAACGATCTCGTGTTGTCGAGTGAAGACGACAATCAAAATACGGGTGCTACCATGAAGATGGGAAGCAATACAAAACCCACAACCGAAGAAGACGAAGAGAAAGAAAAACTCGCAGAAGAAACCAGACTCTTTGAAAGATTCGTAAAGTTTAGAGAAGCACACAAAGAACTCACCGAAAGTGAAATTTTTGCAAGACTTGAGAGTATGTCTTGAAGGACTATAACATAGATGAAAAAGAAAGTTTTTAGAATAACGATTATCTTAGTCTTGGCGCTTGCCTTTTGCGTCGTTCCGTTTCTAAATATAGATACGGTGGCGGAGGCATCGACACTTGTCGCAACCGACGAAACCACAATGAATATTGTGTTCTTTTCCTCCAACGACAAAGACGACAACGGCAATCTTATTCCGGACTCTGCCGGCAAAATTACCGTAGGAGTCGCCGTAACCAAGAAAAACGACGGCATAAGTTTTACGTTGACCACAAGGGATAAAAGTGCAATTTCCGAAAAGGGCGACTATACATCTCAATCTAAAGACTACAAAATCACCACGTCGGCAACCAAAGGCGCCACGCAATATTTTAGCGTACAAACCTACCAAACGGATGCCACCAACCTCGTAGAAGGCGAAAAGACTTACGGAACAACGAGAGTTTTCGAAATAGTCCTATGCAATATCGTGACGGACAGCGGTTGCGACTACGTCGTCAAAAACGACTTCAACGCGACCGAACAAGGCTCACAAATCTTTGATTGCAGAGTGCTTACCGAATATGACTATGCATTTTCAAAAATAGAAGGGAAAAACGGCTTATATTTCGACGATTATCTCTACGGCAACAGTTTTGCGTCTATTTGGATAGAAAGAGGCAATGTCTATTACCAAACACCTACACGCTATATTGCGATTTACGTAGATGAAGACACCACTCTAAACCAAACTTTTTCAAGATTCATTTCCAACGATTACTATATCAAGTACCACAAACAAGACTGGGCAGACGTCTATTACGGCGGATCTGCGACCATTTCCGAAAGTGGTTGGTGTACAGTCGATACTCCCGCAAAATTGACCATTTCCGATAGTAGCGGGAACGAAGTTTTCTATTCCGAATATTACGATCCTAAATGTAGCGGTGTACCGATTTTGTTCGGCGAAACGGGTTATGCCCAAAACAATAATTCCGAATATAGATACAATCTCACCAACGCAGCGAGAAGTTGGCTCAACAATCACAAGGGATACACCGTCTATAATACGCAAGATCCCATGTATAAACATGCCTATTCTTACTACTCAAAACAATATTTCAATTTCCCGTCGGTTACGGGCAAGATATACAAAAACAATTCCGAAACATTCAATTTGAGAATAGCAAGAGATTCCAGTTGGGACATGGTTTTTGCAGGACTCAGAATAGACAGCGAACTATACGACAACAATGCCCCCACCTTGAAGAGTACGTCATTTGACGAGATCGCTTCGACCGACAACAAAGTTTTGAGATTTTCGGTCAGATTCTCGGAGCCTGTTCACTTCTTGACCAACGACACCGCCAAAAACTTGACCATAACGGGTTATGCCAATGACAGCGGAAAAATGCCCCTCGACTTCAAATATGTAGGCGGAGAGGGTACCGATACGCTGTATTTTGAGTGCAATCTCAAAGACTATGAAAACGAGTTCGATTATACACGTACCAAGATAACAAGTATTAGATTTAGAAATTACGATACTTTTAGTTCGCAATTCGCTACCGGTCTTTATGACTATGCATACAATTTTAATTGTAGCAACAATGCCGTAAACATGGGAGAATTCCAAGGAATTACCTATTCTACGGACATTGATTTGAGAGATCCCGCAGTCACTACCAAGATTGTTAGCAACGAACATTTGACATCCAAATCTCACTCGGTAAAAATCACCGTATCCAACATGGAAGGAGTCGGTTCAAAACTCTATTATACATGGGTAAAATCTACCGATATAGTAGGAAATGCCGACGAATATCAACCGACAAGTTATGTAGGTTGCGAAACCGTCAATCCGTCCGAAGTCAATGTAATAGGCGACAAGATGGACGGAACATATTATCTTTACTACAAAGCAGTCTCTGCTTACGGCAAAGAAGTTTTGGGACATGTTTCTACACCTCTCAATTTTGACAATACCCCGATAAACATCAAGAGCATATCTTTTGGCGACGTCAATGCGGCGGTTTCGACAAGAGATCTAACCATCACAGTAGAAGGGAATGCTACGGATCTCACGTCCGTAGAGATGTATTATAGACAAGTGGGCATGCTAGGATATTCTCGCAAAACCATCTACACTCAAAACAAAGTATCGCCTACGACCAACGAAATAGCATCGTTTACTTATGATGACGCTTCCAATACTTCAACCGGCACAATGACCGTATCCGGCAAAGATCTTTTAGGACTATCCGATGCCGAAAGCATGAAATTCTATTTCAGTTTTGTGACCTACGACGGAGCATCCAATCAAGACGAATATGTTTTAGACGACGCCTATTTATTCGATACATCCGACCATTGCAACATCAATATGGGCATTTCGGGTACAAAATATTCGATTTATGACACGATAAACGTCAGCGATATGACTGTGATCAACGAAACAGACCATTCTTATGACAATACATATTTGGCAAGCGGATTCGAACTCACTTTTTCGCTACAAGGTTCTACATCGGAGCCACAAGTCGATTATCTATATAGAGGTAGCGAAAACATAACCGCAAACATAAGCAATTATTTTGATAGTACGATTTCCGATGTAGCGGAAGGCTCTACTACGAAAAAAGTCCTTACTCTCAAATATAAGAGTGCTAGCGGTGGCAATTATTCTATCAGAATCTCCGGTGACGGCAAGAAGTCCGAAGTCTATACCTTCTATCTAAAAGGCGACAACGACAACGTTTCTTGCTATCAATCGACTACGGGAAGCCCCCTTATCGTCAACAAAGTATATGAACTCAAAGACGTTTCGTATTACTACGCATCGTCCAACAGTACGGCAGAATCGACAAGTTATAACAAGTCAAAAAATCTTACTCTCATGTTCTCGTCAAGAGAAAGGGCTTATGACTATTGCTACTATATGGAAATGCAAGACTTGTCCCTTCTTTACGTTGACACGCAGTCGGTTGTGGATGTCCTGAACGGCACCATTGCATCCAACTACAAAAAAGCCGAAGGCGAAGGCACTGCCGCTATCGGACAAACATGGATAAGATATAAATCTAAATCGTGGGATCAAGTAAGCGATTCTACCTATTGGAACTATTATTTTTACAGCAACAGTCAAGAAACCCAAATCAACACTGCCGCATTGTCGTCATCGTTAAGGACGGCTATTATCACCGTTGTTGACAAAATCGTCGATAAAGGCTCATATACATATTTGACCAGTGACGGCGGACTCGACAGTAGAGGAGTGCCGACACTCGATGCTTCAAGGATTCGTTCGCAATCGGAAACTGCGGACAAAACCATGACGGGCTACTTCTTCACTTCCCCCGTTTCGTTCGGCGGAGATTCGGGCATTTATTCACCTTATCACGTAGAAGAAAACATCTCTTATCCTATAGCCGTACAAAAATTGACGGCATCCGACTATACGACGATCTACTATAAAGAACACGTGACGGGGACGACATACGAAAAATTGACTCTTGACGGAGAATTTTATCTAAAAGACCTCATCAAAGGTACCGGCATATATGACATTATAGAGAGAGGCGAAGACGGCGTAAGAGAATATAGCGTATATATCGACAACACTGCTCCGGAACTTAAAGTTATATATGATAACAACGAAATAACCATAACCAAAGATTTTGCCGACCGTAGCCAATCGCTCAACGTAAAATCTTTCACTTTCGACACCTTGACTGACGAGGACGAATATGCCTATATTGCAGTGTTTACGTCGGGCGAAAAATACCAAGGTGCATATCTTGTAAGCGAAGCAAGCGGAATAAGCCTCGGAGAAGGAAGATACATAGTAAGAGTATATGACCGCTCCGGCAACAATTACAGCCTAAACGTAAGAATAAGCACCGAAGATCTTAGTTCGGCATGTTCATTCACCAACGAAAAGAACAAATACGTAAGATTCGAGTGCAAATATTCGCAAGACGATATTTATCGTTTTGAAATATATCTTGACGACGTTCTTATCGTAAGCAATGTTTCGTCGCTCAAGAAAAACGCAATCACCCTAAAAGATGCAGGCGAATATAGATTCTATATAGAAGACTTATTCGGCAACGTCTATGAAGAAAGAACTACTCTTGTAAGAGAAGTTCCTAAAGTAGATTGGTACTACGTAAAGGACGGCACCCCGATTAAGTATGACGAAACCGCCGGCACGCAAGTAGGCTTTATAAAAGAAAAAATCGGCTCGACCAACTACCTGATAACGACAGCGGGACAAGTAAGTTTCCGTTATCCTACGGGCGAAGGTTATGCTTACGAAATGGTTTTGGGGACAAGCACCCTAAGACATACCGGCACATACAACGAAGTCGTTATGAGCGGTGATTCTTCGTGGCAAGTAAAGATTTATTACGAAGATTATCCCGATCTTTTCGTGACCTTTACGGGACAAAGCGATACTTATGCGCCTACAATTTCGGCTACTACAAGTAGAACAAAATATTGGTATGCAGACGAGGACGAAGATGCCCTTGCAAGATATCTCCAAAAGATCAAAGACACCGCAAAATCGGGCGATGTTATCAACCTTGACGACGTGAGTTGCGAACTTACCGATATAGTGACCGAAACAATTGCTTCGGGCGAAACCGTCAACGGCGGTATCGTAAATATAGGGGTAGGTGACCTTTCCGGAATATACAAGTGGACTTGTACGATAAACGGCAAAACTACGGAGTATTTAGGGGACAAAGTGTCAAGCATTCAGTTGAGTACCGAAGGCACTTACCAAATAACCGCCACCGACCTTATCGGCAATCAAACATCCTTCTCGTTCTCAATAGGAAAGTCCGATTTTACAAGGATGATTATTGACGACGTCGAAGAACTCGAATTCGAAAAAAGCAGTACAAAATACGGTCACGAATATGCTGTTGCTACGGTAGAAGGTGCCGGAACGTTTGCTTTCGTCGTGGACGGAGAATATTTCAAGTTGACTACCGACGGATCCAATTTGATTCGTACAATCTACAAGGTTGTAATAGACGAAAGTGGCGAACTCAAAACGGCTGAAGAAGAAGTCGATTTGGGTGTTTTGCCGACAACATACATCACAATAGGCGAAACCGACGGCGGTTACATCAGAACTTATGCTAGAAACGGCATAGTCTATGTCGGTGCCGTACTAAAAGATGCAGTTCAAGGCAAAGTCAACAAAATGGAAATTGCTTTGAGAGTCAGTTCCTCCTCTGCGATAGATACCAAATATTCCAAAATCGTATTGTCGGACGAATGTTCGTATCTAACTTACCAAAAAGACGGTGTTGACGTAAGACTAACCGATATTTTGAATATAAACGAGATTTGTCCTTTGACTTTAGAAGCCGAAGTGACAACCGTACTTGTGAATTATTCGCCTATAAGTTTTGAACAAGCAGAATTTGAAGATGTCGCTCTGGGTGGCACTTACGAGTGCGGAAGACTGGGCGAAGGCTTCTATGTGTTCCATGTTTACAACAAGTACGGCAACTACTCCGAAACAAGAGTGCTGTACAGCGTAGGTATTGCGACAGTCGGCGAAATCACTTATACCGACGGAAGCACCAAGTCTTATTCCACTACATACGAGGGCGATTTCTATTCCAATAGTTCTGTGTCGCTTATCGTCTATAAAAATGTAACGGTGGCGGTCACCAAAAACGGCTCCGCATACAAGTCTTACACCGTAAAAACAACGGATACATATACCCAAATCTCCGTAGGAGGCGACGGCGAATATGTCGTCACTTTGACGGATGACTGTGGCAACGTAGTCACAAGAAATATTCATATCAAGAATAAATCTATCAAATATTCCGACGGATGGCTTACGGGCTTCAACGAAAAGGCTTTGCGAAAAGACGAGGGATATACCAATACCCAAGTGTCTTTTGTCGAAAATACATTGAAAGGAGCGAGTGTCGAGTATATAACGGTAGCCTATGGCGAAAAGTTGACCGTAATATATGACAATTCATCCGAAACAAAAGTTTCGTTCGCTAGCGATTACAAAGTCGGTGCAGACGGTGACGGAGTATATGAAATAGTATTTAGAGATATTTACGGCAACAAGGTCGCAAAAACCGTCAATTATTCATCTCATACGACGCTTTCCGTATCGAGAGAAACAAGAGATCTCAAAAAGACGGCTTATTCGCTAGACTCTCCGCTTGTCGATAATAGTATTTGGAGCAACAAGACCATATCTTTTGAAACCAAAGCAAAGAAATATCTGTTCAAAGTCAATTCCGAAACCAAAGATATTCCTTATACACTCAGTTTCCCCGGAACCTTTGACAGCGGTAAATATGAGTATAATATAGAATATACCGACGAATACGGTTTTTCGTACAAGTTTTCGTGTGTGTTGTATCGCACCACGATAGAAATAGGTGTTGACAACATGAAAGTCAATTCCGGAGTGACCAAAGATCCCGTATCGATTACTTTCTCCGCCAATTTGTCCGCAGTAATATCTATCAACAACCAAGAGATAGGGGCATATAAGAGTGGCGAAAAATATATGAGAGACGGAAGTTATGTCATTTCGGTAAGCGACAAAGCAGGCAACACGCTCAACTATTCGGTAAGAAGAGATAGCGTCGCAGACTACTGTTTCTATACGGGTAGCGTTGACCAAAAACTTGTCAACGGCGAAATAACCAACATGTCCGTCGTTTACTTTGCACCCTTAAACGGCGATTCTGTGTCTTATTGTGCAGTATATCATGACGGCAAAGAGATGTTAGACTATGATCTAACCTCGTTTACCGGCAACGGCAAGTGGGAAGTCGTGCTACAAGACGAATGCGGGAACAAAGATTACTTCTCGTTCTACATTGTGACACATGCGCTTGTTTCGTTCGAATATACGGCACCTTACGGCTATGAAATCACCGAAGCCACTTTCAATGCAGGCGGTGGCGAAGTAGATTACATCGAGTTTGTCGAAGAAAAAGACGGTTGCAAATATATAGCACTAGACGAAAACGGTGAATATAAAATCGTTATGATGTCACCCGTTACGGGAAAAACAACCGCATTTTCGGTGACAATCGACAAATCAGTGCCTACAATTACACTTGAAGGTGTAGCCGAAGGCGAATCGACCAACAAGAACGTAAAAATATCCGGATACAAAGCAGGCGACACGATATATATTTATAAAGACGGCGAATTAGTCAACACGATCGAAGCGCTCACAGTGTCGGATGTTCCGGAGATTACCGAAAAAGGTAATTATAAAATAGTAGTAGTCAACGAGGCGGGCGGACAAAGTGAAGTAGAATTCACAAGAGTATATACCGCCAACATCGCAACGACCGTACTCATAATAGGCGTAGTGGTTGCGATCTCAATAGGGCTTTTCCTAGGATTGTTGTTTAGAAAACGTTCTAGAATAGAGTAAAATAAAAAAGAAATCATATTATATAGGAGATAGAAAAATGATTTACAATCTTTTAGCAACAGGGATGTCTCAAGGCGATCTCGAAAAAATCGTAAAACCGATACTCGACGTATGCGATGTATTGGTCCCCGTTTTGTTGGGTGTTGTCGGTTCTATCGGTGCAATTTACTGCATCTTGCTTGGTGTAAAATATGCCAAAGCCGAAGAACCTCAAGATCACGACAAAGCCAAAAAAGCACTTAAAAATGCTATCATCGGATTTGTTTTGATATTCGTATTGCTTGCAATGTTGCAAGTCGGTCTCACCGTATTTGAGAAATGGTGGCCTACTTATGTCGGAGCGTAAGACGGGAAAAAGACTTTTAAGTTTTATCTGCCTTATAGCAATTTCCGTATTGTTATTCGGTTGTATGCCCGACTTGAACATAGAAGATGAGGCCGACTACGGCAAAAAGTTCCCTAGCGTCAAATTTGTCAACAACGATTTGACGGTGGTGTCCATGCCGATTACAGACCTCTACAACGACAATGCTCTCAACAATTTTAGAAAAGACGATTTCGTCTGCCCCACAAAAAGCAATGCTTACAAATATATGGGAGTATTTGCGGGCGAAAATGTCGAAATAAGAGAGTTCGCAATATATCTATGTTCAAAAAGCGATGCAAGACTGAATATCGAAGCGTATATCGTAAGTGACATGCCGTCTTCGATAGCAACGGGGACGGACACCGACTTCGAAACTTATACCGACGAAGATACCGGTGAAGAAAAGAAAAGGTTAAAATCTTTTGACGAGCCGAAAAGCGAAAACAAAATAGGCTCGATCACCGTTTCCGTAAAAGCAGGAAATTGGACCTCGTTTACCCTCAAACAGTGGACGGACGGCACCAATTCGGCATCGTCGGTTGTTCTCGAAAAGGACAAGTGTTTACTCTTCAAGATAAACAACAACTGTGTCACGTACAACGATCAAGAGGGAATTGAAAAAGGCGACGAAAAAATCGAAATGTGCTTTACGGCAATGCTGATTTGTATTAAGTAGAAAGGTAAGAATATGTTTGATTGGTTTTGGGATTTTTTGTATAGTATAACAAAATCATTGCTCCGCATTATTGACGGACTTATGTCATGCGCCAATAAATTGTGCGGTATCGAAGATATTGTCGTTGACGGCAAGTCAACGGACTTTTTGACATACTTACTGAGAAGCACCGAAGTGAGCAACGCTTTCATGGTTGCCGCAATTTTAGGACTAATCGTATTAGTATTCTTTACAATACTTGCAATTATAAAACTTCTCGCCAAAGAAAAGCCCGACCTAACCCCTGCACAAGTGTGTGTGAAATCGCTAAAAAGCGTGTTGACGTTCTTGTTTATACCCGCAATTATGCTCGTAAGCATTTGGGTGTCCAACGTCTTTATGCAAGCACTTTATCAAGCGACATTGAGCGGTGGCAGTAGCATAGGATCATTCTTATTCACCGCATTTTCGGACGGTGCTTGGGTGAACGAAAACGATGCACAACAATTCTTGGACGGCACGCTTAGTTATATGGACACTCAAGTCGTGCGCAGTTATATGAATATAGAAAGTTTTGACTACGTTGCATCGTGGATTGCATGTGCTGTCATACTTTGGAATATTGCATGGTCACTACTCGTATTTGTCGATAGAGCAATTTCTATAGTTATTTTGTATATCGTGTCCCCCTTCCCCGTAGCGACGTCGGTACTTGACGACGGAGCCCATTTCAAACTTTGGCGTGAGCAAATGCTTACCAAATTTTTCGTAGGATTCGGGACCATTCTCGCAGTCAACATTTATTGCCTTATCGTGCTACTTGTCGTCAAATCGTCTTTACAATTTTTCGATTCCAATTTCTTGAACAACCTATGTAAAATATTGTTTATAATAGGCGGATCGCTAACCATGAAGAAAGCGATGGCACTTGTAGGAAACCTCGTGTCAAGCGGTGGCGGAAGCAACGAACTAAGAGACAGTGCTTTTGCAGGAAATGCTCTCGGCGGAGCATTGAAAACCGTAGCCGGAGTAGCCGCAAAACCCTTCACTTGGGGCGCATCGAGAATGGGCAACGCCCTCAATCGTGGTGTCGAAGACAAAATCGGCAACAAACTCTTTGGTAGCCATTACGGTGGCGGAAAAGACGGCACGACGGGCGACAGGAATTCTATAGACGGCGGAAACATGGACGGTGACGGCGACAATGCCAACCACAACGATATAGGAGATGCCGGCAAAAAGGACGGAGAAATCGCCAACATTATCAAAAACAACGGCGACAACAACGATGCCCCTAACGACAACAACAATAAGACGCCCGACAACTTGAATTCCAACCGAGAAAATGCAGTGCTAAATGCAATGAACAATAATATTACCAACAAGAAAGAGGGCGAGGACCTCAACAACTAACAAGTAAAGGCAAGAAAGGAGCCAATATGAGAATAATTCCGAAAACCGCCAAGGTTAAAGTCGAATTTTTCAAAAACATATCCATTACGGACATAATAATCGCACTCGTAGGCGTGATTCTAGAAGTGCTTTTGTTCCTATCCAATATAGGTGTGGCAAAATACTTTTTGATGGTCGTTTTGCTTTGCTTGGTGGTAGGTTTGTTTATACCCTACAACGGCGGAAGATTTTATATGTTTTTCGTGCATTTCGTCAAATATTTGTTTTCGGTCAAAAAATATTCGGCAGACTACAAGAGTGCATCGACGGATATATCCAATTTTATCGCATTCAAAGACGTCAAAGACGGATTTATCGTGTATGGCGATTACTATGCAGGCGTACTCGAAATAGATCCGAGAGAGTTTAGACTGTTGTCGGGGTTTAGACAAGACCAAATAATCGACAAATGTTTTGGCAAAGTTATCAGAAGTATTGCCGGCAAGAGCAAGGCAAGCCTTGTCAAAATCGACAGAAAATTAGACTTTTCAAAATATGTCGAACTTGAAAACGAAAAACAAGAAATTCTAAAAAGAATTTATGAAACGGGTGCGATAACCGAACAAGAATTGAATGCTCGTATCAATATAATAAACGACCGTATAAGAATTTATGACAATCTTGACGACAAAAACAAGATTTACAGACCTTTCTATTACTTGGTCGTATATGATCCCGACAAAAATGTCATAAACGAGATTTTAGGGAGTGCCGTAACCACATTTTTAGACGGTGGGATGACTTCCAGAATACTCGGGGACAAAGAACTTTGTTTGTTCCTAAAATATCAATATACCGATCAAGTCGAAGAAAACGATTTAGACGTAATTCAAGAAGAAGAACGTTTGAATTGGATAATGCCTAAAGACGTTCAATTTACCACGACCAAGACATATATCGACGGAGTCGAAACCTACAATTACACCGTAAGCAATTATCCCGTATCCGTTTTGAACGCATGGGGATATAAAATATTCAATATGGAGGGTGTCAAAGTCGTCATGAATCTAGAACCTTACGAAAAAGGCAAAGCCGTAAGGATGATAGACAGATCTCTCCAAGAACTCATGAGCCAAAGCGAACAATCGTATAAGGCAAGTTCGATTATTGACAAACAAACACATATTAAAACTTTGGTCAATCTCTTGCAGATGCTCCAAAACGACAATGAAACACTTTTCAAAGCAACGATACATTTTACCGTATATGCCAACGGAGAGACCAGCAAGAGCGCCAAGAAACGTATCCGTAGAATAACATCCGAAGAGGGTTTTGAAATCTCGGACAATTTCTGCAAACAGCATCAAGCCGTCGTGTCGTCCAACTTGTCCGCATACGATGCCATGCCCGAATATGTAAGAGCCATACACTCCTCCACGATTGCCGCATGTTTTCCTTTCGTGTTGTCGTCCGTCATGGATGACGAAGGCGTGCTTTTAGGAGAAAGCAAAGGCTTCCCCGTAATAGTTGACTTTTTCAAACGTAACAACGAAAGAGTCAATTCCAATATGGTTATTATGGGAAGATCCGGATCGGGAAAATCTTTCGCTACCAAAACAATGCTCACGCAACTCGCTGTAGAAAACAGCAAAATTTTCGTGCTTGATCCTGAAGACGAATACGGAACTCTCGCCAAAAACTTAGGCGGAAAGATGATAGACGTAGGTACGGCGACCGAAGGACGAATCAACCCCTTCCATATTATCACGTCGCTAGAATCCGACGAAAACAGCGAAGGTGCCAACAACTTCGGTGTACATTTGCAATTTTTGGAACAATTTTTTAGAGAAATCTTGTCAGGCATCGATCCCCAATCTCTAGAATATCTCAACAACCTCATTGTTGAAATGTATATGGAAAAGGGCATAAATTCCCGTACCGAACTTGCTTCTTTACATGCCGAAGATTATCCTATATTTGACGACCTATATAATTTGATTTGTAAAAGACTCGAAACCGCCACTATAAATTACGATATAGAAAACTTACGTATATTGAAAAACTTTATCGCAAAGTTTAGCGGTGACGGCAGAGATGCAATGCTGTGGAACGGCAAGTCCTCACTATCCATAAAAGAGAACTTTACGGTGTTCAATTTTAGAGCGCTTTTGTCCAACCACAACCAAGCAATCGCCAACGCACAAATGCTTTTGGTCCTAAGATGGTTAGACAACGAGATTATCAAAAATCGTGATTTCAATTTGAAATACAAGACCAACAGAAAGATCATCGTAGCGATAGACGAAGCGCACGTGTTCATCGATCCTAAATACCCCGTAGCACTCGACTTTATGTTCCAACTTGCAAAACGTATAAGAAAATACAACGGTATGCAAATCGTTATTACGCAAAACATAAAAGACTTCGTCGGCAGTCAAGATATAATAAGGAAGTCCACTGCGGTAATCAACGCATGTCAATATTCCTTCATATTCTCGTTGTCCCCCAACGACATGGACGACCTTTGCACGCTATACGAAAAAGCCGGCAAAATCAATGCCGTCGAACAAGACCAAATCGTCAACAACGAAAGAGGTCACGCCTTCATTATCACCGGACCGCAGTCAAGGACAAATATCTCGATAGTTTCGTCCGACAAGATGAGAGGACTCTTTGAATAAAAATGACACTCGAAGCGACTGTTGAAAACTTTACAAAAAACGGGACGCAAGAAGCAAAACTGTCCTTATTCAGAGAAATATACGACACATACTTCAAACTCGTATGGTTTTGTGCTTATAGGTATCTAGGGGACAAAAGCGATACGGACGAAATCTCCGATGACGTCTTTGTGAATTTTTACAACAGACTAGGGACGACGGACATAAAAAACATAAAATATTATTTGACGAGATCTGCAAGGAATTTGGCACTCAATAGACTGAGAGACCGAAAACCCACCGAAGAACTTGACGAAAATATTTGCGGAACATATTGTTTTGACGAAGGCAGTGAGATTATAGCCGAAATAAAAAAACTCACAAGCGCAGAAGAATTCGAACTTTTATCAAAACATATATTAGAAGGATATTCGCTTGCGGAAATTGCCGAAAAAGAAGGCTCGTCGGTAAACACCGTAAAGAGCAAGTATAGAAGACTTGTCAAAAAACTAAAATCTCAACTAGGAGGATTTTACGATGAATAGTTTAGAAAATGCCATCAATTCGCTAGACATAGACAATCGATTCGAAATTGTCATGGGCAAAATTTTAGATATGGACGACAGAGAAAAATTTTCCGTTCCCGAAGCATCGCATAAATCTAGCATAAAAAGTTCGGAGCCAAAGAAAGAGAGAGAAAGAACGGTAAATTTGAAAAAATAAAATTTTGGCACCTTTTTGAAAAAGAAACGTGTCTTAATAAATAGAAAAAACTTACAACACCCAAAATCAATAAACAAGGAGAAAAAATCATGAAATTCGTTGTAACTATGGAAAAAGAAGCGGTCATGGATGCCGCAAGAAAAATCAGCGCGACATCGGCTCTTTTTAACGAAGTAAAACAACAATACAAAGCCGAAGAGCAAATAATAAAAGACAGACATCTCGACATAAGAGATTTGGCTGACCTTACATTATTTTTGAGATACGAACATAAATTCGACGGAACCGGCGGCGGAGAACTATCCGATGAAGAATTCGCAAGGACTGTAGGAGAAGTATACAAAGCATTTGCCGAAGACGACAGAGAAAAGATCTTCGATTATCTCGATCGTTGGACAAGATTTGCCGAAAATTACCAACCGGTAGAAAATGTCAACACCGTTGACGAATCTATCAGAACAAGACTAGTTCATCGTGCGCAACAATCTTTGGCAGTCACAAAACTCAGAGAATATCCGGAATATGTCAGAAGCCGTTATCAAGGACTCGACGGACTCATGAAACTCCAATCGATGGAAATCAAAGTCATGTTGCACTCCATGTCCGACACATATCCGCTCAACGATTATCTCTTGACTATGGATACCAATTCTGTCGATGTTTTGGACAACGGTACCGAAATGGACAAATTTGTTAGAGAAAAGGGTGCCGAGGGCATCGAAGCGACCAGAGAAGGCGTCGGCATGCAACTAGCCCTTGCCGGAGCATTGCTCGATGCTATCGATCTAGAAGCCATTTCCGAAAAAGGCGAAGCATCCGTCAAGAAAATGGTTGTCCCCGAATGGATAAACAATTTGAAAGGAACAGACCTCGATCCCAAACAAATTTTGGACGGCATCGTCAACAAGACTTTGTCGGGAGATGTATCTCGCAAAGCAGGCAGTATGCTCTCCGAAGCCGAATGCGGTATCCAACTTATACAAGGCGCAACCCAAACCGGTGGCGGATTACTTTCTAAATATATGGCAGGCGAAAAGGGCAACACTTATCGTCTTGTATTCATTGACGGAGTAAGCGTCTATGATTTGATGAAAGACAAAAACAGCCCTGTAGAAGGTCCCGCCATTATTTTGGATGCCCTTGCCAACCAAACAGGTGTCGTATCCTTTGTTCAAGTAGCCGAAATAGACGGCAGATTTGAATATAAAATGGACGTTGTCGATGTAAGAAACGGCAACGACAAAGCCGAATATGTCGAGAAAATCTCCAATCTCGAAAACGATCAAGATGCAAGAAGAGTGTTGTTTGCAACCCAACAAAAATATTTGACCGAAATGCTTGAAGCAGCCAAGAGAAGGACACAAGAATCTCTCATTGAGCGCTACAAGACCGAAGCACTTGACGAACAAAACAAAAAACTTAACGAAAAACGTTTGGAGATGGGACTTCCCGTAGAAGGCGATCCCAAAGAGATCAGAAGAAGAACTTTGCCGAAGTTTGCATTTACATTTGAAAAGAAAAATCTAAACATGGCATTCTTCACCATTGACCAAGCCAGAAAAAGTTATGAAAATACCAAAACAAGAGTTGTAAATTCCGGTACCCTAAATGTCAAAAACACTACCTTTGACGCAAGAGATCTTATGGATATGGCGGTACTCCTAAAACTTGCCGGCACTCTCAAAATGGGCGACAAGAATTTGGACGAAAAAGAATTCACACAAGAAAACGAGAAGATGATCAAGGCTTTTTCCGAGGACGATCACGATGCAATAAAGATTTATCTTGACAAAATCTATGATTTCTTGGAGTCCTACACCCCTCCGCAAAAATTAGAAACGGTCGAAGACCTTGTCAGAGCGTTGGCTTATTCGAGATTCCAACAAACAATGACCGTCAAACTCAACGAAAACAAATGGTATTTCGAACAACGTTACCCCACCCCTGCCGATAGACTAAAATTCTCGACCTTCGAAGCACACTATTTCGTCACTTCGACAGAATTCATGGGCGCTCTCGAAGACATGATGGGCATAACAATGGGTAGCGGATATTATGCCGACAAACTCGCAATAAGCAGAACAAGAAACGATAAAGAAAAAGGTGAAGACGAACTTCTCGACGACCTCGAAGAGTACAAGGGCGAAGTAGGCAAAAAGAGTTATAGAGATATTGCTCAAAAATATGTCAACTTCAAGAGAGAAAAATCCAAAACCCAACAAGAGATCGACAGTGTTTCTACATTAAAAGTAGACCTTCCTGCAAGCGCTTTGGCACTAAAAGGCGTTGCGATGAACGATCCCAAATTTACCGACGAATCCGATTATCTAACTCTCGGACTCATCAATACGATATATTCTCCCGATTACCAAGATTCTTACATTTTGAGAAGTTATCACTTTGAAAATTCAAGTTTCGAAGACACCATGCGCCTTGTGTTCGTGGACGGAGTATCCATATACGACAAAATCACCGCCAACGGCAAAAAATATAGCCAATATACTGCGGCAAAAGAACTCTTGCATGCTCTTATCAACCAAACTGGTGTAGTCCAATTCGCTCACATAACAAAAGGCGACAACGGACAACTTAGTGTAGCCCTCGACACAATAGACGTCTCACAAGGCAACGCAACCGACGATCCCGAATATATAAGAAAACTCTCCGCATACTACGACAACCCCGTTGCACGTCTAGATGCAGTAAGAACAAATATTCAAGCGGCTTGTGACGAAAGTGTCCGTCAATATCAAGCAGACCTTGCAGCAGCGGCAGCCAAGGAAAGAAAGGCAGAAACCGACAAATATTATCAAGAATCGGCGACAGAAGAACAAGACTTCTTCGGTCTAGGCGATGTTTTCGACACCGAAGTATTTGACCTTGACGACAATGCAAGAGCCGAAAGAGACAAAGCCGAACAAACAAAACTATTCAAGTTGAATAGAGCCAACGTCATCCGTCAACAACTCGGCGAAATCGTATCCTTCACAAAATGCGATATTAGCGCCAACGAACTATTTGACAAGTTTGAAGCGGTATTCTCACAAAAGAGAATTGACAAAAAAGCCTACAATGCTCTTTGGAAAGAGATCTTTGCCACCGCAATGGACGGTTTGAAAGGCACCGCCGCAACCAACCATTATAAAGATAAAGTTCCTTTCGCTTATGCAACCGGCATGGTAGAAAGATGCATGAAAGGCGCACTAAAACTCTACGGCCATGAAGAAAAGGAAGTCGACAATTACGGAGCAATGAGCACCGAGCAAATGGTCAACACGATTAAAATCGGTGTTCCCACTTGGGAAACTCGTCACTATGACGGCTTCTTTGCCAAGATGACCGAAAACCAAATCGGCACAACCATCGGCAACATAGAATTCACATTCTCCCGTTGGAAGAACGTCCCGATGGAACAATACAAAAACCTCGAATGCGTAAGAGGCGCAGAAAAATACAAGGACGAATTCGGCAATCTTACCGAAGAAGGCAAACTCGTTGCGACCGCATCCCTTATAGAGTTCTACGATCGTGTCAATGTTTTGGCTAGAAACTTGATAGAAAATCCTCTATTTAGAATAGATGTCGAAGAACTTAGAGAAGAAATGTATAAGTTCGCAAAAGACCTAAAACAAGCGGCAATCGAAATCGGTGCGGTATCCGAAGAAGAAATCGACAAGAAATCAGGTATCGCCACACCTATCGACGAAGATATCGAAGCGTTCGTCAACCAAATGAACAACGTCTTTGAAATCGAAAAAGGACTCGAAAAGGAAAGAGATCCGCAAGTCAAAAAACAACAAGTAAAGAAAGTCGAAGAAATCATAAATACCGACGTCAAGCCTATGGGCATGTCAGAAAAGGAAGATTTTATCGAGCCCGAACACAGCCTAGATGCATCCGAAGACGGACACCCTGTATATAATGACTTCGTATTTGACGGAGATGCTATGGAAGATGTTGACCGCAAGGAATTCGAAATAGCCCTCGACAATGCCAAAGCCATTGATTTCAGGACATACAAGAACGGCAAATATTCTATGCCTTCTCGCAACCCCGGTTCATCCTACTCTTTGGCAACCAGAGGCGAACTCGACACTCTCCAAGTTTATTTTGGCGGAATGAGTGTAGAAAGTGGCGAAACCGAATATGTCGAGAAATATTTTGAAAGCGAGCCTTACGAATACGAAGACGACGAAATGAGCCCCAACGAAAGACTTGCATATAAGTATGGCGTAAAGATCGACAGAAAAGAACTTGACGACGTTGTACGTGATTTCATGTTCGACAACACCGACAAAACCGGCGAACGTGTCAACAAATTAGTGTTCGAAAAACAATACAGAATGCTATTTATTGATCTATATACGGATATATTACATTCAATCAATAAAGAGTGCGCAAAGAACGGCACCACGATCACCGTAGAACAAATGGTCGGCTCCGAAGAAACCCTCGACACCATCATGAGAAATGCTTTGCGTGTTGTCGGTTATCCCTCAAGCCCCTTCCACGGTTGCATGTCGCAAGCGGAGTTGAAAGCCATGAGAAACTCCTTTGTCGAAAAACATGTTCCCAAGACCGAAGAAGAAAAGGCACTTCGCCAAATGCAAGCCAATTCCCCGTCCTTTGACTTCACATCGGATCAATGGAAATCGGGACTCGGTTACAACGACTTCCGTTCAATGATAGAAAACGCCACCGCCCAACTCAATTCGGGTGATGCTACGACCGAAGAAGCGCAAATGAGAATCGCACAAACATATCGTGCAATGCACATGTACAACCAAAAGAGAAGCAATTGGTCAAAATTCTTCAACTATCTCGGCAAATATAGGACCGAAAAGAATGCTATCGCAAGATTCAAAGCAGTCGCCAAAGAAAAGACCGGTCTCAATGAGCGTCAGTTCAACGAAATGGCAGGAAGAAGAGATAACCCCGATTTCCAACCTCTAAAAGACGGCATCGACAAGATCTTTACCGTCAAGAAAGATACCGAAACCGACCTTAGCAGATCATCGTCATTATCAAGCGACCTAGACAGATCGATGTCCAGTGACCTTGACGATTCGATGGAAAGAATCTCCGTCCCCGAAGCCGACCACAAGAAAACCGAGGCGAAGAAAAAGGAAAAAGAGGATGTCAAAGCCGAAAAACGCCAACTCGAAAACAACGCATCCAGAAAGTAAAAACAAAAATCGTAGTTAAATAATAGATTTTATTCCCCGACACGTATGCTCATCGCTATGCTGTCGGGGATTTTTATATAAAAATATCATATACAAAATTTATTCATATTACTTTTTTTAATACAAAGCGCCTTTTTGAACACAATAATCACTGTTTTGACGATAAAAAAAGCATGGTATGAAAAAAAATATTAAAATTAACTTAAAATCGCTTTACATCAAAGTTGACAAAGTTGTATTATATACCAAATTATAGAAAACCTATAAAAATTTACTTGGAGGTAAGATTTATGAAAAAGAAACTAATTGCATTATTCGTAATAGTTGTGCTTCTTCTTACTGCTATAGCCACTGCCGCTTGCGACAGTTCGATTCCGGACGCAGGATTGAAGAAAGGTACTTACAACACAACTACCGCTGTAATGCCTAGCAACTGGAACGAACTCACGTATCAAGACAACAATGATACACAAATAATGAGTTATTTGGCATCATCGTTCTTTGAGTATGACTATGAGTTTGACGAGAAGAAAGGTGGCAAATACAATAAAGACGGTACAATCAACACCGAAGCGATTGTAGAAGGAAGTTATACCACCAACTATTCCGCAGCCACCGAATTGGAAGACGTCACTTCTAAAGTTGACGCTAAATGGGGCTACACAGAGGAGCAAAAAAAGGAAGGCGGTTATGCTTGGAAGATCACTTTGAGAAAAGACCTCAAATGGGATGACGGCACCGCTATCACAGCAGCAGATTTCGTCTACTCTATGCAAGAACAACTCAATCCTTTGTTCCTCAACTACAGAGCCAATACGTTCTATGACACTTTGATGATCAAAGGTTCTTATGACTATTTCTATTCAACGACAGAAAGTGTCTATACGACGATTGAAGCCAATGGTTATGAATCCAACGCCGCAGCCGTAGAAGCCGGCGCTGACATCTACATTGATGCTTATGAATTCTATAATGCTTCCGGTTACGTAGATAAAGACGGCAACGAAATAAGCCAATGGGTATCGATAAACGACGAAACCGTCTATGATACCGCAGATGCTTGGGCAGCAGGTGCAGCAGTAGACTCTTTCTCCGGAAAAGAATTATGGGATTACTATTTCGCTCCCGGTGTAGGTGGGTATGCCGATTATGTCGAAGTCGGCGCCTCTTATGCAAGTTGGCTCGGAATCAAGGTTGCCAACGAAGCGTATGGTACCACTTGGGACAAAGTCGGTATGTATCAAGACGGAGATTACTCTATCGTAGTATGTATGGACAAATCTTTCGAATTCTTGAAAGAAGACGGCAGCCTTTCTTACCTTGCCGCATACTATATGTCAAGTCTCCCGCTCGTAAAGAAATCTCTATATGAAGCGTGTAAAGTTGCTCCTTCCGCAGGATCTACCCTCTGGACCACAACATACAACACTTTACAAGAAAACACTGCAAGTTGGGGACCTTACAAACTTTCCAGTTTCCAAAGCGGTAAATCTTATAAACTCACCAAAAATGAAAACTGGTACGGATATGGCCTCAATATGTACGCCAACCAATACAATGTCACCGCAATCTCATGCGAATGTGTGGCAGAAACATCAACACAATGGCTCAAGTTCCTCGCAGGCGAAACCGATGACGTCGCACTTGACACCGATCACTTCAATGATTACAAATATTCCAAGTACCTCACATATACACCTGATACCGGTACTTACGGAATGCAACTCTTCGGTGACCTCAATACTTTGAAGAAGAGCAAAAACAACAACGGAATTCTTGCTATCGACGAATTTAGACAAGCCTTCTCGCTTTCACTCAACAGACAAGATGTCGTTGAAAAGGTTTGGCCGGGTACCGCAATTCCTTGCTACGGTCTGATGAATACACAATATTTCTATGACGTAGAAAACGGTGGAATATATCGTTACACCACCCAAGCAAAAGAAGGACTTCTTCGTGCTTACGGTTTCACAAAGAGTGCCGACGGAACATGGTCCAACGGTGCAGAAATCAACGGAGCAGATCTCGAAGATGCTTATGAAGCATTGACCGGATACAACCCCACCAAAGCCAAAGAACTTGTCAAACAAGCATATACCGAATTGACAACCAATGCAGAAAAATACGGATATGATGCAACCAAAAAAATCACCATCGTATATGGTTCTTCGGTGGACAATGCAAGACAAAGAGCCAGAGTGGAATATTTGCAAGGTGTCCTTGATACTCTTTGTGAGGGTACCGGACTCGAAGGCAAAATTGAACTTGTCTTTGACGCCTCTGCAGGTAGCCAATGGGCAGAAGCATTTAGATCGGGTGCAACTCAAATAGGTTTTGGTTACGGATTCTCCGGCAACCCCTTCAACCCGTTCAGCATCGTAGGAGGATTTGTCGATCCCGGTGACTCCCTCAACTATCACACCTACTGGGATACTTCTGCTGTCAAATTGACATTGACACTCCCCGCAGGAGATTATGAAGGCGCCGGTCAGACCATCACAATGGGCCTTGACAACTGGTACTTCTGCCTCAACGGTTTAGCAGAATCTAAGGGTGCTGAATATAAATACAACTTTGATGCAGGCAAAGTACCTGCAGAAGTAAGACTTGAGATCCTTGCTGCTCTCGAAGAGCAAGTCATCACCAAAGCATACTCCATAATGCTTATCGGTGGATCCAACGGATCGCTCTTAAGTCCTAAGTTCTCTCAATTCAGTGATGAATACAACACCTTTATGGGATTTGGCGGAATCAGATACATGAATGTCAACTACGACGATGCAGAGTGGGCTCAATATGTATCAGCACACCAAAACGATCTCACATCCGAATACAAGAAAGCCGAATAAGCAACATTGTATCGACAATCAAACTGTGGCGAGGTAATCTCGCCACAGCAAAACAAACGACTATCAAAATCGGCTTTATGGCCTTATGGACCGATAAAGCCGATTTTGACACATTTTTTTAAGGGAGTTCGCCCCACTGCGAACAATGACATTTGAGTGTCACTTGGTTTATTTAGTTATTCGATTTAGGCACTACTAAAGATTTTAGTTACAGAGGAGTATATCTCATTATGTATATGTTAAAGTACGTGTTAAAGCGGTTGGGACTTTTAATATTCACATTCGCCATAATTATGATAATGTGTTTTGTCCTTATAAAACTTCTACCGCCTATTATCACCGTCGGTCCCAACGAGGATCCGATGATTACATATAAAAAGTTCGAGGCAAGAGGTTGGATAACCAACATCGAAAAAGGTGCCAACGGTGTTTATACTTATGATACCGTACCTGTTTTTCAACAACTCGGTTATTATCTCGAACGTATCTTTACCGAAGGCGACTTTGGTAGAGCAACCACTTACGGCGAATATATCAATCAGCCGGTTTGGGATGTTTTTCTTGAAAAACTCCCTCCGACGATTTTAATAAATATTTATTCGACAATTATCGGTGTACCAATTGGTTTGGCACTCGGTATCCTTGCCGCTTTGAAAAAGAATAAATGGCAAGACCAACTTATCAATATTGGAGTAATTCTCTTTATTTCCGTCCCGTCTATCGTAATGGGACTCATAATACAGTACGTGTTTTGCTTCAAATTGAGATGGTTCCCGATCACCATGAATTCCGGTTACGATTATTTCTCTTGGGACATGTTTAGAAGCATGCTTCCTGCGGTATTTTCGTTGTGTCTAGGCTCGATTGCGGGATATGCTCGTTATACTAGAGCAGAACTCACCGAAGTTTTGACGTCTGACTTTATGCTACTTGCTCGTACCAAAGGACTTACCAGAGGTCAAGCAACAATTAGACACGCACTCCGCAATGCAATGGTGCCTATATTCCCGATGATTTTGTCGGAGTTTATCTCAGTCCTTTCCGGCTCTCTTATCATTGAGCAAATGTTCTCTATCCCCGGTGTCGGCAGACTTTACCTAAACTCTATCAATTTCCAAGACTACGATTTCTTTATGCTTCTATCGGGTTTCTATACCCTTGTAGGCTTACTTGCAGGAATCGTTGTCGATATAAGTTACGGATTCATCGATCCGAGAATAAGAATGGGGGCGAAGTAATATGGAAAATATTAAGAATATTGCCGATATACCGGCAGAAAAATTCGAATTCGCCCAAAGAACCGATCTATCGCATGATACTAAATTCGACACAAAGCCCGAAAGTTATTTCCAAGGTGCATTTCGTAGATTTTGTAAAAACAAAGGTGCGGTTGTCGGCGGTATCGTAATTTTGATACTTCTTTTGTTCGCAATTATAGGACCGTTTTGTACTCAATATAGCGTTTCGTATTACGATTCGACATACTCTGCAATAGAGCCTAAGAGCAAATTGTTCTCGTTTTTAGGATGGGACGGATACAAGACCAAAGAAACCGGTGTTGCCGGATACCTAGAAGATCTCGCCATCCAAGAAGAAACGGGCAAAAATGTTATCAAAGGCGAGCCTACCATAGATGAAGACGGAATTTATACTTACGAATATAATACTTATACCGGAGTAGGTTTTGGCAACTATAAGATTATCACAACCGAAGAGTTCAACGATATCCAAAGATACCAAAACGAAACCGGAAGACAAGTTCTCTATCCGGTAGTCCGTCTCTCTAATAGACCGGAGCAATCTCCCGATAGAGAAAATGCCAACATTTATTACAAGACAAAGAGAGTCAAAGGCAAAACAAGAGCCGACCTCGTCAACGGTAAGATTGTACCTTGTTATTGGTCATATTCCGTCAATTCGAAAAAATCTGCAACCGCTGCCGAATACAACTCTTTGAGAATCGAAGGAGAAAACGGCACACTTGTCAACGGTGTTCGTTCTTACTATGTATATGGAAGAATCGTATCTGGCGGTGTCGAAGTAAGAGCAGAATATTACGAATATTATTGTTATTACCACACTCAAGTCTTAAAAGACGGCATCACCGAGCCTTATTTCTTGTTCGGCACAACCTCTTTTGGAAAAGACATCTTCACATGTCTTTCGTCCGGTGCAAGATTTTCCTTCTTGTTTGCTATAGCCGTTGCAACCGTCAACTTGGTAATAGGTGCTATTTGGGGATCTATTGCCGGATATTTTGGCGGAAGAATAGACTTATTTATGGAAAGATTTACCGATATTTTGGGATCAGTCCCGACGGTAATTGTAATTACGCTCCTAAAACTGCACATGGGGACGTCAAGCCAAATGGTGGTACTGTTTATCTCCTTCTTTATGACGGGGTGGATAGGTATGGCATCTACCACGAGAATGCAGTTTTATAGGTTCAAAAATCAAGAATATGTCCTTGTTGCCCGAACGCTCGGCGCATCCGACAAGAGAATTATGTTCAAGCACATATTCCCCAACGCAATAGGTACGCTTGTCACAAGTTGTGCACTAGTTATACCGTCGATGATTTATTCCGAAACCAACCTTTCATACTTAGGCATTATCAATTTGGAATCGGGTAATATTACCAGTGTCGGTACAATGATCGCCGCAGGACAAAGAGATATGGTACTTGCACCGTTCGTTGCAATCTTCCCGTCGCTGTTCCTTGCACTTATGATGCTCAGTTTCAACTTGTTCGGCAACGGTCTAAGAGATGCGTTCAACCCGTCACTCAGAGGCTCGGAGGATTAGTATTATGGAAAAGAAGTTAGAAGTAAAAGACCTAAGGATATCCTTCCGTACCGATGCGGGTAAAGTTCAAGCGGTCAGGAACATAAGTTTTGACCTATACAAGGGCGAAACCCTCGCCATCGTCGGCGAATCGGGTAGCGGAAAATCGGTCACCAACAAAGCAATTATCGGTATTTCTGCCAACAACGCAATAATCGAAAGCGGAAAAATTATCTATGACGGCATGGACCTCCTCAAAATCGACGAGGAGCAATTCCACCAAATCAGAGGCGACAAAATAGCCATGATCTTCCAAGATCCTATGTCGAGCCTCAACCCTATCATGCGTATAGGCAAGCAACTTACCGAAGCCATGCTTCTCAAAAACAAGGCAAAAAGAAAGAGCAGCCGCAACATATTCAACACGACAATGGCGCTTTTATGCAGAGGTATGGACCTAGCCTACGGTGAAGAAACCAAAGCACACAACAAAGAACTTGTCGAAAAATTCGACAAATTCGAGTACAAACATATCGAACTCGAAGCCAAGTACAACAAGGCTTTTGCAGCAGCCAACGGCGCCCTTGACGGCATCAAAGAGTTGCTTTTCGAGATCGAAAAGAACGGTGTTACCAACGGGACACAACAAGTTGCCAAAATTTTGGCAGATGCAAAAGGCACCGTTGACAGATTCGTAGTAAGAGATTCAGCAACACTTTCTAGCCTAATAGCGGGCGTTGTCAATGCTCAAAAGAAGGTAAAAGCGGAAAAGAGTTTTACCGCACTAGTCGAGCCTCTTACCGCACTACAATCGTTTTTACAAGAGGCGGTAGCACTAGAAGAACCCAACTTCTTCGGTCTAGGCTACTATCTCACCTATGTTGATCCCAATATCCCCGAAATGAGTGTTGCGGAACTCAACGAGATGACTCACGAAAAACTCGCCAACGAGTTCATGGAGCCGTTCATCGATCGTGCCGCAAAAGGTGTAGAATACTCCTACAACGAATCACTCAAAAACAAAGAAACTGCAATAACCGTTTTGCAAGAGAATTTGCCGATTTTCCAAAAGGAATTCACCAAACAAGAAGCAGTCAAGTCGGCAAAAGTTATGATCGATGCCGTAGAAAACTCAATAGACCGTTTGACACTCATAAAAGACAGTCAAGCCTACGTGTTCGCATCTAGCATGAAGAGTGCGATCAACGGCTATTTTGAACGTCTTAAAAAGAACGAAAAAGAAACCAAGAGATTCGCAAAACAGTCAAGAAAGGTCGAAAAACTTGCTGCAAAAGGCAAAACTCCCGACTGGAAAATCGTACCTGCGGACGTAGTTGATCCCGAATTTGCAAGAGAGCAAGTCGCCAAAATCATCATAGATCTCATCGACCACTACCAAGAGGCGATAAAGATCACCGATTTGGATCACAGAGCAAGAACTTTGGAAATTGTCGATTTCCTCAAAGAAAAGGCTTCCGAAGTCGTGTATAGGGTTACCCCGCAAATGGCAAAAGCCAAAGCCATAAAACTTATGGAAGAAGTCGGTATCCCCGAACCGCAAAAGCGTTATAAACAATATCCGTTCGAGTTTTCCGGCGGTATGCGCCAACGTATAGTTATCGCAATAGCCCTTGCAGCCAACCCCGATATTTTGATTTGCGACGAGCCTACAACCGCTCTCGACGTCACAATTCAGGCACAAATTCTCGAACTTATCAACAGATTGAAAAAGGAAAGAAATCTGTCGATTATATTCATCACGCACGACCTCGGTGTCGTTGCCAACATGGCAGACAAAATTGCCGTTATGTATGCAGGAAAAATCGTCGAAACGGGTACTGCCGAAGACATATTCTATTCGCCCGCACACCCCTATACATGGGCGCTTTTGTCCAGTATGCCGGACCTTGACACCAACGAGAAGTTGGAAGCCATTCCGGGGACTCCTCCCAATATGATTTATCCCCCGAAAGGCGATGCGTTTGCGGCAAGAAACAAGTATGCTTTGAAAATCGACTTTGAGGAAGAACCGCCTATGTTCAAAATATCCGAAACCCATAGTGCGGCAACATGGCTATTGCACCCCAATGCGCCCAAAGTGGATCCGCCGAAAATCGTCACCGACAGAATCGAAAGAATGAGAAACAACGGAGGTGTAGGAAATGGACAACAATAATAATGAAGTCTTACTAAAAGTAGAACACCTTTGCCAATATTTCAAAATGGGAAACGGCGTCTTGAAAGCCGTTGACGACGTAAGTTTTGACATAAAAAAGGGCGAAGTCTTTGGTTTGGTCGGCGAGTCCGGTTGCGGAAAGACCACGACAGGACGTTCCATTATCAAACTTTACGACATTACGGGCGGAGAAATCTATTTCAAAGGTCAACGTATTGCCGCAGGTTCCAAGTGGTATAAAGACGCAATCAAAAACGAGCGTTTGACGGCAAAAGCCGAAATAAAAGCCATCAAAGAGGACGAAACTCTAAGCGATGAAGAGAAGAAGTCCAAAATTCTCGCCATAACCGAGAAGAAAATAAAAGCCATTGTCGAGCAAAGAAAGGCAATGCGTTCTGCAAAAGACGATCACAAACATTGCGACAAAAAGCATGCAAAAGTGAGAGTCGAAGAAGTCAAAGCCGAGTATGCCGAAAAAATCAACAATGCGTCTAGCGAAGAAGAAAAGGCAGCACTTCTAAAAGAAAAGAAAAATGCCGTAAGAATTGCATCGAAAGAAAAATTCGTCACGCAAATGCAAATGATATTCCAAGATCCTATTGCATCTCTTGATCCTCGTATGACGGTAAGAGACATAATAGCCGAAGGTCTTATCATAAAAGGCATAAAAGACAAAAAATATATCGACGAAAAGGTATATGAAGTGCTAGAAATGGTAGGTCTTGTAAGAGAACATGCCGGCAGATATCCCCATGAATTTTCAGGCGGACAAAGACAACGTATAGGTGTCGCCAGATCGGTCGTCATGAACCCCGAATTGATCATTGCCGACGAACCTGTCTCTGCTCTTGACGTTTCGATTCAAGCCCAAGTTATCAACCTTCTCAACGATTTGAGAGACAAATTAGGCCTCACGATTTTGTTTATTGCCCACGACTTGTCGGTAGTTAAATATTTCAGTGACAGAATCGGCGTAATGTATTTCGGCAACATGGTCGAAATGGCATCGAGTGACGAGTTGTTCAAAAATCCTTTGCACCCGTACACAAGATCCCTTTTGTCGGCAATACCTTTGCCCGATCCGATTTACGAGAAAAACCGTAAGAGAATCACTTATAATCCTCTTGCAGAACACGATTACAGTGTAGATAAACCGAGTTTTAGAGAGGTTTCCCCAGGGCATTTCGTAAAATGCAACGATGCGGAATTTGCCAAATATCAAGAGATTTTGAATAGTGAAAAATAAACTCTTAAAATATTTGATAACCATCCTTGTTGCCGTCCTCTGTTGCTTTTTAATTTGGATATTTACAGGACTCTTTGACGGTGGATCGACGACGAGAATTCTCGCAAAACTGATGGACGGATTTTTCGTAGTAGGAGTGGTCTTTGCCGGCATCGGCGGACTGATTGTCTCTTACAACGAGGGAGTCGTTGACGGACTTACTTACGGATTACACGGACTGTTCGGTTTTAGAAACATAAAAAAGGACAGCACTCCGCAAAAAGAGAATTTCTACGATTATAGAAAAAGAAAACACGCAAAGAAAATCTCCGTAAGGCACTTGGTAATCGTAGGATCTGTCTTCATTCTCATTGCGGTAATCTTATACATTGTATATATATCAATAAAATAAAAACGGAAAACGCCTCTAGAACAATCTAGTGGCGTTTATATGTGAAATTATGATTTTTGGAAAGTATATCAACAAATATTATCTAAAATTTTTCCCGATATTGTTTCTTGGGACAATTGCTTTGGTTGCCGTAGATTATTTTCAGATGAAAGTCCCCGAGGCTTACCGCATTGTCGTCAACGGCCTCAATTACGGATTCGTCGAAATAGACGGTGTAGCCGAAGTTTTCAATTGGGATATCGCCTTAAAACACGTTTTCGTTCCCCTTCTCGTTGTCGTTGCCGTAATGATAACCGGAAGATTTACGTGGCGACTTTGTTTCCTAGGTGCATCCGCAAAGGTCGAAAAGTCTATAAGACACGAAATGTTTGACAAATGTAAAGATTTGTCGGCCAACTTCTACCAAAGGAACAAAGTAGGCAACATGATGTCCTATTTTACCAACGATCTCGAAACCTTGCAAGACTGCTTCGGTTGGGGCGTAATGATGTTTATGGATGCCTTATTCCTTGGCGGCCTTTCCATATACAAAATGGCAGTGATGGACTGGAAACTAACCCTTCTTTCGCTAATTCCCATGGTCTTCATGCTCCTTGCAAGCACGATTGTCGGTTGGTATTTATCCAAAAAATGGGACGAAAGGCAAGAGGCTTTTTCCAGAATATCCGATTTTGCGCAGGAAAGTTTTTCGGGATTTGCCGTAATAAAAGCCTTCGTAAAAGAAGTCAAAGAACTCAATGCCTTCAAAAAACTCAACGTCGAAAACGAAAAAATAAATGTTCAATACACCAAAATTTCGACACTTCTCAATGTATCGATATCGCTTTTCATCGATTCGGTCGTCTGTATCGTCTTGGGCTACGGCGGTTATCTCGTGTACGAAAAGACTTTCAATGCAGGACAACTCATCGAGTTCCTAGGCTACTTCAATGCAATTATATGGCCGATTTTGTCCATTTCCGAACTCATCGGCATGAGATCGAGAGGCAAAGCATCCTTGAAAAGAGTATCGAAATTTTTTGAAGAAAAAACCGATGTTGTCGATGATGAAAGTGCCAAAGATATCGAAAACGTACAAGGCAAAATCCAATTTAAAGACCTTACTTTCCGCTATCCGGACTCAACTTACGATGCCCTTAAAAACGTCAGTTTTACAATAGAAGCAGGCGAAAATGTCGGCATAGTAGGCAAAACAGGATCGGGCAAATCTACGATTTCGGAACTACTTCTCAGGACCTACAATGTCCCTAGAGGCACGATTTTTGTCGACGACAAAGACGTCAACGATATTACGATCAAGTCCCTCAGAGACAATTTTGCTTACGTTCCGCAAGACAACTTTTTGTTTGGCGACACCATTGCCGAAAACATAGCCTTTGCCGTTGACGAAAAAGATATGGACAAAATCAAAAAATATGCAAAACTGTCCGACGTCGATGATGATATTTGCGAATTTACCGACGGATACGAAACGATGCTAGGAGAAAGAGGCGTGACGGTTTCAGGTGGACAAAAACAACGTATATCGATAGCCCGAGCCTTCATGAAAGAAGCCCCTATAATGATTTTAGACGACTCTGTGTCCGCCGTCGATACAAGGACCGAAAGAATTATTTTAGACAGCATCAAAAAGATAAGAGACGGTCGCACGACAATACTTGTTTCGCATAGAGTCCTTACGGTCAAAGATATGGACAAAATCATACTTCTTGACGACGGCAAAGTCTTGGGGGTAGGCACTCATCAATGGCTATACGACAACGTCCCCGAATATAAGTTGATGGTCGAACTCCAAAAACTCGACGACGAAAAGGAGGGCGAGAATCATGAATAAGTATCTACCTATAATCATTATCGGCGCTATTGTCGGAGTGTCTCTAAGCGTACTGCTCTTCGTTTTCCTAGTGTTCAAAGACAAAACCGTCGAAAACGAATATGACCGAAAAATGAAAGATTCGGTACTCATAAAGCGACTTTTGGGATACGCAAAACCCTATTGGAAGAGTTTTGTACTTGCTTTTGTTTTGATGGCGTTGTCGGTTGTTTATAGCATAATCTCGCCCGTTTTGGTGTCCGATGTCGAAGAACTTGTCAAGACAGATTTTCAATTGTCGTCCCTATTTATAAGAGTCGGCATTTATGCGACAGTCTTGGTCGTGTCGATGGTTGCATCCTATTTTGAGGCGATCGTTTTACAAAAAACCGGACAAAAAATAATTTCCGATATGAGAAAAGAGTTGTTTCTTCATATAGAAAGTTTTTCTCACAACCAAATCAATACACTGCACAACGGCACCCTTGTCACAAGAGTGACCAACGATATCGATGCACTCTCGACAATGTTCACCAACGTCATAGTCGATCTTCTCAAAAACAGTTTTATCATGATAGGTGTGACCATTGCAATGTTTTGCATCAATTATGTTATGGCATTGATAGTCCTATGCTTTATGCCGTTCATCGTCTTTATGACGCTAGTATTTAGAAAGTTCGCAAGAATGGCGCATAGAAAGGTAAAAAACGGCACCACAGCCCTAAATACATTCTTGTCGGAAAACTTGTCTGGCATGAAAATCGTACAAATTTTCAATCGTCAACAACGTAAAATGCAAGAGTTCGACGAAAAGAACAATGCAATATACAAAGCAAGAAGAGATAGAATTTTTGTCTTTTCGGTATATAGACCTATGGTGTATATGCTCTACATTTGTACGGTAATTTGTATATTCTTCGCAGGCACCGCCGGCTACATCGACGGAGGCTCTGTACTAGGAACGGCGATTACAGGCGGAACAGTCGTCGCATTCTATATGTTTATAGAAAAGTTTTTCGGTCCCGTCCAATGGCTTGCCGAACAATTCAATTTCTTGCAATCGGCATTTGCGTCGGCAGAAAAAGTCTTCTCCGTCTATGACGTTCAACCCGAGATTTTAGATGCAGACGATGCCATCGAACTTGACGAAATAAAAGGCGACATCGAATTCAAAAATGTGTGGTTTTACTATGTAGAAGGCGAGTGGGTACTAAAAGACGTTTCCTTCAAAGTAAACGCCGGTGAAACGGTTGCGTTCGTAGGACAAACCGGATCGGGAAAATCTACCATACTTTCGCTTATTACCCGCAATTACGACATCCAAAAAGGTCAAATTTTGGTTGACGGCATAGATGTTCGTAAAATCAAACTTTCGTCCCTAAGAAAGCACTTCGGACAAATGCTCCAAGACGTCTTTTTGTTTTCGGGTACGATCAGGAGCAATATCGTACTAAGAGACGACTACACCGACGAAGAAATAATGGAAGCGTGCAAATATGTCAATGCCGACAAATTGATAAACAAACTCGACAAAGGCCTAGACGAAGAAGTAAGAGAGCGTGGCAACAACTTCTCGGCAGGAGAACGCCAACTCATCTCTTTTGCCCGCACCGTAATTCATCGCCCCGAAGTTATGATTTTGGACGAAGCGACCGCCAATATCGATACGGAAACCGAAGTTTTGATACAAGAATCTCTTGAAAAACTCATGAAAAGAGGGACAATGCTTATTGTCGCTCATAGACTTTCTACCATTCAGCACTCCGACAAAATCATATTGATTCACGACGGCGAAATAGTAGAAGAAGGCACTCACAATCAGTTGCTTAAAAAGAAAGGCAGATACTACGAATTGTATCGTTTGCAGTATGATAAACTAGCCAAAAAGCCCACAGAAAAATAAAATTATCCAAAATAAAAAAGCCCGTATATCGGGCTTTTTTGTTGATTTGATTGTTAGTTTTCGGAAGAAGTTTGCTCCGTTTCGCTTCCTTTATCTTCCTCATTTTCTTCCGTATTTCCGAACCACCTATGTTTCTTAGGTTTGTCCTCGTCGTCATCCTCTTGTTCGATGGGGTTGACCACGACTTTTACGGACACAATGCGACGAGCCGTCAGTCTTTCTACGGTGATAGTTAGATTCTCAAAATCAAAAGTCTGTTGCTTTTTGGGAATATCACCGATCTTTTCCATGATCCAACCGCTTACGGTTTGGCTGTCAAACTTTTCGGTTTCGGACGAGTCAATGCCGAAGAACTCAAAGAATTTGTCAAGTTCGACTCTTGCATCTACCATATAAGACGTGTCGGTCAATTTGTTGAAGTAGTTGACGACTTCGTCATGTTCGTCCCAAATCTCGCCGACAAGTTCTTCCAAAATATCTTCGAGTGTGACGATGCCGAGCGTTCCGCCATATTCGTCCACGACTACTGCCATGTGGACGTGTTGCTGTTGCATGTTTTTGAGAAGAATAGAAATCTTCATGTGTTCGGTCGCAATCGCAACGGGGTTGATATAATTTTTGATACTTTTTTCGCCCTTTTCAAGCGCTGTGAAAAAGTCAATGTTGTGAATCATACCGACAATTCCGTCGATTGTGCCTTTATATACCGGCATACGAGAGAAGTTATATTCCAAAAACATCGACTTAATCTTTTCCATCGGCATGTCGATAGGAATAGAAATTATGTTGATACGAGGCACGAAGATGTCACCGACTTCGGCATCGGTAAATTCTATTGCACCCGAAATAAGATCACGTTCTTCTTCACCGAGCGATCCGCCTTCTTGCGCTTCGTCGACCATAGAAAGCAATTCTTCTTCGGTGATAACGTCCTCTTTTTTCTGTTTGAAGATTTTTCTAAGCACCCATTTGAGTCCGGCAAATATGATAGTGATAGGGGTGAGAATAATTTTTATTGCCTTTATCGGGTAGCCGAACACCATAGCGAGCGTTTCGGAATTTTCTTTGGCTATCATTTTAGGTGTGATTTCGCCAAAGGTAAGGACAATAACCGTAGAAACCGCTACCGACACGATACCGCTTACCGCCGCATTTGAGATGACTTGTTCAAAAATATTGTTGAACAACACCGACATTGTGATATTGACAATGTTGTTTCCTACCAAAATCGTAGAAAGCAGACTGTCAAAATTGCCGGCAAGGTCAAGTGCGTTTTGTGCAGGCTTGCTACCGCTTTGTGCTTTGAGTTTTAGTTTGGTTTTGTTTAACGAAGTAAACGCCGTTTCGGTTGCCGAGAAAAATCCCGAAAACAACACTAGGAAAAAGATGAAAACCGCTGACAAAATGATACTATCGGGGTCAGGGTCGAGAGATTGAGTAGCCATAATGCTCCTTAAAATAAGATTATTATTCACATTTTAGCATAAGAAAACGATATTGTAAATATATTTTTAACAATGAACTTATATAATTTTACAAATTTGAATTATAGATATAAGATAATCATACATTAAAAACATAAATAAACCCGACAAAGAATTTACAATTCGTACAAAACCATTATAATAAAAGTATCCCTATAAGAGGTAAGTTTTATGACAAAAATCTATCGCAGCGCAACAGAACTTGTCGGCAATACGCCTTTACTCGAACTTGTAAATATCGAAAAGGCAGAGAATCTCAATGCCAAAATTTTAGCAAAACTAGAATATTTCAATACGACGGGATCATGCAAAGATCGTATAGCCGTCAACATGATCGAGGATGCAGAAAAACGAGGACTTTTGAAAAAAGGCGATGCGATTATAGAACCCACCTCCGGCAACACAGGTATAGGTTTGGCATCCGTAGGAGTGGGAAAAGGGTACCGAGTCATCATAGTTATGCCCGAAACCATGTCCGTAGAACGTCGAAATTTAATAAGAGCCTACGGAGCGGAAATCGTACTTACGGACGGATCTAGGGGCATGAGCGGAGCCATAGAAAAAGCCAAAGAACTCGAAAAGAGTCTAGGCGGAGTCGTGCTTTCCCAATTCGACAATCTCTCCAATGCCGAAGCACACTACAAAACAACCGGTCCGGAAATATATAGAGATACGGAAGGTTCGGTTGATATTTTGGTAGCAGGTGTAGGCACAGGCGGAACTATTACGGGGACTGCAAAATACCTAAAAGAAAAAAATCCTACTTTAAAAGCGGTGGCGGTAGAGCCTTCGTCTTCCCCCGTACTCTCTAAGGGCGTTTCGGGACGTCATGGAATTCAAGGCATAGGCGCAGGGTTTGTCCCCAAAGTCCTTGACCTAAATGTAGTGGACGAAATAATAGCAGTAGATGACCTTGATGCAATCAACATGGCAAAAAAGGTGGCATCCACCGAAGGCGTTTTGGTCGGCATATCGTCGGGCGCTGCGCTAGTCGGTGCAATAGAGGAAGCCAAAAAAGAAGAAAACAAAGGCAAAACCATAGTCGTCGTTTTCCCCGACAGCGGAGACAGATATATGTCCACCGCATTGTTTGATTTTGACTAAACCCTCAAATTTTAGAAATTTTGCCGAGATAAATAAAAACACTTGATTTATTTGATATTTGCATATATAATAATCTAGCAATTTAGTTTGGAGGCATAGCTCAGCTGGGAGAGCGCTACCCTTACAAGGTAGATGTCATTGGTTCGAGTCCAATTGTCTCCACCATCTAAAATAAAACGAACCTAAGGAAATCTTGGGTTCGTTTTTTTTATTAAAATTGATGCGGAATTGATTTTTTAATCTTGTTGATCGAGTTTTAGATAGGCTTCTTTCAAAATTTTGGCGCAATCTTCGACACTCAGGACCGAAGTATTGAGAGTGATGTGATAGTTGTTGACATCTCCCCACTCGCCGTCCGTATAAAAGCGGTAGTGCCTTGCTCTCAACCGATCGTTTTCTTTGATAAGTTTTTCGGCTTTCTTTTGGTTATCCGTACGTTGAAAAACATTGATGACTCTTTCGATTCTAGACGGCATATCCGCATGTATAAAAACATTTAGGCATTTACACTTATCTTTCAGTATATAGTCGGCGCAACGTCCTACGATCACGCACGCCCCTTCATTTGCGATTTTGACGATAGCCTCCGCTTCCGCCGCATAAATTTTAGATTCGATATTTTCAAAATTATATGCAAAGTTTCCGCTCAGCATCCCCGGAGTAAAAGAAAGAGTAGATAAACCTTTCATTTTTTGTTCGTTTTCTTTGATAAACTCTTGCGCAAACCCCGAGTTTTCTGCCGCCATAGAGATAATTTCTTTGTCATAAAAAGGAATATTGAGTTCTTCTGCGAGCAGTTTTCCGACGAATCTACCGCCACTGCCGTATTGCCTTGATATTGTGATAATCGTGTTCATAAAACTCTCCTTTCGAGCCAATTTGCTCGCAATCTATATATTTATTATCGTCTTTTTTGAAAAATTAGTCAATAGCCAACGATTCTTCGTGGTCTTGGTCCAACTTGTCTTGTATAGGATAGACTTTCTTTTTAATTGCCCCCACAAGGAAAATTGCGGACACGATATCCGTAAGCACTTCGGCAATAAGGAAGGTCCACCAAACATTGTCGCAAACCCCGTCAATCAAGGTAAAGACGTAAGCCATCGGGAACAAAAAGACGACCAGTCGCAACAAAGACAAAATAAGCGGTTTGAGTGCATAACCGAATGCTTGCAAGACACCTTGCACCGCTACGGTAAAGCCCATAAATACAAAACTTGCCGCTCCGATTCTCGTCGCTCTTTCGCATACGGCGATTAGTTCCGAAGATGACGATTCCGAAAGTGCGAACAACCTTGCAAGCGGATTGGCGATACCCTCGAACAATGCAAAAATTAGGAGTGTGACAATGAGAGTGTCGATTATTCCGTTCTTAATTACGGCTTTTACTCTTTCCTTATCTTGCATGCCGTAGTTAAAGGAAAGAGTGCTTATGATAGTGTTGGACAAACCAAATGCCGAGAACAAAGCAATTTGTTGAATCTTGTAATAGATCCCGAATGCCCCGACCAGAATTGTCGTGTTGGCATCGGCAGTAGAAAGTATTGCGTTCATGCCCGCCATCATGACAGAAAGGAGCGCTTGCATAATCGCCGCCGCTATGCCGATTTGGTAGATATTTTTAATAATTTTCCAAGACGGTCTAATATATTTTGGATGACCGTTGATTTCTTTATTTTTGAAGTAATGGAACCCCATTGCAATGAATAGGGATACGAATTGCCCGATAATGGTCGCCCACGCAGCACCGGCGACACCAAGATCCAACGGGAAAATAAAGACATAATCAAGGACAATATTTGTGACTGCTCCGGCAATTTGCGATATAGTCGAATACATAGTTTTTCCGGTCGCTTGCAAAAATCTTTCATACACCGTATAGCCTATTGATCCGAGCGAAAAACAACAACATATTTTGAGATAAGTAGATCCCATTTCGACGACGATTTCGTCTTTTGAGAATAGCGAAATGAACCATTTTGACAAAACCAAACCGAACAGTAGAAAGACCGCATACAAAATAAATGCAATGAAAATACCGTTGCCGGCAGTGCGACTTACTCTTTCGGAGTCACGCTCCCCAAGGCTTTTAGAAAGACATGCATTGATGCCGATTCCCGTACCGACACCCACAGCGATCATCATGATTTGCACCGGAAAAGCCAGTGTCAAGGCTTGGTTTGCGATAGCGCCGACTCCTTCGATGTTGGCGACGAATATGCTGTCCACGACATTGTAAAGTGCTTGAAGCACCATTGACACAATCATGGGAAGTCCCATTGTCCAAATAAGTTTTTTGACCGGCATAATTGCCATTTTGTTTTGATTTTCTTGACTCATAAACTTCCTTTTTGCAATAAAAAATCGTGTCGCAGGTAAATCACTACAATCCGGATTTACGCACAATGCAACACGATCTTCGCTTACGATATTTATTTTGTTTTCAATATGATAGCACAAACAAAATTTGTTTGTAAGCGAATTTGACGTGTTTTCAAAATTTTTAATATGTTGTCCGCCCCTTTGACGATTGACTTTTCGTGCCGTAAAAACTATAATTTTCACATCAATATCAAGAGGTGTGTTATGCCATATACGGTATATCTCAAAAAAGGCGAAGAAAAACGTGTATTGCAAGGTCATAGTTGGGTGTACGCCAACGAAGTTGCAAAAATCGAAGGCAAAGACAAAAACGGAACACTTGCCACCGTCCTTACCCATGACGGCAGATTCATCGGCAAAGGGTATATCAACCACTTGTCCAAGATTCTTGTGCGTATTTTTATTAGGAATGAAAACGAAACCGACGACGAAAACCTGTATTTTGACCGTATAAACACTGCCACCGAGAGCCGTCAAGCACTAGGCTACGATTCCTGTTACAGAGTAGTTTTTGCCGAAGCCGACAACCTCCCCGCACTGATTATAGATAAATATGCCGACTATTTGGTATGTCAATTTTTGTCGCTAGGAATAGACCGTCAAAAAGAAAAGGTCATAAATTGCCTTGTAAAAATTTTCAACCCAAAAGGCATATACGAACGTAGCGACGTTCAAGTAAGAGTAAAAGAAGGACTTGCCGAAAAAACCGGAGTTATATACGGAGAAGTCCCCGACAAAATAATTGTCACCGAAAACGGTTTGAAAATGTCCGTTGACGTAAAGAACGGCCAAAAGACAGGCTACTTTCTCGACCAAAAAGAAAATCGTTTGGCAACAAGGCGTTATGCAAAAGGCAGAGTCCTTGACTGCTTTTGCAACAGCGGTGGTTTTTCGGTCAATGCTGCACAGTCCGCTGACGAAGTCGTGTCTTTGGACATTTCTAAATTAGCCCTTGACAACGTTTTAGAAAATGCCAGACTCAACGGCATAACCAACATAACAACCAAATGCGGTGACGTTTTCGAGGTCCTTCGTACCTACAAAGCGGACGGCGAAAAATTCGACTTGGTAATACTCGATCCCCCTGCATTTTGCAAGAGCGCAAGCGAAGTAAAAGACGCATATAGGGGCTACAAAGACATCAATATTTTAGGCATGAAATTGGTAAAAAGCGGTGGCTATCTCATATCGTCGTCGTGTTCGCACTACATGACTTTCCCGCTATTTGAAAAGATGCTTGTCGAATCCGCAAAAGAAAGCGGAAAAATCGTCCGCACCGTCGAAATCAAATCTCAAGCCCCGGATCATCCATCCCTACTTTGCGCAGAAGAAACACAGTATCTAAAATTTTTCGTGTTGCAAATAATGTAAAATACCCCGTTTTTCCACGAGATTTTCTAAGACAAGGCAACTTGTCTTTTTTTAATTTATTTCTTTTTATTGAGTTCCGCTATCAAAAAGTCAAAGAATTTTTCGCTGATTTTGGACTTCTTGTGACTCGTCAAATATAAAATTATCTCACGTTTCATTTGCGGATTTTCAATGTCAAGGAGTTTTATATTTTTGTGGTTTATCTTACCCCACGAAAACTCCGGCCAAAAGGCGACGCCCACCCCTGCCGATATAAGATTCTTTACGGCGATCAAAGAGTCGCTTTCAAAAGTCACGTGAGGTTTGAATCCCGCATGTTCGCAATAAGCATCGCAAAGCGGACGGAATCGCCTCGATCCCGATAGTGCGATAAATTCGCAATCTTTGAGTTCAAGTAGGTTGATAGCCTCTTTTTTTGCGAGCGGACTGTCTATAGGCACCGCAACATGGATTTTTTCCTCAATAATCGCTCGTTTTTTCACACTGACAAAATTGTCAAAATTTTTGGCGTTGGTCAAAATCTCAATGTCCGCAGTTGTGTCCGTTTCGTTTCTTGTCATCTTAAACATAACATTAGGATACATTTTCTTAAACCTTATAATAATATCCGTCGTAATAGTAGATGCCGCCAGCACGTTGATCGAAATAGTATTTTCGTTGAGTTCGGTAAAATTTTTGATAGCCATCGGCAAAACATCGAGTTCGTCAATGATAGGCTCGATTTTATCTTTCAAAAATATTCCGTATTCGGTAAGTTTTACACCCCGTCCGTCTTTATAAAAGAGTTTCACCCCGAGTTCTTCCTCGAGAGTTTTTATAGACTTCGAAAGAGCCGGTTGTGCAATATGCAAGTTTTCTGCCGCCTTTGTGATATGACCGCATTTTGCCGCTTCGTAAAAATAACGCAAGTTGGTAATTTCCATAATCGACCTCACCTATTCCCAAAAGTTATGAATTGCATAAAAAATATATATTATACATTATGAATTGTCAAGCATATAATGTCTTTCGTACAAAGGAGAAAAAAGTTTTATGACACAATTATTTGAAGTATTCATGTTGATTTGTTTTGGTATTTCGTGGCCCATCTCGGTCATCAAAAGTATAAAGTCAAAATCGACCGGAGGCAAAAGCCTAATTTTCACGTTGGTAATAATAGTAGGATATATCTGCGGAATAATCAGCAAAATCACGATAGCCGTATCTAGCGGTTCGATTCCCTATGTTTTTTGGTTGTACATTTTCAATTTAGTCATGGTAATTGCCGATCTAATTATATGGATAATAAACAAAAATCGTGAAGTCAAGGGAAGTAGCGATAGAAAACAAGTAGTAGAAAACCAACAAAAAGTTCTTTCGGAGTGTTAATTTATGGAAAAATTTGAAGAAAAAGCAAAAAAATTCAAGGTTCTCAACGACATGGCGATCAAAGGCGAAAATGTCGTATTCGGCTCGGACTATTTGTACGATTTCCCCTTTTACACGTTGATGCAAAAGAGAGTGACCGACTATGCGATTTACAACCGAAGCATTGAAGGACTCAAAGTAAAACAAGCAAAAAGTTTGGTCGAAAAATGCCTAAAAAATCTTGATCCTAGCAACATTTTGGTGTCTTTCGGCGACGGCGAAACAATCGACGATGCGTTTTATAGCGACTATCAAGCCCTTATAATCGAAATAAAAAGACTATACCCCACCGCTCAAATTTGCATTTTAGAGCCTTGCAATTTGACCGAAGAAAACGACAACCGTTTGAAGACTCTTGCAGAAAAGACGAATGTAAAGTTTATACCCGTTGCCAAGGAAAACAACACCGAGCGCACGATATTCGGAGAAATAAGCAGTTTCTTTAGACATGGTAAGATAAGTTTTGCCGATGCGTTTGCCATCTAATCGCTTTGACTTTTACAAAAACATTTGATTTTTTGTAAAACATGTGATACAATATTTATATTACAAGCCTTGCAGGTCAAAATACTTGCAAGGCTTTTTTTGTAAAAATGTACTAAATTTTTCCCTATTGAAAATCATTTATCTAATATGTTATAATGATATAAAATATTTACTTGCACGAGCCGTTTTAGACTCCCCCCTCCCCCGCACAACCGTGCCGATGGTTATCCCACCTACACCCTTTACGTGCATCGGCAAGTACGGAGGACATTTCATGAAAAAATCAAAAACCCTAGCACTATTTATCCTTATTCTAGTTGTTGCCGTTTTGGCAATAACCCTTTCTTCGTGTAATGAAGAGACTTCAAGAACTCTCACAATAATGAATGCATTGAGAGATTATAGGAAAGTTATCGAACTAGCCGAAGAAAAATATCCCGAACTTGACATCGAGATAGATGCATATCGTGGCAGAAATCAGTCCGCATACATGAAACAACAATTAGAAACGGGCGTTATGCCGGATATTTATTCCACCACTCAGGCATGGGACGAAAAATATCAAAAGGAAAATCTTTTGGACCTCACCAATTATGCGGTCACGTCTAGTTACAACACCGCAAGACTGTCAAAATATCTAGTTGACGGCGCTATCTATCTGTTGCCGTATGACTATACCATTACGGGCATCACCTACAACAAAACATTGCTAAACGAAAACAATATCGCTGTTCCTACAAGTTTTGAACAACTAAAAAACGAAACTGTCCCCGCTCTAAAAAGTAAAGGCATCAACGTTTCCGTCACGCTTTTAGATCTCCCCGGCTCCGGATTCAACTACTTCTTCAACGTGAGTTCCACTATATTTATGAATAACACCGAAGGAAAACAATGGCGAGAAATGTTTTCAAACGTAAATTCCGATACATTTGCATCGGACAATGAAGATCTCAAAAAATGTATTGCCTATTTTCAAGAATGGCTCGACATTGGAATGTTTTCTTATGAAGAAGGAATCAGCACTTCGTCAAGCAAATTAGAAGCCAAATTCAAAGAAGGCAACACTGCATTTATGATAGGATCGGTCACGAGATACACCGAAAACAACGACGGCACAGGCGACCAATACGGTCTTATGCCTTATTTATCTCCCGACGGGACACAAAACACCTATATCACCACCCCCGGAAGATTATACGGTCTTAGCAAGGAACTCGGCAAAAAGGGCAACGAACAAAAACTACAAGATGCCCTACATTTTCTCGAAGTGATGTCCACCCAAGAAGGCTACAACGCCATTGTCGGCACAACTTCATCTAACCTTTGCTCGATCAAAAATTTCGAAATAGGCGAGAGTGCAAAATATTATAAGGATGCCTACGATGCCGTCTCTTTGGGGCACTCGATGGATTTGATCTATGTAGGCTGGGACGACTATCTAAAACCTTTCGGCAACACCGTAATCGAATGGATAAAAGGTTCCGAAGGCACTAGCGGTACAGCCACTCTCAAAGCCCTTGACGACCAAAAACGCTACCTAAAAGACAACGGCACGCCTTACTTCGGCGAAGCGGTCGAAGAGTTTGACACCATCGAAGCGGCAACCCTTACGGGACAAATATTTATGGATGCAACGGGAGCCGATGCAGCCCTTGTTTCCTACAATGTCTACAACCCCGAAATTCATCCGAATCTAGAAAATTCTTACGGCACCAACGGCAAAATTTTGAAAGGAAAACTTACCGAAGAATATATCACGATATGGCTTGCAACAGGTTGGTCCGAACATATATTCACCGTAAAAAAGACCGGAGCCGTTATCAAAGAAATGGCAAATAAGGGTACCGATACACGCAAAACGGGATACTATTACCCCTATGTTTATATGACAGCCGACGGCAAAGATCTTGACGACAACCAAGAATATACGGTAGTTTTAGTCGGTCACAACCGAGCCGAAAGAGACACAATAGGACTTATAGACACAGGCATCGTCGGACTAGAAGCAGCCAAGACTTATCTCAAAAATAAAAATACAATATCACTAAAAACCATTGATAAATCTCTTGTAATATCATCATCATTATCTCAGTCACATGAAAGATAAAAAGACCACAAAAAGAAGAATCACATACATACTTCTTATAGCATTGTTTATAGCCGTCTTGGGGACGGCTATCGGTGTTTTTTACATATATACCGACAACCAACTTTACGAAGAGTCCGCAACCCAACTTACCGAACTTTCCGACCAACTTTTTGAAAGACTCAATATCCAACTCGAATTGCAATGGGACTTTATCAAAAAATTGCAGTCAAAACTCAATGCTATGCATACTCTTACGTCAGACGAAGCAGTAGAACTACTCAATCATTATGAAGACGAACTTGCCCCTTTCGGCAAAGTCATCAAATATAGACTGATAGACGAAGACGGTTATTATTTTACGGACAAAGGTAGGCAAGGATCTTGGGTAGGCAATTCATCTCTTGATCCGACCGAGCCTTTACAACAAAGTTTTATTATTGTCAACTGGGCAGACAACGAAAACTATATGGCATTTGTCACCAAAATGGACACCGACCTTTTTGTTGACGGACACAAAATAGAACACGTAGTTTTGCTCCGTTCCATGACCGACATGCAAGAGTTCTTTCGTTCGTCCACCTTCAACGATGAAAACGTTTCCTATGTCATCGACGAAGACGGATTTATCTTGTTCGAAAACGGCTCTCTCGAAAAATGGGCATATCAAGGAAAAAACATTTTTAATTTTATCAAAACAGAAGCCACCGATACCCATCTGTCCGTCGAAGAATTAAAGAGGGACGCCTACGACGGAGCAACCGTCTGTACGAATCTAGAAGCCTATGGCGAAAAATATTTTATAGTATACAACCGTTTTCCCTCATACGACTGGGGCGTACTTCTTGTCGTATCGGCGAGCGACGTTGCCGTCTCGTCCACCGCCATGGTTTATTCGATTTTAGGAATAATCGCAGGCGTTTGTAGCATCCTCATTATTTTGGCGACAGTGATTGCCGTAATTCTTGTTCGTATGCAAAAGACAACCGAACTTTTGAAAGTCAATGCCGAACACGAAAAGGAACTATCTACCACCAACGACCAACTAAAAGTTCAACAGCAAGAAACCGAAAAAGCCCTCGAAGTGGCGAAATATGCGACCAAAGCCAAGAGCCAATTCCTTGCCAACATGTCGCACGATATTCGCACCCCGATGAACGCCATTTTAGGTGTTGCCAACTTGATGTCCAACGAGTTGGACAACCCCGAAAAACTCTCTTATTATATAGGAAAATTACAGCACTCCGGTCAGTACATGTTAGGACTTATCAACGATATTTTGGATATGAGTCTAATAGAGTCGGGCGACGTTCATCTCAACGAGGAGCCTGTAAAACTTGCCGAGCAAGTCGGACAAATCGAAAGTATTATCAGAGCGCAATGCAACGACAAAAATCATCAATTCGTGGTAAGAGTCTATGAAATATCTCACGAATATCTAATAAGCGACAGTATCAGATTAAGACAAGTTTTCCTCAATCTCTTGTCAAATGCCGTCAAATATACCCCTAACGGCGGACTTGTTCAATTCGAACTAAAAGAACTTCCTTGCGATATAGATGGTTTTGCCACAATCAAAACTTCTGTTATTGACAACGGTTACGGCATGAGCGAAGAATTCCAAAGACACATGTTCGAGCCTTTCCAAAGAGAAGAAAATTCCGTCACCAACAGAATAGGCGGTACGGGACTCGGACTGTCCATCACCAAAAATATCATAGACCTTATGGGCGGGAAAATAGAAGTGGACAGCCAAAAGGACAAAGGGACTCGTTTTGACATCACTCTCACCCTACCGATAGACATCGATGCACCTAAGGTCACAGGCATCGAAAAGATGCTTTTAGTGACAAGCGAAGAGCAGCTTGCCAAAAACGTGCGAGCGGCTCTAAAATATAGCCCCGTACAACTCGTAGTAGGAGATAGCACCGAAAAGGCTTTAGACATACTCGGGGAAGAACAAATCGACACGATTATTTTGTCCGGTTATCTCGAAAAAGACCTTCTTGTAAAGACCATCGAAACCTTGCGGACGGTATCTAAAAATGCCAAGTTTATATTCTGTTGCGACTATGTCCACAAAGATCAAATCAAAGACATGATCATGTCAAGCGGAGTTGACGGACTGATCGCACGTCCCTTCTTTGTCGAAAACCTTATTTTCGCAATTGACCGCTCCGACAAAAACATTGCAAAACCTGACAAAGAAACCCACTCGATAATCAGCGGAAAACGTTTCCTGTGTGCCGAAGACAACGAACTCAATGCCGAGATTTTGGAGGCACTTCTCAACTTACAAGGAGCAAGTTGTGTGGTATATCCCAACGGCGAAGAACTTGTCAAAGCCTTCGCAACTGTCAAAGAAGGCGATTTCGATGCCCTTCTTCTCGACATCCAAATGCCTATAATGAACGGACTCGATGCCACCAAAGCAATAAGGAAGGGCGACAATCCTTTGGGCAAAACCATCCCCATAATAGCCATGACCGCCAATGCTTTTACCTCTGACGTTCAAGAGTGTCTTGATGCAGGCATGGATGCCCATATCGCAAAACCGCTCGATATTACGGCATTAGAGCACGTTCTGCACGAATTGTCGAGCCGCTAGTAAACAAAAGCACAAAAAAGCAATAGACCGGTGGAGACACCGGTTTTTGTTTGGAATTTTGACTATTGAATTGAGATGTAATTTTTTGTATAATATATATATAACAAAATAAGGAGACTGTTTACTATGTTTTATGCAAAAGGCCCCCGATTTGTCGATGAATTAGGAAGGACAAGAATTTTTCACGGCGTCAATTTTATTGATAAAGGTTACAACGATTTGACCGATTGGACATCAAGAAACAAGGCGACCGATTTGACTGCGCCCCGTACATACGGATTCCCTACCGATGACAATTTTTATAAGACACTTGCGAAAAAAGGCTTCAATCTCATGCGTCTAGGTGTGACATGGGACGGAATCGAGCCGAAAATGGGCGAGTACAACCAAGAATATCTCCAAAACATCGCAGACGTTTTTGACGTGGCTGCTCGCTACGGCATCTATATTTTTATCGATATTCACCAAGACCTATATTCGGGATTTGGCAACGGTATAGGCGACGGAGCGCCTTCGTGGGCGTGCAAAATGAAAAAGGGCAGAGTCTACAAATCTCCCCGTTTTGGCATTTGGGCAGAACCTTACTTTTTCGGAAAACCCGTAGCCGAGTGTTTTGATGCGTTTTGGCAAAACAGCGAAGTTGACGGCATGGGACTACAAGACAGATATGCCCTCATGATAAAAGAGATTTTGTACAAGGTTAAAGACAAAGAAAACTTCTTCGGTTTTGACTTTATGAACGAGCCGTTCCCCGGAAGTCTCGGCACAAAAGTCTTTCGCAAAGTGCTAGGCGGAGTCATAAAAGAAGCCCTTTTCGATCCCAAATTTAGGACAATAAAACTCATCTCGTCCTTTATCAAAGGCGACAACAAAACGGCTTACGACTGCATCACCCCCGATGCACTGAAAAAAGCATCCAAGGGTGCCGGCAAAATCATGAAAAAATTTGATTTGGAGTATCACAATCCCTTTATCAATAAGATGACCACCGCCATGCGAGAAGTGACCGATCAAGGCTTAATAGTAGTGTCCAACAGTTATTGGTGCAACATCGGCATCCCTTATTTCGGAGGCCCCGCAAACAACGGAGACAAGGTAGAACCCAATCAATGTTTTGCCCCTCATGCTTACGATTTTATGGTAGATACCGACGACTACAATTACGCATCCGATGCCCGTCTTGACTACATGCTCGACAGCCACCAAAATTCGCAGTCACGCCTTAACGTCCCCGTCATTTTAGGCGAGTGGGGATGCACCTGTTTCAACGGTGACGAATGGCTAAAACATATCGAACACATCACCGAAGAACTTGACAAAAGACAGTGGAGTAATTGCTATTTTTCGTCAAAAGATATAATATATTCTATACCCAATGTTTATGACATTACCGATCGTCCCTACCCCGTAGCGACAGCCGGCGAAATCACATCTTTTGAGTACGACAAAGAAAACGGCACTTTCGATATGACCTACATCGTTTCTTCCAACGTGCCTACCGTCTTGTCGATGAAAGAAATGCCAAAAGAGATAGTAGTTGACGGCACCTACGAGATCGAAGAAAAGTTCGAAAGAGTGTTTATAAACATTACGGCAAACAACGGAGAAAGGAAAATAAGTCTAAAATTCTAACATGCAAGATTCCACCAGAAAACCATTTTTTAAGTTTGTAAAGAAAATAATGAAATTGTTTGTCAAGGCTCCCGAAGTCGTCAATTTGGGAGACGAAATCCCCGAACAAGCAATTTTTATATCCAACCACGTAGGAGCCAAAGGCCCCACAAGACACGAGTTATATCTCCCCAGACAAAAATACGTTTGGGGGACTTATGAAATGTGCCTAAACGTAAAGGGACGTTTTGACTACCTCAAAAACGTCTATTTTAGAGTCAAGTTCGGTCACAGTAAATTCGTGTCCTTGATTTTGGCAATTTTTGCACTCCCTATCACGAGTGCTTTTTACAAAGGCATACAAGTCATCCCTACCTACAAAGATATTAGACTCATGGGGACGATGAAAAAGAGCATGGCATATCTCAAAGACGGCAAGTCCATTCTCATTTTCCCCGAAGACTCGTCTAGCGGATATCACAATGTTTTACTCAAATATTTTTCAGGGTTTGTAGTGCTTGCAAAACTTTATAAAAAGACTATGAAAAAAGACATTCCGATCGTGTCAATGTACTATGCCAAAGAGAACAACAAAGTAGCCATCGACAAGGCATATTATCTTACCGATTTTGAAGGAAAAACCGACGACGAAATAGCCGAGTGGTTCAAGACGAGAGCCAACGAAATGGGCGAAATGTTAAGGGGAGAAAAATGAAATTACTAAAAGCCGAAATGTGGGACAAAGCCCAATACCTTTTTAGAAGATATTACGACAAAACTATACATGCGACTTTTTATTTTGACGGCACCGTAGATACTACGCTTTTCGAAAAGTCCGTAGATATTTTAGTGTCCAAAGTTCCCGTCCTACATAGCCGTTTTGTGGCATGCCCGATTACACCTTTTTGGATAGTAAAGCAATATGAACTCGGAGAGATTTTAGAAGTATCGGAATCTAAAAATATAGAAGAAGATGCCAATAATTTTGCATGTCAGTCCGTTTCCGAAAAGTCCAACGTCCAAATTAAAATAGGACTCATAAAAGGCGAAACCGAGTTTGCGGTTGTCGTGTTGGTCAACCACATGTGTGCAGACGGCGGAGACACCAAATATCTCATCAAAAAACTGTTCGAGATCTACAATGCTCTACAAGACGGCACCCCCGCCACATTTGACATTAAAAACGGCAACAGATCTTATACCGAGATATATTCGCACATGAGCGACGAAGACAAAAAAATAGCCGGCGGACTATACAAAAACGTGTCGGTCGTAAAAGACAAACATAAATTCCCGTGGGCGAAAAAATCAAAACAAGATTCTATCAAGATAGTCAGACGTGTGGTGGACGAAAACACCTTTTCAAAACTAAAAGAAAAAGGAAAAGAGCATTCCGCTACCGTCAACGATATGTATTTGACGGCATATTTTAGAGCCTTATACGAAATAGGCAACTACAACAAAGAAGACACCGTCGCCATCCCTTGCATGATAGACCTTCGTCGGCACCTAAAAGACGGTGGCGAGACAACAGGCATCACCAATCACACCGGCTTTATGGTGTCAAAACTTGACGGAGTAGGAGAAACCTCTCTCGAAACGCTAGAAAGAGTCAAAAAATCGCTAGAAGAAGCCAAAAGGGACCGTTTTTTAGGCTTATACAGCCTACCTTTACTTTCACTTGCGTACAAAGTTTTCCCCCAAGTCATCGCAGAAATCGCCATCTCTATCGGCTACGTCAACCCTCTCATCGGTATGTCCAACATCGGCATACTAAAAAAGGAAGACTATTCGTTAAACGGTGCGACTCTAAAAGATGCCTTCATGACCGGAGCCGTCAAATATAAACCGTTCATGCAACTTTCCACCACGACATTTGAACAAAAACCGTCCTTCGTGATAGCCATAAAAGGCGGAAAAGAGGACGTCGAAATCATCGAAAAGTTTTTCGATATTTTTGAAACCGAACTTTTAGAACTCACCAAAATATAATTCCCCAACACATAATCTTTACTTTTTCCCTTAACTTCGGTATAATAAGTAAAGATAACATGAGGAAAGACACGTTTAAGAAAATTCTCGATATACTCGATATTCACGAATAAAGTCGAGTTCAACAAAAAAATACAATTATTTAGTACAGTCGGCGAAGTTTTGCCGACTTTTTTATTCAATGTATAATATATTTATATTATAACTCTTGATTTTGGTATATTTTGGGTGTATAATTCCAAATGGTAGTATGTCGAATTACGGTCAACTTGACAATCGACACCCACTCAAAACTTTTTATATCGGAGGTACGACAATATGAAAATTTTGTTTGCAACAAGCGAAGCAGGTCCCTTCATTAGGACCGGCGGTTTGGGAGACGTGGCAGGAGCCTTACCTATAGCACTACAAAAAGAGGGTATGGAAGTAGCCGTCGTGCTTCCTTTATATCAAAACATTCCTGAAAAGTTCCGTTCTATTATGGAGTTTATCGGTAGCGTATATGTACCGGTAGGCTGGAGAAAACAATATGCGGGACTTTTTACTTTGTCAATGGGATCGGTCAAATACTTCTTCATCGACAACGAATATTATTTCAAAAGAAATGAGTTATACGGTCATTTTGACGACGGCGAGCGTTTTGCATTCTTTTCAAGAGCCGTCCTCGAAATAATGCCCCTTATGGGATTCTATCCCGACGTCATCCACGTCAACGATTGGCAAACAGCCCTTATTCCTGTAATGCTTGATTGCTTCTATCGTCAAATAAGAGGATACGAAAATATCAAAACCGTCCTTACTATCCACAACATCGAATTCCAAGGAGCGATGGACAAATTCGTAATAGGTGACGTTTTCGGCCTTCCCGAAAGACATGCATCCCTAGTAGAATACAAAAACGACGCCAACATGCTAAAAGGTGGCATCGAGTGTGCCAATGCGGTCACGACGGTTTCTAGGACCTATGCCGAAGAAATCATGCATCCTTATTATGCATACGGACTCGAAAGCATCCTTTCGCAAAGAAAATATAAAATTCATGGCATAGTCAACGGCATAGACACCGATCTATACAACCCTGCCACCGACAAATTCTTGTTTGAAAATTACGACCTAAAAACTGTCGAAAAACGTAAAGCATGCAAAGAAGGACTCCAACGCCTTCTCAATCTTCCCGTTGTCGACAAACCCATTTTGTCGATGGTCACAAGACTTACGTCGCAAAAAGGCATCGACCTTGTCATGAACGTCATCGAAGACATTTTATATCAAGATATTCAAATGGTAGTTTTAGGAACAGGCGACTGGAAATACGAGAAAGATTTTAGAGAACTCCAAAATCGTTTCCCCAATAAACTATCGGCAATAATATCGTTCTCACAAGATATCGCATCCAAAATCTATTCGGGTTGCGACATGTTCTTGATGCCGTCCAAATACGAGCCTTGCGGACTTTCGCAATTGATGGCAATGAGATACGGCAACGTCCCCATCGTAAGAGAAACGGGCGGACTCAAAGATACGGTTATCCCCTACAACCCCACCACCAAAACGGGTACGGGCTTTACCTTCAAGAGTTACAACGCACACGACATGCTTGATGCCGTCCATCGTGCGCTTGCCGTCTATTACAACCCGACCGAATGGGCAAAAGTCAGAAGCAATGCAATGTCCGCAGATTATTCTTGGAACCAATCGGCGAAAGAATATATCAACCTTTACAAATCGTTATTCAATTAAACAAATTTATATAAATACGGAGAGATAAATGATAAAACCTACTAAGACAGAACTAAAATCACTTATTGAAAAGAAACTTGCACAAAACTACGGCATCGGATACGAAGATGCCACCCAAAAGTTGATGTACAATGCTTTGTGCCTAGTCGTAAGAGATATGCTCCAATCCGATCGTGCGGAGTTTATGGCAAAAGTCAAAAAGCAACACATCAAAAAGATCTACTACATGTCGATGGAGTTCCTTCTCGGGAGATCGCTCAAAAACCACCTTTTCAACATAGGACTTTTTGACGAATGTAAAGATGTCGTCAAAGAAATGGGATTCGATATTGACGAACTCATCGACATCGAACCGGATGCAGGTCTCGGCAACGGCGGACTAGGTCGTTTGGCAGCCGCATATCTAGACAGCCTTACCGCAAGAGGATACGCAGCAGGCGGATTTTCGATAAGATACGATTGCGGTATTTTCAAACAAAGAATAGTTGACGGATGGCAAATGGAACTTCCCGACACATGGCTTGACGGCGGATCGGTTTGGCTTATCCCCGGAGAAGACAAATTCGAAGTCAAATTCGGCGGACACGTCGAAGAACAATGGGTGGACGGAAAACTCCACGTTGTCCAAAAAGATTATAGCCCGATCATAGCAGTGCCTTATGACATGAACGTTTCCGGTTATGGCGGAAAAGCCGTCAACAACCTACGTCTTTGGTCGGCAGAGCCTCCGCAAGAACTCACCCTCGACATGAACTTGTTCTCAAAAGGCGAATATCTCAAAGCCGTCGAAGCCAAAGCAATGGCAGAAGCCATCTCCAAGATTTTGTACCCTGCCGACAACCATTACGAAGGCAAATCACTCAGACTTCGCCAACAATACTTCTTCGTATCGGCATCAATGCAACACATTGTAAAAAGACATATCAAAGACTACAAGAGCCTTGATTCACTTCCCGAGCATGTTGCAATACACATCAACGATACTCACCCCACCCTTTGCATCCCCGAACTCATGCGTATTTTGCTTGACGATTACGGCTATGCATGGGACGATGCATGGAAGATCGTAAAAGGCACGATTTCTTATACCAACCACACCGTCATGCAAGAAGCCCTTGAAAAATGGCCTCAAAAATTATTCCAAGCACTTCTTCCGAGAATTGACCAAATCGTCTCCGAAATCAACAGAAGATATTGTGCAGACCTTTGGAATTTCTGGCCGGGACAATGGGAAAAAATCGCCAAAAACGCAGTGGTATCTGACGGAGAAATTCGTATGGCGAACCTTTGCCTTGTCGCATCGCACACCGTCAACGGCGTTTCCCAACTTCACTCCGACATATTGACCGACGACGTGTTCAAAGATTATCACGATATTCATCCCGAAAAGTTCACCAACGTCACCAACGGCATAACCCACAGAAGATGGTTAGAACAAGCCAATCCGGAACTTTCAAAACTCATAACCGAACTCATCGGTGCCGGTTGGAAAACCAATGCCGACGAACTTGAGAAACTTCTCAAATACCAAAACAACAAAGAAGTTATCGACAAATGGGCAAAAATCAAAAGGGACAACAAAGTCCGCCTTGCCGAATATATCAAAAAGACCAACGGTGTAGACATCAACCCCGATTCGATTTTCGACGTCCAAGTAAAACGTTTGCACGAATATAAACGTCAACTCCTCAATGTCCTACACATAATGGATCTATACAACCGTCTAAAAGACGATCCCGATCTCGACATCGTGCCTAGAACATTCATTTTCGGAGCAAAAGCGGCGCCCAGTTATTACATGGCAAAACAAGTCATAAGACTTATTTGCATGCTTTCAGAGCAAATCAACAACGACAAGACCATAAAAGACAAAATCAAAGTCGTGTTCCTTGAAAACTATCGTGTATCTCTTGCCGAAATCATCATGCCGGCAAGCGAAGTGTCCGAACAAATTTCCATTGCAGGAAAAGAGGCATCGGGTACGGGCAACATGAAATTTATGATCAACGGTGCAGTCACAATGGGTACGGAAGACGGAGCCAACGTGGAAATTCACCAAAGAGTCGGCGATGAAAATATCTTTATTTTCGGTTTGAGAACACCCGAAGTCAACGAACTTTGGAGACGTGGATACAACCCCACGATTCACTACTCGCAAGATGCAAGAATTCGCCGTATAATCGACCAATTGAGAGGCGAAATCAACGGTGTATGTTTCTCCGAAGTAGCCGACAGTTTGACAATAGGCAGAGGCGGAGTAGCCGATCCCTATATGTGCCTAGAAGATTTTGCAAGTTATGTAGATGCGCAAAACGAACTAGACAAAGCATATAGAGATAAATACCGTTTCAACAGAATGTCTATCGTCAACACCGCCAAAGCAGGATTCTTCGCAGCCGACAGATCGGTAGAAGAATATGCACAAAGAATTTGGGAACTTAAAAAAGTCAAATAATGATATTGTTTTCATCACGAGACCTCGAATATAAAGCACCTTTCGGTGCTGTCGAGGTAGGACAAACTATCAATTATAAATTCCCCGTCGCAGAGAATATTCATGCCGACGGGGTATCCCTTTTTTATAGAGATTATTTTACCGACAAGATAAAAGAAGTCAGACTCAAAAAAACTTCCGCCGAGGGAGTATATGACATCTTCACTGCAAATTATACGTTTAGTAGAGAAGGTGTCTATTTTTATAGATTCGAAATTTATGCCAAAAACACTACTTACTATGTAGGAAGAGACGACTTCGGTCGAGGCATCGTAGGAGAATGGCTCCCCGAGTGGCAACAAACCGTCGTAAAACAAGGCTACTCTACCCCCGATTTTATCAAAGGCGGTATAATATACCACATTTTTGTCGATAGATTCAATAGAGTAGGCGAGATCCCCGATATCCCGTATAGAGTGAAAAAGGAATGGAACGATCCCCCGACTCTTGTCGATCCCGACGGAGTGTATAGAGCCAACGACATTTACGGAGGCAATTTCAAGGGCATAACCGAAAAACTTTCTTACCTAGAAAGTCTCGGTGTGTCAATGTTATATCTCTCTCCAATTTTCGATTCTCACTCCAACCACCGTTACGATACCGGAGATTATACAAAACTAGACAGTGTTTTAGGTACGGAAGAAGATTTTACCAATCTCATAAAACAAGCCGAAAAACATGGCATATCTATTATGCTCGACGGTGTTTTCAATCATACCGGATCCGACTCCGTATATTTCAATGAGTTTGGGCGTTACGACTCACTCGGAGCCGCACAGTCGGTTGACAGTCCGTACAGAAACTGGTACACGTTTAATGACGACGGCACCTACGATTGTTGGTGGGGATGCACATGCGTGCCTACCGTAAGACGCAACTCGGAAGAATTCCAAAAGTTCATAGCAGGCGACAACGGAATCATAGAAAAATGGCTAAAATTCGGCATCAAAGGATGGCGACTTGACGTCGTGGACGAGTTGAGTTCAGGTTTTGTCGAAAAAATAAGAAAAAAAGTCAAATCGATAGACAAAGATGCTTTGGTTTTAGGCGAAGTTTGGGAAGATGCATCGACCAAAGAAAGTTATTCCGAAAAACGTCGCTATTTTCTCGGTGACCAACTTGACGGAGTAATGAACTATCCTTATAAAGATGCCATACTAAAACTTGCCAAAGACGGCAATGTTTGGGACTTCAAAAAGTCAATTGACGACATTTTGGAGAATTACCCCAAGTGTTCGCTTGACGTGTCCATGACCATGCTAGATTCCCACGACACCAAAAGAGCGCTTACCGCTTTGTCCGACGTCGATTGGATGGACGACCGATCCAAGTTTGAAAAAAGAGAATTTACGCTTGATCCCTACCAATACGAAAAGGCAAAAAGACGTCTTATGATGGCATCTGCCGTCGAATATTTCCTCCCCGGAGTCCCCAGTGTCTATTACGGCGACGAAAGGGGCATGCAAGGATTCGAAGATCCTCTCAACAGATGCACGATAAAAGACGCTTTCGACAAAGAAATTCTCGAACATTATCGCTTTATAGGCATGATTCGCAAGTCGATGCGAGAGGAGTTCAAAAAGCCTTGCGAAATAAAAATCGACCACGATATATTGATGATCAAAAGAGATCGTATAACATTATACGTCAACCCTACCGACCAAGAAAAAACATATTCTAAAGGCATGCTAAAACCTTACGGATATGAAATAATTAAAGAATAAAAGGAGAGAACAATGGAAGAAAAGTTTACCCCTATACTAGAAAACGGTGAAGAAGTCATAGAGGTTTTTCGCCCCAACAAAGTTAAAATGATTATCTCGGCAATCGCCATGTCGCTATTTATTGCAATGTTTTTGGCAATAGGACTTGTTGCCACCTACTTTGGAGACGACGAAGCCGCCAAAGAAATCGGCACCACATTGGTAATAATTGGTTGTTCGGTCTTTGCCGGCATATTGATATTGTCAATAGTTTTGAGCATTTTGTATAGCCAAAAAACATATTATGCTTGCACCAACAAAAGATTGATAATAAGGACAGGCATAATCGGTACGGACTACAAATGCCTAGATCTTTCAATGATAGGCGCCGTCAACGTCAAGGTAGGCATCATCGACAAAATGATCAAAGATACGGGTACTATCTGCTTTGGAAGTACATCAAGCCCCTTGAACAGTCAAGACAGTAGCAACGCATTCAAATTTAACTCAATCGAAAATCCTTACGAAAACTACAAAAAAATAAAAGAATATATCGAAAAAGCCCGCAAAACCAAAGAGGCATAAGAGTAGATTCTAAAAAAGAGACATTACGTCTCTTTTTTGTTTGCTATAAAAAAGGAGTCCAATCGGACTCCTTTTTATTTTGAGTTTTAAGATTAGAGCAAGTGTGAGAAGTATTTGATGGTACGGACCATTTGGCTGGTGTAGCTGTTTTCGTTGTCGTACCAAGAAACGACTTGAACTTGGCTGTTGCCGTCTGCCATGTTGATGACCATTGTTTGGGTTGCATCAAAGATGGAGCCGAATCTGGATCCTACGATATCGGAAGAAACGATTTCGTCGGTGTTGTATCCGAAAGATTCGTTAGAAGCGGCTTTCATAGCTTCGTTGATTTGTTCTTTTGTGACTTGTCCTTTTACGACTGCAACAAGGATTGTTGTAGATCCGGTAGGGGTAGGAACACGTTGTGCAGAACCGATAAGTTTGCCTGCGAGTTCAGGAATAACAAGACCGATTGCTTTTGCAGCACCTGTTGAGTTAGGAACGATGTTGATAGCAGCGGCTCTGGATCTTCTAAGATCACCCTTTCTTTGAGGTCCGTCAAGAGGCATTTGGTCGCCGGTGTAAGCATGTACTGTGGTCATGATACCTGCTTCGATAGGAGCGAGGTCATTGAGTGCCTTAGCCATAGGAGCGAGGCAGTTGGTCGTACAAGATGCAGCGGAGATGATGTTGTCCTCTTTGGTAAGAGTGGTGTGGTTGACGTTATAGACGATTGTGGGAAGGTCGTTGCCTGCGGGAGCAGAAATGACGACTTTCTTTGCGCCTGCGTCGATATGTGCTTGGGCTTTTGCTTTGGAGGTGTAGAAACCGGTACATTCGAGTACGACGTCAACATCAAGGGCTTTCCAAGGAAGTTCTTGTGCTTTTGCTTTTGCGTAGATGATGATTTTCTTTCCGTCGACAACAATGTATCCGTCTTCTTTGACAGAGCCGTCTTCGTTCAAGACTGCTTCGCCGTAAGAAACGGTGTGATCGATAGAATAGTTGCCTTGTGTGCTGTCATACTTCAAAAGATGAGCAAGCATTTTGGGGCTGGTAAGGTCGTTGATTGCTACGATTTCAAATCCTTCTGCACCGAACATTTGTCTGAATGCGAGACGGCCGATTCTGCCGAAACCGTTGATTGCAACTCTAACATTTTTTGCCATAAAAATATATCCTCCTAAATTGATATTTATGTTATGGCTATATTTTACAATAAATATAGATTGGTTGCAATCGTTTTGCAAAAAAACAAAAAAAATTTATTAAAATTTACCAAAAATTTTTGTAGAAAAAGTCCTAAAAATACTTTGCTACGGTCATTTTTCTCTTTTTTTAAAAAGAGTTCTTTGAAATACGTAAAAATCTCTTCTTCGTGGACAGTCTTATTAGGCTTGCAATCGCCAAGTACCCGATCCCTCCGATGAGTGCCACCAAAAAGACCGTAGGCGACAATACGGCATAATAAGGATGCTTGCCGACAAGAGTATATAGGGATGGGATCAAAGCCGAAAAAACAGTAGTTATTACAAGTCCCATGGTCATACCCGACAAAGAAACAAGCATGTTTTCGGGGACGGACAATTTCAAATAGTCATGGTACGAGCATCCTGCCGACTTGAAAGCAAAAAATTCGTTGTCCCGTTCAAACAGTTCGACAAATATGAGATTTACAAGTCCAAGCACCGCTACCGCCAAAAACACCCCTTCAAGGACATATATTACCGAGATAAGCCCGTCGGGGTTTTGTCCGGTATATACGAAAGTATCCCGACTCACTGCATATCCGCCGTATTTTGTCATAATATCGTTTGTGTCGTCATACGAAAGTTGATGCACCAAAAGGACAGAAGTTGACGGAATATTTATCTTGCCTAAAGCATCGTCTATCTTTATAAATAGACACTTCGGATAACTGTTGTCCGTATAGTCGAATCCTACCACTTTGAAAGGGGTGGCAAGAGGAAACATCGTTTTATTTTGTGACGTCTTTACGGTATAACCGAGAGTTATGTTGTCCCCTACTTCAATGTTCAGCGACTTAGCCAAATCGTAGTTTAGTACAATACCGTTTTCGGTAGTGGCAAAATCATCGATTGTCTGTCCTTTTAGTCCCGTAGTCATCAGTTTTAACGTGTCCGTAGAACCTACAATATACGAAATAACATCTTCTTGCGTGGTCGTTCCGGTATCGATAAAAAGCGACGTTTCTTTATAATATACGGCTTGACCTTTTTCGTTTAATTCGGCAAGCATTGTGTCCAAACTCTCGTTTTTAGTTGCTACGGCTACAATATCCGCATCTATTCTTGACCTATACGGAGTTATGCCCGATACGACGATACCGAACAACTCGAAGAAAAGAAAACTAAATCCTATGATCAAAGCGACCAGCATTGTCAAAACCGAAGATGCGTGATGCCTATTCATATTTTTACTAAACAGTCCCGAAAAACCTTTTTTAGAAAATAGTGAGAATATTTTTGTAAATACTTTGAGTACATAAGGAGTCAAGACGAAAAGCGATGCGACTACAAAAGGTACAAGCACGAGCGCAAGGACCAAAGAAACCGTCCCTTCGGTAAGTAGAGTGGCAAGAAGAAGTGTAGCGACTACAATAAGGAGTGCGATTGCAAGATATTTGTTAGGGAATATCGTATGTTTGACGGTATCTTTAAGAAGATCTTTGATGGTCTTTTTACCGCTACTTATTGCAGGAATGAGAGATGCCACAATACTCAACAATACGGATCCCAAAAAACTCACGAGATATTTCCAAAAACGATAATTTATTGTCCCTGCCGTTAGGAAAACCGACTCCAATATTTCGAGAATAATTCTCCCAAAAATTAGACCGACAATGCCCCCGACAATACCATATATCAGTGCTTCCAGTATAATGACGAGCGAAGAGTAAAAAGGTGTCGCCCCCACCGATTTGAACACTACAATTTCATCCACTCTCTTCCTTGACAAAAGTAGGTACATCGTGAAGAGTATTATGGACATCAACACTACGACGAACAAAAGGGCAACGACATAGAGAGTATTGCTTTCTTTTTCCATTTCCCCGATTATATCGTCAGGAAGAGCGCTCCCCACATTTATATAAGGAAGAATCGTCGAGATTTTTTCGATATATTCGTCCTTATCTACACCGTCTTTCAACTTAATAAGGGTGTTGTTTACAAGGGTAGAACTCCCCACCGCAGACAAATCGACAAGCACAGTGTCTAGAGTCATTGACGAGAAAAAGCCCTCTTTGGTCACGACTTTTGTGATAGAAAAGGTTAAAGGCTCCATGTTTATCGGCGACAAAATCGTCAAAGTATCGCCTATATTATATTGATATTTTTCTAAAAATTCCTCCGACACAACGGCTTCGGGATATCCCTTGACCTGGGCGGAAGAAATCAAAGAAAAAGATTTATCTTTTTCAAAAAATGTTTCGAGATCCGTAGCCTCTAAAAATATAGCCTCATTGTTTCTGTCCGAAAGTACGGTAGAAGACCGCAAAAAATAAGTAATACTTTGCACGTTTTCGTCATTTTCGATACCTGATGCAATCAAACTTTGCGAGTACATTTCGCCCCCGCCTTGGGATCCCACCAAAATATCGGCATCAATATTGATTCTTGAATATTCGGATTTTAGGACACTGTAAATAATGTCCGAACTTGATGCAGACAAAAAGAAAATTATAGTGACGAGAACAATCGTCAAAATAATCAAAAACGTAGAAAATTTACTTTTACTTATGCTCCGTAGAACATTTTTTACAAGTATATTCACTGTATAATTCCGTCTTTTATCTCAATAATCTTGTTGCCGAATTCGGCATTTTCCATGCTGTGCGTGACTTGTATTATGGTAGTGTGAGTTTCTTGATTGATATTTTTTAGCAACTTCATTATTTCCAATGCGTTTTTGCTGTCAAGGTTTCCGGTCGGCTCATCGAGAAGAATAAGAGAAGGATTGAAGATAAGTCCCCTTGCAATGGCGACTCTTTGCTGTTCACCGCCCGAAAGTTCTTTGGGGAGTTTACCTAGAATATTCTCAATTCCTAGTGTTTTTGCAAGATTTTGGATGTTTTCTTGATAATTTTTAAGTTTTTCACCCGAAAAAACCAAAGGAAGTTCAATGTTTTCTTTTGCCGTCAAATATGGTGCCAAATTGAAAAATTGGAATATAAATCCAAGTTTTGTCCGTCTTAATACGGCAAGTTCTTTTTCGGTCTTTTTAGTTATGTTTTCCCCGTCAAAAATGACTTCACCGGAAGAGGGCAGATCCATTCCGCCGATGATATTTAGAAGTGTCGATTTTCCGCTACCGGATGCCCCGATAATAGAAACAAAATCGCCTTGTTCGACAGTCAAATTGATGCCTTGCAAAACAGGTGTGTTGCCGTAATTTTTATAAATGTTTTTGATTTCCAAAAGTGCCATATTCGCTCCTTTATATCCAAAAAGCAATAGATGCGAGTGTTATTCCCGACATAAAATAATTGAGGGTAGCCGAAAAATCGAAGTCCAGATTTTCTAGATATTTAGCAGATTTCAGTCCTTTTTCGACTGTTTTATCGTCCAAATTTTTGACATCGTCAAGAGTCTTTGCATCAATATCGCTCAAAACTTTTGCATTGTCGAAAATATCTTTTAACATCGTTTTTCCGCTAGTATAATCGTCTAAAAAACTATCGGTGTTGCCGTACAAAATATCGATTGCGCATTTTGCGGATGCGTAAAACTTCGCCAAAAAGTCAACAGTTTCGTCCGTTGTCCTATTAGAAGACAGGTTATCAAAACTTTTGACGATTTCGTCCGACAGCCGTTTATATGCGAATAAAAGTGTATAATCGTCTTGGACAGCCCCTTTCTTCAAGGCATTATAATCGTACAATTCCTCAAAAAATTCATAAGGCATACGAGTCAAAAGGTCGGCGATTTCCGAGAAAATATCCCCAAAATTATCGGTAAAGAACGTTGCCTTTTCTAGATATTCCGCTCTCTTTGACGAGTCTATCATATCCCCGTCGGTTTTAGTCAAAACATCCAGTCCGACAAGAGTTTTTACATCGTTTTTCCCGACACTTTTTATTATTCTCTTGTAAGCATAACCAAGGGTTACAAGTCCGCTTAAAAAGGTCCTAGAACTAGATAGCGAACCAAATATTTCTTGATCGAAAGAATTTAGCAGTGCAACCGTCCCTGCCGTCATAATCGCAAAGTCATTTTCGTCCACCTTATAAAAGACCTCGTCGCACTGCCCGTTCAAAATAAATCTATAAAGGAATCTTCCCATTTCGTCCGAAGTCGCCCCCGTCTTTTCCAAAAAGGCAAAAAAGCCGTCAAGGGAACTTTCTACGTTTTGAGTATTTACCAACAAATCAAGCGTGTTTTCCTCGTCTTTTTCAAGTTGAACAAGGGTTTTTACGAATTGTCCCGCTTCGCCCTCGTCCGACCAATCGGTGCATTTTATTTCGGCAATGACCTTTTCGACTACGGTTTGCGAAACTCTTGCTTCCCTCAAACTCTTGTAAATTCTATCCCTAAAAGTCGCAAAATCGGGGATAGTAGAAGTCCCCCCTTCGCCTACAATTAAGTCAAATGCCCCTACGAAAGCAAGCCTTACATCGCTACTATACTCGAAATTTGTGCGTTCAAAGGATGCTTTTTGACTTTCACGATTGCTTGACAACAGATGGACCATACCGAAAACGACGGTAAGCACCGAGATTATCAAAACAGTTGCGATTATAGCGATGAAAAGCGATTTTTGTTTCATAAAGGAAAGTTTACCATATTCTCGTGTTTTTAGCAACTTCAAAACGAAATACAAGAAATATAACCGACAAGAGTTAGGTTTTTTGATTGACTAACATTTATTTTAAGTACTATAATATGCACTAATAATTTACAAGAGGTACACAATGGAATACAAGTGGAGCGATAGACTCAAAAATCTCGAAGGCAATGCAATAAGGGAGATATTCAAACTTTTGAAAAACCCCGAAATTATCTCGTTTGCGGGAGGACTTCCTGCAAAAGAAGGTATCCCCACCGACATCGTAAGAGAACTTTCTTCCGAAATTCTCGTCGGCAAAACCGGTTATGACGTATTGCAATACGGAGCGACCGAAGGTTGGGCGCCTTTTCTAGAAAGCGGAATTGCATATCTTGAAAACATGGGAATAAGGGGACTGAAAAAAGAAAACGTCCTAGCAATAAGCGGTGGCCAACAAGGCATCGACCTTACCATGAAAGCCTTTATAAATAAAGGCGACGTCATACTTTTCGAAAGACCTACATACCTTGCCGCAATTCATATTGCCAAAACCTACGAAGCCAAACTTGTATCGGTAGATTCGGACGACGACGGCATAAATTTGACCGATTTGGAAAACAAAATTGTCGAAAACTTCCCAAAACTTTTGTATATCGTCCCTACATTTTCCAACCCTACCGGCAAGACGATAAGCATCGAAAAAAGAAAGAAAATTGCCGAAATTACGGCAAAATACGGTGTGGTAGTTTTGGAAGACGATCCCTATTCCAAGATCCGTTTCGAAGGCGAGGATCTTCCCCCGATCAAGTCGTTTGACACATGCGGCAACATTATCTACAACACATCTTTTTCCAAGACACTCGGCCCCGGAATAAGAGTAGGACTTGTGGCTGCGGACGAAAAAATTATCAGAAAAATGACCATCGGCAAACAAGCCGTTGACGTTCACACGACTTCGCTTTCCCAAGCCATCGTGGACGAATATTTAAGACATGGTTACATGGAAACAACCCTTTCCCTAGTAAAACCCGTCTACAAAGAGAAAAAGGATGCGATGATATCCGCCATTCGCAAATATTTTCCGTCATCCGTCAAATATACCAACCCTCAAGGCGGTTTGTTTATATGGTGCGTACTTCCCGAATATATCGACGCATCAAAACTTTTACTAAAAGCCGTCAAAAGGAATGTTGCTTTTGTCGCAGGCGAATCTTTCTTTGCGACCGAACCCGACAAAAACACATTTAGACTCAATTATTCCAATGCGACGTTAGAACAAATCGATTCGGGTATCAAAAGACTCGGCGACCTACTAAAAGAAGAAATACAAGGACAAGAGGAGAAATAAATATGAAAAACGTAATGGACACCCTTAGAGAAAGAGGATTTATAAAACAAACGGTTTTTGAAGAAGAACTTTACGAAAAACTCGGCAAAGAAAGTGTATCTTTCTACATCGGATTCGATCCCACTGCAGATTCTTTGCACGTAGGTCACTATCTTGCATTGATGGCAATGGGACACATGCAAAGAGCCGGACACCGTCCCATCGTACTTATAGGTGGCGGTACGGGCATGGTAGGAGATCCTTCCGGCAGAACGGACATGAGATCCTTTATGACCAAAGAACAAGTCCAACACAACTGCGACTGCTTCAAAAAACAAATGTCGAGATTCTTCTCGTTTGAAGGCGACAATGCCGCCATTATGGTCAACAATGCCGACTGGCTTCTCAATCTCAATTACATAGACTTCATAAGAGAAATAGGCTCACTATTCTCTGTCAACCGTATGCTTACCGCAGAATGCTACAAACAACGTATGGAAAAGGGACTAACTTTTCTAGAATTCAACTACATGCTAATGCAAGCATACGACTTTTTACGTCTATACCAAGATTACGGTTGTTGCCTAGAATGTGGCGGAGACGATCAATGGTCCAACATTTTGGCAGGCGAAGACCTTATTAGAAGAAAAGAAGGCGCTCCCGCATACGCCATGACTTTCGAACTCTTGACCACATCCGAAGGCAAGAAGATGGGCAAAACCCAAAAAGGAGCAGTATGGCTTGACAAAGAAAAGACTTCTCCTTACGAACTTTTCCAATATTTCAGAAACATTGACGATGCAGACGTCAACAAATGCCTAAGACTCCTGACATTTGTTCCTATGGACGAAGTCAACGAGTTGACCGCACACCAAGACGAAAGAATGAACGTCGCAAAAGAAAGACTTGCATACGAAGTAGTCAAAATCGTCCATGGCGAACAAGATGCCGAAGAAGCCCTCAAAAAGAGTAAAGGCGCTTTCGGCGGAAATTCCGACGATATGCCTTCCGTAAAACTCCCCGAAGGTATCACCAAGGTAGTAGATCTTTTGGTTGCCCTAAAACTTGCCCCCTCCAAAGGCGAAGCAAGACGTCTTATTGACGGTGGCGGAGTCAAAATCAACGATATCGAAGTCAAAGGTTGGGATGCAACCCTTACCGACAGCGATATTGCCAACGGTTTTGTGCTTGCAAAAGGCAAAAAAGTCAGATTAAAAGTAGAAGCATAGTGGACTACATCACCCTAGACGGCGAAGTCGAAGACCTCTACATAGAAAAACGCTCCAAATTTATAGCGGTAGCCAAAAACGTTGCCGACGTAGAAGAGGGGCTTAATTTTCTAAAAGAAGTCAAAAAGAGATACAAAGAAGCCACTCACTACCCTTATGCGATAGTGTCCGTTCCCGACAAAAACGAACAAAAAGTGTCCGACGACGGCGAACCGCAAGGCACTTCGGGCATGCCCATACTGACGGCGATAAAAAACAAATCTCTATACGGAGTAGCCGTCGTGGTAGTGAGATATTTTGGCGGAATAAAACTCGGTGCATCAGGACTCACCCTTGCTTATTCCAAGTCGGCAAAAGCCGTCCTAGAAAAAGGGACATTCCAAAAAGCCACAATGTCGGACTTTTATAAAATAAAACTTTCCTATGACCTATACGGAAAATTCCAAAACAAAACGGCAGAGTTTTCTAGCATCGTAGATATAAAGTACGGCGACGATGTCGAAATTGTCGTAGCGACATCTTCACCCGATAGACTCCTAGATACAGTCAACGAAATATCGGCAGGGAAAACTTCCCCCGAAAAACTATACACCGCCTACCACTTCGCAAAATACAACATGTAAAGCCCTCACCCCCCCCGAGGACTTTTATATTTTAGATGCGTTTTCCCACGAAATTTCCCGATCCCCCACCCCGATTTCAATTTTTACCGATTAGTGATATGGAAAGAAAGTTAATTGAAAAAATTAAGAAGGAGTATCATTTAAAATGAGAAAAAATGAGTATGACAACATAGAACAATTAAAATCTCAATATATTGGTGTTTGGGGACCATCTGATGGACACTGGTTTGGACTTGACTTCAAATTCCATGGACAAGAATATCGTATACATACAGGAACAATGTATGGAAATAAAGATAACATTGAAAATGATATTGTAAAGCAATTCGGCTTATATCTAAAAACAAACGAAACCGATGCAAGATTTCCAAGTATATGTAAGTATGTTTTGCTATATGAGTCTAAGTCTTTTGATGAGTTGTTGAAAAATGCAAAAATCGATGACACACCATTAGAAATTGCAATAATGGATGATGACACCGAAATGTTAGGACAAGATTAAGAACATAGAAAACTCTGATTTTCGCATTTAGTCTCTTACTTTCACCGAACAATAAAAAGAAGGCTAAAATAAATGCGAATGTAAAAAGAAAGAATAAGGCTCAATGAAAACCCGCACGCGGAAAAAGG
>CAVIQK010000007.1:0-78693 GCA_963644945.1 bacterium | reverse complement strand
CGTCTGTGTTTATACAAAAACAGATGTAAAAAAATCGATAAAATAAGTCAAAAACCTTAAAAATCTTACAATTTTTGATAAAAAATTATTAAAAACTTTTTTCAATAATGTTCCACGTGAAACAATTATGTTACAAAATTTAATACTTAAAAGTAGGTATTATCACATTAAAATCGGTTGTTTTATTATATTTGCCGAATGAAACCCTAAACCTTGTTAAACTGGTATGATTATCAGATTATGTAATGTTTAATTTTTGAGTATTTTCTTATTTTATAACATAATAATCGCATAAAATATGCCGATTTGATCGTAATTTACAATATATTTTACATGGGATATTTCGTGCTTCATGCTGTGCATTTTACTTATTTTGTTGTGTTATATATTTAATATTATAGTATATATTTTAGTTTGTAGTGATTTTTGTTGACTTTATGTTTCGCAAAATATATAATATTTTAGACTCACGTAGTGTGGGTAAATTAGGAAAAATAATCTAAGCGAGGTAAATATTCATGAAAAGAACTTATCAACCTAAAAAAAGACAAAACAAGAAAGTACACGGTTTTAGACAAAGAATGAAAACCAAAGGCGGAAGAAACGTCTTACAAGCAAGAAGAAGAAAGGGTAGAAAACATATTTCTAAATAATTGTGAAAAAGGAACTGAGCCTTAAAAGTAACGCCAGTTTTTCATATATTAGGCGCAAAGGAAAGAGATATAATTCTCCTTATTTAAGTTTGATTTGTGTGCCTGCCGGCAGTCTAAAATTAGGCGTTGCCGTTTCTAAGAAAATAGGACATGCGGTCGAAAGAAATCTTATTAAGAGAAGAATTAAAGAAATTTTTGTTTCCGAAAAAAATAAATTAAAAAAATATAATTTTGTCGTTTCTGCAAAAGATAAGATTGTCGATGTGTCTTTTAGTGAATTAAGAGATGATTTTGTCGGTTTATTAAAAACTGCAGACGTCTATAAAAATAATGAAATTTTTAATTAAGAAGGCTCTGGTTTTTTATAAAAAACATATTTCTCCGTCTATTGGGGCTAAATGCATATATACTCCGACTTGTTCGATGTATATGTATGAGGCAGTCGAGGAATATGGAGTAATTTTAGGAATATTAAAAGGATTAAAACGCCTTTTTAGATGCGTTCCGTGGAAAAAAGGCGGATTCGATCCCGTAAAATTTAATTTGAGAGGAAAGATTAGATGGGTGCTGTAACCTTACTTGCAACCGACTTAAACCTTATAGGAAAGTTTATTTACAATGTACTATATGGTTGGGTGAGTAGTTGGGGTATATCAAGTTCGAGCATAATTGGAGCATTTGGTGTGACGGTAATATTGTTTACCGTGTTTTTGAAACTAGCAGTCACACCGCTTGATTTTTGGCAAAAACAAATAACACGTAAAAATGCCAAAAAGATGAAAGAGATGCAACCTGAACTTGAAAAAATTCAAAAACAATGCAAGAACGATCAACAACAACTTTACTTAAAACAACGTGCATTAAACAAAAAATACAAGTATAGCCCGATGAAAGCATGCTTGCCTTCCATCGTGACTTTGGTAATATTCTTTGTAGTTTTCTCCGGGTTTAGATCTGCATGTACGTATCACAATTCTGTCGTTTACGATAAATGTCTTGCTGCTTACAAACAAGCATATAATGACAATTTAGCATCCCAAACAACCGAAGTAAAGGATACCAAACTTGCTGTTTCGGCAGGACAAGATGCTGCACTCGAATCTTATGAAATCGAAAAATTCTTGCTCACGAAAAACATTTTTATCGGTGACAACTGGTCAGAACCTATACCCGATGCATCAACCTTTTACGGTACGGGAATAGGATCTGTGGGAGTGACCGGATCCAAAGATATGGACAGTACCGAGTATGACAAAGTTATGCAAAAAGTCATGGATAAGTACAACACCGACGACAATGGAAACAGAAATTGGAACGGTTATCTTATCTTGCCTATCGTAGCTCTTGTGCTAAATATTTTGTCAACAAAACTTATGAAAGCCGACAACCAACAACCTCAAGTTGCGGGGCAAACCGAAGAACAAAAGAAGAGCCAAGAGTCCACTATGAAAATGATGCAATGGACGATGCCTATCATGATGTTCGTATTTGCAATACTATATAGTGCCGCATTTACGTTGTATATGGTTATAAACTCGGCAATAACATTGATTTTCAATTTATCTTACAATTTGATTACAAGAAGAATCGATGCTAAAAAAGAACTAAAAGAAAACGAAAATATAAAATAGAGGAAATATATGGAAAACAACGAAAATTATAAGAAAATATCCGATTTTATAAAAGATATTGCAGAAAAACTTAATTGCGATATTGAGTTGGATGTTGAAGAAAAAGAAGACGGCGTGTTCTTTACTATTACCGGTAAAGACTCCGCAAAACTTATCGGATACAGAGGAGAATGTTTGGACGCACTACAAACAATGGCGACCATGCTTGTAGAAGACGAAGAAAAAAGAATCTATGTAGATGCCGAAAACTATCGTGAAAAAAGAAAACAAACACTCATTGCTCTAGCCGAAAGACTTGCTCAAAAGGCTTATAAAACAAGAAGAAGACAAAGTCTTGAACCTATGAATCCGTACGAAAGACGTATAATTCACTTCGCATTGGCAGAAAGTGAGTATGCAGAAACCGTATCGGAAGGCGAAGGGAAAAATCGTCATATCGTGATTATTCCGAAAAATTACGTAGAAAAAGAAGAATCTGTAGAAATTAAATACGGAAAATCCGATTTTTCTCAAAAAGGTTTTGGCAAAACCAGAACTTTTGGTGATAAAAAGAGAAGGTTCTAATGACAATAGTCGCCATTTCTACTGCAACTGCCACTGCCGGTGGCATTGGTATAGTACGAATGAGCGGAGAAAAGGCTCTTTCTATAGCGCAGGAAATTTTTACCGTAAAAGGCGAAAGTTTGGATGCTCCGGAGCCCAACAAAATGATACTCGGCACATTGTCGGGCAAAAATTTCAAAGAAAAGGCGTTTTGTGTTTTTTACAAAGCGCCTAAATCATATACGGGAGAGGATGTCGTAGAATTCCATTGTCATGGCGGATTGACTCTTTTGTCTGCCGTAGTTGAATTGTGTGTAGAAAAAGGCGCTCGCCCCGCAACTAGGGGAGAATTCACGAAAAGGGCTTTTCTAAATAGAAAAATCACCCTTGACGAAGCCGAAGGAATAGCCGATGTGATAGAGGCGGAATCTACTGCCGAACTCAACCAAGCATATAGGCTTATGACGGGCAAAACCGGTCAAGAAATAGAGAAAGTTTCCGATCTTCTTGTGGATGCTTGTGCCGAACTTGAAGTGGCGCTAGATTACCCCGAAGAAGTTGATGAAAGAGATCTAGGGAAAGCCGAAAAATATTTACTTGATGCCCAAAAGTCGCTTGAAAAAATGCTTCTTGACGCAAAGAAACGACGCATTATAAAGTCGGGAGCCAATGTTTGTATAGCGGGCGCTCCCAATGTAGGTAAATCGTCACTCCTCAATGCTCTTATTTTAGAGGACAGAGCAATCGTAACGGATATAGCCGGCACTACGAGGGACGTACTCAAAGAAAGCATAGAACTAAAAGGCGTAAAAATCAATTTCATAGACACTGCGGGAATAAGAGATACCGATGACGTGGTGGAAAAAATAGGCGTAGAAAAAGCCGAAAACGAAGTAAGGTGCGCCGACCTTGTATTGAAAATATATGACCTTACTTGCGAGAATAAAGACATTGAAAAAGGCGACAAAGATATTCTTGTAGGCAATAAAGCGGACATGGGAAAACCCGACGAGAGGATGGATTTGATGGTTTCGGCAAAGACCGGAGAAGGCATAGAAAATCTCATAGATGCGATACTGAAAAAACTAAATGTAGAAGAAATTGCCCACTCGTCGATTGTTATGAAAGATAGACATATATCTGCAATAAATACGGCTCTTGGGTATCTAAACAGCGTGATTAGGGATTACAAAACGGCAACATCCGATTGTTTATTGGTAGATATAAGATCGGCGATAGACGAACTTTATAGGATAGAAGGAAAAGATGTCACCGAGGACGTAATAGATAATATATTCGATAAATTCTGTGTAGGAAAATAATATGAGAGCATTGGTCACGAGAATTCATTACGGAAAAGTTACGGTTGATGGAGAAGTTGTAGGTAAAGCAGATTCCGGCATAATGGTCCAAGTCGCTTTCAATCGAAATGACGACGAAAAGACCATAAGTTGGATGGCAGATAGAGTCGCTCATCTTCGTATATTTAGAGGAGAAAACGGCAAACTTACCGATAATTGTGTAGATGTCGGGGGAGATGCTTTGGTCATTTCTAATTTTACGTTATACGGGGATGCAAAACACGGCAGACGACCTAACTTTGATTTTTCTGCTCCTTATGACGATGCTATCAAAAAATACGAAATGTTTATCGAAGAAATGAAAAAACATATAAAAAATGTGGGTACCGGAAAATTCGGCGGTGATATGACTGTCGATGTAAGTATATGGGGACCTGCCAACGTGATAATAGACAACTGATGGATAAATTCGATGCAATTGTAGTAGGTGCCGGTCATGCCGGCGTAGAAAGTGCCAAAGTTTTGGCAAATAAGGGGTTCAAGACTCTACTTTTGACATTGTCGCTAGATGCTATTTCTTTTATGGCATGCAACCCTAATGTCGGGGGAACGGCAAAAGGTCATCTAGTATGTGAACTTACCGCTCTTGGCGGAGTTATGGGGAAAATTGCCGACAAAGCAACCATTCAATCTCGTATGCTCAACCTTGCCAACGGCCCTGCGGTACACAGTTTACGTGCGCAAGTAGATAAAAATAAATACCACCGTCTAATGAAACTCGAATTGGAGACGACCGAGAATCTCTTTATTTCGGAAGACGAGTGCGCCGAACTTATCATAGAAGACGGAGTTGTCAAAGGCATTAAAACGGCACTCGGCAGAACAATTTTTTCGGATGTTGTCGTCCTTGCTACCGGAGTATATCTAAAATCTCGAATTATAATAGGCGAGTACGAGCGCCCGTCCGGTCCGTCATCGTTTAGAGGCGCCAATTTGCTTACCGAGAGCCTTATAAAAGCCGGTTTACCGATAAGGAGATTTAAGACAGGTACACCTCCGAGACTACTCAAATCAAGCATTGATTTTTCGGTTATGGCAGAACAAAAAGGCGACGAAGTCCCTGTACCGTTTTCGAGAGAAACAGAGTCTGTTGAGAACGATTTTAGTTGTTATTTGACATATACGAACGAAAAAACGCACGAAATTATATTAAGTAATTTGGATCGTGCTCCGCTATTTAATGGCATGATTGAGTCTGTCGGACCTAGGTATTGTCCGAGTATTGAAACAAAAGTTGTCAGATTTAGCGATAAAGATCGTCATCAATTGTTCGTAGAGCCGGAAGGTGCCGATACCGAAGAAATGTATTTGCAAGGATTATCAACTTCGCTTCCGTATGATATTCAAGAACAAATGGTTCATTCTATAAAAGGTCTTGAAAATGCCGTTATAACCAGATATGCGTATGCGATAGAATATGACTGCATCGATCCGCTTGCACTTTATCCTACACTTGAAACGAAAGCAATTAAAAATCTCTTTACCGCAGGACAAATAAACGGAAGTTCCGGTTATGAAGAGGCTGCCGTACAAGGATTCGTTGCGGGAATAAATGCGGCACTGCGACTAGAAGGCAAAGACGGATATGTGTTTACAAGAGATTCGTCTTATATAGGCGTGCTTGTCGATGACCTCGTTACCAAAGGGACGGAAGAGCCGTACAGAATGATGACCGCTCGAGCCGAATATAGGCTATCGCTAAGACAAGACAATGCCGATTTTAGGTTGACCGAAATAGGCAAGAAACTCGGAAGCGTAAGCGAAGAACAATATGAAAAGTTTTTGAAGAGAAAAGGTTTTGTAGAAGAAGCCAAAAAACTATTAAAGAAAAACTATTCGCCGAAAGTCGTAAACCCTATCCTAGAAAGAGTAGGAGAAACTCTTGCTTTGTCCGGTGTTACGGGGGAAGAGTTTATTAGAAGAAAAGGCATTGACGAAAATTCGCTGTGTGAGATAGATTCGGCGTTTTGTGAAATACCTATCGATGCATTGCGCACCGCCGTAATTGACGTCAAATATGAGGGTTATACCGAAAAAGAAAGAAAGAGAATAGAAGAAACCAAAAGGCTCGAAGAAATCGCTTTGCCGATAGATCTTGACTATGAAAAAATCGAGGGACTAAGAATAGAAGCAAGACAAAAACTTGCAAAAATTAAACCTCTTACACTTGGTCAAGCCTCTCGTATTTCGGGAGTAAGTCCTGCGGATATAACGGTACTTCTTATTGAGAGGAAACTCAAAAAATGAAAGACCTTATAAACCCTATAAAAGACGAATTTTGTTTGACGGACGACCAGGTAGAGAAACTACTTAAGTACGGAGAACTCATAAAAGAGGAAAACAAAAAATATAATTTGACGGCAATAACGGATGACGAGGGCATTGTAGAAAAGCATTTTAGAGACAGTCTTTTTGGTCTAAAATATATTGAAAAGGAAAACCTTGTCGCCGATATAGGAAGTGGAGCGGGACTCCCCGTAATTCCGCTTGCAGTAGTAAAAAGCGGTGCTAAATTCTATGCAATAGAGAGTACCGGAAAGAAGTGTAGATTTCTTGATTTAGTGTCCCAAAATATCGATTTAAGAAACCTAAACATACTAAATTCTAGAATCGAGGATGTTGCGAGAAAAGAGTTTAGAGAAAAGTTTGACGTGGTTACGGCTAGGGCGGTTGCACCGCTAAATACACTTCTTGAATATGTTGCGCCCTTACTAAAAATAGGCGGTGTCGCCGTTTTGTATAAAGGTAGAAACTACCTTGAAGAACTAGACTCCGCAAAAGGTGTAGAAAGCATTTTAGGGTTAAAACTAAAAGAAATTGCCGATTACGACTTGAAAAATAACGAAAAAAGAAGCATAATAGTATATGAGAAAATTTCTAAAACAGATGGAAGGTTTCCACGTAGCGGAAACAAACCGAGATTAGATCCCATGACAGGAGGGAAAAATGGCTAAAAAACTAGGAAAAGGTCTTGCAGATATTTTGGCAAATCTCGAAGATGCCAGAGTAGAAAAGAGTGTGCAAGTGGTCGAAGTTGTGGACGGTGAAAAAATCTACAACATAGAACTTGCAAAAATTACTCCAAACCCCAAACAACCTCGTAAATATTTTGACGACGAAGCACTCGGAGAACTTGCCGAGAGCATTCGTATCCACGGCATAATACAACCGCTTGTTTTGAATAAGGTCGGCGAAAAGTTTGTTATCGTCGCCGGTGAAAGAAGATATAGAGCCGCAAAACTTGCAGGTCTCGATTCGGTCCCCGCAGTAGTCAAGACGATGAGCGAGGAGCAAGCCAGAGAAATTTCCCTTATTGAAAACTTGCAAAGAGAAAACCTCAACCCGATCGAAGAAGGTGAGGCGCTAAAACAACTCATGGATCTCAACCACATGACACAAGAGGAAGTTGCGAAGAGAGTGTCCAAGTCACGTTCTAACGTAGCCAACACAATGCGTCTTTTGGCACTTCCGGAAGTTGTCAAAGGTCTTGTAAGAGACGGAAGGCTGTCTTCGGGACATGCAAGAGCAATTCTTCCTATAAAGAACGAAATTCAACAAGTCGAATATGCTCGCAAGATAGTAGAAAAAGGTCTTTCCGTAAGAGAAGTAGAAAAAGGCGTAAAAGAAATTTTGAATCCGGAACTCAAAAAGAAAAAGATGACGGACGAACAAAGAGAAAGAATGTCTTTAGAGATGAAAAATCTTCTTCTTGATATGCAAAGAGCGTTCGGCACAAGAGTAAGAGCCGTAGGCAACGAAAACAAAGGCCGTATATACATTGACTATTATACGAAAGACGACCTTGACAGATTCGTAGAAATAATCAACGATATTAAATAAAACAAAAGACTACCGCAAGGTAGTTTTTTTATAATAAAAAACGATATAAAAACTTTTAAGTGATTCATTTTAAGTAAACCAATTTTTGTTCGTAAAGACCTTGTAGAAGACTCTCACGCGCGTGCGCACATATAAACATATGTGTACGTGTGCGTGTGCGTGCGCAAATTTTATAAAATACTTTACATTATATATATTATATGTTAAAATAAATCAAATTAATTTTTAGGGAGACATATATGACTCAACAAGTTCAAAACGCTTACGATCAAAGTGCCATACAGGTCCTAGAAGGGTTGGAACCGGTTAGAAAAAGACCGGGTATGTATATCGGCACGACAGACGTAAAAGGTCTGCATCACCTCATTACAGAGGTCGTTGACAACTCGATCGACGAGGCTCTTGCCGGATATTGTACAGAGATCCTTGTCCAAATCGAAAAAGACGGCTCTTGTACCGTCGTGGACAATGGTAGAGGAATACCTACCGGTATTATCGAAAAAGAAAACAAATCTGCCGTAGAAGTTGTTCTTACCAAACTTCACGCAGGCGGTAAATTCGGTGGTGGAGGATATAAAATTTCCGGCGGACTCCACGGCGTCGGCGTATCGTGCGTCAATGCACTTTCGGAAAAGTTCTATATTGAAGTTTATCAAAACGGCAATATCTATTCGCAAACCTATCATCGTGGAATTCCCGAGGCGCCTCTTGCAGTAGTCGGCAAGACCGACAAAACGGGTACACGTGTCACTTTTTGGCCGGATGCGGAGATATTTGATTCGATAGAATTCAATTACGGCACGATGAAGGAAAGACTAAGAGAACTTGCTTTCCTCAACAAAGGTCTTGTTATCAATGCAAAAGACCTTAGAGAAGGTCAAGAAAAGGAAGAGCGTTTCCATTACGAAGGCGGTATCAAACAATTCGTCGAACAACTAAATAAAGGCAAAAACGTGCTTGCCGATGTCATTTATATAGAAGAAATCCAAAATGACAAGGAAGTAGAACTCGCCCTTCAATTCAACGAGGGTTATAGCGAGACGATTTATACTTATGCCAACAATATCAATACCGAAGAAGGCGGAGCCCACCTAGAAGGTTTGAAAACCGCTCTTACAAGGGTATTTAATAATGTCGGTTATGATTTGAAAGTTTTGAAAGATAAAGAAAAAGACAAATTGACCGGCGAAGACGTAAGAGAAGGTCTTACGGCTGTTATTTCGGTTAAACTCTCCGAACCTCAATTTGAAGGACAAACCAAGACAAAACTCGGTAATGCCGAAATGAGAACACTCGTCAATAAAATTGTCGGCGAAAAACTCGGAGAATTGTTTGAGGAAAATCCCGGACTTGCCAGAACATTGATTACGAAAGCGTACAATGCTCAACAAGTTAGAGAAAAACTCCGCAAGGTAAAAGAACAAACACGTAAAGATATATTCGGCGGTGGCGGTATGCCCGAAAAACTAGCCGACTGTGTCGATACCGATCCCAAGAACTGCGAAATTTTCATTGTCGAGGGTGACTCGGCAGGCGGATCTGCAAAGACCGGACGTATGAGAGAATTCCAAGCAATTCTACCTCTTAGAGGTAAAATTCTCAATGTAGAAAAGGCAAGAGAACATCAAATACTTGATAACAAAGAAATTCAAGCCATGATAAAAGCATTCGGTTGCGGATATAAAGAAGATTTTGACGAGAGCAAACTTCGCTATGATCGTATTATTTGTATGACCGATGCCGATGTTGACGGATCGCATATTAGAATTTTGCTTTTGACGTTCTTCTTCCGCTTCATGCCAAAACTTATAGAAAACGGCCATGTCTATTCGGCATTGCCTCCGCTTTACAAACTGTCCAGAGGCAAAGACGTGAGATATTGTTATGACGACAACGAACTCAAAGTTGCAATGGCAGAAATGAGCGAAAACGGCACGAAAAAGGTTGACCAACAACGTTATAAAGGTCTAGGTGAAATGAACGCCGACCAGTTGTTTGAAACAACAATGAACCCCGAAACAAGAACCCTTGTTAGAATAACGATGGAAGATGCTATCGAAGCCGATGCAATCTTTACGATGCTTATGGGCGATGCTCCGGAACTAAGAAGAGAGTTCATCGAGACACATGCTCGTTCTATCGAAGATTTGGACGTATAAGAGGTGAAACATGGCAAGTAATAAACATATTGATGTAGAAAAAATAAGAGAAGCGCTGTCTAAAACAAAAATTCTCCATAAAAACATTAAAGATGAGATGGAAAACAGTTTTATAAGTTATGCAATGGCTGTAAACGCATCTCGTGCTATTCCTGACGTAAGAGACGGTTTGAAGCCTGTTCAAAGAAGAATTTTGTTCTCAATGAACGAGGCTAGCAACTATTACAATGCTCCGCACAAAAAATGCGCCCGTATCGTCGGTGACGTCATGGGTAAATATCACCCTCACGGAGATTCGTCCATCTACGAAGCATTGGCTCGTATGGCACAACCGTTTTCTATCAACCATCCGCTAGTTGACGGACAAGGCAACTTCGGTAGTATTGACGGAGATAAACCGGCAGCAATGAGATATACGGAGGCAAGACTTTCCAAAATCGCCGCCGAACTCTTGAAAGATATAGACAAAGAAACCGTCGATTTCTACCCGAACTATGACGATACTCTTCTTCAACCGGTAGTTTTGCCGGCAAGATTCCCTAACCTTTTGGTCAACGGAACCGAAGGTATCGCAGTCGGTATGGCAACCAATATCCCTCCGCACAATTTGTCCGAAGTAGTGGACGGAACGGTAGCCCTCATCGACAATCCCGATATTACGATAGACGAACTTATGCAATACATACCTGCTCCCGATTATCCTACGGGCGGACTTGTTCTAGGAAGAGCAGCGGTAAGAGAAGCATATCGCACCGGTCACGGTGGTGTTGTTATACGTGCTAAATGCGAAATTGAGGAAAACAACGGCAGAGAAAGTATCGTTGTTACGGAAATTCCGTATCAAGTTATCAAGGAAGATATGCTTAAAAATATCGCCCAACAAGTAAAAGATAAACGTCTTGACGGAATATCCAATATTCACGAACACTCCGACCGTACCGGTATGAGAATAGTTATTGACGTGAAGAAAGATTTTTCGGCACAAGTCGTTCTTAATTCTCTATATAAACAAACGTCTTTACAAGTTAAAGAAGGTATTATTTTCTTGGCATTGGTCAACGGAGCGCCCAAAATATGCAACTTGAAGGAAATGCTTGAAGCGTACGTTGCTCACCAAATAGACGTTATAGAAAGACGTACTCGCTATAATCTCCAAAAAGCCAAAGAAAGAGAACATATCGTCGAAGGTCTTGTTATTGCACAAAACAACATTGACGAAGTTATCGCAACAATCAAAGCATCTGCCGACACGAAAGAGGCAATGACGAAGTTGATGGAAAAATTTGGTCTTTCCGACAAGCAAGCAGCCGCTATCGTCGAAATGAAACTGCGTGCGCTAACCGGACTCGAAGTAGAAAAACTTCGTGCAGAACTCGAAGAACTTCGTGCCGCAATCGCCGATTACAACGATATTTTGGCAAAACCCGAAAGAGTACGTGCAATTATCAAAGAAGATCTTATCCAAATCAAAGAAAAATACGGTGTGCCGAGAAGATCCGAATTATCTTACGACTCTTCCGAAATCAACATTGCAGACCTTATCGAGAGAGAAGACGTTGTTGTGTCGATGACATACGGCGGATATATCAAGAGATTGCCCGTTGACGAATATAGAGTTCAAAACAGAGGCGGAATAGGAGTCACTGCACACAAGACTAAGGAAGAAGATTTCGTATCGGCTATATTTACGACAAATACCCATGACGGAATATTGTTCTTCAGCAACTTCGGTAGAGTTTATTTCTTGATGGCATACGAAATTCCTGAGGCCACAAAGACCTCGAAAGGTAGAGCCATTATAAATATACTTCCTTTGTCCGAAGGAGAGAAAATAACCTCGCTACTTAATCTTCCCGAATATCAAGAGGGTTATCTTGTGATGGCGACAAAGAAAGGCCTTATCAAGAAAACCGACATGGCGGAATTTAAGAAGATTAGAGCCAACGGCAAGAGATGTATAACACTTGCCGAAGGTGACGAACTTGTCGGTGTCTTGAAGACGGACGGCAATTCCGAAATAATGATGGCATCCGCAACCGGTAAATGTATAAGATTCGCAGAAAGTGCAGTAAGATCTACCGGTAGAGACAGCATGGGCGTAAAATCAATGAAAATTGAAGAAGATGACGAGATCGTCGATATCGCTCTTGTAGATGAAACAAAAGAAGTTGTTACGATCACCGAAAACGGATACGGAAAACGTTGTTCGCTTGACGAATATCGTTTGCAAGGTAGAGCCGGAAAAGGTATAAAAGCCGGAAACTTTACCGAAAAGACCGGAAGAATCGTCAACCAAAAACTTGTAAATCCTACCGAAGATGACCTTATCATTATCAGCAATTCCGGAATAATGATTAGAATCAAAGCCGAACAAATCAGAAAGACCGGACGTGCAACACAAGGTGTAATCGTAATGCGTCAAAGAGGAGATGCCAAAGTTATGGCAATGGCATTGACTCCGCATGACGACGAGGCAAGTTATGATGAATTCGATGAAGAAGGCAACATTGTAGAAAAGCCCGTCGAAGCGGTGGAAACACAAACAAATAGCGAAGAGCAAGAAAACAAGTAAACAAGATATAGCCTTGCAAGCCAAGGCTATATTTTTGACAAAAGAATAGTGTTTGGGTGCTTAAAAACTAAAACAAGGCACCCTAAACTCTAACAAAATAATTTATATTCATGGAGGAAATCACATGAAGTTAGGCGTAGTAGGACTTCCTAACGTAGGGAAATCAACGTTGTTTAATGCGATCACCAACGCAGGGGCAATGGCACAAAATTATCCGTTTTGTACAATTGAACCAAATGTCGGGATGGTGGCTGTCAAAGATAAAAGAGTAGATGCGCTTACTAAACTTTTCAACAGCAAGAGCAAGGTTTACACGACGATAGAGTTCGTCGATATTGCAGGACTTGTCAAAGGTGCATCCAAGGGCGAAGGACTTGGAAACAAGTTTTTATCACATATAAGAGAAGTGGATGCGATAGTTCACGTGGTGAGATGTTTTGAAAATCCGGACATTACTCACGTTGACGGTTCGATAGATCCGATAAGAGATATTGAGACCATCAACACCGAACTTATCCTTGCCGATATCGAAACGATAACTCGCCGTATAGATAAGTCGAGGACGGCTCTCAAATCGGGAGACAAAAAGTACCAAGCAGAAATAGACACTTTTACAAAGGTCTTGAATGTACTTGACGAAGGTAGGCCTGCTCGTAGCGCAGATTTGACCGACGAAGAAAGACAACTTATAAAAGAACAATTTTTGCTTACCGACAAAAAAGTTATTTATTGCGCCAACATTGGCGAAGATGACGACGAGGACACCAACGAAAACGTCAAGAAGGTCCGTGAGTATGCAAAAGCCGACCACTCGGAAGTTATTGCGTTGTCGTGTAGACTAGAAGAAGAATTAGCAGGACTTCCCGAAGAAGAAGCGCAAATGTTCATCGAAGAACTCGGCATAAAAGAATCAGGTCTTGATAAGATGGTCGCTGCTTGTTATGAACTTCTAGGACTTATAAGTTATCTTACGGCAGGAGAAAAGGAAACTCGTGCTTGGACAATAGAAAAAGGTACCAAAGCGCCTCAGGCGGCAGGCAAGATACATAGCGACTTCGAAAGAGGTTTTATACGAGCAGAAGTCGTCCCGTATGAAACTCTTGTTGAGTGTGGCAGTTGGACCGTCGCTCGTGAAAAAGGAAAGGTTAGAAGCGAAGGCAAAGACTATGTCATGCAAGACGGCGATGTCGTAATCTACCGCTTTAACGTCTAAAACCATAACATTTATTACTAAAACCATAGAAAAGAAAAAGGAGCGAAATCGCTCCTTTTTCATGTTATCTCAAATCGTGTCGCAACATTAAGAGATAATCTCGCCGACAAAAATTTTGATAAAAAGCAATATGCAAATTGTGGCGATAAAGAGAATTGTTTTTGTTTTAATTTGGGATTGTTGTGATGGGGATCCTAAACCTTATATAAGGATATACAAGAAAGAAAAAAGTGAAAAGGAGAGTGGAAGTTGTACACAATTTGTGGAGTTATGCACAAAGTTATCCACAAAAACGGTGATTAAATAGAGTTGAGTGAGTGTGGTTGAAAAATTAGAAAAATAGTAGGGTATAATGTTTGTTTATATGGTGATTTTTGTGGTATTATGTATAAAAATAAGACTTTTCGGAGAATAGGATGGAAAGAAAAACAATTTTAGCCAAGACATACGGAATTTTGCCGAATGACGGAAGAGATTATGCCAAGAATTTGGTTGCTCTTATAGAGAGTTTGAAGAAAGAAAAAGGCGGAGTGACCGTAGAATTCGAGACCGGAACATACGATATTTATGCGGAAACCGCACAAAAAGAATTGTTTTATATCACAAACACGTTGAGCGAAAAAGATTCGGCTACACCGATACACACATTTGGTTTGATATTTAGAGGACTTAGCGACGTAGAGTTTGATTTCCGCAATTCAAAACTTATGTATCACGGTGCAATGACGCATATATTTATAGACCAATGCGAAAAAATAAGAATTAGAAATGTTGAGATAGATCATAAACGTCCACCATATTGTTCGGAAATAACATGTACCGCAAAAAGTTTTTTGCATGCCGACTTTACTGTTCATGAAGACAGTGATTATGAAATAGTCGGGAACGACATCATGTTCAAAGGCGAAAATTGGACGTTTTCGGGAATAAAAGACAAAAATATTGCCGGATATATTCCTCGTCAAAAAGACGGTAAGATGAGAGGCGGACTACATCCTTTCAAAAACATGCGAAAAATTACCGAAAACGGAAAAGGTAAAATCTCGGTGAGTTATTATTTGCCGTCCCCTGTAGAAGTCGGCACGACCTATGCAATTATCAATACAAAAAGACTCGAATGCGGAATCGTCGTAAACAGATCAAGCGGAGTTTATCTTGAAAATGTTGTCCAAAGATTCAACATGTCGCATGCACTTGTTGCACAAGAAAGCAAAGATATATCTCTTGATTATTGCTGTTTTGCTCCGGACAAAAATTCCGGAAGAATAATTGCATCGATAACAGACTTTTTGCACTTCAATATGTGCAGAGGAAAAATACTCGTAAGCAATAGTTATTTTGAAGGCGCCAACGATGACGGAATAAATGTCCACGGCATCAACTTCCCCATTCAATCGGTGGACGGAGATTCGGTTACCGTCAAATTCGCTCATAGAGAAACATACGGTTTCAACCCCTTCGAAAAGGGCGACGAAGTTGCTTTTGTCAACAAGAAAACCTTGCTAGACGTGGGGACTTCCAAAGTATTGGACTGTGTGCCGATAGATGCATACACTCTTATGCTTGTGCTAGATAAGGTTCCCGAAATAAATAGTTTAGAAACCGTAATTGAGAATTTGTCAACAAACCCCGATTTGTTCTATGCCGGAAATTACTTGGCAAAAATATCGACGAGAGGCGTTTTGGTGTCCACGAGAGGCAAAGTTAATATTCTCGACAACACCTTCAAAAATTTAGGAATGAGCGGAGTGCTTATAGCAGACGATGCCAACAGTTGGTTTGAGTCAGGCCCTGTCAGAAACATTACGATTACCGGTAATAAATTTTTGGAATGTGGCAATGCCGGAGTCAGAGTAAAACCCGAAACAAAAGAATTTGCAGGTCCCGTACACAAAGATATTTTGATTAAAGAAAATTCTTTCGTCGTGAACGGCAAAAACTTCGCCGTAGATATGACGGGTGTTGACAGAGTTTTCATTACCGAAAATGATTTTAGCGGTAGTCCCGAAGGTCCTATTATGAAGTTTTGGAGATGCTCGGACACTCACATTACAGACAATGAATTTGAAAAAAATTACGTTGTAGATAAGAGATAGGTTATTGTTAGAAAACTAATCTTTACAATTAATTAAAATAATTGTATAATAAAATTTGCTATGGCAGAAAAAAAGATCGATAAAAAGAAAACCAACAAAATATCAAAGAAGGCAAACCAAAAGACTCTTTCTAGAAATGAGGCTGTAAGACAAGAAAATCTCGAAGCCAACTCGAACTCTTGGAAACAGCGTGACGAGTCGATGCTTTTGTATGCAGTCAATGACAAAATAAAAGAAATCGATCGTGAAATTGCCGATTCTAGTTCTCCCAATCACACCGCTAGACTAAAAGATAAGAAAAAGGCTTATCAAAATGTCCAGAAGAAGTTATATTCCGGAAATTACGGCAGTGAAGATTTGTATAAAAAATTAAAACGTGCCGGAGTTAGAACTCAAAACACGAACGTAAAAGGAAGAGAGTCCGCTTACGATCAAATGGATTTTAGATTTGACGAGTATTTTCGCAAGACTCGTTATTACGGAGTATCGCTCCCTATAATAAATATCGTGTTTATTGCGCTTGTCGTGATAATACTCTTTTTCTCGTTGATTTTCCCATCCTCTACGGTTGAAAACATTTCATCAAGTTTATCGGGAATCAATGTCGTTTCGCTATATTCGTATAAACTGGGCGAAGACACTCTTGACTTTTTGGTAGAAAACGACGGAGATTTCCCCCAAGGCTCCTATATGGAAGGCAAAGAAAGATTGTATGAGCCGTATATTCCGGACGGCGAGGAAGAAGCCCCCGGTGTAGTAAGATTATACGGAGAACTCGGTCTTCAAACCCTTGATATAACAATGGCGGATATTATAAAAGGACTTGTCCAAACAAAACCTTTTTCGGCTTATGATATTTCTGCTATCAAAAACAATGAGAAAATCGACGGAGCAGATGCTTTCTATGCAAGATTTATTTTTGAAAAGAGCGATTATCTTCAAATAAAGAAAAATAGCGAAGGACAGTACGAAAAGGATAAAATCATTTATTGTATTTCGGTTTATGCTACGCTATATTCCTATGTGGGCATAGGACTTTGCCTTGTGGTAGGACTTCTCTCATCGGTGCTTAGTTTGTTTACATATACGGGAAGAAGACTCCACGTCTATGCGATACTGTTGATAATTTTCTCGTTGATTGCGTTGATAATGCCGGCATTTTTGGCAATTCCTTATGGACTTTCGAGTGATTATTGTTTACAAAATTACTTTTCAATGTCGCTGACAAGTTTTATGGAAAACGAAACGGCGATAATATCGGTGAACATTCCGGTTATGATATGTCTGGCGGTTGGCGTAATAATGCTGATACTTCCAAAAATCTTCCGCAACAAAGACCAAAAATTACCGGGGTTCGTGCCTGCAGGCAACCGTCCGCCGACTCCGTCCCCTGTAAAAAAGAAAAAACGTCGTGCATCTAGATAAAAATGTTTGATAATATTAAAAAAGATTTGCAAGCCGCCGTTGACAGAGATCCGGCAGCCAATTCTAAATGGATAGTTTGGTTTACATATCCCGGGTTCAAGGCAATAAAACTATATAGAATGGCTCATTGGCTTACGGGCAAAGGGTTTAAGTTTTTGCCGGCATATTTGTCGTATAAGGCTAGAAAAAAGTATAGTATAGATATTCATCCTGCCGCCAAAATAGGCGAAGGCATATTTATAGATCACGGGACCGGTGTGGTCATCGGCGAAACTGCCGAGATTGGCAACAATGTCACCATTTATCAAGGTGTGACGCTTGGAGGCACCGGCAAAGAAACAGGCAAAAGACATCCCACTATCGGCAACAACGTAATGATTTCGGCAGGTGCCAAGATTTTGGGCCCCGTCACAATCGGCGACGATGTAAAAATAGGTGCAGGTTCGGTTGTGCTAAGAGATGTTCCGTCGCATGCTACTGTGGTAGGTGTCCCCGGACGAGTGGTGAGAATGTTCGGCAAGAAAATCGATTACATGGACCAAACCCATTTCCCCGATCCTATGATGGAAGAAGTCAAAAGACTTAATGAGAGAATAATTGCTCTCGAAGAAAAAATCGGCATAAAATCTTGCCACTACAGTATTTCGATAAACGAAGACAATTTGATAGAAGAAAACCCTAAAAACGAGGACTGATATGCTAAAAGTTTACAATACGCTTACAAGACAAAAAGAAGTGTTTGAGCCGATTAATCCGCCATACGTAAAGATGTATGCGTGCGGAATAACCGTATCGGGCGAGGCTCACATAGGGCATGCCTTTCAAGCACTAATATATGACATTATTCGCAAATATCTAAATAAAAAAGGTTTTTCCACAACTTATGCGAGAAACTATACCGACGTCGATGACAAGATTATAGCGGCAAGCATAAGGACGGGCATCCCTGCCGACAAATATGCTCAAATGATGATAGAAAAAATTGATCATGAGATGAGAAGACTCGAAGTGGACGATCCGGATATATGGCTAAAAGCCACCGAAAATATTCAAAACATAATTGAATTCGTAAAAGAACTTATAGAAACGGGACATGCTTATTCTACTCCGTCGGGAGATGTTTATTTTGCCGTAGAATCGTTCAAAGAATACGGAAAACTCTCCAACAGAAACCTTGACGATGCGATTGCAGGCGTGAGAATAGAGGCTGGCGAAGAAAAGAAGTATCCGCTAGATTTTGCTCTTTGGAAATCTGCAAAACCCGGTGAAATTTCGTGGGACAGTCCGTGGGGCAAAGGTCGTCCCGGGTGGCATATAGAATGCTCGTGCATGAATAGAGTTGCCTTCGGCGAACAAATCGATATTCACGGTGGCGGAAGAGATTTGGTGTTTCCTCATCACGAAAACGAAATTGCCCAAACCGAAGCCCTTACCGGAAAGCAATTCGCAAAATATTGGATTCACAACGGACTTATAAAAATAAACGGACAAAAAATGTCCAAGTCTTTGGGAAATAGCCTACTTTTAGCAGATCTCCTCGACAAATATTCCCCCGAATCGATTAAATTTGCTTTGCTTTCTACCAATTATCGCAACGATATAAATTTGTCGGATGAAGTCTTTGACGGAGCCGAAAAAAGTATGTACGACTTCTATAAGGTCGTAGAAAAAGTAGAAAGTATGGAAGGAGAAAATCTCCCTTCTGAACTAAAAATAAACGAAGATTTTGACACTGCGATGGATGACGATTTCAACACGTCGAGAGCGCTTGCAAATTTGTATGGATATTTCAAGACCATAAGAAAGAAAATTGCAAACGGCGATTTAAGTGCAAAAGCGGACGTATTAGAGATAAGAAAAGTTTATGCTCTACTTGGACTTTTTACAAAAGACGCAAAAGAATTTATAGAATTTGTAGATAAGAAAAAGGAAGGCGCCGTCCCCGAAGAAATAATGCAACTTGTCGAGAAAAGAACTCAAGCCAAAAAAGAAAGAAACTTCGCATTGGCAGACGAGATAAGAAATGAATTAGACCAAAAAGGTTATATGGTTTTAGATACAAAAGACGGAGTAAAGGTATCCAAAAAATAAAAATCAAGAACCTAAAAACCGTAATTTGGGCAATTTTGCACGAGATTTATTCTACATGTGTAAACCAAGTGTAATTAAAAGTTTGCAAAAATTTTCAAAAAAATATTATAAAAAATAAGAAAGATTCTTGACCTCAACTTCGGTTGAGGTATTATAATATTTTGAGAATATAATGATATATCGGAGGTAAAGATATGAGCAAAAAAGTTTTGATAATAAAAACAAGTTTGAGAGCCAAAAGCAACTCCGACAAACTTGCCGACGAATTTATGAGAGGAGCCGTTGACGGTGGCAACATTGTAGAAGCGGTAAGTCTAAAAAACAAAAAAATTGCCTTTTGTACGGGGTGTCTTTTGTGTCAGCAAAAGGGCGCTTGCGTAATCAAAGACGATGCAATAGAAATTGCCGAAAAAATGAAAAATGCAGATGTTATAGTATGGGCAACACCTATTTACTATTACGAAATGAGCGGACAAATGAAGACTTTGATAGATCGCTGTAATTCGCTTTATTCATCCGATTATAAGTTTAGAGATATTTATATTCTGTCAACTGCGGCAGACACTGTGTCCGATACAGACGAAAGAGCGGTAAGAGGACTTGAAGGATGGATAGAGTGCTTTGATAAAGCAAAACTAAAAGGTGCGATATTCTCCGGCGGAGTGGACGAGCCTAACGCCATTTTGAATAAAGAAAATGATTTGAAACTAGCCTACGAAACAGGTAAATCGATAAACTAGACAAGGGTGAAATATGAAAATTATAGAAAACGAGTCCTTTGACGAAGAGCGTGCTTTGTACGGACAAGAAAACGTGACTGTCAAAAATTGTTCTTTTGACGGTCCGAGGGACGGAGAGAGTGCCTTCAAGGAATGTAAAAACATTGTTGCGGAGAATTGTTTTTTCAATTTGAGATATCCGTTTTGGCATGACGACAATCTAAAAATATCTTCGTCCGAGATGACCAATCTTTGTAGAGCGGCATTGTGGTATTCAAACGGCATTGAGATAAATTCGACCAAAATGCACGGAATAAAAGCCTTGAGAGAATGCAAAAACGTAAAAATCTCCGATACGGATATTATCTCACCCGAATTCGGGTGGTCGGTTGACGGACTGGAAATTTTTAATACTACCGCAGAAAGCGAATATTTCCTCATGCGTTCCGAAAATATTAGATTCGAAAACGTAAAAATGAAAGGAAAATACTCTTTTCAATATATAAAAAATGCGGTGTTTGAAAACTGTGTGTTCGATACAAAAGACGCTTTTTGGCATGCGCAAAACGTGGTCGTGAGAAATTCTATTATAAAAGGTGAATATTTGTCGTGGTATTCCGACGGTCTAACACTAGAAAACTGCAAAATAATAGGAACACAACCGCTTTGTTATTGTAAAAATCTAAAATTGATAAATTGCGAAACCGAAAATTGCGATTTGGCTTTTGAAAAATCCGAGGTTGATGCAACTCTTACATCGAATATAATGAGTATTAAAAACCCGAAATCCGGCAGAATTATAATTCCCGAAAACTGTGAGATAATAAGAGACGATCCCTGTTCAACGGCGGAAATAATTGTAAGAAAATAAAAAAGGTCGCTTTGATGCGACCTTTATTTTTGTTGTTAATTTATTCCGAAAAGCAAATCGGCATACGACGGATAAGGCCACAAAGAGGAGGGCATTATCAACTCCGCACTGTCGGCATAAGATCTAATTTCTTGCATTTTCATAAATACGAAATCGTGATAATATTCGGCTTCTTTTTGGCTGTCGGAAAATGTTGCATCCAAAAGATGTGATAGATTGTCGGTTTCTGTCAGTAGTGTAGATTCGATAGACGAGATTTTTTCGAGTCTGGATTTTTCGTAAGAGCAGTCAATGTTATCGGAAACCGAAGTTTTCTTAATAATGGTGCTAGCAAGGTTGGATGAATAAGTCGATACTGCCGGCAAAACGTCTTTGTTGATCATGTCTATCAATGTAAGAGCCTCTATGTGGATGGTTTTTACGTAGTTTTCGAGCATGATTTCGTATCTTGCACGCAATTCTTTTTCGGAGAAAACTCCAAAGGATGCGAACAATTTTATGTTTTTGTCGGACACTAAATAAGGAAGACACTCCGGAGTAGATTTTAGATTGAGAAGACCTCTCTTTTCGGTCGCTTCTTTTATCCATTCGTCATCGTATCCGTTGCCGTTGAAAATTATTCTCTTGTGTTTTGTGATATTTTTCTTGATTAGGTCGTGGAGCGCTTCGGTAAAACGGCCTTGTTTTCCTTCCAACTCGTCGGCAAATTCTTTTAAGGCATTGGCTACGGCGGTGTTTAGGGTAATGTTGGCTTCGGCAATCGACATAGAGGAACCGATCATTCTAAATTCAAACTTGTTGCCTGTGAATGCAAAAGGCGATGTACGGTTTCTGTCGGTCGTGTCTTTGGGGAATTTAGGTATAACATGTACACCTATTTTCATGTTGACTTTTTCCTTCTTGCTGTAAGAAGAATCTTTTTCGATGGCTTCGAGAATTTCTGTAAGTTCGTCGCCTAAAAACATGGAAACAACCGCAGGAGGAGCCTCATTTGCGCCAAGACGATGATCGTTTCCGGGGGATGCAGCCGATATTCTCAACAAATCTTGATATTCGTCAACGGCTTTGATGACGGCGGTCAGGAACAATAGAAATTGAGCGTTGTCATAAGGAGTTTCGCCCGGCTCCAAAAGGTTGATGCCGGTGTCTGTCGTCATTGACCAGTTGTTGTGTTTACCGCTACCGTTGACTCCGGAAAAAGGTTTTTCGTGAAGAAGACAAACCATACCATGTTTTTTCGCCACTTTTCTCATCATTTCCATTGTGATTTGGTTGTGGTCTGTTGCGATGTTGGTCGTGGTGAAAATGGGGGCAAGTTCGTGTTGTGACGGAGCGACTTCGTTGTGTTCGGTCTTTGCAAGTACGCCTAGTTTCCAGAGTTCTTCGTTTAGGTCTTTCATAAACTCTTGAACTTGGGGTTTGATTGCACCGAAATAGTGATCGTCTAGTTCTTGTCCCTTGGGAGGACGTGCGCCGATAAGAGTGCGCCCTGTGAAAATAAGGTCTTTTCGTTTGTCAAAAAGGGCTTTCGGAATAAGGAAATATTCTTGTTCCGGTCCGACGGTGGTTTTGACCGATTTTACCGAGTTGTTTCCAAATAGTTTTAATATGCGGAGTGCTTCGGTGTTGATGGCTTCCATGGACCTAAGAAGCGGTGTTTTTTTGTCAAGAGATTCGCCGCCATACGAACAAAAGGCTGTCGGGATGCACAAAATGCCGTCTTTTATGAAAGCATAAGACGTGGGATCCCAAGCGGTATAGCCCCTTGCCTCAAACGTGGCTCTAAGACCACCGGACGGAAAACTTGATGCATCCGGCTCGCCTCTGACAAGTTCTTTTCCGGAAAACTCCATAATAATAGAGCCGTTTTTGTCGGGAGAAATAAAACTGTCGTGCTTTTCGGCGGTGACTCCGGTCATAGGTTGGAACCAGTGCGTGTAGTGTGTTGCTCCGTTTTCGACTGCCCAGTCTTTCATTGCACTTGCGATGACGTTGGCGGTTTCTAGATCGAGTCGCTTGCCTTCTTCGATTGCAAGGCAGACCTCATTGTACACTTCTTTTGGAAGTCTTTCGGACATTACGGAATCGTTAAAAACCATTGTGCCAAAGATTTTGTCGATTGCATCCATTTTGACATTTCTCCTTTTAAGTGAAAACGGCACCGATAAAATCAAGATGCCGTCATGTTTTCAAAGATAGGTGAATTATATTCTTATGAACTTTAGTTGTCAATTATTTATATAAAAATAATAAGAATTTTTTTGAGATTTTAAGAGTGATTTTGCTTATAAAAAATCAAATAAAAAATTATAAAAAATTTCTTGACAAAGAAAAAATGTGTTGATAAAATACACGAGTTAATACGAGTTTTCGAGGGGCATAGAAGTCCGAAAGCCGTTTCGGGCTTATAGGACTTCTAGCCCCTTTTTTATTTTGCGTAAAGTAAAATGAAAAATCGAAAACGAAGAAAAGGGAAACAAAATATTTGATTTTGGGAACCTAAACATAAATACAATGCAAAAGGAGGATAGAATATGAAAAAGTATATTTTTGTCACCGGCGGTGTCGTTTCGGGACTTGGAAAAGGCATAACAGCCGCATCTCTTGGGAGACTTTTGAAGGCGAGAGGACTTAAAGTCGCCGCCCAAAAACTTGATCCTTATATAAACGTAGATCCGGGGACCATGAGTCCGTATCAACACGGAGAAGTTTTCGTAACCGAAGACGGAGCGGAAACAGATCTAGATCTAGGACACTATGAGAGATTCATTGACGAGAATTTGAATAAATATTCCAACCTCACTACGGGCAAAGTTTTTTGGAGTGTTCTTAATAAGGAAAGACGTGGAGAGTATTTAGGTTCTACCGTTCAAATAATACCTCACGTCACCAACGAAATAAAAGATTTTGTTTACAGAGTCGGCAGAGAAACCGATGCCGATGTTGTTATTACCGAAATAGGGGGTACGATAGGCGATATTGAGTCGCAACCGTTTTTAGAAGCGGTAAGACAAATATCTCTTGAAGTGGGTAGAGAAAACAGCCTTTTTATTCATGTGACGCTGGTCCCGTTTTTGTCGGGAAGCGATGAGCATAAGAGCAAGCCTACACAACATTCGGTAAAAGAGTTGCAAGGAATGGGCATAAGTCCGAACATTATAATTCTTAGATGCGATGAGCCGCTAGAAGACAATATATTCAACAAAATTGCACTCTTTTGCAATGTGAAAAAAGATTGTGTAATAGAAAACCGCACTCTTCCTAATTTGTATGAGGCGCCTTTAATGCTAGAAAACAACAAGTTTTCGGAAGTCGTTTGTAGAGAGTTGGGAATAGAAACAAAACCTGCCGATCTAAAAGAGTGGAGCGACATGGTGGAGAGAATAAACAATCTCAAAAAAGAAGTGAATATTGCAATTGTAGGCAAATATGTTGCCCTTCACGATGCATATTTGTCTGTTGCCGAAGCGCTGCGCCATGCCGGATATTGGAGTGATGCCAAGGTAAATATAAAGTGGATTGATAGCGAAACCGTAACCGACGACAATGCAAAAGACATTTTTGACGGTATTGACGGAATTTTGGTCCCCGGAGGGTTTGGCAAGAGAGGTATAGAAGGAAAAATATCTACCGCAAAATACGCAAGAGAAAACAATGTGCCGTTTTTAGGAATATGTCTTGGTATGCAAGTAGCGGTCATTGAGTATGCGAGAAACGTTTGCGGGCTAAAAGATGCCAACTCGGGAGAGTTCGACAGCGAAAGTAAACACAAAGTAATAGATTTTTTACCCGACCAAAGCGACGAAGTCCAAAAAGGCGGAACATTAAGACTGGGAGCATATCCCTGCAAAGTAAAAGAAGGGACATTGCTACACAAATGTTATGGTCAATCGGAGATTTTCGAAAGACATCGTCATCGCTATGAATTCAACAACGAATTTCGTGAAATCCTCGGGAAAAACGGCTTGGTTATAGGTGGAACATCCCCCGACGATTACATTGTGGAAACAATAGAAAACCCTGCTTGTAAGTTCTTTATAGGTGTCCAGTTTCATCCGGAATTTAAGAGTAGGCCGAACAAACCGCATCCGTTGTTTAGAGAATTAATAAATGCTTCGTTAAAAAAATAGTCGCAAATTGATGACGGAAGCAGATGAAAAGTAGTAAAATAAAAAAAACAACACGAGGATAAAAATGTCGGAATTTTACGAAAACCCTTTATGTAAGAGATATGCCAGTGACGAAATGAAAAGAATTTTTTCTTCCGATAAAAAATTCTCGACTTGGCGTAAACTCTGGATAGCCCTTGCAGAAAGCGAAAAAGAACTCGGTTTACCGATAACGGATGAGCAAATTGCCGAAATGAAAGATCATATTTATGATATAGATTTCGACAAAGCGACCAAATATGAAAAAGAACTCCGCCACGATGTTATGGCGCACTTAAAAACATATTGCGATGCTTGTCCAAAAGCCGCTCCTATTATTCATTTGGGCGCAACCTCTTGTTATGTGGGGGACAATACGGATATTATCGTGATGAAAGAGGCACTTTTAAGGGTGAGAAAACTCTTACTAAATACGATAAATGCGGTTTACGAATTTTCCTACAAACATAAAGACGAGCCGACTCTTGCATATACTCATTTCCAAGCCGCCCAACCGACAACGGTAGGCAAGCGTGCTACTTTATGGCTACAAGATTTGGTGTCGGATCTAAATAATTTGGACTTCCAATTAGAAAATCTAAAACTTCTCGGATGTAAGGGTACTACCGGAACGGCAGCAAGTTTTTTGACATTGTTCGGCGGAGACAAAGAAAAGGTCAAAACGCTTGAAGATAAAATTGCAAAAAAGTGCGATTTTCCCAGTTGTTTTGAGGTGTCCGGTCAAACATATTCGAGAAAAGTAGATTATTATGTGTTGTCGGTTTTGTCGGGAATAGCACAAAGTGCTGCCAAATTTTCTTCCGACATTAGACTGCTTTCGCATCTAAAAGAATTTGACGAACCGTTTGAGGAAAAACAAGTCGGATCTTCGGCTATGGCATACAAGAGAAACCCGATGAGAAGCGAAAGAATCGCATCTCTTTCGAGATTTGTTATCGTTGACTGCATGAATCCCGCAATTACCTCTTCGCAACAATGGTTCGAAAGAACTCTTGACGATTCTGCCAATAGAAGAATATCTATTCCCGAAGCCTTTTTGGCTGTTGACGGCATACTGTCTTTGTATATAAACATAGTGTCGGGCGGTACTGTTTACCCCAAAATGGCGAAGAAACATTTGGACGACGAACTTCCCTTTATGGCTACGGAAAATATTTTGATGTACTGTGTAGAAAAGGGCGGAGATCGCCAACTTTTGCACGAAGAAATACGTAAGATTTCGGTTGAAACGGCAAAAGCAATGAAGGCGGAAGGTGCAGACAACAATGTCCTTGAAAAAATTGTCAAAAACAAATATTTCGATATTACCGAAGAAGAATTGAAGGACGTGCTTAACGGCAATTCATATATAGGTTGTGCCGTCGAACAGACGACCAATTATCTCGAAACCGTTGTAAAACCGATACTTGAAAAAAATAAAAGTCAACTTGATTTGACTGTAAAAATAAACGTATAAAAAGGAGTCAATTATGCTTACTGCGATTGTAGGAATCAACTGGGGCGACGAAGGAAAAGGTCGAATGGTAGATCTTCTTTCTTCCGATTATGATGTTGTTTGCCGTTATCAAGGCGGAAACAATGCCGGACATACCGTTATATGCGGAGACACAAAGGTTATTCTTAATCTTCTTCCGTCGGGAATTTTGAGAAAGAATACCGTCAATGTTATGGGGACGGGTATGGTTATTGATGTAAAGCATCTATATAATGAAGTGGAGAAACTTCGTGCAGAAGGCATAGAAATCTCCCCTAAAAATCTAAAAATAAGCGATCGTGCTACAATTTGTATGCCGTATCACGTTAAACTAGATTGTCTTGAAGAAGACAGACTTGCCGATAAAAAATTCGGTTCTACCAGGAGAGGAATTGCTCCCGTATATGCCGACAAATATATGAAAAAAACTTTGAGAATGGGAGATATTCTTCATTTTGATTCGATTGAAGAAAAACTTGCTCCGATTGTCGAATGGAAAAACCTCATGGTTGTAGGCGGATATTCTTCGGATCCCGTCAAAGTAGAGGATATGATGGAATATCTAAAAACTTATGCATTGCCTTTCAAAGATTATATTTGCGATACGTCGGTATATTTGTCATCGGCTGTCGATAACAACGAAAATATTATGTTCGAAGCACAACTCGGCGCTCTTAGAGATATCGATTTTGGTATTTATCCTTATACATCGTCCTCTTCGACCATTTCTGCTTATGCCCCGATCGGAGCAGGCATCCCCGGTAAAAAACTCGACAAAGTTATAGGAATAATGAAAGCCTATTCGAGTTGTGTAGGCGAAGGCCCTTACACTTGCGAATTGTTCGGAGAAGAAGGAAATGCTTTGAGAGAAGCAGGCGGAGAATACGGTGCCGCAACCGGAAGACCTCGTAGAGTAGGCGGATTCGACGTGGTTGCTTCTAAATACGGTATCAGAATGCAAGGAGCGGACGAAATTGCTTTGACAAAACTTGATGTTTTGTCCTACCTTGAAAAGATCCCTGTATGTGTCGCTTACGAAGTTGACGGCAAAGAAACCCTAGATTTCCCGTCCGGAGATGCACTCAAAAAGGCAAAACCCGTATATCGCTATCTTGACGGTTGGCATACGGACATTTCGGGATGCAGAAAACTAGAAGATCTCCCCAAAGAAGCCAAAGAATATGTTGCATTTATAGAAGAAAACACCGGTGCAAAAATAAGATATATATCTGTCGGTGCAGAAAGAGAAAGTTATATTAAAGTTTATTGAGAGAAAACATGGAAAATCAAACAGTACTTGTTATAGATTTTGGCGGACAATACAACCAACTTATTGTAAGAAGAATAAGAAATCTAAATGTATATGCAGAACTTATCCCTGCCAATTCGTCGATAGAAAAAATTAAAAGTTACAACCCCGTAGGCATTGTTTTTACGGGTGGCCCGTCAAGTGTGTTCGGTGAGGACGTTCCTAGAGTGACAGAAGAGATTTATTCTCTCGGTGTGCCGATTCTCGGTATATGTTATGGCATGCAACTTATCGCTCACCAACTCGGAGGAGTTGTAGAGCATGCAGTCGTAGGCGAGTACGGGAAAAAAGAAATAGACTACAAACCGAGCGTGTTGTTCGCAGGTGTTGATAGACACAACGTGTGCTGGATGAGTCACATGGATAAAGTGGCGACCGCTCCCGAAGGATTTTCGGCAGTTGCCTATACGGATCATTGCGAAATCGCTGCGTTTGAAAATACCGAAAAGTCGATTTACGGTGTTCAGTTCCACCCCGAAGTTGTGCATACCAACCAAGGAAATCAAATATTAAAGAATTTCTTGTATTCCGTATGTAAAGTTGACGGAGATTGGGAGATGAAAGACTTTGCGGGCGAACAAATAAAGAAAATTCGTGAAAAAGTCGGCGACGGCAAAGTCTTGTGTGCAATGTCCGGCGGAGTCGATAGTGCGGTGGCGGCTACGCTTCTACATAAAGCAGTCGGCAATAATTTGACATGTATATTCGTCGATCACGGTCTTCTTAGAAAATACGAAGCCGATGAAGTTATGCATGAATTCAAAGACAAAATGGGTATGAACTTGATAAAAGTTGATGCCGGCGCATATTTTTTGAAAGCGTTGCAAGGTGTAAAAGAACCCGAAAAGAAGAGAAAAATTATAGGAAAATCCTTTATAGACGTGTTTTCCGCAGAAGCCAAAAAAATCGGCAAGGTGGACTATCTCGTACAAGGCACAATATATCCCGACGTAATCGAAAGCGGTCTTGGGAAAAGTGCGGTTATCAAAAGCCATCACAATGTAGGAGGACTTCCGTCTGTTGTAGATTTCAAGGAAATAATCGAGCCTTTAAGAAGTCTTTTTAAGGACGAAGTAAGAGTGCTTGGTAAGGTCCTCGGTCTTCCCGATTATCTTGTCAATCGCCAACCGTTCCCCGGTCCGGGAATTGCCGTCCGTATAATAGGGAACATTACGAAAAACAAGATAAAAATAGCACAAGATGCTGATTTTATCTTCCGTGAAGAAATCAAAAATGCAGGTTTAGACAAAGAAATATGGCAATATTTTGCCGTTCTTACCGGAATGCGTTCGGTAGGAGTTATGGGAGACGAACGCACCTATGATTATACGGTGGCACTTCGTGCGGTAACAAGTGTTGACGGAATGACGGCAGATTGGGCAGATATTCCGCATAACGTGTTGTCTAAAATCTCGTCAAGAATCGTCAACGAGGTAAAGGGTGTCAACAGAGTCGTCTATGACATCACCGGAAAACCGCCGGCAACGATAGAGTGGGAATAAAATCTCCAAAAGCCTATCTTGACTAAACATAATAGTTTTGTTAGAATTGTATTATGAATTTATACGATTTTGACAAAACTATTTTTTATAAAGATTCCGGTTCTTTATTTTTGTTTTACATAGTAAGGAAGAAGTTTTCGCTGTTTCCGTATTTGTTGAAAGCCGGATTTTATGCTTGCCTTTGGGGGTTGAAAATTGTGTCTGCGGAGACCTTCAAAACCAAGGCATTTTCTGTTTTGAAAAGAATAGATGCCGAGAAAATCGCACAAGAATTTTGGGACGAGTACAAGGACGAACACTTCCCTTATTATGACGGGAATCTTCAAGAAGACGACGTGATTTGCAGTGCATCTCCGGAATTTTTGGTGAAAGCGTTTTTTGATAAAGTCAACCCTACCGCTACGGTGATTGCCACAAAGTGCGATATAGCCACCGGTGAAACCGAGGGCAAAAACTGTAAAGGAGAAGAAAAGGTCGCAAGACTCAATGCTTTAGGATTTACCGAATTTGAAAATGTTTATTCCGATTCGCTTACGGATATCCCGATTCTTAAAATGGGAAAAAACTCGTATTTGATTAAAAAGGGTGTCCCCGTTCCTTTTGAAATCAAAAATAGATAAAGCATATATTTTTAGAGTTTGAGTCCCCAAAAATATAAACAAGGTAACCTAAAATAAACCGATTAGAAAAGTTTTGAAATGGGCAAAGCAATTAAAGCGCTTTGCTTTTTTCTTTTATATGTCTTAAAAGAAGCATTAAGATTATTATAACCAAGATTGCGGAAAAGACTATGCCTGCTATAAAACCTAGTCTTAAATTGTCTCCAAACCGAGCGGAAACAACACCGAGAGTCATTGGTCCTACTCCGCAACCGAGATCTCCGAAGAGTGCGAAAAATCCAAAAGTTTTTGCTCCTCCGCTAGGGAGTTCTTCTGCACCTTTTGAAAATGCTCCGGGCCATAATATGCCCACCGAAAAGCCTGTCACTCCGCAAGCGATAAGGCTTATTATAGGGTTATCTACAAACGCAATTACAACATAGCAAACAAGACACAAAATAGACGAGAAAAGCATTGTTTTGTAAAGGTTGATTTTTTCTCCGAACTTTCCGTAAAGGAATCTTGATAGTCCCATCAAAAATGCAAATGCCATTGTGCCTGCAAGATCGCCTATTGACTTATCGATAGAGAGCGCACTCTCGGCAAAAGTAGAAACCCATTGCGAGACACATTGTTCGACTGCTGCGGACAAGAACATCAACAAAAGAAATACATAGAAAATCTTGTTGGAAAATATTTGTTTGAAACTCATTCCTTCTTCTTCGGTCAAAACTTCGGGAAGGGGAACAATGGAAAATATGATAAGGTTGATAAGCGGAACGATTGCATAAGCCCACGAAAGATATGCCCAATTCTCTATGCCGATTGTGGAAAAATAGAGTGTGGATATGCCTATTACCGCAACGTGTCCCCAACAATAGAAGGAATGGAGTAGCGACATTGCTTTTTCTTTGTTGTCTGTAGGACATGCCTCTACGATAGGGCTTAGCAAGACTTCGTTGAGTCCTCCACCGAGTGCATATAAAACAGTGGGGATAACTAGTCCTACAAAAGAATTCCCGATTACATTAGGGAGTATAGGAAGAAGGACAAGCCCTAAAAGTGCAGTGATATGAGAAAAGATAAGTAGCGGTCTATAACCTATTTTGGAGGTTATAAAAGATGATACGAAGTCAACCAGAAGTTGAGTACCGAAGTTGATTAGAACAAGAAGAGATATTTGTTCTAGGGGGACACCGAAACTAGATTGAAAAGTAAGGAACAGAAGAGGCGCAAAGTTGTTGATTATTGCTTGTTCGATATATCCGAAAAAGCACGAAACAACGGTATGTTTATAAGTTAGCGACTTTGTGTTCATAAATGTCCTTTATTAAATTATTTTCTGTTGCGATATCCTAGAATAAGAGCCGAGTGAGTGCATACGAACACCGACGAACAGTTGTGAATTAGCGCTCCCCAAACAGGGTTGAGAAAACCAAAAAGCGAAAGACCGACTGCGACGAAGTTGATTATCATGGCTATCGTGACATTAAACTTTATGGTCCACATAACCTTTCTTGAAAGTGCGATTATGCTAGGGACTTTTTTAAGATCCGATTCCATCAAACATATATCAGCAACATCCATTGCGACTGCGTTGCCGATGGCTCCGAGAGCAATACCGACGTCTGCCGTTGACAATGCCGGTGCATCGTTTGCTCCGTCACCGACGAAGGCGACTCTGCCGAGAGTTTTCTTTGTGGCAATTTTTTCAAGTTTTTCATCGGGCAGTTGCTCGGCATACACTTCGTCTATGGAGAGAGCATCTGCAATAGTTTTTGCCGTCCGAGAATTATCTCCCGTCACCATAAAAGTGGTTATATTTTCATCTTTAAGTTCTTTTAACGAGGCTTTAGACGTTTCACGAATAGTGTCGGACAAAACAATATATCCGCTAGGAGTGTTGTCTATTTTTACGACAACGACGGATAGTCCGGTGTCGATGATTTTGTCAATGTCCGAAGACGAAACTCCGCTGTTTTTATACTTGACGATTTCGACAATTTTACCGTCAACCGTCCCCTTTATGCCTGTCCCTAAAATATTCTCAATGTTGTCGAGAGGGTATCTTTTATTTGAGATTTGGGATACCGCAACGCCTATTGGGTGATTTGAAGCAGATTCCAAACTTGCACAAATATCTTTGAAATATTCTTCGTCCAAAGAGAAACTTACGACATTTTCTACCGACAGTTTTCCTGTTGTCAAAGTGCCGGTTTTGTCGAATCCTACGGCTTTTACCGACGACAAAATTTCGAGCGCTTGTCCGCTTTTTATTAAGACACCTTTTCTAGATGCGTTGCCAAGTCCTGCGGCTATAGCGGTAGGCGTTGCCAATGCAAGCGAACAAGGACAAAAGACCACAAGAACGGTTACGGCTCTGACAAGTCCTTGAACATATCCCGCTTTCAATGCGAAGGTTGCTACAAAGAAAACAATGATGGCAAGAGATATTGCGGTAGGCACAATGTAGCCGGCGAATCTATCGGCAATACGAGCAATCGGTGCCTTATTTTTTTCAGATTCTTCCGTAAGTCTTATGAGTCGCATGACGACGGAATTTTCAACGGTTTTAGTGGCTTTTACTTCAAGTAAGCCATAACCGTTCCTTGTGCCTGCGAAGACTTGATCGCCGACGGTTTTGTCTTTCGGCAAATATTCTCCCGTGATTCCAGATTCGTCTATTGCCGAGTTCCCGATTACGACTTCTCCGTCGACGGATACTTGTTCGTCGGGTTTGATGACGACTATGTCTCCGATGGCGACTTGTTCTACGGGGACTTCGGTTAAAGTTCCGTCAGCGCCTTTTAGAAGAGCGGTTTTTGGTGCGAGAGTCAAAAGATCTTCGACACCTTTTCTTGCTTTTCTTACGGTTATGTCTTCAATGAGTTCGCCGATAGTCATCAAAAATGCTATTTCTCCGGCGGCAAACAAATAGTCGTGTCCGGCATGGCCTCCGCCGTCAACATGTGCAAAAACCATGAAAAATTCCAAAACTATCGAAGAAATCATTGCAACGCTTATTAGAAGCGAAGTTGTAATACGCTTTTTTAATAGGTTTAAGATTGCGCCTTTTACGATGGGGTAGCCACACCAAACGATAGTCACCCATGCAGGAGAAAAAAGCATAACCCAATGCGGAACATCCTTATATACGACATCCGCAAAATGAGCAAGAAGATAACTTGCGACAAGCAGAACAAGATTTATACCGAGTTTTACGGCATTAAAAATAGCATATTTTTTTCGATCTTTGTCGGCAACGACTTTTTTTGCCGTTCCGCAACATGACATGGTCGCTCCTTGAGACGGAGTATTTTTATTGTTAGAACTCATAATCTCTCTCCTATTTAATATATGTATCCAAAATTTCTGCAAATTCTTCGATGACTTCCGGTCTGTTTTCTTCGACAGCCGATACAACGCAGTGGGTAAGGTGCGATTTGATGATAGAGCGAGACAGACTATTTAGCGCCGATTCGGCTGCCGCCAGTTGCATGAGGATCTCTCCGCACTGTTTGCCTTCGTCCATCATATTGATGATACCTTTTATTTGTCCTTCAATTCTTAGGAGCCGATTTTTTTGTTGGGCTCTCAATTCTTTGGATGCCATATTGTTCTCCTTATTCGATTTATACCCCCTAGGGGTACTACTGATTATATGTTAAATCTGTAAAAACTTAGAGTCAAGAAAAAATAATCTGAAAATTTTGAAATTTTTTAAATTTGCCCCTCTAGGGGGGTAAAAATGACGATTCGGGGGTGTTATAGTTAAATTACAAAACACGAACGGAGGCAAACATGCAAGCAAAAATTTATTGTAAAACAACAGAAAACGATGTACACGAGTATTATTTGGAGATGAACGGAGAAAGATATCATTTGTTCGAACAAAGATTCAATATGTCCAATCACGCATATTTCAAAAACGGTGTTGCGCTTGACGACATAGGAAACTTCAAAAGAGCCAAAAGCGAACCGATAAGAAGAACTCTTGAGAAAATTCCCAAATACATCAAAAAATTATCTCAAGATTACGGAATGAGTTTTGGATATGACGTAAAACCGCACAAAGCATATTCCAGAAGCATAAAACACACAACACTTGATTTAGCAGCATAAAAAATATTATAGGAGGCACACAATGATTATCGTAGCACAAGACATATACGCAAAAGAGTTTTTTGTAGGAATGACAGAAGAAGAGTATTTTGGGAAGGCAAAATCGTATTTTAGTAAGATCGACCACATGGACATTGAAGATTCCATTAAAATGGAAAACGAAATGCGAAATCGTGAACGAAGAATGGAAAGACAAAGAGAAATATATAAAATTGACAAATGTTGCGAATATTTTGTAGTTGTTCGCAGTGATTTGAAAGATGCTATTTTGATGAGTTGGATTTACCCGTTTTCCGGTCAAAACTTGTTTACGAGTTGGGAACTTTATCCCGATCACTCCGAAATACAAGAAATCGAGGAAATAAAAGAGAAACCCTTTTACAACTGGGATAAAGATGAGTTTTTTGCAAAAGACGAAGACATGCGCCCGTCAAAATAAAAAAGACAAAAAATAAAATTCTTAAATTTACCCCCCTACAGGGGCAAAAATCACAAAAAAGACAGATTATAATTAAATTGTTAACAAAAGCCGGCGAAAAAAATTAAAACAAGGAGAATTGCCATGATAGGAGCAATAATAGGAGATTCGGTAGGATCTAAGTACGAATTCAACAACATTAAAACCAAAGACTTTGAAATAAGATACAACGATTTTGAAGTCACAGACGACAGTATTATGACACTAGCAGTGTGCGACATACTTCAACATCGTCAAGAAAACGATCGCAATGCGATAATAGACACGTTCAGAAAGTGGGCAAGAGCATATCCCAATGCCGGGTACGGCGGAAGATTCTTCCATTGGGCGCTATATAGCGACACAAAAGAATCGTATTACAGTTGTGGCAACGGCTCTGCGATGAGAGTGTCGGCGTGCGGTTGGTACGGACAAAGCGAAGAAGAAGTGAAAGCACTTGCAAAAGCCGTAACCGAAGTCACCCACGATCACCCCGAAGGACTCAAAGGAGCAGAAGTGACCGCAATGTGTATATATTACGCAAGGAAAGGGAAAGACAAAGAGTTTATTCGTAAATATGTCGAGCAGTATTATAGTCTTGATTTTGACTATGAAGAACTCAGAAAAACATATTTTCACGATCAGGAAATCTGTCAAGTTACCGTCCCGCAAGCAATATATTGTTTCTTGATATCCGATTCGTTTGAAGACTGTTTGCGAACGACAATTTCGATCGGAGGCGACTGCGACACGACTTCGGCGATATCGTGTGCCATAGCGGAAGCATTTTATAAAGATGTCCCCGCATGGCTGGTGGACGGAACGATCGGCAATTTGCCTAAGAGTGTAAACGGATGCAATCCGAGAAAAGTTGTAGAAAAATTCCTAAAAGACAAAGAAAGTTTCTAAAAAACAGATGTCGTTGAATGGTAGGAAACCCAAGCAGCAATTATGTAAGTATTGAAAACCATCAAAAAAAATGATAAAATAATATTCAAGGAGAAATCAAAATGACTAGAGAAGAAGCAGAAAAAGCATTCAAAATGCTAAAAGAACAAGGCCAAACAGATGAAGAAATCCTCGGAGGACTTTATGTAATGTTCCAACAAGGCAAAATTTCGCTTGAGGAATTGGAATCGTATTTGGACACCCTCGGATACGAACTGACCGAAGAGTTCAAAGAGATGAGTCCCGAAGACCAAAAGACGAAAGGCATCCAGTACGACGACGAAATGGATGATATAATGACCGAAGAACGATTTCTAGAAACATTCGAAAAACTAAAACAACAAGGGTGCTCAGAAGAAGACATCATCGGAGGACTTTATGTAATGTATCAACAAGACAAAATTTCGCTTGAGGAAATGGCGTCATATTTGGACGTCATCGGATATGAACTGACCGAAGAGTTCAAAGCGATGAGCCTCGAAGACAAAAAGACGAAAGGTATCTCGTTCGTCGACGAAGAAGTTTAAAAACATTGAGATCGACAAAAGGAGAATAAAAAATGTCTTTTTCGGTAATATACCAAAATGCAATCAAATACAAAGGCGATGTATTGGTAAATAGTTTAGGGAAAAACGGTGCGGAATACGGAGCCCTTTGTAAAGAGATCATAAACGGAATCAACCTAAAATACATCAAAGGGCAAATCGACAGCAAGAGGGATATGGAATACGGATACATGTTTGAGACTGACGGCGGAGATTTACCCGTAGGACATGTCTTACACATAGTAACCCCGATGGCAAAAGACGACAAGGATAATATAGCCTTATATAATGCATACAAATCGGTGATAGAATTTGCGATAAGCAAAGGCTATAAAAAAATAGGTATTCCTCTAATCGGTGCCGGCTACAACGGCTACTCCGAAGGAGAATCTTATGATACGTTGTTAAAAGTCTTGGAGGAAGTTTCCGAAAAAGAGGAAGAACTCGAAAACAATGGAAACAAACTCAAAAAAGAAATAATCAATGCAAGCATAATTATTTATCGCAAGCCGGACACTAAAAAGGACTACAAAAGCATCGATAAAAAAGAGAAAATATATAGAAAATATTTTGGAAACGGATTCAACCAAAGTCGTATAGACTTCAACGGGAGAATAAGCGATGAAATAAAAAACGAACACTCATTTTTAAGAGTTATGGATTTTGTATCCGACATTAATCCTCATGATATATTTTCGCCTAAATTTACTTCCGCCGACAAACGTTCTTATGCCCATCCGTATGATTTTGTCGAAGATTATTGCATCCAGAAAGACTTGCCGGTCAAGACACTTAGGGAATATGATTCGCACAAGAGAAACAAAATACACGACAACAAAACACTTTCAAAAATAGACGTGTATAGGTTTTCAATACTTCTCAACCTAAATAAAACCGAGATAATACAATTTATGTCTTTATGCGGACATGGATTCAATCCGACAAGCGACCTAGATATGTTCTTTATGGACTACGTTGAAGGAAAATTTGGTTCCTTCGGCAAATGGAAAAAACTCTACGAAATGGATTTACTCTACAACGAAGTCGTGGGGGGCAAAGTAAAGTTCGTACCATAAAAAGAGAGGGCGGTAAATCTACCGCCTTTTCAAATACCTTCGCTTTGCTCAAAACTGTTGATTTTGTAGATTATAACGAGTAAAATAATATTACTTGCTAGAAAATCACTATGATTTTATAAAGCAATTCCAATCAGGCTTCCGTAGTTAAATGGATATAACAAACCCCTCCTAAGGGTTAGTTATGGGTTCGATTCCCGTCGGGAGTACCAAAAAACGACATTCTGTAGGAATTTACAGGATGTTTTTTTATACACTATATAAAAATATAAGAAACGAATAAACCTAATTAAAGTCGTATGAATAAGGTGTTAGAGAAATACTAATAACCAAATATATAAGGTCGGCGATGTTGCCGATTTTTAATTTTATTAAAAATAAACATTACACACTTGAAATTTGATTTTTGGTTTGATAAAATTTAGGTAAAAGGAGTTGTATTATGGAAGAAAAAGAAAACAAAGAACAAACTGAAAACGTCGAACAAACAGAAAACGTTGAACAATCAGAAAACGTCGAAGAAACAGAAAACGTCGAACAAACTGAAAACAAAGAAGAAAATTTCTTAACCAAATGCAAAAACACATTTACAAAGAATAATTATTTTTGGACTAAGATTGCAGCTGCAATAGCGGCAGGTTTATTGATAATTATTCTAATATTGGTAATTGTACTTGTCACATGTAATAAAGCGCATGTCCACACAATTGAAAAGGTTGCAAAAGTAGATGCAACTTATGCAATCGATGGAACAGAAGCTTATTATAAGTGTTCTACTTGTGACAAAATATTTGCCGATGAAGAAGGAACGCAAGAAATCACATTAGATCAAGTAAAAAAGATTAAATATTATAGCGAAGGTCTTGAATACGTTTTAAGTGATGACGGAACTTCTTATTATGTAAAAGGAATAGGAACTTGTACCGATGCTAATCTTGTTATACCTTCTACACATGAAGGAAAGAGTGTAACCGGAATAAGTAAGGATGCATTCAAAGAAGTTGCAAGTTTAATAAGTGTTGTTATTCCCGATACCGTAACCACCATAGGTGATAATGTATTATATGACTGTGAAAACTTAACGAGTGTAACAATAGGTAGTAGTGTAACTTCAATAGGTGATTTGGCATTATGTGAATGTACGAGCTTAGTGGAAATAGTAAATAAATCATCTTCAAGTATAGATAAAACGGAATATTATTCAAATCCCGGTTGTTATGCATTAAATATCAAAACATCGGGATCAAGTGACGTAGTAAATAAAGATGGATGTTTATTCTATACATACGATGGAACCAATTATCTAATTAAATATGTAGGTAATGAAACATCAATAGTATTACCCAATGATTATAATGGTGAAACATATAAAATAAATGATTATTTTGCCTATTATAATGATAAAATTACTAGCGTTACCATCACAAATAAAGTTACTTCCATCGGTGGACATGCATTCTCCGGATGTACCAACTTGGCAAATATCGTCATATCTGATAGCGTAACTACAATTGGAGATCATGCATTCTGGGGTTGTGAAAAATTAACAAATGTAACAATCCCCGATAGTGTAACTACAATAGCTGATTATGCATTCCAATCATGCACCAATTTGACAAGTTTGACAATAGGTAATGGCATAACCTCTATAAGCGATTCTACATTCTATCGTTGTAAAAACTTAACAAACGTAGTTATTCCGGATAGCGTGACTATAATAAACCAGTATGCATTCTGGGGTTGTGAGAAGTTGACAAGTATAGTCATTCCTAAAAGCGTAACCACAATAGGTTTAAGTGCATTCGAAGATTGTACAAATCTAACAAACGTTTATTATAAAGGAACATCGGCTGAATGTAGTGTAAATATTAGTGATAGAAATGATAAATTCGTATCTGCTGCTAAATATTACTACGCAGAAACACAACCAACAGATACTTCTAATAAGTATTGGCATTATGTAAATAACGAAATAGAAGTATGGGTAATTCCATCTAAAGGTCTTGCATATACATTAAGTACTGATGGAAATTCATATTCTGTTTCAGGAATAGGAACTTGTACTGATGCTGATATAATTATACCTTCTATTTATAACGGAAAAAGCGTAACCACAATAGGTGAAAGTGCATTCGATGGTTGTACAAGTTTAACAAGTATAGACATCCCTAAAAGCGTAACCTCCATAGGTGGATGGGCATTCTATGGCTGTACAAGTTTAACAAGTATAGTTATTCCTGATAGCGTAACCACAATAGGTGAAAGTGCATTCGATGGTTGTACAAGTTTAACAAGTATAGACATCCCTAAAAGCGTAACCTCCATAGGTGGATGGGCATTCTATGGCTGTACAAGTTTAACAAGTATAGTTATTCCTGATAGCGTAACCACAATAGGTGAAAGTGCATTCGATGGTTGTACAAGTTTAACAAGTATAGTCATTCCTAAAAGCGTAACCACAATAGGTTCAAGTGCATTCGAAGATTGTACAAGATTAACATATGTTTATTATAAAGGTACATCAACTGAATGGAGTGTAAATATTAGTGATAGAAATGATAAATTCGTATCCGCGACTAGATATTACTACTCAGAAACACAACCAACAGAATCTGGTAACTATTGGTATTATGAAAATAACAAACGTAAAGAATGGCCATCTCAAGGACTTGAATACACATTAAGTGACGACGGAACTTCTTATTATGTAAAAGGAATAGGAACTTGTACTAATAGAAATATCGTTGTCGGTGCTTATTATAATGGCAAACCGGTCATTGGTTTAACTGATAACTTTGGTACACGGGCTAAAAATGCTGTTGATTCAATCACATTGGCAGATGGAATCAAAGAAATAAAACATGGTGGGTTATCAACTTTGTCTGAATATTGTGGTGGTAAGAATGGTATAATTATTAATCTTCCGACATCTATTACTAAATTTTATACCGGCTCTTTTGATATGTCTAATGTAGTTATAAATTACTCTGGAACTAAAGAACAATTTAATGCTATTGAAAAAGAACCCGATTGGAATTATGGTGGTAGTCATACAGTAATCATTGTACACTGTACTGATGGCGATCTTTAATTTACACATTGTAGAATTATAAAAGAATAAATTAAAAATAAAAGTCTTTAGGAATAATCCCCTAAAGACTTTTTATTATATTTGTTATCCGATCGCTAATTTTTATTGTCTTCTTCAACGTGTCCGTCTAATGCTTCGACGGGTTTTGTCTTTGAGAACATTGCTTGCATTGTGGCATTGCCGCTGGTGAGTTTCTTTATTGTCAAGCCGTCTAGTTTTCGTTCCGCTGCGGTCATGTGCTTTTCAGATTTAAGCAAGTTCTCTTTCACTTTCGTCAAATGCTGTATCGTTGCATCGATTTCGTCTATGGCGTTAGAAAATCTGTCGGATGCGTCTTTACAATTCTTTCCAAACTTGTCTTTGAAATCGGTGAGTGCGCTTTCGAAATTCGTAACATCGATATTTTGGCGTTTATAAATTTCGGCTTCTTGCTTGTATTTGAACGAATTGAGGGCAGCATTGCGAAGAATAGATATGATTTGAATAAAGAATTGCGGTCTTATAACATACATCTTCTCATATTTGTAGGAAACATCTACAATGCCGGTGTTGTATAATTCGCTGTCTTGTTCAAGCATGGATACAAGAATTGCATATTCGCACTTTTTCTCACGTCTATCTTTGTCGAGTTCGGCAAAGAAATGCTCGTTTTTGTGTTTCGTTGCGGTAGTTGCCATCTCGTTTTTCATCTCAAACATGATAGATAAAATTTCCGTACCGTCTTCGGCTGTTTCACGATAGATATAGTCGCCTTTGCTACCGGTTTTGGTGTCGTTGTCTTTGCCAAACTCGGCGTTACGGAATGCAACCATGCGCATTTCGTTAAACTTGTTTTCGCAATGTTGTTCGAGGCTTTCGCCGATCATTTTGGTGGAAAGTTTTGTTTTGTAGTCTTTGAGATATGCGATTGTTTCGTCTTTCACGTCCAACTCTTTTTGGTATTGAGCAATAAGCGAACGTTTTGACTCGTTATATTGATTTTCATTTATCTGTATGGCAGATTTGAGTTCGTATATCTCTTTTTCTTTTTCGGAAACAGCCTTTTCTATTTTATATGCAAGGCTCTCGTTTTCGTGTTTAAGTTTTGCGTTGAGTTCTGCGATACAAGTATCCTTTTGGGCAATTATGTTGGCATTCTCCGCCGCCGTTTTCATTGCTTGAAGTTCGGCATCCTTTTTTACGTCTCGCATAATTCTGTCTGTTTCTTTTTTGATAGATGCATCAAATTCTTTGGTGCGCACTTGTTCAAGCAAGGTTGCGTATTCGCTGTCATCTACCATGAAGATTGTTCCACATTTGGGGCATTTGATTTCTGTACTCATAATTAGTTCTCCTAAATTTTAATTTTTTTGTCGGCCGCTTTGTTTCATGATTTAATTATACAACGGTTAAATTTTCATTTTTACCCCCCAAGAGGGGCAAATTTGAAATTTTTGTTTTTTTCTACATTGTCTATGATTTTGATGCCAAAATGCGATCGTCTATCGTCAATTGGGATCGAGATTTTTCTTGAAGTGTAAAATTTTTGGTTGTGTTCGTTGAAAAAGTCATAAAAGTATAGAACTAAATTAAATAAAATGTTATAATACAAATAAGAAAATGTACTTACAAAAATTGTGAGTGCGGTATTTTTAAGGAGAACGAAAATGCAAAACGGAAAAGCGATAGTGTATGGTGACGGAGTGACGACACTTTATGGTGTAAAGACCGTATTAAACGGAGAAATTTCAACCGACTGTTATGATATTGTTGTTGAGTCGGGGAAGTTAAAATCTATTACAAAATCGCAAGATGATTCCGGACTATATATTTGTCCTGCCTATGTTGATATTCATACACATGGAGCAATGGGTGTAGATTTTTCGTCCGTCGATCAAGAAAAAGTCGAAAAACTAAGCAATTATTATTTTTCTCATGGTATCACTCATGTTTGCCCCACGTTCGTCGCAACTCCTCTTAATGTACTAAAAAAGCAATTTGATTCGCTATATTCGTTTGCTCCGTCGGGAGCATCTTTCTTCGGAGCGCATATCGAAGGGCCGTACATAAGTCCGAAGAAAAAGGGCGCACAGCCTCTCGAAAATATCCGCACCGAATTCTTGGATGAAGATTTGAGTGTATTAGATTCGATAAAAGACAACCTAAAAATAGTCACTCTTTGCCCTGCCACTCGCAATGTTTTGCCACTTGTCAAGTACCTAATAGAAAACGACATAAAAGTTGAAGGCGGTCATGACGACAGCACCGACGCACAAATCGTAGAGTGCATGAACGAAGGACTTGACGGAGTGACACATATATTCTGTGCATGTTCGACGTCGAGAAGAGATAAAAACTTTGACAGAGTGCTTGGTATGACCGAGTGCGGTTTGTCTTTTGACGATTTGACAGCGGAAGTGATTGCTGACAACAAACATATTTCGAGACGTCTTTTCGAATTCATTTTCAAATGCAAGACATATAGACGTATATGTTTAGTGTCTGACAGTTTGTCTTGTGCGGGCATGCCGAAAGGCGGATACAAATTAGGTGACGAGGACGTCGTGACTGACGAAAAAGTTTGCTATCTTGCAGATATGTCGGCTTTGGCAGGCAGTGTGACAAGTGTCGACCAAATGGTGCGCAACGTGTTGTCCTATGGCATAAAATTAGAGCAAGCCGTCTATATGGCAGCAGAATCTCCTCGTAAATATATCGGATGTTATCTTCCTAAATTTGAAAAGGGCGAGCAAGCCGATTATAATGTTATAGACGAAAAATGCAATGTTGTCGCTACACTTTTTAAGTAGGCTAAAAACAACTAGTAAAAACAAAATAATTGAGGCTAAGTAATTATGGACAGAAAATATTATCTTGCAATAGATCTCGGAGCATCTAGCGGACGACATATTGTCGGCTGGAAGGAAAACGGAGAAATAAAAACAAAAGAGATACACCGCTTCGAAAACCACATGGACAACAAAGACGGTCATCTTGTTTGGGATACGGAAAGATTGTTCCGAGAGATAAAAAACGGCCTAAAAATAGCATTTTCACAATACGGAAACATAGAAAGCCTTGCAATAGATACGTGGGGTGTTGACTATGTTCTAATAAAAAACGGAGAATCTGTTTTGCCTTGCTACGCTTATAGAGATTCGAGAACGGATGAGCCGATAAAAGAGATAAATGAAAAGGTTCCGTTTGAAGAACTTTATATGCATACGGGCATACAATTCCAACCTTACAACACGATTTATCAACTATATGCGGACAAAAAAGCCGGTCGCCTAGACGGAGTTTCGACCTTCCTTATGATGCCCGAATATTTTAGTTATATGCTTACCGGAAACATTAAAAAAGAATATACCGAAGCATCGACAACAGGACTTGTAAGTTGTAAAACAAAAGAGTTTGACCTAGAACTTGCCGAGATGCTAGGATTACCCCGTCAAATGTTTTTGCCCCTCTGTATGCCGGGGACGGTTGTCGGAAAACTCAAAGACGACATAGCAAAAGAGGTCGGTGGTCAAACCGTTGTTAGATTTTGCCCCTCGCACGACACTGCGAGCGCATTTTATGCCGTTGACAACGAAGACGACAGCGTGCTTATTTCGAGCGGAACGTGGGCAATTCTCGGAGCAAAGATAAAAACGGCAAACGTATCGAAAAATGCTTTGAAATACAATTTCGCCAACGAAGGCGGAGTAGGGAATTTTAGATTTTTGAAAAACATCACCGGAATGTGGATAAATGTGTGTCTTAGAAATGTTTTCGGCAGAAGTTTTGACGAGATGACTCGTCTTGCAAGCGAAAGCAATTTTGACGGTATATTTGACGTAAACGACAAAGACTTTTCTTTGCCCGAAAATATGGACGAGAAAATTAAAAATTGGTTCGGAAGTCGCAACCTCGATGCCCCGAAAACCGAGGGCGATTTGTATCGCAGCGCATATAGATCTATGGCGATGGGCTACAAAAAAGCAGTTGACGATTTGGAAAAATGCGAAAACCGCACATTCGGCAAAATTTATATCGTAGGTGGCGGAGCCAACAATAAATTGGTCAATGAGTTTACAAGAGAATTTACCCAAAAAGAAGTCGTCGCAATGCCGATAGAAGCAACGGCAATTGGCAACATAAAAAGCCAAATGGAACTATAATCAAGTTAAAATCCCAAGGAAAAACCGTATATTTTCAAAATAAAACCTAAACCGAACTCTAACAAAGTTTGATTTAGGTTTCTTTTTTGTTGCGGTTTTTATAACACCAATAAAAAGTCCGATTATGAACTTTTATATTGATTTATAGATAAAATATATTTAGTAATATTATTGGCAGATTAGATCGTTTGAGCAAAAATTCGTTTTCGTGGTTTGAAAATTTTTGAAAATTTTTATGTTATATCGTTGACATAGGGGAATGCCGAGGTTATACTGATAATAGTTGAATGGTTGTTCAACTATAAAACTAACGGAGATTCAAAATGACAGAAAAAGATTTGATGTGCGAAGTCGAGGCAATACATGTCGATGTAGTCGAGAGCATAAAAGAGCAAATGCCCGACGAAGAAACGGTGTGCGATCTTGCAGAACTTTTCAAAGTGTTCGGCGACTCTACGAGAACTAAAATATTGAGTTGTTTGGAGTTTAGCGAACTTTGTGTTTGCGATATTTGTTCGTGCCTAAATATGACAAAATCGGCAATATCGCATCAGTTGAGAATATTAAGACAGGCAAAACTTGTAAAAACAAGAAAAAGTGGGAAAGAGGTTTTTTATTCGCTAGACGATGACCATGTATCCAAGATTTATGAATGTGCTTTGTCGCATATAAAAGAATAAAAGAGAGGCGTAAAAATGAAAAAAGTGTATGAAATCGAAGTGGATTGTGCGGTTTGTGCCGGAAAAATCGAAGAAGCAGTCGCAAAAGTTGACGGAGTCAATTCTTGTGCAATCAATTTTATCACTCAAAAAATGACCATCGACTATGAAGATGAAAGTGTTTTGAAAAAGGCAAAAAAAGTCGCCAGAAGAATAGAACCCGATTTCGAATGGGATATTTAATATGAAAAGAAAACAGAAAAGGAATCTAATTCGCATAATAATAGCATTGGCGGCATTCTTCTGTTTGATGATTATTGACAAACTTGTTTTGCCAAAAACCATCGGCAAATCTCTTGCAGAAGTAATAGACGGGAATTGTGGCTGGCTGCTTGCTTTCGGACTATATTTTGTCGTCTATGTATTTATAGGCTATGATGTTATTTGGAATGCAATTAGGAATATTTTTAGAGGTCAAGTCCTTGACGAAAACTTCCTTATGGTAGTAGCGACGTTCGGCGCATTCGGACTTGCAATATATAGAGGTGTAAGCGGTCAAGAAGTAGAAGGTTTTGACGAAGCGTGTGCCGTTCTTTTGTTTTATCAAGTAGGCGAGTGGTTCCAGTCCTATGCGGTCGGCAAGTCAAGGAAAGATATATCGTCTCTTATGGATGTGCGTCCCGACTATGCCAATGTGTATAGGGACGGAGTCGTGACAACGGTAGATCCTGCAGATGTACAAGTCGGTGAAATAATTGTCGTAAAACCGGGCGAAAAAATCGCTCTCGACGGTGTTGTCGAAAAAGGTCGTTCTACCCTAGATACTCGTGCTTTGACCGGAGAGTCAATGCCTAGCGAAGTACAAGTCGGCGACAATGTAATAAGCGGAACTGTCAACGTCAGCGGAACAATTGAAGTAAAAGTAGAAAAGGCTTTTTACGATTCAACCGTATCGAAAATATTGAATCTTGTCGAAAATGCAACGTCCAAAAAATCAAGGGCAGAAAACTTTATTACGAAGTTCGCTAAATATTATACACCGATAGTTGTCATTACGGCGCTACTCCTTGCGATAATTCCCAGCATCATTACAAAAGAGCCTTCCGTGTGGCTATATAGAGCGCTTTCGTTTTTGGTTGTTTCTTGTCCGTGTGCGCTTGTAATATCAATACCTCTTTCGTTTTTTGCAGGCATCGGAGGTGCTTCCAACAACGGTATTTTAATAAAAGGAAGCAACTACTTAGAGCAATTCAACAAAGCAAAAATCTTTGTGTTTGACAAGACGGGAACATTGACAAAAGGCAACTTTAAGGTTACAAAAATCGCCCCTACGGAAACCCGAAACGAGATATTAAGACTTGCGGCAATTGCCGAAAAAGGTTCCAACCATCCTATCGCAAAATCGATTGTAGCGGAGTACGGGGAAGAGATAGAAGAAGATTATAAGATAGAAGACGTATCCGGTTTTGGTATCATTGCAAGAGGGGATAATACCATATATTGTGGCAATGCCAAGATGATGGAAAAGTACGGTATCGACTATGTCAAAGAAGACGAAATCGGCACTGTCGTATATGTCGCAAAAGACGGAGAATATAAAGGTTCAATTCTCATTACGGACGAAATAAAAGAAGAAACAAAAGAGGCTATTGAAGAACTAAATAAGTTTGGTGCAAAGACAATCATGTTGACCGGTGACAATGAGCAAATAGCAAGAGGTGTTGCCGAAAAAGTCGGACTCACCGAGTTCAAAGCATCTCTTTTACCGCAAGATAAAGTCGAAGAAGTTGAAAAACTACTTGCCGAAAAAGGTAAAGACGAAGTGCTGTGTTTTGTCGGGGACGGCATCAACGATGCACCGGTTTTGATGAGATCGGATATTGGTATCGCAATGGGCGGAGTCGGTTCGGATGCGGCTATAGAGGCTTCGGATATAGTATTGATGCATGACGATTTGAAGAGCATCGGCAAAGCAAAGAAAATAGCAAAGAAAACAATGCTCATTGTATATGAAAACATCATATTTGCGTTGCTTATAAAACTAGTGATTTTGGTTTTGTCGGCGATCGGTATCACGAATATGTGGTTCGCAGTATTTGGAGATGTCGGTGTTGCGGTGCTTGCTATTCTCAACGCAATGAGAGCAAGATTTTATAGGGATAAAAAACCCGAAAACAAGGAATAGTTATGCAAGAGATCAAGTTATTTAAGGGTGATATAACCACACTGCCCGTCGATGCGATAGTCAATGCGGCGAAAAAAACACTTTTAGGCGGTGGCGGAGTCGACGGAGCCATACATAGAGCCGCAGGACCTAATTTGTTGAAAGAATGCAGGACTCTCGGCGGATGCAAAACAGGTGAAGCGAAACTTACAAACGGCTATAATTTGAAGGCTAAATATGTTATTCATACAGTAGGCCCGATATACGGAGTAGACAGTGATCCCGCAAAGCATTTAGCCGACTGCTATAAAAATTCGCTAGACCTTGCGATGGAGCAATCTGTCCACAGTGTCGGTTTTCCGTGTATTTCGACCGGTATCTATGCTTATCCGATAGAGGAAGCGACAAAAATCGCAATAAAAACAGTCAAAGACTGGATGAAAGAGAACAGTAATTATGATATAGTGATAACATTTTGCTGTTTTGACGAGGCATCGTTTGATGTGTATGCTAAGTTGATATGAAATAAAAAATCACTTGCCCCGACTGTAAAAAACAACCAAAATAAAGTAGGATATATTAGATGAAGGTTGTTGTTGAAAATCAAAATAAGCCACTTAAAAACAAACGTAAAAAAGAGCATACTCTAGGATAATTCCTAAAATATGCTCTTTATTTTTATGATGATAATGTGGAGAAATTTATTTTAGCATGAGTTTGATATCTTCTATCATGGAATCATTTGAAATACCGAGAGATTCTAGCAACTTTTTGGGGTTGTAGCGGTCGTAGAATTTTTTGTCAAGTCCGTAGTTTTTGACTTTTATATCGGAATTCCCAAAGAAAGATGCAATTTTTTGTCCGAATCCGCCGTCTAAAATTCCGTCTTCGATCGTGACTATTATAGAATGGTTTTTCTTTAATGCGGAAAGGGTGTCTTTATCGACCACCGAGGCAAAAACGGGATCTATCAAAGTCGGGGAGAACCCCAATTCTTTTTCTATTGCGGTTTTTAGAGATTTGCCAAATTTGAAGAAATCTCCTAGCGCTAGAATGGCGACCTTTTCGCCTTTTTCTACGGTTGTGTATTTTAGATTCGAGTAGTCTTTAGGTGCCACACCTTGTTTTACGTCGTCCCCCGGAAGAAGAATAAGAACAGGGTGATCTTGCTGTTCAAGAGACCAGTCCAAGACTGAAATGAGTTGGTCTTTGTTGGACGGGGACATAACAAGAAGTTCGGGGATATTGGAAAATGCGGAAATTCCAAAAATGCCTAGGTGTGTCACGTCCGTCAAACCATCGTAAGCCGAGTAATTTAGTAGTATCGTGATAGGGGCATGGTTGATGCATGCATCGTGCGACAATTGGTCGAAGGCTCGTTGCATAAAAGTTACATTAGTTATGACAAGAGGACGAGCCCCACGTTTGCTTGCGCCTACCGCCATTGCGATAGATTGTTCTTCGGCGATTCCGCAGTCAACAAAATGTGTTCCGAGTTGTTCTCTGTCGGACGGAGTCAGTCCCATGCTCCCCGGCATGTTGGGGGTGACTACCAAAAATTTTTCGTCGGTTTTTGCACGTGAAAGAATATAATTTTTGGCTATTGACGTATACGATTCACTAGGGAATTTGATGGTCGGTAGCCCTGTTTCTCTGTCAAAAGGCACCGTCCAATGCCATGCTTCTCTGTTTTGTTCGGCTATTTTGTAGCCTTTGCCTTTAATTGTATTTATATGGACCACGATCGGGTGATCTATGTCTTTTACCTTCTTAAAAACTTCAATCATTTTCAAAACATCGTTGCCGTTTTCTTCGTAGATATAATCTAGTCCCCATGCTTTGAAAAAGTTGTTTTGTGCCTCTCCTTTCGTTTCACGTAAAAGTTGTAAATTTTTATACAGTCCGCCGTGTGTTTCGGAAATAGATTGTTGATTGTCGTTGACTATGATTATTAGATTGGAAGAAAGTTCCGATCCCGCAACACTCAGACCTTCGAGGGCTTCGCCTCCCGATAAACTACCGTCTCCGATAAGTGCTACAACGTTTTCGGTGCCTCCGAGAAGATCTCTTGCCTTACAAAGCCCCGTTGCTAGCGATATAGACGTCGATGTGTGTCCTATGTTGAATAGGTCGTGTTCGCTCTCGTCGGGGTTGGTGTATCCCGAATCGTCCGAAAATGCATTGTCGTCTATGTATCCGTTGCGTCGCCCCGTAAGCATTTTGTGAGGATAACTTTGGTGAGAAACGTCAAAAACAAATTTGTCTTTTGGGGAATCAAAAACATAGTGCATTGCAATTTCGGTTTCGACAATACCAAAATTTGGGCCAAAGTGTCCGCCGACTTTTGTGAGTCTGTTGAAAAGAGCCTCTCTTATCTCAACGGCAAGAAGTTTTAGTTCTTCGGCGTTGAGTTTTTTTACATCGTCGGGAGAATTTATAGTTTTTAGAATTTCATACATAAAATATACCTCACTTCTTAATTATATCTTGACGAAAGAATTGATTGTGATATACTTTTTATACAACTTAAACTATGGTTTAAGTCAAATGTTTTTTCAAAATTTATAAAATAGAGGTGTATATGTATTCCATAGGAGAGGTTGCCGAAAAATTCGATATATCGGTTTCGGCAATACGGTTTTATGACAAAAAAGGTTTATTTTCCGAAATAAAAAAGGTCAACGGAGTGAGAAAGTTTACAGAAGAAGACGTAAACAAATTGTTTTATATAATGTGTCTAAAAAAATCGGGCATGAAACTAAGAGAAATAAAACAATTTATGGACTATGTGAAAAAGGGCAATCAAACTCTTGAAAAACGTCTAAAAATGATAACCGATCAAGCCAAGAAAGTCGAAGCCGAAATTAAAGAAAAAGAAAAGATAAGAGACCTGCTTTCCTATAAAACATGGTATTATCAAGAGGCGATAAAGTTTGGGGACGAAAAGGCTGTAAAGAGTTTGGTACCGGACAAAATGCCGGAAGACATAAAACAAAAATATCTAAACGCAACGGCAAATAAAGATTAGGTCTATTATGGAAGAAATAAATAAAAATTTTGGTTTTTCTAGAAAAAGCGGAATACTTGTGGCGGTAAGTTCTTTGCCGTCTAAATACGGAATAGGGACTTTTGGCGCTCCTTCGAAAAGGTTTATAGATTTTTTGAAAAAGACCGACACGAAATGTTGGCAAATACTGCCTCTAAGTCCTACCGGATACGGTGACAGTCCTTACCAATCGCCGTCGGCTTTTGCAGGTGATCCTTATTACATCGATCCCGAAACGCTAAACGCAAAAGGACTGATTACAAAAAAAGAACTGCAAGGTGCGAAGATAAAGAAAACAAAAACGGATTACGGATTTTGTTTTGCAACCAAGTTTGACCTTTTCAAGAAAGCATATTCTCGGTTCAAGCCAACCCCTGCGTTCAAAAAATTCGACAAAGAAAATGCATCATGGCTTGACGACTATGCCTATTTTATGGCGCTAAAAGAGCATTTTTCGTATAAGCCGTTTTGCGAGTGGCCCGAGGAATATAAATTTTATGAAAATGCGAAAAATTATCGAAAAAATTATATAAACGAAATAAATTTTTGGAAGTTTTTGCAGTTTGAATTTTTCGCCGAATGGAACGAAGTAAGATCTTATGCGAAGAAAAAAGGCATCACAATAATAGGAGATATGCCTATATATGTCGCATACGATTCGGCAGACGTGTGGAGCAACATAGATCTATTTTTACTTGATGAAAATTTGGCACCGACGCTTGTGTCGGGAGTGCCGCCGGATGCGTTTTCCGACGACGGACAATTATGGGGAAATCCGATTTACAATTATGAAAAAATGTCAAAGGACGGATTTAACTGGTGGATAAAAAGAGTCCGTCAAAATCAAAAACTTTACGACATAGTAAGAATTGATCATTTTAGAGGGTTTGCCGGTTATTATGTCATCGGAGCAAAAGAAAAAACTGCAAAAAACGGGCATTGGGAAGTAGGTCCCGGGAAGGAACTTTTTAGACACATAAAAGATGCTCTCCCCGATGCAAAGATAATTGCAGAAGATTTAGGGTATATTACTCCCGACGTAAGAGAACTGCTTGATTTTTGCGGTTATCCGGGGATGAAAATTTTGCAGTTCGCATTCGGAAACGACGACAACGAATATCTCCCTAGGATGTACAAAAATTCAAATTGTGTCGTCTATACCGGATCTCACGATTCGGAATGTTCGGCAAGTTGGATAAGAGAATTGAAAGGAGCAGAAAAGGCTCGCTATAAAAAAGAAATCGAAAAAATCGACGGCCCTATAACCTATTCGCTGATAAAAGCATGCTTTGATTCTATTGCCGATTTGGTTGTTATTCCTATGCAAGACTGGTTGAATTTGACCAACAAGGCACGAATGAACACTCCGTCTATAGCAGAAGGCAATTGGACGTGGCGACTGCCTAAAAATTACGATAGAGAAGAAATAATAAAAGTCGTCAAAAAATTTGTAAAAAATGCAGATCGCAAATAAACATAATTTTTGTTAAATGCTAGGTTGGTTTATTTTATATGCATAGTATTTAAGTGATAGAAAAAATACAAAACTCGTAAAAGTAGAGGAAAAATGTTAAAACTAATCAAATATCTAAAAGGTTATCGTGCAAAAACAATTTTAGGGCCGTTTTTCAAAATGGTCGAAGCGATTTTTGAATTGATAACACCGCTTGTCGTCGCATGGATGATAGATACCGCAATACCTCGTGGTCAAAACGGAGATTTAAGCGGAATTTATATAGGTGGCGGAATAATATTGGCTCTTGCGGTGCTAGGACTAGGTTTTGCCTTGACCGCACAATTTTTTGCATCAAGAGCATCTCTTGGGTTCGGCACCAATCTAAGAAGAGAATTGTACCATAAAATCAACGAGTTTTCGTATGCGGAACTCGATAGATTTTCGACAATATCTTTGATTACAAGATTGACAACCGACGTCAACCAAACACAGCAAGCCGTTGCAATGTTCATTAGACTTGTTTTGAGGGCTCCGTTCGTAGTCGTCGGCGCAATAATTATGGCAATGATTATTGACGTAAAAATGTCGCTTATTTTTATTGGCGCATCGGTTGTTATAGGTGTAGGACTTTTGATTATAACCAAGGTCACAATGCCGAAATATAAGAAAGTCCAAGAAAAATTAGACGATGTGTCAAGACTTACAAGAGAAAACCTGTCCGGCGCTCGTGTGGTAAGAGCCTTCGCAGCAGAAGACACCGAAAAAGAATCTTTTGACAATGCTTCGGAAATATTGTCAGGGGCATCGATAAAAGTAAGTGCAATATCTGCAATCTTAAATCCGCTCACGTATGCCGTCCTTAATTTTGCGGTTATTGCAATATTATATTTTGGTGGAATCAATGTAAATGTCGGCGACCTTACTCAGGGCGAAGTTATCGCATTGATAAATTATATTACGCAAATTCTTAATGCTATGGTAGTGTTTGCCAACTTGCTTATAACATTTACAAAAGCATCGGCATCTGCACAGAGAATAAACGAAGTCCTAGCAGTGAATTCGTCTTTACCTGAAGGCGAAGGAAGACCTTTAGATTTGACTGCTCCCGCAATAGAAATGAACAACGTTTCGTTTACATATAGCGGCAATTCGTCGCATTCAATAGAAAATGTAAATCTCAAAGTGTCAAGAGGTATGAGTGTCGGAATATTGGGCGGAACCGGTAGCGGAAAAACGACACTTGTCAGTCTTATATCAAGACTATACGATGCAACCGAAGGAGAAGTGAAAGTTTTTGGGAACAATGTAAAAGATTACAAATTTTCTACGATAGCCTCGACCATCGGTGTTGTTCCGCAAAAGGCAGTTTTATTCAACGGCACAATAAGAGAAAATATTTGTTGGGGAAGATCGAATATTTCCGACGACGAAATAGAAAAGGCCCTAGAAGTATCACAATCAAAAGAGTTCGTAAAAGGTCTAAAAGACGGACTTGATTTTGTGGTAGAGCAAGGAGGAAAGAATTTGTCCGGTGGACAACGGCAAAGACTTACAATAGCAAGAGCGATAGTTTCGGCTCCCAAAATACTCATTTTGGATGACAGTTCTTCGGCTTTGGACTTTGCAACCGATGCGAAATTAAGAAAGGCGCTCCGCAAAATGGAAGAAGAAAACGGTCTTACAACCGTCACCGTTTCGCAACGTGCGACCAGTGTAAAACACTCTGATATTATAGTCGTGTTGGACGAAGGAAAAGTTGTCGGCATCGGGAAACATGACGACCTTATTAAGAATAGTGAAATATATAGAGAGATATATCTATCACAAAATAAAGAGGAGGAAATGTAAAATGAAGAAGACTTCTGCCTCCGAATTTGGCGCAATCAAAAAACTTCTTGCTTATGCAAAACCGTATTTACCACAAATAATTTTGTCCCTACTTTGTGCAATAGTTCAAGTTGTATGCACACTGTATGCACCGGTTGTGGTAGGTAATACCGTCGATGGAATTATTGAAAAAGGCAATGTCGATTTTGAGTTGATTTTGAAAAATTCTATCATTCTTTTGGGACTTATTATTGCCGTCGTGATTTTTCAATATCTTTCTACGATTTTGATAAATTATGCATCGTTTAGGGTAATTAGAGATCTAAGGAGAAATGCATTTAGAAAACTAAACGATCTCCCCTTATCTTATATAGACTCTCACTCGCATGGCGATTTGATGTCGAGAGTCGACGGAGATGTCGATCAAATATCGGACGGACTTATTCAAGGATTTTTGCAACTGTTTACCGGTATTATTACGATAATCGGCACCTTGGTGTTTATGCTAATTTACAATTGGCTGATTGCCGTAGTCGTTGTGGGGCTTACTCCGCTATCCCTTTTCGTTGCGTACTTCATTGCAAAAGGCTGTCATGACATGTTCCAAATGCAAGCGAAAAAACGTGGAGAACTTTCCGGACTTGTCAACGAGATGCTATACAACCAAAAAGTCGTCAAATTGTTCGGGTATGAGGACAAAGCCGAAGAAAGATTTGCGGTAATAAATGCCGACCTCAAAAAGTGGGGACAAAATGCGGCATTTTATTCTGCGATGGTCAATCCGTGTACAAGATTCGTCAATAATATCGTGTATGTCGTCGTATGTGTTTTGGGCGCATATCTCGTGATTTCGGAAAACGTTGTGGCAGGAGTAGGCACGTTTACCGTCGGAGCATTGTCATGTTGTCTTTCTTACGCCAACCAATACACAAAACCGTTCAACGAAATTACCGGAGTTGTTACCGAATTTCAAACAGCCATGTCGTCTGCTTCTAGAGTGTTCGAACTTTTGGAAGAAAAAAATCAAACTCCCGACACCGATCTTCCCGATTTGGTCGATGCGAAAGGCAATATTTCCATAGACGATATTTACTTCTCTTATGTAAAATCTAATCCTTTGATACAAGGATTTTCGCTAAAAGTTAAAAGTGGTCAACGTATTGCGATAGTAGGCCCTACCGGATGTGGAAAAACCACTCTTATAAATCTCCTAATGAGGTTTTATGATGTAGACCAAGGGACTATTTGTGTAGAAAACGAAGACATTTCGAAAATCACAAGAAAGTCTTTGCGCACGTCTTACGGCATGGTTTTGCAAGATACATGGCTCAAAAAAGGCACAGTCAGAGAAAATATAGCATACGGAAAACCGGATGCTACGGACGAGGAGATTATTGAAGCGGCGAAATCGGCACATATTCACAACTTTATAACCCATCTCGAAAACGGCTATGACACGATTATAAACGACGACGGCGAGAACATTTCACAAGGTCAAAAACAGTTGTTGTCGATAGCAAGAGTTATGCTTGTTCATCCGCCTATGCTTATATTGGATGAAGCGACATCCTCGATCGACACCAGAACAGAAATAAAAATACAACAAGCATTTGACGAATTGATGAAAAACAAAACTTCGTTTATTGTAGCCCATCGCTTGTCAACCATCAAAAATGCCGATTTGATTTTAGTAATGAACAAGGGAAATATTATAGAGCAAGGCACTCACGAACAATTGCTAGCGCAAAACGGATTTTACGCCAACTTATATAATTCTCAATTTGAACACTAAAAACCAATTAAAAATCCCCTCGAAAATTCATCGAGGGGATTTTCTTAAAATTATTGTTTTGAAACAGTCATTTTTACTGCACAATAAGAAGAATCGGGTTGAGGATCTTTTTCAACCGCACCTACCCAATTTTTGCCAAACAAGTCGAAGAAATCTCCGCTGACGGTGATTTCGGGGAGCCTGCCTACGGGCTTGCCGTTGTCAAGAAGGAAAGCACATTGAACGGGAGTTGCAAAATGCCCTTGCGGAGTGGTATCTCCACCCGATGCCATGATCACGAGAATAGATTTTCCGGGGACCAATTCAGCAAGGTTTTCTGCTGTCGGTGTGATTCTTATACCGGGGATGCCGATAGACGGTACTCCGTCGTAGGCGCTAGATGCAGTCCCTGCTGCGGGGATGCCGTATTGTGCCATAGTTTGTTTTGTGGCAAGGAGATTTTTAAGGACGCCGTTTTCTATGATAGGCACTCTATAATCTTTGGCGATTTGCCCTTCTGCATCGAAAAACGGATTGCAAAGAGAAGTTTCGGGATTACGGTCTATTGAAAGGGTTAGATTGTCTGCAAAACATTTTTCATTTAGTTTTCCGCTGACGAGAGATGCTCCGGCGACATAAAGTTCACCTACAAAATTGCGAAGGAAAGTAGAAAGCAAAGAGTAAGGAGTAAAGACTACGGTTGCCTCGCCGTCAAAGTCCAAATCGACCTTGTTAAAAAAAGCATCGTGGAATATTTTGCATTGTTCGACTATTTCTTTTTCGTTGATTGATCTTCCGCTTGTTTCGTAAAATCCGTCCATGATATTGCCTGCGGTTTTGTCTTGGAACACAAGTCCAAGATTGAAAGCGCTGTCTGCCCATTTCAATTCTCTGCCGTTGGAGTTATGATATTCACGACTCTCTTTCATAAGCATTATTTTGTTGCTTATTGCAAAATTGGGACAAACTTCACCCACTTTGTCTAGTATGTTTTGCATCGTTGGGATGAAGTTTTTTTCTTTGATAATCTCACAAGAATTGTCATGAGATTCTTTTAGTTCTCCGTCAAGATTTTCAACGTATGGGATACCGAACGAAAGAGATGAGGATGCCTTACTTGTAAGTTCTGCTTCATTTGGTTCTCCGATCATACCTGCAATGCCGATTTTCCCGTCTTCATAAACTCTAACCGTTCCGGTGGTTTCTTCGGTCTTTCTAAAACTGTCGATTTTGCCTGCGGTCACATTGAGGGTGATGACCGAACTGCGATTTACGATATATTCTTTTTTCATATTTTCACCTCATTGAACATTCATTTTTGAGACACGGACGAATGGTCCACCGAATCCTACGGGGAGTCCTTGTTGTTCCATTTTTCCGCATCCGCCGGTTACAAAGGACAGCATTTCGACGTCTTTTGTTAGACCGTCGATTAGTCCGAGCGTGCTAAAAACGTTGCCGGTAATTACACTTATTTGGACAGGGCGACCTATTTTGCCGTCAACAATTTCATAGGCAAGAGACGGAGCAATAGTAAAGGTACTCATGCCGCTACCGTGACTTATATGTTTGATAAAATATCCTTTCTTAATCGGAGCAATAAGTTCGTCGAAAGATAAATCTCCTCCTTCGATATAAGTGCTAGTCATACGAACAATAGGTTCGTAGGTGCAGTCGATGGCTCTTGCATTTCCCGTTACTTCTTCGCCAAGGGCAGTTGCCGTCAAAGCACTATGTAATCTTCCTACTAATTGTCCGTTTTTGATAAGGTAATTTTTTCTTGCTTTGGTGCCTTCGTCGTCGTAAGGAACATAGCCCGAGCCTAAAAACTCACCGCATTCGGCGATGGATAAAATCGAAGATCCTACCAATTTTCCTAATTGCCATTCTTCCTTCATGCTTTCGTTGGACAACATGAAGTCCGATTCCGATTTATGCCCAAAAGATTCGTGAGCGAAAACCCCTGCGGTTTCGGGGGACAAAACGACGGGATAAACTCCGGCTGTTACGGGGACAGAATTTCTCATGTATGAGGCATACTCTTGCATGGAAGATCTAAGATCGTCTTCAAGCCCGACAAGGTCTTCGAATTTTGTTTTGCCCGTTTGCCAATGCGCCGAACATTTTTTGTCGCCTTCAACCATGCTTCCGCCAAGCGATACTCCGCATGTTTGGTATGTAAAACTGATGTCTGCGCCAAGGGAAGAACAAAACTTAAATTGACTGTTGCGATCAAGATACATTCCGGAAGGCATTGTCATACAACTGTCTTCCGACAAAATAGGAAGTAAACTTTTGAGTAGTGAATGTTTTTTCTCTAAATCTACATTTCTTACCGAACAATCAAAAAATTTGTCTTCGTGAGAAACATTGATTTCGAATTTTTGTACGATGGGGTTTGATAAAATGTTGTCGTTTTCGGTTGCCGCATCATACAACTCGTCCAAAGTTTGTTGGATGTGTCCAATATCTGTGACAGATGCGTAGTACCACATTTTGCCGTCGAAAACACGTAAAAATGCACGCTTTTCTTGACGGACTCGATATTCTTTAAGCATATCGGCTTGATAACTTATTACTGTTCTAAACCGATCTTCTTCTCTTATGTCGGCATAAAAGCCTTTACGGAAGTGTACCATAATTTTTCTCCTTATATAATAATGGATAAATTATAGTATGATGCTTGAAAATTATCAAGTTAAAGAGATCGGTTGGTGCCAAACGGTGGTAGAATTTAGGCGCGTGCCACTTCTTTGTTTACAAACACGAGCCTTTTGGTGTAAAATAAAAATATGAAACTAGGTCTTGACAAAACAAAAAAATACGGACTGGCGATCTCCGGCGGAGTCGATTCTATGGTCCTTATGGAACTCGCTTTTAGAGAAAACCTTTCGGCTGTCGTGTTGACTGTCGATCACGATTTGAGGTCCGATAGCGGGGACGATGTAAGGTTTGTTATCGAACAAGCAAAATTAAGAGGTTTTGATACAAGATCTATAAAAATCGATGTCAAAAACTTTGCAAATGACAATGATTTTTCGATAGAACTTGCGGCAAGAGAACTAAGGTATCAATTTTTTGAAAAGCAAAAGGAAGAATTAAATTTAGATTATATTCTTCTTGCCCATCATCTCGATGACCAGTTGGAAACGGTGCTTATGCGTATTTTCCGAGGCACCGGAATTTCGGGGTTGAAAGGCATAGAGAATAGAGATTTTTATCTTCGTCCGCTCCTCAAATACGAAAAAGCCGAAATTGTCAATTTTGCCAAGGAAAACCGCATTGAATTTCATGAGGACTACACAAATGCGGAGAGTAAATATAAGAGAAATTTTATAAGGAACAAGGTCATCCCTCTTATAAAAACCGAGTATCCTTCCGTCAGTAAATCTATTTTGCGACTCGTGGAAAGCGCCGCAGAAACCGAAGATTATTTTGCCGATAAAACTTTAGATTTTTCCGATTCGTTAGGTGGTGTAAAATTCGGAGAAGATATTTTTACCGTTCATCCGGCGATTGCGAAAAGGTCGGTCTTGAAAGGTGTAAAATCTCTTGGCATCTACAAGGACATTGAGTCAAAGACATACGGCACTATTTTTTCGCTAAAAGATATGCAGTCAAATGCTTCTGTCGATATAGGGCAAGGGCTTGTTGCAATAAGAGATTACGATGGTTTGATTATAAAAAAGAGAGAAGAAAGGACTTTTTGCGAAGAAAAATTTTGTATAAACTTCGAATACGAATTTTGCGGGAAGAAATACTCTTTCGAAAAGTCATCGGCAATAAAGAAAGGTGTAACGTTAGATTTATCAAAAATTCCGCCGACGGCTGTTGTGAGGACAAGAAAAACGGGCGACACCTTCAAAAGATGCAATGGTTATAGAAAGAGTTTGTCCGACTATTTTACCGATGAAAAAATATCAAAAGACGAGAGAGATAGGTTTCTTTTAGTCGCCGACGGCAATGAAATCTTGTTGATTTTAGGGAAAGAAGTTTCCGATCTTGTGAAAGTGGACAAAGACACGACCGAACAATATTGTGTAATAACCAATGAATAGAGAAATAAAAATCGAAAAAGATTTATTGTCCGTTTTAGATCTCTTGCAGAGTTGTTTTGACGATGATTTATATATCGTAGGCGGTGCCGTAAGAGAAGGACTTTCCGAAAATAGCGCAAAAACAGACGTTGATCTTACAGGTAGATTTTTACCCGATGAAATAAAAAATATTCTAGAAAAATCTCCGTTCAAAGTGTGTGATACATCGCCCAAAATGGGGACGTTGAAAATATCATATAATAATGTAAGTTTTGAATATACCACTTTTAGAAAAGACAGTTACGGAATAGGCGGAAAACATACTCCCGATTCGGTGGTATTTACTAGAAATTTGGTAGAAGATTCTCTTAGACGGGACTTTACCGTCAATGCAATTTATTATAGTCTAAAAAGCCATAGTCTTGTAGATCCTCTTGACGGAATCAAAGACATTGACGCTAAAATTTTGAGAGCAACCAAAGATCCTAAAAGCGTCTTGTCGGAGGACGGATTAAGGCTTATGCGCCTTGTGCGATTTGCTTCAACCTTAGGCTACGAAATAGACGAGGAAACCATAAAAAGTGCCAAAGAAAATGTCGATTTAATAAGAGATATTGCTCCCGAAAGAATAAGAGAAGAATTTGACAAAATTCTTGTTGCGGATACCGTAAAAAATATTTGTGGAGCCCAAATTAGAGGGTTAAGACTTCTTGACGAAATAGGTTTACTCAATATTTTGATTCCCGAATTTGAAGATTGCAAAGGTTTTCCACAAAACAAAAATTACCACAAATACAACGTGGATGAGCATATATTGAAAGCAGTATTATATGCTCCGCCCCGTCTTCGTCTTGTCGCTCTTTTTCATGATATGGGCAAGCCTCGTTCCCAACAAAAATACGGACACAGCAAAATGCACGGACAAGAATCTTCGATAATTGCGAAAGAGTTTATGGAGAAATTTCGTTATCCGAAAGATGACGTCAAAAGGACTATTAGACTCATTACGTTCCACATGTATGATTTAAGGTGCGACACAGAAGAAAAAGATTTGCGAATTTTCATCCAAGAAAACATTGACATAATCGGAGATTTGATAGATTTCAAAAAAGCCGATGCAAAAGCAAAAGGGCTTGGCGATACGACCTCTTATTCCGCAATCAGGATGGAAAACACTCTTGCAAAAATGCAAGAAGACGGAGTGCCGTTTTCGATTAAAGAATTGAAAATCGACGGACGAGATTTGATAAGGTGCGAAATTCCTCCTCAAAGAAGGAGCATGGTCCTAAAAGAGATTTTTAATAAGTGTTCTTACGACAAAACTTTGTTGTCAAGAGACGGACAGTTGGAAGAATTATTGAAATATTCTCAAAGATAATTTTATAAAATTCGGTATTGATTTTGACTATTTTCCATTGTATAATACTATATGACGTCTTGGAGACGTACTATTTTTTAATTGGAGGCATATATGGAAGATAAAAAATCTTTCTGGGATAAACCGCTGTTTCATAAAGTACTTGGCACGGATCCCACAAAACCCGAAGAAATGCAACCAAAAGAAGTACTTTCTTATTCTGTAGCCGGATTCGGCCAAAACATGATTTGTCAATTAGTTACATCGTTTTTGCTGTTTTTCCTTACCGATGCAGTAGGAATCAACCCCCTTTGGCTCGCTATCATGTTCCTTTGTGCAAGATTGTTTGACGCATTCAACGATCCTATCATGGGTAGCATCGTTGACTACACTCGTAGCAAATACGGAAAAATGCGCCCCTACCTACTTTACATGTGCATACCGATCTGCATACTTACCGTTTTGATGTTCTTGTCTTTTGACGGAATAAGCGAAAGAGGTGCATTTGCCTATGTTACGGTAATTTATCTTGCTTGGGGTATTTGTTATACGACAGTTGACGTTCCTTATTGGGGACTTGCCACATCAATGACGAAAGACACCGAAAAACGTAACATGATGCTTACCGTCACACGTCTTTTCTGTATGGCGGGTGCAGGAATCATAACCGTTCTTATTCCTATTTTCCAAGATATGGTCAGAAATTCATCTACGACGGCGGAAGAACTTTCTCACGGATATAGAATTTTGTTCCTTGTTACGGCAATAGTTGTTGCGGTCCTTGCTCTTCCTACATTCTTTATCGGATTCAAAAACACCAAAGAGCGTTATTACGAAAGTGATGCAAAGAAATCTAATTTCTTCCACAACATAAAACTTTTGTTCAAAAACAAACCTGTTTTATTGTTGGTCGCAGTAGGTTTCTTCGGATGCTTACGTCTTATCTATATGACATCTGCTTTGTATTATGCAAAATATAATCTCGGCAACGAAGCAATATTCTCCGTCTTGACCATTTTGGTTGTCCCCGGCGGACTTCTTGCATCGCTCCTTACCCCTGTACTTTCCAAAAAGTTCGGAAAAAGAAATGTGTTTATATTCTCGCACATACTTGGCGGTATCGCAATGCTTCTCTTATATTTCGTAGGTCTTTCCAGTGACGGAACAAGCGCAGCATCTAAAGTGTTGTTCTACATTGTCCTTATAATAATGGGTATCCCGTCAGGATTCTCCAACATTTTGCAATACTCCCTCATCGCAGACGGTATTGATTACCTTGAATGGAAAACAGGCGAAAGAGCCGAAGGAATTTGTTTCTCGATGCAAACCCTTATTTCCAAAATCGGTATGGCATTTACTGCATTTGTCGTCCTTCTCGTTCTTGGAATCGACGGATATGCGGATGCAAACAAATTGACCGGTGACGGTGTCAACAAAGGCGGAATTTGGATGATGACCACACTCCTCTCCGGTGCATCGACTCTTCTCTGTGTTGTTCCTTTGTTCTTCTATACATTTACCGAAAAGAAACAAAAGCAAGCAGTCAAAGAAGTTGCTGCAAAGAAATACGCCGGACTTACTCCTGAAAATTGGAACAGCCTAACAGAAGAAGAACTTAAAGAAGCAGTTGCCAATTTCGAAGCAAGCGGATTGGATGTCGAAGCAGGTACAAAACAAGTTGCATCTTCAAATGACGATGACTGTTGTGAAGATGTCATAGTTGAAGAGGTTGTAGAATCTGAAGAAGAAACGGTTGAAACCGAAGAAAACGAAAAGTAACAGACTCTAAAATCTTATAGACACATATAAGCGGTCCATAGTGACCGCTTTTTGTTTGACTTAAACGGAGGTTTATTATACAATAATAAAAACTGAATATATTGCACCATAAGGACAAAAATGAATAAAATAAAACAACTCTTCGGAGTAAAACTTTCCAAATATCATGTTTTTATCATCATAATAGGCTGTATTTTGAATATAGGACTATTCTTTTTGATGAAATGGTTGGACATTCCGCTTTATCTTGACACCGTAGGTACGGCTTATACATCATTTCTTCTAGGACCTACTGCCGGCATTATAACTTCTATAGTCACAATGCTTGTGCAGTTTATCGTGCTAAAAGCAGACGCTCTTCTCAATGTTTTGATTTCAATAGGCGTGGCTTTGTCGGTAGGTCTTACCGCTCGTACAAAAGGCTACAAAAACGGACTTGCGGTAATGGGCATAGCATTCATCAACTACCTTATTGCTACAATCATCTCATCCCTTGTCCCTCTTTTGAGCAGCGGGGCATATCACATGGACGTATATACCAACATTTTATATACGGCACTTAGTGAGATTTTGATGACCGATCTTCACATGGCAGAAGTAGGTGCGCAGATTGTTGCATCGCTAGTGGCAAGTGCGGCAATAAGATTCGTAGATTCGCTTGCAGTGTTAATTTTGACCTTCGTATGCTACATTTGTACTCCGAGAACTCAAAGATACGAAATGATGGGATACGACTTAAACGAACACCCCCAAAAACATCTTCTAAAAAGGCATCATCATGAAGATGAATAAAACAGTTGTTATTACAGGCTCGTCTAGGGGAATAGGCAAGGCTACCGCCCTAGAATTTGCCAAGTCCCAATATAATGTCGTCATAACATACAACACGCATGAAGAAGATGCTCTTTTTTTGTTCAATGAGATTTCTAAATATACAAGAGCAGACATTGTAAAACTTGATTTAGGCAATTTTGAAGAAGTCAAAAAGACTGCCGAAAAACTTTCTTCTATGTACCCTACAATAGACGTGTTGGTCAACAATGCGGGGATCTCCGGAAGAGATCTTTTTACCGAACAAGAAGACGATGAACTTTGCCGTATGGTAAATGTCAATTTGACCGGCACAATGCTTTTTACAAAGGAAATCCTAAAGAAAATGCTCCGCACCGAAAGTGGCTCTATAGTCAATGTTTCGTCGATTTGGGGAAGAGTCGGCGGGAGTATGGAAGTTGTCTATTCTGCGTCGAAAGCAGGAATTATCGGCTTTACCAAAGCCTTATCGAAAGAGGTCGCCCCGATGGGCATACGTGTAAATGCGGTGGCACCCGGAGCCATAGACACAGAAATGTTGACGGAAGTAGAACGAGTCGGACTCGATGACTCTATTCCTTTGGGGAGACTAGGTCGCCCCGAAGAGGTGGCAAAATCTATAAAGTTTTTGGCAGAATCGTCTTTTATAACGGGAGAGATTCTTTCGGTTGACGGCGGAGGAATATATTGAAAAAGTTTTTTTTAATCACAACGGTTGTGATTTTTTTATTTATCGCCTTAATTTTTGCCGTTTCATGCGAAAAAACGCCTGATTTTTCTTTTACAACAGACGAAATTTCCATTTTGGTAGGGGACAAAGAAAGCCTACCTATAGAAAATGCCGAAGGAGTAGAATTTTCGTCATCGAACGAAGATATTTTGACGGTATCAGACGGCTATATTGTGGCGAAAGATAATAGTATCGGACTGCTGACAGCAACAGCCGTAGTGACTGCCAAACAAAAAGACGGACAAACAAAAACTTTGGTGGTTAAGGTTTACAAAGACGAAGATGCTTTCATCAAAGAAACAACCGATGCTTACGTTGTTTTTAGGGTAAAAACCGGTGAAAAATGGCATGTTGCGGACATTGTGAAAACCTACAAAGAGGGTGAAACCATATCTACGCCTACAAGCATCACGACCACCGACGGATACAATCGCCCGACAAAATGGTATCTAGATAAAGAAATGGAAAGAGAAGTTGATTTTTCTACCGAGATTATGGGGACTTCTTCAGTGTTTTATTACGGCGAAGAGATCATTCGTGACGGAACGGAAAGAGTCAACGGAGCCATCGATTTGAATGTCGAATATGACAAGACCTTGAATATCTACGTGGTGACAGGTTTGAAATACGGTAATTTGCCCTACGAAAACATTGTTATTCCCGAGAGTTATTCGGTGGACGGACAAGTTGTCGAAATAAAAGGAATCGGCGACAATGCGTTCTATTACGATTATAAAACGGCAGACGGCACAAGAAAAAATACCGGACTACAAACCCTAAAAACGGTGGATCTTTCATATATTGACTATATAGGAGTAAATGCGTTCAAAAATTGCATTGTGCTTGAAAACGTCACGATGAAAACCGATGTAAAAATGTCGCCCGACGCATTTGAAAATACACAAACGCCTTATGCAAAGAAGGCATAAAACGGAGATTTTTGTATGAAAAATAGTTTTCTAAGAGATTTACGCCCCGCAAACGCATGGGAAGAATGTTATCCTCTCGGCAACGGAGTCATCGGAGTCATGGATGACGGAAATTTACAAAACGAGCATATGTATCTCAACGATGCTTTTTTGTGGTCGGGATACGAAGGCATGCAAAAATGGAGAAAAGACGGCGGAGTGAGCCTAAAAAAGGCAAGAGAACTGTTTTTGGAAGGCAAAGTTAAGGAAGCCGAAGATGTCATTTATAAAAACATTTGCGGAGATTTTTGCGAAGGATACATGCCTCTCGGCACAATTACATTGACTTCCGATATTAAAAAAAGCCGTAAAAATTACGAGAGAATATTGTCGCTTACCGACTCTTTACATACCGTTAGATTTTCAAATAAAGACGGGAATATTGAAGAAAAATCTTTTGTTTCTCACCCCGATTCTTGCTATGTAAAAGAAAGAGTTTCGGCATATAAAATAAACTCTAAAATAGAGGTAACCAACGAACTAAAACATACCGTAAAGGTCGTAGATTCCGCAGTAATCATAAAAGGTCTTGCCCCGTCAAGAGTTTATCCCCATTATTACACTAACCCCGGCGGAAACATAATTTACGATGAGCATCTAGGACAAGAGTTTGCCTATGTCGTGAAAATAGATACAGACGGGCAACTTTTGGAAACAGCCAAAGGGTTCGAGATAAAAGAATATAAATATCTTCGTTTGACGGTTATGTCTGCCGTTTCCAAAGTCGTAGATGAAAATGCACTTTACGAAAGAGTTTGTAAATGTGCAAAGAAGAGTTTTCAAGAAATTTTTGATGCCCACAGAGCCGATTATCAAGCGCTGTTTTCTAGGGTGGACTTTAAGGTAAACGATATCGAAAATTCTCCTCTAGTGACTAGGGAAGCAATAAAAAAATACGAAAGAGGTGTAGAAGATCCTGCTTTGATTGTCACCGAATTTGATTACGGCAGATACCTTTTGATTTCATCCTCACGTGAAAATAGCCCTGCCACCAATTTGCAAGGAATATGGAACGATTCCGTTCAACCGCCGTGGAACACTCACCACACTATAAATATAAATACCGAAATGAATTATTGGTGTGCAGAGATTACCGATTTGCATGAGTGTTTTATTCCTCTTGTAGACTTTACCGAAAAAATAATGAAGACCGGCGAAATTGTGGCAAAAGAAACTTTTGGTATGAAAGGTTGGTGCCTCAACCATAATAGCGATTTTTGGGGATCTGCCAATCCTGTCGGCGGAGAAAGCAAAACAAGTCCTATGTCGTATGCATATTTTGTAAGCGGTGGCGGATGGCTTTGTTCCACGTTATATGAAAGCGCACTTATATACGACAAAAAAGAGTACTACGAAAGACTGTTCCCTATCATCAGAGGATCGGCAGAATTTTATCTTGATTATCTAGAAGATTATCAAGGATTTCGAGTCCCCCTTCTTGCAACGTCTCCCGAAAATGCTTACTACAAAGGCAAGACTCGTTGCTACCTCGATGCCTATACAACGATAGAGGTTTCTATTATAAGAGACGTCTTTACTGCACTTATAGACATTTATCAAAAACTAGGGTTTGGGCAACCTGACAACGTTGTTGAGGAGTCTAAAATCGCATTATCAAAACTACCGCCATATAAACTCGGACACGACGGACGCATACTTGAATATAGCGAAGATTATCCCGAAACCGAAGTAAAACATCGTCATACATCTCACCTTTACGGTTTGTATCCGTCTTGCCAAATTACGGAGAATGATCCCGCACTATTCGAAGGAGCCAAGAGGGTTATAAAACGTAGAGGACTCTACGGCACAGGTTGGTCTTTGTCGTGGAAACTTTGTATGTCGGCAAGGCTTTTAGAGGGTAAATATACAAAAACTCTTCTCCGTCACTACAACCATTTGGTAAAGCCTGACGGCAAAGGAAGAGGCGGATGTTATTCATCTTTACTTTGCGCTCATCCCCCGTTCCAAATCGACGGCAATTTCGGGCTGACTGCAGGTATTGCGGAGATGTTGGTTGCCGTTTTAGAGGGCAAGGCGACTCTTTCCGAATTATTCCCCGATTCGTTCAAAAAGATAGAGGTTAAGGGACTAAAACAAAACGGAAACAAGTCCGTAGGCGGTACCGCAACAAGATAGAGTTGCAATATCGTCGTATATGTGTTAACATATAACAATACAGAAAAGGAGAAGAAATAATATGGCTATACCACAAGTTCCTTGTGTAAAACGCTTGTTAAAAACAATTATCGTAATAGTGATTATACTTGCGCTTCTTGCCGCTGCCATTTGTGTAGTAGGGCTTTTGAAAGTTTCTACTCTAAAACTCGATACGCTCGAAATAGCAGAAGGTGTCACTCTTGCCGATGCAGGACTACAAGACGAAAAGTTTTTCACGATAATAAAAGCGGCATGGAATCTTTGCAAAGCAAAAGAGTCGCAATATATCACCAATCCTTACACCCAAGAAGATAGGACCGAAGCAAATGAGATGTTTTCAAAACTTCTTGTTCTCAACGGTGTGCCCAAGTACTCCTCACTACTTTATCTCAATGCATCGCTAAACAAAGGCGGGAGTTATTTGTATGAAGTGTCGGACGGCATGCTTGCATATATTTTCAATCAAATCTTCGCTTCTACGGATGTAAACACTGCTTATGTATCGTCCATAGGGATGCAAGCAGAATCGGTGACGATTGCTAAAGAAAATAAGACTTTATCTGTGGCGTTTTCTCTAGATATCACATCAATATCTAGTACTCTTCCCGATTTGAAAATCGTCAAATGGCCCGAAAAAGCCTTTGTCACATATAAGGCAACAATGTCGGTAGATTCGGAAGGGGCAATGTCTTTGTCTAATGCCGAAGTTTCCCTAGACGGACTCGACCAAAAGACGACCGAAGCGGTGTTCATGGCAGTATGTAAAGTCGCCAATGTAGAGAAGACCGGTGACAAATATACAACAACTATTTCGGATTCGATAGGAGACGTATTGACAAAATCTATAAACCATATAGGAAAAATCGGTAAAGCCGGAATTGATTCGGAAACATCCGAAATCATTGCGAATACAGATCCTACGTATGGCGAAAGCGGAATTAAAGAAGGAGCAATAACATTTATAATGCACTCATGATAGGAATAATAGTCGCTCTCGATGTGGAGTTGAAAGGATACGAAGAAACAATTTCAAATGTAGAAAAAATCAACGCAATGGGACTTACCTTCATAAAAGGCAAGTTATCGGGAAAAGATATTTGCGTTGTAAAATCGGGGATTGGCAAAGTCGCATCGGCTGTTGCCGCCACCACGCTTATTGACAGATTCGGCGCAACTATACTGATAAACACCGGTATAGCGGGAGGAATAACCGCAAAACCTCTATCGGTAGTCATCGCAAAAGATGCCGTCCAGCACGATTTCGATATGACCGCAGACGGACAACCTCTCGGAAACATTGAAGGACTCGGTATTTATCTTGCATCGTCTCCTCGCCTTGTCGAAGCATTCTCCAAAGCAATAGACGGTGCCATAATCGGCACGATAGCGACAGGCGATATGTTCGTTGCAAGCAAGGAAAAAACCTCGTTTCTAAACAAAACGTTTGGTGCCGTAGCATGCGACTGCGAATCGGGATCTGTCCTAGAAGTTTGCCACATGCAAGGGATAGAAGGTATCTCGTTGAGAGTTATAAGCGACGGAGCGGACGAAAAAGCACCGATTAGTTATTACGAATTAGGCGAGAGAGCATCGAGAATAGGCGTAGAAGCCGTCACTCGAGTTCTGTCGATGATATAAATAAGGATTTAGGACAAAATCATGAAAAAGATCAACAACAATTATAAAGTATTAAGAGCCTTGTTTTTTGACATTGTGGTAATGTCGCTTGCATTCTTCCTTACGTGGCTAATGGAAATGAACACCATTGACCAAATAGTCAAGGCAGATAATTGGCAAGTGGCGATTTATTGGTTGATTGCCATAGTGGTTCCGCTTTTGACCAATGCATTGATGGGCGGATATAAAGTCGTGTGGAAATATGCAGGCACAATCGAAGTAATAAAGATCGTTATATCCTATATTATCTCGTTCGTGGTGCTTTTTGTTATACAAGTAATATGTTCCGTCAACGACGCGATAGAAAAGGTTACCATATCTTTTGTTTTCAACTATTGCGCATTGGCTTTAGGTCTAGTGCTATTAGAAAGATTTATGCCGAGATACATTCTTCTTGCGAAAAAAGCGTTGCTCGGTGACAAATACACCGAAAGCAAGAACATTATCATTTACGGTGGCGGATATACGGGATCTGCTCTTATAAAAAGATTCCTAAACAACCCTCAAGACGGCTACAACCCCGTTGCGATAATTGACGATAATGCCGAACTTAAAGGAAATTATGTCCAAGGCGTAAAAATCGTAGGCGGAAGAGAGCGTCTCGAAGAAACCATCAAAAAATACAATGCCCAAACCGTCGCTATCGCAATAACCGAAATCAATCGTGAGGAAATGCGTAGCCTATACAATTACATTTCGCAATTCAAAGTAAGTATCAAAACTTGTACCAATATTGCCAATGCCCAAAATGTTTTGTCTCAAGATGCAATAGGACTAAAAGAAATCAAGATAGACGACTTACTTAGAAGAAAACCGCACCAAGTTGATGCCGAATTGCTAGATTCCTTTATAAGAGACAAAGTAATTATGGTTACGGGCGGAGCAGGAAGTATAGGATCGGAAATCTGTCGTCAAGTTTTAAGACTCGGATGCAAACACCTCGTTATATTTGACCATAATGAAAACGGAATGTTTGAGTTGAACGAAGAATTCAAAAAAGAATTCGAAAGAAGCAGATATTCTCTTGTTATGGGGACAGTGAGAGATCGTGTAAAAATCGATTGCGTGATGAAGGCGTACAAGCCCGAAATAGTTTTGCATGCCGCAGCATACAAGCACGTGCCGATGATGGAACTAGCCCCCGAAGAAGCCATAAAAAATAATGTTTTCGGTACTAAAAACGTAATAGAAGAGTGCGAAGAAAACGGAGTCAAAAAATTCATTTTGATTTCTACCGACAAAGCAGTCAACCCTGCTAATATTATGGGTGCAAGCAAGAGAATAGCAGAACTTATTTTGGAAGACAGAGCAAAGAATTTCAAAACAGTCCTTGCTGCCGTTAGATTCGGCAACGTTCTCGGCTCGTCCGGTTCGGTCATTCCTACGTTCTTAAAACAAATCAACGCAGGAAAACCCGTCACTGTGACGAGTGAAAAAATGAAACGCTACTTTATGACAATTCCTGAGGCCGTCACTCTTGTTTTGCAAGCAGGTGCTTTTGCCAAGGGCGGTGAAGTTTTTGTTCTTGATATGGGCGAACCTGTCTATATAATTGACTTGGCACGTGACCTTATTCGTTTGTCCGGCCTAGAACCCGACAAAGATATACCTATCGTAATTACCGGTTTAAGACCGGGCGAAAAAATGTTCGAAGAATTGCGATTCGGTGATGAAGACGTAGATAAGACCTCCAACCCCGGAATTTTTGTCAACAAACTCCAAGATGTCAATCATCAACAACTTGAAGACTCTCTAAAAATTCTCCAAGATACCGCAATGTTCTCGGATGTTGACGGACTAGAACAAGAAATATTCAAACTTGTCCCTTCCGTATATAGAGAAAGACAAGAAAACAAAAACAAACAAATCAACTAACAATTGTTCTAAACATAGAGAGTGCAGATCCCAAGATTTGCACTCTTTTAATTTCTAAAAATCGTGGAAATTAAATTATGCAAAATTATCTTTTATTTTTAGTGTGGTTTGTGATACAATAAAAATAGGTTTTGGTTTTGACCAAAATCTGAAAAGAATCAATATGGAGAAAACTCATGAAAAACATTTTAGAATCGAAATTCATTCAAGAGATGTGCGATGTAACAGCCAACATGTATCGTCAAGGTTGGGATGAAAGAAACGGAGGAAACGTATCTCAAATTCTTGATGAAAATGAATTGAAAGAGTATCTTGACACCACAAAAATTTTACGCACGATTCCGCTCAACTTTACTGCGGACGACATTTTGAAAGGTAAATATTTTTTGTTTACGGGGACCGGCAAATATTTCAAAAACGTTATAAAAGATCCCGAAGCCAATCTTGGAATAATTCGTATTGCCGACGATCTCAAAACCGCCGAACTTTTGTGGGGATGGCGTGACGGCGGGAAGTTTACAAGTGAATGCCCCGCTCACCTTATGACACATGCAACAAGGCTGAAAATTGATCCTAGCCACCGCATTGTTATGCATACACACCCCACTTATACAATGTGCATGTCGGCAGTATTGAAGCCCGATGACAAACTTTTTACAGAAAAACTATGGCGTAGCAATACAGAAGCAATAGTAGTGTTCCCCGACGGAGTAGGCGTACTTCCTTGTATGGTTTGCGGAACCGAAGAAATCGGAATTGCGACCGCCCAGAAGATGCAAAAATATCGTCTAGTCGTATGGACGAATCACGGAATCTACGGCACGGGAAAAGATATAGACGAAACATTCGGCTTAATAGAAACCGTCGAAAAAACCGCACAAGTTTATATGCTTACACTAGACCATGTTGTCAATGTCATTAGCGATGACATTTTGCAAGGACTTGTAGATCTATGGCACTTGACTCCGCTTGACGGAATTATCAAAAAGTAAACCAACCTGGCAAATTATCAAAAAACCGCTTTTATTCAAAATGAAAGCGGTTTTTTATTTGGCGATTTTCTACCTAAAAGTTGATTTTAAGAGGAGGAGGGCTATATTTTAACTCCCCAAAAGTCTCTTATAAAAAAATAATACGAATCCAAGACTTGTTCTCGAATTCGCATTATTGTATCTGGTAGAGACAGTAGGACTCGAACCTACGACCTCTCGCATGTGAAGCGAGCGCTCTAACCAACTGAGCTATGCCTCCGTACTGATAAATATAACTAATTTTTGATAAATTGTCAACGCTAGAATAAAATAAAACGGAAAACTACTAAAATTTTTTATAAAAGCAAATTTTTAGTTGACAAAACATTTTTAGTACTATATGATAATAAAGCATCATCGATGCGGGGTAGAGCAGTTGGCTAGCTCGTCAGGCTCATAACCTGGAGGTCGGAGGTTCAAGTCCTTCCCCCGCTCCCATTACTTTATATCTATGGCGGCGTAGCTTAGTTGGTTATAGCGGCCGGTTCATACCCGGCAGGTCGTAGGTTCGAATCCGACCGCCGCTACCACAAAAATTTGCACGCTCTCATCAAGGCCCCTTGGTCAAGCGGTTAAGACATCGCCCTTTCACGGCGGTAACATGGGTTCGATTCCCGTAGGGGTCACCAAAAAAAGACAAACCATTTAGGTTTGTCTTTTCCTTTATTCGGGGGATTTTTATCTCATCAATTTACGGTAGATAACTTTTAATTCTTCCTTGCCCATAATCTTGGGGACAGGATACAAGGGGTTGCCTTCTTTTTCTGCATATCCCGCCATTTCGTCAAGATCTTCCTCTTTGATTTCGGCAAAGCCGTCCGGGATATTCATTTTTCTGTTGAGTTCTCTTATCCATTCGATATATTTTTCGGCTTTTTGAGCATTGGTGTCGCCTTCATTTGAAATACCGATGAGATCTGCTAGTTCTGCAAGTTTTTTGTGGGCTTTCTTTCCGTATGCTTCGAACACATAAGGCATTATAACCGCATTGGCAAGACCATGTGCAATGTGATATTTTCCGCCTAAACTGTGTGCAATCGCATGAACATAGCCGACGTATGCTCTCGTAAAGGCAAGACCGGCAAGATAGGAGGCTTTTTGCATATTCTCTCTGGCTTCAAGATTTTGCCCGTTTTCGTATGCTTCTACGAGGTTTTCGTTTATCAAGGTTATTGCCTCTCTTGCATTACGTTTTGTGGCACGAGTGTTCTCTCTGCCAATATAGGCTTCGGTTGCATGACAGAGCGCATCCATACCGGTGGTTGAAGTTATGTGCTTGGGAAGACCAGCGGTAAGAGTAGGATCAAGAACAGCCGCATAAGGAATAAGAGAAGGATCGTTGATCGCATATTTGTGGTTTTCTTTGCTGTCCGTAACAACTGCCGCAAGCGTGGTTTCCGAACCTGTTCCGCTTGTTGTGGGGACTGCATATAGAGGGGGAAGTTTTTTCATAACTTTCAAAATACCGCCCATTTGTTGTAGGCTCTTATTAGGTCTGGCGACTCTGGCACCTACGCCTTTTGCACAGTCCATAGGAGATCCTCCGCCTACTGCGATAATCGCTTGACAATTGCCTTGTTTATATAAAGAAAGGGCGCTTTCTATGTTGTCGATGGTGGGGTTTGGAACAACTTCGTCATAAAGCGAATATTTTACGCCTTCTTGGTCGAGTGCGGAAAACAATCCGTCTAGCATGTGTAAATTCATAAGACCTTTATCTGTCACGATAAGGACGCTTTTGATGCCGTCTTCTTTTATCTTTACGGGAAGATTAGAAAAACTTCCTTTTCCTTTTATAAGGACAGGTTCACGCCACGGAAGAAAATGCTCCGCTACATAAATTACACTTTGATAAAGTCTGCAAAATAAAACATTTTTCATAATTGACTCCTTCTTCAATATATGTTTTAGTATTAAAATTCGCAAAAAATAGCAACGACTGTTTTTACAACTATTTGCCTCATTGCATCATAATCAATATATTTGTGCTTGTCATAGACACATTCGTGCGAAAAAGATTGTATGACGTTCATGGATAAATGCACTTTTTCTTCAAGGTTGGCTCCTTCGTATCCAAGGGCTTTTATTTTGTCCGAAACCGATTTTGTAATCGTCTCTTCAAGCATCAAAAACTCTTTGTTTACACCTTCGTCCGCAACCGCCAAAGCATGCAAAGTGTTGTGTAAATGAGCGTTTTTCTTGTGGGATGTAATTGCCATTTCGATGAATCTGTTGGCAAGATTTTCAAAATCAATAGGGGAAGATAGGGATTCCGTAAAGTCGATTATGGGAGCCGAAACTTCTTTAATGTATATCTTTAATACATATAATAATATATCTCTCTTATCCTTAAAATAAGAGTAAATTATGCCTGTCGAAACTCCGGCACGTTTGGCGATCTCCGACGTATTGGCAGCATAATAGCCGATTTCGGAAAAAACATCATAACTTGCCATTATGATTTTGTTCTTTTTTTCAGTGGATCTCTCTTGTTGAGGTTGTCTTATTTCTGTTTTCATACGAGTATTTTACACTATGGCACGATAAAAAGCAATAAAAAATAAAAAATTTTTGAATATGAAGAAATATTCATATTTTTGCTTGACAACCCGTTTATACAGTGTTAACATAGCAATGCGAACATGAAGTTTTGTTCATGTTTAGAAGGAGAGAAAAACATGCCAATAGTATTAGCACCCCACAATGTCGGCCTGAAAGTGGTTAGAATTGCAGCCGACGAAAAATTAAAGAAGCACTTAGAGAGTCTCGGCATTACGGTAAACAGCGAAATTACCGTTTTGAGTTCGAGTGGCGGAGCAGTCGTGTGTCTTATAAAAGACGGAAGAATTGCTCTTGACAACGAATTATCCACAAAGATATTCGTAGCATAAATCAGTAAAATATTCAATTATATAAGGAGAAACAAAACATGGAGAAGACATTGAATTTATTCAACGTCGGTGAAGAAGGAGTGGTAAAATCCGTAACCGGCGAAGGTAAAATCAAGAGACGTTTGTTCGATATGGGAATCACTCCCGGAGCAGATGTGAAGATGAGAAAGAGAGCCCCTCTCGGCGATCCTATCGAAATTACGATTAGAGGTTATGAATTGACTCTTCGTAAGACCGAAGCAGAATGTGTAAACATGGAGGTAAAAGACTAATGAAAAGATTTGCTTTAGCCGGCAACCCCAACTGTGGTAAAACCACATTGTTCAACACATTGACCGGTTCTACCGCCCACGTAGGCAACTGGCCCGGAGTCACAGTTGACAAAAGAGACGGTGTGTATAAAAAATGCGCCCAACCCGTAGCAATAGTTGACCTCCCCGGTATTTATTCACTTTCACCTTACACCCCCGAAGAAGTAATCGCAAGAAATTATATTCTTGACGAAAAACCCGATTGTGTTATCAACATTGTCGATGCGACCAACCTAGAACGTAACTTGTATTTGACAACACAAATCATGGAAATCGATGTCCCGATGGTCGTTGCACTCAACATGATGGATGCAGTCGAAAAACAAGGCGACAAAATCGATGCAAAAGAACTCGAAGAAAAATTAGGTGTACCGGTTGTTGCCATCTCCGCTCTTAAAGAAAAAGGTTTGAAAGAGTTGATGGATAGGGCTTACGAAGTAAGCAACACCGAAAGAACAGGTGTAACCGTCCTCGAAAATTCTGCAATTGCCCACTTGGTAGGCGATGTCAAGATTGCTCTTGACGGACAAAACGTCGAAAATCCTTTGTTCCATGCGGTTAAACTTGTCGAAAACGACAGTATCGAAGTAGAAATGCACAAAGAAACCGTCAAAATGGTGGATGAATTCAAACAAACATTCTCCGATGACGTGTTCGGCAATGACTTCGAAGCACTCGTAGCCGATGCAAGATACAAATATATATCTAAGCATTTTGCTCCCGCTCTAAAACGCAACAAAAAAGATAAATATGCTATGACGAAATCGGACAAAGCCGACAAAGTTCTTACCCACAAGGTTTGGGGTATTCCGATCTTCCTCGTAGTGTTGTTCCTTATATTCCACTTGACTTTCTCTGAAAATCTATTCTTCTTGAACGGTTTTACCGAAGATCAAAATTGGATGCCGGCTCTATCCGACAACGAAGCAATGTGCGAAAAAGACGAAGACGGCAACATTGTATATGAAGATGATCTGGAATATTTAATGGATGATGCCGGAGAATTCGTAACCGTCGAAAGCGAAGGCGTCCAAAAAGTCGAAGGATCCGACCTCTACACCGTAGAAGGCGAAGACGGAGAATTCGTCGCCGACAAAGACGGCAATCTAGGAAGCCAAGTCCCCGTATTATCTTACGGTGCAAGATGGCTTGCAACAATTTATGACGGAACCCTTTATAGCCCCGGTGTTGTTATCAACAACATTTGGAACGATATGATCGTAGGCGAACTCGCAGGACTCTTGCAAGGAGCAATCGAAAACAGCGGTATGGCAACATGGGCAGTAGGACTTATCAACAACGGTATCATTGACGGTTTGACTGCAGTCCTCTCGTTCTTACCTCCTATCCTTGTATTGTTCTTGTTCTTCTCGATCCTCGAAGACTCCGGTTATATGGCACGTATTGCCTTCATACTCGACAGAGCATTTAGAAAATTCGGTCTTTCGGGAAGAGCCTTCATGCCGATGATTATGGGATTCGGTTGTTCGGTCCCTGCAATGATCAACACTCGTACACTTGCCGATGAAAAAGAAAGAACGGCTACAATAAGAGTTATTCCTTTCTTCTCATGCGGAGCAAAACTTCCTATTCTTACAGCCGTCGCCGGTGCAATCGTAATCAACTCCGGTATCGGTAGTGCAGACGGAATCACATTCGGCATGTACGTCCTAGGAATTGTCGCCGCTATTATATGTGTGCTTTTGATGAGAGGCACGACATTGAAAGGCGAAACTCCTCCCTTCATTATGGAATTACCGGCTTACCACTTGCCGCAATTCAAAAACCTTATGGCGCACCTTTGGGATAAGACCAAACACTTCGTCAAAAAAGCATTCACCATCATACTTGCATCGACTATCGTCATTTGGGTCCTTTCGCACTTCTCCTTCAACTGGACCTATCTCGAAGACGAAAGAGTCAATGAAAGTATCCTCGCCGGCGTAAGCATGCTTTTCCAACCGTTGTTCACACCTCTTGGATTCGGCTCACAATTAGGCGAATACGGATGGGTGTTCGTAGTGGCGGCAGTTACCGGTCTTATCGCAAAGGAAAACGTTATCGCAACATTTGGAACCCTTGCTGCTTGCCTCGCCGCATCTATACCTAGCCTCGGACTTCTCAACGTCGGTGCAGAAAGCGGAATCCCCGCAGTCATGGCAATGATCAAAGCCACCGGAATCACTGTCCCCGCACTTATCGCATTCATTGCATTCAACATGACAACCATCCCGTGCTTTGCAGCAGTAGGTACAGCGAAAGGTGAACTTACCTCCAAGAAGAGATTCAACGGAACACTTATATTCTGGCTAGCCTCTTCGTACTTGACAGCCGCTATCGTCTATACAATCGGTAGTTGGTGGTGGACATGTTTCATCTGGGCAGCAGTAGCCGCAGCAGTAACAACACTTATTGTTCTCTACAACAAAAAACAAGCAAAAAAAGGAGCCAACGAAAGATAATATGGGCGCATGGGAAATAGTACTAATCGTATTTTGTGTGATATTTGTTGTTGCAGTGGGCATCACGGCAATCATAAGAAAAAAGAAAGGCAAATCATCGTGCGGATGCGGAGATTGCTCATCATGCTCCGGTTGTTGTAGCGCAAAACAAAATGTAAATACAACAAAAAAATAAATCGTTAGGCGATTAAAACGTAATCGGAGAGCCACTCGTTTGAGTGGTTCTCTTTTTATAATTTATGCTAAAAACATCGATTTACTATGCAAAACACAAACTTTTTGAAAATTACACAAATTTTTTAATGTTAGTTAAAAGCGTTGAAAAATACGCCAAATTGTAGTACACTATATAAAAACATGGCTGAGGCCACAACAACCTTGCCTTCCCGAATTTTCGGGGGGGGGTAAGAATTTACCGTCTATATGATAGATCAAGGAAACAAAACCTTGGTCTATTTTTTTGCAATCGGCTCAATGGTTAAGAGCCACCCCAAAACAAAATTCCTCAAAGGGAGAATGCACATGAAAAGGAAATCGCTCATCACAATTTTTGTAGTGATACTCGTTGCTATTTTGTCGCTAACGGCACTTGTTGCTTGCGATGAAAACCAAAACGGCAGTGGTAGCAGTGGAATCTACGACAACAGCGGCAGCAGTGGAACCCAAAACACTAGCGGCAGCGGTGGGATCTACGACAACAGTGGCAGCAGTGGAACTCAAAACACTAGCGGCAGCGAAGAAACCAACAACAGTGCTAGCGAAGTAAAGCACGAGTTTGCAACAGGATGGACAACGGATGCAACAAGCCACTGGCATGTATGCACAGTTGAGGGGCACACCGACACGGACGAAAAAGTCGCCCACACGTTTAACGACGGTGTTATAACAACCCCTGCGACCGAAACAACGGACGGAATCAAAACCTTCACTTGTTCGGTTTGTGGTTACACCAAGACCGAATCGGTTGCAAAACTTCCCCACACTCACAACTTTGATACGGCCACATGGCAAAAAGGTGCGACCAACCACTGGCACGCATGTAAAGGCGAAAATTGCACCGAAAAGCAAGACGTT
>CAVIQK010000006.1:99271-105575 GCA_963644945.1 bacterium | reverse complement strand
GTATATTTGATTGCTAAAAAGTAACAATTTGTTTTTCTATAAAGAGGGTTCTCTTATTTATTTTTTAGTAATTCGCACAGAATATCTTTGATGAATAGTCGCAAAACAATAAAATCGAACACAATAAAAATTTTTTTAATTTTTTTTGAAAAAACTATTGACAAATGGTAAAGTGGGGTTATATAATTTAGCAGTCAAAAGGTAAGAGTGCTAGCAAAACACAAAACCGTTTGCAAATAAAGAATTTGGAGGCTTAATATGAAACTACTATCAAACAACAATTATTATGATCCCTTCTTCGATGAATTTTTTGCACCGACACTGAGAGACAGAAAAACCGAAGGTCTTATGCGTACCGACGTAAAAGACGAAGGCGAAAATTATTTAATGGAAGTTGAACTTCCGGGTGTTGACAAAAACAATATCTCTGTTGAATATGAAAACGGATATGTTACGGTAGATGTGAAGGAAACTTCCGAACAAAAAGAAGAAAAATCCAAACATAACTACATTGTAAGAGAAAGAAGATCTATTAACATGTCGAGAAGTTTTTATGTCGGAGAAATTGACGAAAAAGACATCAAGGCAGAATTTAAGGACGGCATTCTTAGACTCAATATTCCCAAAGAGGATAAAGAAAAAGTCGAATCAAAAAAGAGAATTCTTATTGATTAGTATTGTTGACAAATTGAAAAGGACGGAGCGATTTTGCTCCGTCCTTTTTTTATTTATAATGAATATTATTTCTTCTTTAATCCTTTTTCTTCGCAGACAATTGCAATTAACTCTTTTGCTCTTTTTACTGCAAGTTTGCTGTTGACTTTGAACGAGAAAGGTGTTTCGTTGATGGTTTTCTTGTAATTGACGTCAATGTGCGGATATTTTGCAAGTTCGGGATCTTGGGGATCAAGAGGAAAATACATTTTTAGGCTCTTTCCGGTGACAAATACACGTGCGATGAACTCGCAATGAGCTCTATATGAGTCACAGCGCTTGGAAACTCTCGATGTGACATCTTTATATGAAAGCATCTCTTCACGAATTTGTGCGTACCTTTCTTTGAGAATATCCGATGCCATATCATATTTTTCTTGATGGCTACGTACTATCTTCTTTTTCTTTGCCGGTTTTTCGTCAACATTTTCGACGGTTTTTGCCTCTGTTTGTTGGTGAGCATCATATCTAAGTTTTGCATTGGCACAGGGACAAATTTCGTGTTTGTCGCAGAATTCGCAATAGTACATATTGCCACACATATCGTAACCGTTCTTTTCAGACAGCATCCACTTGTCAATATCCAGCATATGTTGTAAATCAAACTTGTTCATTCTCTACCTCCAAATTTATTAAAAATTATATTTGTTGTCTTCTATGAGTTTTGCAATTCCTTTAATTACAGTAAGTCTTTTGTCGCCTACGGAATTGACTTTCATTGCGAGTTTTGACTCCAAAAAATCTTGTAGTCCTCTCATTTCGGCTCCGCCTCCGAAAAGATATAAACCTCTTGCTTTTACCGTAGGAAGAATATTGATGGGAATTGTCGTCAATAACGATTGAATAGCATCGACGGTTTTAGCATAAATATCTTCTAACGTCAGTCTAAACATTTCGCTTTTTAGCACAATGCTTTTGTTTTTTCCGTCAATTATATCTCTTCCCCACACTTCGGCGGTAGTCATATCGTCTTTTGTAAGTGACAGAGTAGATGTTTTTAGGTGTTCGATAGATGCTTTCGCCACTTTTACATTATATTTAGATAGGATATAATCGGATATTTTGTCGGAAATTACATTGCCTCCGATATTGAGAGAACATGCAGATATTATGCCGTTTTCTCCAACTACTCCTACTTCTAGGCTACCTGCTCCGTATATCGCTACAAGAGAATCTTTGTAGTCGGCATACGGCAAAACAGATAAAACGCTTTCTATCATCACGACATCTCGATAGCCGATTTTGTTGAAGACTTTTTCGACTTCGTCTTTTTCGAGTGCAGTAAGACCGCATGAAATCACAACATATACCCTTGTTGCTTCGAACAATGACTTCGTATGAATATCACTGAACAGTCTTTTTATAATCAAAGATTCTGCTTCGGAGTTGACAAGCACTCCATCGACTACCGGAGTAATTTTTTCAACATCTTCGGTAATTTTTGCTCCTACTGTGGCATTGCCGTAAGATAAAAGTTCTAGTTTTCCTTTCCTTGAAGAAAATATACCGACGTTTAGTTGACGGGTAAGCACCGAACCACCCTCATAGAGAGTGATATATGCAGTACCTAAATCTATAAAAACGTCTTTTCTTCTATTCATTAAAGAATCTCCAAGTTTTTATGGAATGCCTTTCTAAAGTCTTGTAGTGTTGTCAATGCATCTTTTATTTCCAATGTGACATCTGCACCGGTTGTTTCGGTTTTTAAGATAACAGAATCGCCCAAAACATCGCAAACAATACCGGTAATGTTGCCGCCGGAACTTCTGTCGAAGCATTCGGCAATACGAACGATTACGGCGAGTTTTTTGATTGCATCGATCTCTTCTTCGTTGAGAAGTGTGAGATATGAACTGAATTCAGATTGGGCTATTTCAAACACATTGCGTTCATGCATTGCGGATACCAATGCGGCGATGACAATTTCTTTTTGCGATACACCGTAAAGATTGCTGTTCATGATGCAATAGCATGAGTGTTTGTAATGTTCGTAATAACGGAAACTGCTACCTATATCATGTAACATTGATGCAATTCTCAAAATCTTTATATAAGGTCTCGGGAGTTTATGAAGAACTTTTAATTGTCTATAAAGTTGAAGTGACAAATTAAAGACATGTTCTGCATGAGGTATATTGCAATCAAAATAATTGAGCATTGTGTAAATGCTGTGTCCGAGAACGTCCGAAATCGGTTTTTCGTGGGTGGACGGTACCGCATAACGGAACATCGCACCTTCTCTCATTCCGGCTCCGCCTATTATAATTTCGGGGAAGTTGGAAACTTTTAGCACTGCGGACAATACTGCAAGGGCTGCGGGGAAAATATCGGCTCTTGCGGACGAGAGTCCTTTGATTTTGGCAGTTTTCTCGATTTCGAGGGTTTTGATTGTGTCAAAAATAGAATCAAATTCCGCTATTCCGATATGATAATTGTGCGACATATCGAGGGGATAACGTTTTAATCTACGAGAAATTCTTCCGAGGTTGCGCATAGAACCACCGACTGCGATAAGTTGAACATCGGGTTCTATCGTATTTATCCAAGGAGTTTCTTCTTTGATTTTTTCAACAACATATTCTACTATTTTGTCGGCTCTTTCTTCGGGGGTGCCTGCTTCTTTTTGGAATTTATCCGTAAGAGTCACTGCTCCGAACGGAAGAGTATGCTCATTGATAAGCACTCTACGATTGTAGTAGATTACCTTGGTGCTACCTCCGCCGATATCTACGACTAGGCCTTTGGGGACATCCATTGAATTGATGACACCTGTATATACCAAAGAAGCCTCTTCGAGTTCTGTTAAGACTTGGAGTTTTATACCTGTATAATTGTAAACGTCTTCAACAAATGCTTTTTGGTTTTTTGCTGCCCTTACCGCCGCAGTACCATAAGCAAAAACTTTGGTGACTTTGTGGCTTTCGTAAAGAGTCTTGAACATTTTTAAGGTCTTGATCATCTGTTGAATTCTCAAAGGACGTAAGAATCCGTCTATTTCCATATCTTGAGCAAGGCGGACCGGTTCTTTTAATTCGTCAATGACTTTGAAATAACCGCCTTCCAAGACTTTGACGATAACAAGACGAGCAGTGTTAGATCCTATGTCGATAATCGCGATTTTTTCCATACTTTTTTCTCTCCGTTGTTGTATTTTGAGAAGTGTTGTCGAGTTGCTTTGACTTATAAAGTTTTATTATTATTTTACAAGTACCTTTTTTAATTTTGCAAATCTGGGAAGTCCTTCTTCTAGAGGGGCTTTAGATTCGCCTTGAATTAGGGGAAGAGCATAGTCTATAAACTCTTTTCCTACCATTGTGCCGTTTTCGGTAATCCATTCTTGAGGAATTTTCTTCTCGGTGTTGGCTGCCATTTTGAGACCTACTACACCGATTTTGCATTTATATTTGCCGTTTTTGTCGTAAGTACGATTGAGAACGACCATTTTGTCTGTTGTGCCTCTGACTGCATATTTTACCGCAGCGGCACCTGACTTGAAGGCTTCTTCGACGTCAACTTTGGATGCAAGGTGTGCACCGCAACGTTGCATGAGCGAAAATTCGATTCCTCTTGTTTTTGCTCCGAATTTTTGTTTACAAAGATTGGCAAGCATTTGACCGACACCACCGAGTTGGACGTGACCGAAACTGTCTTTTGCTACGTTTTCGGACATCTTCTCTGCAATCAAGGTGCCGTTTTCGTCGGCTATTCCTTCGGAAACAGCAATCATGACTTTGCCGTTGTTTTCTTTGTATTTCTTTTCTACGTCGGCTAAGAATTTGTCAACTGTGAAGGGAACTTCGGGAAGATAAATTAGATCGGGGCCGAGTCCTTTATATCCGGCAAGTGCCGAGGCGGCTGTTAGCCAACCGGCATGTCTTCCCATGATTTCGACAACAGTGATCATCGGGGTGTCATAGACTGTTGCATCCAATTTTAGTTCCATAATCGAGGTGGCGACATATTTTGCGGCGGATGCATATCCGGGGCAGTGGTCTGTGCCGTAGAGGTCGTTGTCGATGGTTTTGGGAACACCCATGACTCTGCATTCCCAACCGGATTTTTTCATGAACTTGGAAATCTTGTTGCATGTATCCATTGAATCGTTGCCACCGTTGTAGAAGAAATAACGGATGTTGTACTTCTTGAATACTTCGAGAAGTCTGTTGTAATCGGTTGCATCGACTTTGGCGTCTTTTAATTTATATCTTACCGAACCAAGAGCAGATGAAGGTGTATTTTTGAGAAGCATGAGTTCTTGCATATCTTCTTTTCCGATGTCATAAAATTCTTCGTTGAGAACACCTTTTATTCCGTGAGCGGCTCCGTAAACTGCCGTGATATTGCCTTGTTTTAGTGCTTCGGTAAATACACCTGCTGCACTACTGTTGATAACTGATGAAGGACCACCTGATTGACCAAAAATCAATGCGCCTTTTAATTCTTTCATTTTTTGCCTCCGTTGTGATAATTTTTATTTACTATTTTCCGAGTATTTCGGCTATTTTGTATAAATCTTTGTCGATTGTGCGAGGAAGAGCCAGTGCTTCATCTACTCGCATGGATACCATTTGACCGTTTTTGATGCCTACTACAAAGGCTCCCTTTTCGTCCGATTGAAGTAATTCTATTGCTTTTGCTCCACAGCGAGCCGCTAAAATTCTATCTGCCATCGAAGGGGTACCGCCTCTTTGGATGTATCCGAGTTTTACCGTATGCATAACCAGTGACGGATCTCTTGCCTCGATATCTTTTTTGAATTGGTAGCAATCTCCTGCGCCTTCAGCCAAAATGACAATGTTCGATGTTTTTCCTTTGAGTCTGTTGCGTTTTAGTTCCTTGACAATATCGTCCATGTCGAAAGGAATTTCCGGAACCAAAACAAATTCGGCTCCGCCTGCAAGACCTGCATAAATCGCTATGTCGCCGCAATGTCTGCCCATTACCTCGATAACACATGCTCTGTCATGGCTCTTCATCGTATCTCTTACGGATGAAACCGCATTGAGAACGGTGTTGACTGCGGTGTCAAAGCCTATGGTGTAGTCGGTATATTGCAAATCGTTGTCAATTGTGCCGGGAATACCTACACAATTTACTCCAAAATCTTCATAAAGGGCTTGCATGCCCTTGAAACTTCCGTCGCCACCGATTACTACTAAGCCGTCTATTCCGTATGCATTGAGAACATCGGCTGCTTGTTTTCTACCTTCGTAAGTGGTAAACTCGGGGCATCTAGCCGTTTTGAGTATAGTGCCTCCTCTATGGACTGTATCGGAAACCGAACGGCGGTCCATTTTTTCAAGCAATCCGTTGATAAGTCCTACATAGCCTCTCTCGACGCCATATACATCCATGTTGGCAACTAAGGCAGATCTCACAACGGCTCTTATTGCCGCATTCATTCCCGGAGAATCTCCGCCCGAAGTTAGCACTGCTATTTTTCTCATTTTTGACTCCTAACAGCATAGTGATATTAAGTTGACACTTAATTCAAAATACTAATTCGTGGTAATTATATCATAGAGAATTATATATTTCAATAGTTAAAATAAAAAAATCGAAAAATTTTAGTAAATTTTTTTGTCAAAAT
>CAVIQK010000006.1:0-99261 GCA_963644945.1 bacterium | reverse complement strand
GGATATTTTCCCGACGATTTAATTAGAAAAAAGCACGATAGCAAGCTTATTTACTATCGTGTTTTTGTAGCACAAGATACAAAATTTAATAAAAATTAAAACTTTTCTATTTGGGGTTCGGCTGTAAAAGAAGCAATTATTGAGGTTGCATTTTCGAAATAAAAGACCTCGGTGTTGCCATCGTCTTCCGCATACATATTGCGAAGTTCGGGATATGCGTCTAGCATACTCTTTCTTGCTTCTCGTCTGTCATCCTCAACAAGTTGTCCCGATAGTCTTAGCCATTTGCCGTCCATGAAGGCACAAATCTCGACATTGGGATTTGCATGAATTTGTTTGGATACTTCTTTGCATTTTCCTGTTTGGATATAAAGTTTGTTATCAAATATATTTACCGTACCAAAGGGGCGAACACGAGGTTTGTCTTCGTCTATTGTTGCTAAATAATATGTGCCTGCTTTTTTCAAAAATTCGTATGTATTTTTCATGATTTTTCTCCATTAAAAAGAGACCATACGGTCTCTTCAAGTTTAGGGAAGATTGGTATAAACGTTTTGAACGTCGTCGTTGTCTTCCAGTACATCGACAAGTTTTTCTACGCTTTCGATTTGAGCATCCGTAACTTCGGCATAGTTGTCGGGAATCATATCGATATCGGCGGACATAATTTCGATGCCGGATTTTTCTAATGTTTCTCTAACCGAACCGAGATCTCCGGGGGCGGTATATATTTCATATACTTCTTCTTCGGTTACGACGTCTTCTGCTCCTGCTTCCAAGGCTTCCATCATAATCGATTCTTCATCGCCTTGTGATAAATCTACGACGATTACACCTTTTTTCTTGAACATGTATGATACGCAACCGGTTGCACCTAGCGATCCGCCATGTTTATCAAACAAGTGTCTTATATCGCCTGCGGTACGGTTTTTGTTGTCGGTAAGAGTCGTAACTATTACCGCTACTCCACCGGGGCCGTAGCCTTCATAAGTAAGTTCTTCGTAGTTGACGTTCATTCCTTCGCCGCTTGCCTTTTTGATACTTCTTTGAATATTATCGTTGGGCATGTTGTTTTGTTTTGCTTTGGCGATGATATCTCTAAGTTTTGAGTTGGTATCGGGGTTGGCTCCGCCGGATTTTACCGCTACGAGAATTTCTTTGCCGATTTTGGTAAAAATATTACTTCTTGCCGCATCGGATTTGCCTTTTCTTGCTTGTATATTATGCCATTTGCTATGACCTGACATAAAAAACCTCCTATTGATTGATTGTTGATGCAAACATTGCGATACTTGCCGCAACACTCGCATTGAGTGATTCTATTCCTTGTGATTTTATCGAAAGAGTTTGTTTAGAATTAGAGATAAACTCTTCGGAAATGCCTTGTGCTTCATTGCCGACTACAAGGGCAAAAGCACCCGGGAAATCAAAATTTCTAATATCTTTTCCGTCCATATCAAGTGCAAAAATAGGATATTTACTTAAATTATTTATGGCTTCTTGACGAGATAATTCTTGTATTGAAACCTTAAAAATTGCTCCCATGGAACTTCTCACAACTTTAGGTGAAAACGCTTCGACAGAATCTACGAGTATTACGGTATCGTACTTAAATCCCGCCGCACTTCTAATTATTGTGCCGGCATTACCGGGATCTTGAATACCGTCTAATACCATGATTTTGTTGCCATAGATACTGTTTTTGACGGGTTTTTGCACTAGCGCTAGAATACCCGAAGGCGCAACTACATCCGATATTGACTTGAAAGCAGTTTCGTCTAACGTATAAACATTTTCAGATTTTTCTTCTGCAAGAGTTAGAAGATCAATGTCTCCTTCTCTTACATAGACTTCTTTAATTAAGAAAGAGGGCGTCTCTTTGAAAAGCGTCGCCCCCTCCACTGTAAATAAATCGTTTTCGTTGCGAGTTTTCTTATACTGGGTTACGCTACGGACGAATTTGACCTTTTGATTATCTTTCGATAATTTGGTAACCATTAAAGACTTTTCTTCGCTTCGTCACAAAGTGCGGTAAATGCTGCACTGTCATTGACTGCGATGTCTGCAAGAACTTTTCTGTTGAGGTCGATACCGGCAACTTTAAGTCCATGCATAAGACGTGAATAACTTAAATCGTTGAGACGTGCGGCTGCATTGATACGAGCAATCCATAGTCCTCTCATATCACGTTTTTTGAGTTTTCTTCCGACAAATGCATATTGGCCGGATTTCATAACTTGTTGACGAGCAACACGATAAAGTTTTGATTTGGCTCCAAAATATCCTTTGGCTCTCTTTAATATTGTTCTTCTTTTCTTTACTGCATTGACAGCTCTTTTAATTCTCATTGCTTCAACCTCCTATTTTTGGCCGGAAATCATATTCTTGAGTGTCGATTCTTGAGTCTTATTGACCAAAGTCGCATGTCTCAAATTCATTTTTCTTTTTGAGTTTTTCTTGTTAAGAATGTGGCTCTTGTTTTGCTTATATCTTTTCAGATGGCCGTTGGCTGTAAGTCTGAAACGCTTTTTAGCACCACTGTGTGATTTCATTTTAGGCATAACTATATCTCCTTATGTTGATTTTATTATTTTTTTTGCGGTATTGGCGCAACAAATGCTGTTATATTACGTCCTTCGTGTACCGGAGGTTTTTCAAGAATTGCGACATCTAAAAGTTTATCTATAAATGTTTTTATAACTTCCATGCCGATTTCGGGGTGGGCTTGTTGACGACCTTTCATTCTGACTACGATTTTTACTCTGTTGCCCGCCTCTACGAACTCTCTTGTTCTTTTGGCTTTTACATTGATATCGCCTACATCGATTGTGGGGGAAAGTTGTGTTTCTTTGACTTCTGTAACCTTTTGGTTCTTCTTTTGCTCTTTTTCCCTTTTGATGCAGTCATAGCGATATTTGCTGTAGTCCATCAATTTGCATGCAGGCGGTGTAGATTGCGAAACTTTAACTAGGTCTAAACCTCTTTCGGCTGCCACTCTCTTGGCTTCTTGTATCGTAACAATGCCAAGTTGACCGTTTTCATCCAATAGACGAACTTCTTTGTCTCTGATCTGCTCATTTATTTGTAGTTCCTTAAACAAGCAATATACCTCCAATAAAAAAGATGTGCAGTAAAAGCACATCTCTCTAAAAAACTTGGTAAGTTTTGTACCTTTTCGCATAGCGTAAGGTGAGAATTGCTTCTACTTTGCTTTAATATAATACTTTAATATAGAAAACCCGTCAAGTGATTTTTATTCTTTTTAGAATTATTTTCTTGATATGGCTTTTTTGGCTTTTTCGGCAATATCTTCCGCAGTCATTCCGTACACTGTTTTGAGATATGCCATCTTGCCGACTTCTCCTAATTTATCCAATACGCCGACCGACTCGGTAGGAACGGGACAATTTTCGGACAAGACTTCTGTAATCGCACTGCGAAGTCCACCGTATAAAGAGTGGTTTTCGCAAGTTACCGCACAACCTGTTTTCTTTACGGAAGCGACAACTCCTTGAACGTCAATAGGTTTGACGGTGTGAATATTGACGACTTCGGCATCGATGTTTTCGTTTTTCAATATCTCTGCCGCTTTGAGCGCTTCGTTGACCATTATTCCGGTCGCAAACAGTGTTACGTCTTTGCCTTGTTTGATTACATCGGCTTTGCCTAGTTTTACTTCGTATCCGTCATTATGAACCGCAGGTTGGATCTTTCTTGCAAGACGAATATAAACCATGCCTTTCCAGTCTTTGATTTGTTGGAAGGCTGTTTTTAATTCTAAAGCATCGGACGGTTCGAATATAAGAATATCCGGAAAACTTCTCATCATTGCTACGTCTTCGAATGCCATGTGAGTGCCACCGTTCATTTCTGCCGTCACTCCGGGATCGGTACCGACGATAACGACTTTTTGCTTGTTGTAAGCAATAGATACGGCTATTTGGTCGGCAACTCTTCTTGTGACAAAAGGTGCAAAAGAGTACATAAAGGGAAGATATCCGTAACTCGCAAGTCCTGCAGAAATCGATGTCATATTTTGCTCTGCAATACCGACTTCGATCATTCTGTCGGGATATTTTTCTCTGAGATACATTGTCCCCATGCTTGCACCTAAATCGGCATCAAGCACTACGATTTTATCGTTTTTGGACATTTCTTCATCAAGTAGTTCGGCTAAAACTTTGCGTAATTCTACATTTTCGTATTGATTATTCATTTATACCCAACTCCTTTAATGCTGTATTTTTCATTTCTTCGGTAATAACCATGTGGTGACATTTATGTTTTTTCCCTTCGGAAATAGATACTCCGTGTCCTTTGGTTGTTTTTAATATAACCATTTTGGGTTGATCGGAATTTGATTTTTTGAGATTTTCGACAGCCTTGACGATTTCGTCGGGATTGCTTCCGTCAACAGTGACGGTTTCCCAACCGAATTCTTGGAATTTCTTATGAAGGTCGCCCATGTTGCAAACGTCCTTGGTTTCTCCGTCGATTTGTGCGCCGTTGTCGTCAACAAAACCGATAAGATTGGATAGACGATGTTGTGCGGCAAATAGGGCTGCTTCCCACACTTGACCTTCTTGGCATTCGCCGTCGCCTACCAAAGTGTATATGGTTGCATTATCTTGGGCTAGTTTTGAGCCGAGAGCAACACCGCAAGCGACTGAAAATCCTTGTCCTAAAGATCCGGTAGAAAAATCTACACCGCTTACCTTTTGTGCATTACAATGCGAAGGGAAGTGGGTGCCGTTTTTGTTGACAGTGGTAAGGAATTCTTGTTTGTCAACAAAACCTGTTTCGGCAAGTGCGGCATATACGGCTACACCGATATGGCCTTTGGAAACTATGAGTCTGTCTCTACCGACTTTTTCGGGATTTTTGGGATCGACATTCATGAGTTTTCCGTAAAGTGCCGCCAACAAGTCGGCAGACGACATACATCCGCCTTCGTGTCCGCCACCTGCATTGTAGAGAGCGACTATTACGTCTGCTCTAATTTTTGATGCGAGAAGTTTTAGATCCATATTTAACTCCTAATTGGTTTGTTTTTCGTCAATTTCTTTTTTGATCAGTGCATAGAATTCTTGAACGGTCATTGTGCCGAGATCTCCGTTCTTTCTGGAACGAACGGCTACAACACCTTGTTCTTTTTCTTTGTCGCCGATAATAATCATATAAGGTATTTTGTCCATTTGGGCTTCTCTTATCTTGTAACCGATTTTTTCGGATCTTACGTCTATTTCTGCACGTAAGCCTTTTGATAAAAGTTCTTCTTTAAGTTGTTTTGCATCTTCTTCGGTTCTTTCGGTAAGAGATAACACTCTAACTTGTTCGGGTGCCATCCATACGGGAAGGGCGCCTGCATATTTTTCGATAAGGAGTGCCATTGTTCTTTCATAGCATCCGAGGGAGGATCTGTGTATGATGTACGGACGGACTCTGTCGCCGTTTTCGTCAATGTATGCCATGTCAAAACGCTCTGCCAAGAACATATCGACTTGTATCGTAATAAGGGTGTCTTCTTTGCCGTACACGTTTTTAATTTGAATATCAAGTTTCGGTCCGTAGAAAGCGGCTTCGTCTATTCCTGTAACATATTCGACTCCGAGATCGTTCAAAATACGTTCCATTTCACCTTCTGCATATGCCCATTTCTCGGGATCGTTGATATACTTTTCGGTGTTGTTGGGATCCCAACGTGAAAAACGATATGAAACGTCTTGGTCAAGTCCTACGCTCTTTAACATGTATTTTGCAAGGTTCAAGCATCCTGAAAATTCTTGTTCGAGTTGGGAAGGCATACATATAATATGTCCTTCGGACAACGTGAATTGACGGACTCTTATAAGGCCGTGCATTTCGCCCGATGCCTCGTTTCTAAATAGTATAGATGTTTCGCCATAGCGTTTTGGAAGATCTCTATATGACTTCATTCCGTTGTTGTAGATGGTGTATTGGAAAGGACAAGTCATAGGACGGAGAGCAAGGGTTTCGTCGCCTGTCTTGAAAATGAACATTCCGTCTTGATAGTGATCCCAGTGACCGGATATTTGATAGAGTTGTTTCTTTGCCATGTAAGGCGTTTTGGTAAGAACATAACCTCTTCTGGCTTCTTCGTCCTCTACAAATCTATTGAGAATTTGGAATAATTTTGCTCCTTTAGGCATAAGCAAGGGGAGTCCTTGACCTATGTTTTCGTCGGTCATGAAATAGCCTAATTCTCTACCGAGTTTGTTGTGGTCTCTCTTTTTGGCTTCTTCTTGTTGTTGGACATATTCTTCAAGTTCGGACTTCTTGTTGAACGCCGTACCGTAAATACGTGTGAGCATCTTGTTTTTCTCGTCGCCTCTCCAATATGCACCGGTAACCGATGTCAATTTGAATGCTTTGACGTAAGATGTCGAAGGAAGGTGAGGACCTGCGCATAGATCTACGTAGTCGCCTTGACGATAGAAAGATATTTCTTCACCGTCGGGAATCGACTCGATGAGTTCTTTTTTGTAAGGCTCGTCTTTCATTACGGAAAGGGCTTCTGTTTTTGTCAAAGTAAATCTTTCGATTTTAAGATTTTGCTTGACGATCTTCTTCATTTCGTCTTCTATTGCCGACAATGCAGATGAATCTATAGGTGTCTTAAAATCAAAATCGTAATAGAAACCGTTTTGAATTGCGGGGCCTATTGCAAGTTTTGCCGTAGGATAAATTCTTTTGACTGCTTGTGCCAAAATATGCGATGTAGTGTGACGATATGTTTTCTTGCCTTCGTCGTCTTTCCATGTCAAGATTTCGACGGTAGCATCTTCTGTAATGGGGGTGCTTAAATCGACGACTTTGCCGTCAACTTTGGCAACAAGTGCCATTCTTGCAAGATCGGGAGAGATACTTTCTGCGATATTTGCAGGAGTCACGCCACTTTCGTACTCTTTGATTTCGTCACGTAGTGTTATTTTAATCATAATTGTGCCTCTTTATAATTTTTCTATTGATAATTTTATTCCCTAAAAATGTTTCTGTCAACAAATGGCATACCGATATATATAATATATTTTAAACTTACGATATGCGGGGCAGATATGTTTTTTGTGTTTCGCCTTCGTTTTGGCGCATTTCGGTCACGATACTCGAAGAATATTTTTCGTTGGCTTGGTCGGTGATATTTTTAACGACGGCACTGCCTCTTGCTTCTCCGAACGAGTCGCCGACTTGCGACATAAGTCTATCGTCGTCTTTTATGACGTTGGTAAGGGTGCCTAGAAGCGTGGAATCCGAAAAACTTGCATTTTCTATTATTCCGAAGCCATAAGAAAATCTTGCATCCGCTGTGACTACGTATGATGCGTCGGCAGTAATTGAAGATGTTATGTTCTCGGCGATAGAATCGTTTTGGTATGTAGGAGATAAGGGTGCGTAAAAATATCCGCCGATGCCTCCTAAACTAATGTAGGTCTTGTCAGAATCGTTTTCTAGGGCATCGAGATCTATATTCCCTGTAAGACTTAGGTTTTTAAGTGTCGTCTTATAACCTTCTCCTACGGCTCCTCCTACGGTCAATTTGTTGGAAAAACCTATGGAAAAACTGTATGAAGTCACATTGGAGTCGGTAATTAGAGCATCTTTTGAAAGGGCGATGATTCCGCCTAAAAAGACGTCTTCACTCTTTCCGGTAAATGCGAAATTTTCGACTTCTACGTTTTTAATTTCGAGGTTAGAAGCAACGGATGACGTGGAAACTACACCGCCTGCAAAAATTTCTTTTCTATACATATTTTTGCCGTTGAACGAGTTGTACTCTTTGTCTTCTTGATTTATCGTGAGATTGATTTTTGAATTTTGGATTGTGGTTTTTCCGCCGGCAATACCTACCATTCCGCCAAAATAGACACTGTTTTCGGATGAATATCTAGGATCGGGTTCGTCGTCAATATAATATTCTTTGAGTGTCATTTGAGGGGAAACGCTAAATTCGACATTGACGTTGTCGATTGTGACATTGTCGATAGCATTGGCTACAAGCGATGCAATAACCGTCTTATGCGTAGCCAATTTACAAGAATCGTCAACGACAAATTTCAATGTAAGGTCTTTGACCGTCAAATTTTTGGCATAACCGAACATTGCAAAAATAGACAAGTTTTTGTCTTTTATCGTCAACTCTACTGTCTTGTTTTGTCCGTCTATGATGCCTTGAAAAGCGCCATCTTTTTCAAGGGATAACGGTGTGAAATCGGTAGATGATAAATCGTTTTTGATAACAAACGTTGTATTTTTATCAATGTTTTCGGGAAGATTACTAAAAGATTCCATCGAGTCGATAGCGACTTCGGTAAGGGGCTCCGTTGTTTCTTCGCACGCAAACAACATGGTAAGCAGAGTTACCATGAAAAATATTAAAAATAAACCTTGGAGAAAACGTCTTTTTGTCAAGATATCACCTTATTTTTTATCTACACAGCGATTGATAAAGTCGAGAAAGTCTTTATATACTTCTTCTCTGTTGGTTTCGTTGAGAATCTCGTGACGAGCGCCGTCATAGGCTTTGTAGGTAACGTTGAGTCCCTTTTTCTTGTATGTTTCGTAAAGTCTTACGGCGTTTTTGGTCTTGTCGGAAACGGGATCCATTGAGCCTACCGCGATGAAAATCGGGAAATCTTTTCTGATTGTATCCAGTCTTTCGTCGGTATATAGTTTATGTACACCCGAGAAAAATGATTTGTAAAAACCGTAACTCATAGTGACTCCGCAATCGGGATCGGCTTCGTATTTGCGAACGGTCATCGGATCACGTGACAACCAATTGTTGGGAGATTCTTCGGGGAAACACTTGGAATAGGCACCAAAACTCAATTTTTCTACTAGTTTTGCGGGTTTGTCGGCATCGTTGAATAGCGATAAAAATTTGACTATGGTAAGTCCTGTTGACATAAGGGCCGTTCTCATATAAGAGGTACCCGACAAGATAACGCCCTCATAATCGGCACTGTGTTTTTCGATGACGGCTTGGGACAAAAATGAACCATAACTGTGACCTAACAACACTACGGGAAGATGATAGGTGTCTTTGATGTAATCGACAAGCATTTTTTTGTCTTCTATCGACTGTGTGAACGAGTCGCCTTGGACAAGTCCTGTTTTGGTGGTGCTGTTGCGGTGACCTCTTTCGTCTTCGCCTACTACAATGTAGCCGTTTTGATTGAGATAAGACGCAAAATCGTCATATCTTGAAATGTGTTCTGCCATTCCGTGAGAAATTTGCACAACACCTTTTGGGTTTTGCACGTCGTCATGAATTCTTACATACAATTTTTTGCCGTCAAAAGTGCGAAAATATTTTTCTTCCATTTTTCTTCTCCGTTTATTCTGTTTTTGTCAATGCTTTTTCTACTGCTTTATGCCAACCGTCAAGACGAGCATCTATCTCTTCTTGGCTCATTTTACGGTTAAATTTTTGTTGTATTTCGTTTATGTGTCTTATGTCGTCGTAATCTTTGAACGCTCCGGTCGAAAGTCCTGCAAGATAGACGGCGCCGAGTGCCGTAGATTCTATGCTTTGGGGACGTTGAAGTTCGCACCCGAGAAGGTCGGCTTGGAACTGCATCAAGAAATTGTTGCGACTTGCTCCGCCGTCCACTCTTAGCGTCGAAAGATTGATTCCGCTATCCGACTCCATCGCATCGAAAATATCTTTTGCCGAATATGCTATAGACTCCAAAGTGGCTCTTACTATGTGATTTTTGTTGGCGCCCCTTGTAAGTCCGGTGATAATGCCTCTTGCGTTCATATCCCAATACGGTGCGCCTAGTCCTGTAAATGCGGGGACTACATAGACTCCTTCGGTATCGGGGACCGACATGGCGCATTTTTCGGAATCTTCGGAATTTTTTATAAATCCTAACTGATCTCTTAGCCATTGTACCGATGCACCGGCATTGTAAATACTGCCTTCTAGTGCATAGGTTATTTGACCGTCAACGCCCCATGCGATCGTGGTAAGTAGGCGATTTTTGGATTTCATGGGAACAGAACCCGTGTTCATCAAAATGAAACAACCTGTGCCGTAAGTATTTTTGGCTTCGCCTTTTGAGAAACAGCATTGTCCGAACAGTGCGGACTGTTGGTCTCCGGCAATACCCGAAACGGGGATGGACTGGTCAAATATTTTGGCACTGCCGACTACTCCTGATGACATTACGACTTGCGGAAGGATGTTTTTGGGGATGTTGAAGTACGACAAGAGTTCATCGTCCCATTCGAGTGTATTGATGTTGAAAAGCATGGTTCTCGATGCATTGGTGACGTCTGTTACGAAGGTTTCGCCGTCGGTCAATTTGTAGATAAGCCAAGAATCGATGGTGCCGACCATGAGGTTGTTGTCTTCGGCTAGTTTTCTGGCACCTTCCACGTTAGATAAAATCCATGCAATTTTGCTACCCGAAAAATATGCATCCGGAATAAGTCCGGTTTTTTCGGTAATTTTCTTCTTTTGTTTTACGGAAAGAGTTTCTTCTATCATTTGGGCGGTACGGCGACATTGCCATACGATTGCGTTGGTGATAGGCTCTCCTGTGCGACGATCCCATGCGACAACCGTTTCTCTTTGGTTGGTAATTCCGATGCCGTAAACTTGGGAAAACTTAAACCCGGGGACCATTCCGCATGCTTCGATAAGGGTGGAATATTGGGCTGCCCAAATTTCGGATGCATTGTGTTCTACCCAACCTTCACGAGGGAATATTTGTTCGAAGGGTTTATTTTTTACTGCAACGATTTTTTGTTGCATTGTATCATATATAAGTGTACGGCAGGATGTCGTGCCTTCGTCTAGAGCGATAATGTATCTTTTTTGCATATTTTTCTCCTAAAACAAAAATATTTGCGATATACCTTTTAATTATAATATAATTAACCGTCAAATACAATAGCGAAAATTAAAAATTTTAAGACAGATATTTCCCCAAAATCGGGGAAAAAGATATCTTTCGGAACTTTTTGTTTGACAAAGATAAACAATTTGGTTATACTTGTAAAAATTTTTTAACTTTTTTGGGGAAGACTTATGAAACTTGTAAACAACGAGCCTAGACTCGGTTTTAAGCAAACCTTTTTGATTTCCAGTATGCTCTTCGGGCTGTTTTTCGGTGCGGGGAATTTGATTTTTCCTATTCAAATGGGCAGTCTTGCAGGACATAGTATTTGGTTGGCACTCCTTGGTTTTTTGATAACAGGTGTGGGGCTACCTCTTCTTGGCGTCGCTTCGATCGGCGTGAGTAAAAGCGAGGGACTAATTGAACTCTCGTCTAAACTAGGCAAGGGCTACGGAATATTCTTCACGTGTGCTTTGTACCTTACTATCGGGCCTTGTTTTGCTATCCCCAGATGTGCAACCGTGCCTTTTACCGTAGCAATTGAGCCGATGGTGTCGCAAGGCACAAATATGCAAGCGATACTTGCTATATTCTCTGCCGTATTTTTTATAATTGTTTTGGCTTTGTCCCTGTTTCCTAACAAAATTTTGACATGGGTTGGGAAAATTTTGACGCCTTTGTTTTTGGTCTTTTTAAGTGTTCTTGTTATCGCAACACTCGTAAAACCTATGGGGGATATAAGTTCGGTCGCTCCTACGGGGGACTATGCGACAAATCCCTTTTCGAAAGGTTTTCTCGAAGGCTACAACACGATGGATGCTCTCGCAAGCCTTGCTTTCGGCATAGTTGTCATTGACGTAATTAGAAAACAAGGCATTGTAAAACCGATGCAAATTGCTAAAAATACCGTAAAATCGGGCATTATAAGTTGTCTTTTTATGGCGGTCATTTATCTTGCGGTGTGCTTTATTGGGGCGCAAAGTGCGACAATTTTTGAAAAAAGTTCTAACGGCGGTGAAGTTTTTGTAAACGTGTGTAGGTATTATTTCGGGAATTACGGCATAATTATCCTTGCGATAATCGTCACCCTTGCATGCTTGAAAACGGCTATCGGACTTGTCACAAGCGCATCGGAAACCTTTAATAAAATGTTCCCTAAAATTCCTTATAAAGTTTGGGCAATCATTTTTAGTTGTGTTTCGTTCTTGGTCGCCAATTTAGGATTAAATTCAATCATAACTTACGCTGTGCCTGTCTTGATGTTTTTATATCCTCTTGCGATAACATTGATACTTCTAGGGCTATTCGGCGGACTATTCAAACACAGAAAATGTGTGTATGTATCTACGACGAGTTTTGCACTGGTTTTCGCAATATGCGACTTCCTTGCTTCTCTTCCGGAAAAAGCAATAACCGTATTAAACCTTTCAAGTATAGTAGAATTTTTTAGAAATGAAATACCGCTTTTTAACTACGGACTCGGATGGCTTATTCCGTCGCTTATAGGACTCATAATCGGTCTTATATATGCGGGTATTACAAGAAAAAAGTCGGCAGAAAATGCCTGATATAATATAAAATTGCATATTTTGTAGCAGTGGCTACAAATTATAATATATTTTTAACTTCGAGTAAATTGTCTATTATAAAGTCGGGGGAAATACTTGTAGGGGAATTTTCTTTTTGAAAATTAAACCATATTGTTTTTAGTCCTATTGTTTTTCCGCCTTTTATGTCGGCAGTAAGCGAGTCGCCTATTAAAATTAAATCTTCTACTTCGAGTTGACTTTCTTGGAGGGCTTTTTCAAAAAATTCTTTGTTGGGTTTTTGTACACCCAAAAGTTCCGATGTAAAAACTTTGTCGATATAATCTAGCATGCCGGCATTTTTTAGTCGTGATACTTGTTGTTCGTGATACGCATTGGATACGACAAAAATTTGATATTTGTCATGCAAATATTTCAATATGTCTAGGGCGTTGTCAACAGGCTCCGATAGTGTATATAACTCTTTTCTGAATTCGGCTTCAAACGAGTGACCGTCCAAATCTAAACCGAGATCGGCAAAAATCAAATTAAAGCGGATGTCGTATAATTCGTCTTTGGTTATTTCGCCTCTTTCGTGTCTTAGCCATAATCCGTCGTTGATGGTTTTGAAGGTGGTGAAATAGTTGTCAAAATAATCGAGGTTTCTACTCTCCATAATTATTTTGATGGCTTTTGCCGCACATTTATTAAAATCAAGTAGAGTGTTGTCCACGTCTATAAATACGCCTTTTAGCATGATTCCTCCACTGCTCTTTTTAGGTCTAAAGGGGAATATAATATTAAATCGGGGGTAATGTCTAGGGGCTTTTCTATATCCCTTCTTCCCCAACCGGCAAGCGCTGTTTTTACACCGCTGTTTTTACCTAGTAATATATCAAATTTAGTGTCGCCGACTACAAGAGATTCGTTTTTGGTTTTGTGAAGATGATCTAATGTCTTGTAAACGAGGGCGGGATCGGGTTTTTCAAGATCCGTATCGCTATGAGTCAATATATAATCAAAATATTTGGTTAAGTCGAATTTGTCTAGTCCTCGAATAGTGCTACTGCGTAGTCTTGAAGTGATGACGGCAAGCGAAAAACCTGAGGTTTTTAGGTCTTTGATAGTCTTTTCCATACCGTCAAACAGTGTTATGTAGTCGGTGAAAATCGTGTCGTGATAATCTCTATATTGTTGGACTGCAATAAGCGGATCGGTTGGAATTGCATATTCTTGAAAAAGAGTGGTTATTTCGTTTTCCAAAACTCCGCCAAAAGTCGCTATGATTCGGTCTAACGGCAAGGATATTCCATATAATGAAAAGGTGTGTTTCATGGATTCGATAACCAAATGATCGGTGTTCATAATCGTGCCGTCAAAATCAAATAGTATTGTGGTGATTTTTGTCATATTGCAACCCTAAATATATCGAATAACAATGATATTGTAGCAAAAAATCAATATAAAAACAAAAGATTACATATAATTTTTATAAATATATTCTAATAATACCGATCGGGTGAATAAAATTAGGCAAATAAAAAAGTCTAGTTCTCGGAACTAGACTCTGTGGTACCCTCAAGGGGAATCGAACCCCTGACTTCGGCGTGAGAGGCCAACGTCTTAACCTCTTGACTATGAGGGCATTTATTATGCTTGAATATAATAGCATAACACTAAAACCTTTGCAAGCATTTTTTGCTATTGAGTATTACTTGTGCATTACTCTTTGATAATTTTGTTCTATAAATTGGCAATAATCTGTATATTTTAGCGGTTTTGAATAGAAGTAACCTTGTATAACGTCACATTTCAAATTTTTCAAACGTGTGAAATCTTCTTCGGTTTCGGCACCTTCTTGGGTACATGTGACGCCCATATCTTTAATCATGTCGATAACACTTTTTAGAAGTATCTCGTCTCTTTCTGCCGAAGGACCTTTCTTTAAGAAGAATTTGTCAAGTTTGATTTCGTCTATATCGGTCATTTTGAGAACCGAATAGGACGAGTAACCTGTACCGAAGTCGTCAATCGAACACTTGAAGCCTGCATGGTGAAGTTCGGACATCATCGAGGACAAGTAGTCGGTGTTTTCATAGGCAAAACTTTCGGTAAATTCCAAGGTGATAAAGAAGTCTTTTATATTAAACTTCTCTTTTATTTTTTTGTAGTAGTCAACAAATCCCGATTGCATTGCGGTAACACGAGAAACGTTGACCGAAACCGGATAAACTATAAGACGTTTTTCGACTCTGTCGGCAAGGTGCTTGCATGCCATAAAGAACATGTAGCGGTCGAGTTTTGAGATAAAGCCGTTTTCTTCAAATACGGGGATAAACTCGTCGGGACGTCTATATGAGTCTATTTTTTTATCGTACCATCTAACCAGTATTTCGCTACCGTCGATGTCGTTTCTTGCTATATTATATTTAGGTTGGTAAAACAGATGGAATTCGTTGTTTTTGAGAGCGCTTTCCATTCTGCTTTCGATTTCGAGTTTTTGTAGGTAGTTTTCTTTCTTCAAATCTTCGTAGAAGTGAATGGTGAATTGTCCTTTGTTGAGTGCTTTGGAGTTTTTAGCCATACGAGCCTTTTCGATCATTTGGCTTACTGTCTGCTCTTTCTCTCTATCGATTTTGTAAACGTTGTAATTTATACTGACTCTAAATGTGTCGTCGGAAAATCCGTCAAAATGGCTGATTGATAAGAATAATCCGCTAAGACGAGCGACGACATCGTCAACGTCTTTGTATTGCAAGAACAGTAAAAACTCTTTGTTTTTGGCATAACCCATTGTTTCGGATAAAAGCAAAATGTTTTTACAAGAAGATTTTATATATTTGCTTAGATCCGTTGCACAAATTTCGCCGAAGGTTTCTACTACGTAGCCGAGGTTGTTGACTTGTAGCGTGACAATGCAAAAAGACGATGCTTTGTTGCGTTCTAAAATCTCTTTGACGTCCTTTTCGAATTTTACTTGGGTGGAGCATCCTATTTCTAGGTCAACCATTTCGAGTTTGTATAGACGTTTTGCATTGGCGACTTTGGTAAGGATAAGTGAAAAACCGAAAACGATTAGGACGACACTTAGTCCCATAACCGTACTCCAAATTGAGTTGACGAGTTTGTAGCCGTCGCCGTAAATTTTGCTTGTTTTGTAGAGGCTTAATATGAAAATTCTGCCACGAGTGGGACCGAAAGACTTTATTGCCAAAACATAGTTGTCGTAGCCGACACGCACGATTTTGGAATAATCTACGCCACTGTTGATGGCATTTAGCGCATTGTCATATTCCGTTTGGTCTGTAATATATGTTTTTAATACACCGTCTTCGGTTTCAAAGACGTTGTTTTTGTCAATTTTGATATTCTCCGAATTTTCTACTCTGCTTATTATAAAGCCCTCTTTCTTACACAAAAGAGAAAATTCAGACATTTTGAGTCCGTTGTATTTGGGATCGGAGTTTTCTTGTGAAATGATTTCGGAATCGGGGAAATTGATTATGTTGGTGTAGTACACCAAAAATACTTTGTCGGCAAGATTGTTGCCTGTGACGGTTGCGGATGCGGCTATCGCACGAACTTGGTTGCCATATTGGAAAACTTCGGAAATTCTGCCGTCGGAAGAGGTATATAGAGATTTTAGTTCTTCGGATGCTTTGACAGATTTACCGTCTTCGTCATAGAGTTCGCCACTAGGAGTTTTGAACAAAATGTCTATAAAATTTTCGTCCTGTTTGTAAACATCGCTTATCGCACTGATTTTTTCAAAAATTTGGCTCTCGGTAAAATCGTAAGATATTTCTTTGGCTACGACTTTCGCTTTCGTCAAAATATCTTCAAAGTTTTCGGAAACAAGATTGGCGGTTTCGTCCAAATAAAGTTCGGCTCGTGTTTTTGCTTGGGCATCTACATCGGTAGAATAGGTATTTGCCGAAACATAAAGGTATGCAAAAAAGACTAGGCACAAGATCATTACCAAGGCGGGAATCCATACTCTAAAAGCACGAGAAGAAAACTTCTTGTCTTGCTCTTTTGTATTTTGTGCGGATGTCTTTTTTTTCATTTGTTATTTATTGCTACCGAGTTCTACTTCGAATTGATGCATTTTGTCACGTTCGGCATTTATACGAGAGGTATAAAGATTGAAAAATTCTACATCTTCATCTGCCGGCTCTTTGTTGGTAAGAATCGACTCTACCAAAGCGGCTTGTGAACGGGAACGTTTCTTTTCTAGATATTCGATACATCTTTTGCATTTTGCAATGGCACGTCTTAATTTAATTTTTTTGAACATATCTTTCTCCTTTTAATTACCTTTCAAGTCGTTGTTTTTCTTGTTTTCTTCTTCTAGACGCTTTATTTCTTCTTGGATACGTCTTTCGATTTCTTCTTGTTTGGCGTCCTCCGGGGACTTTTTCTCTTCGTCTTTAAGTCCTTTGACTATCTCGGGAACGTAGATAAAGACCGTAGAGAATATAAATACCGCTCCGATTGCGACAAGTCCTACCCATGAGCCGAATATTCTGCCGAGTACGGTGAAAAAGTCGAGATTTTTGACGTAAACCGAGGTAATGTCTTGGTCTTTGACCGTCCACTTGTCTGCCGACGGATTGGCATCACCTTTTGTTTTGTAGCCGTCTTCGGTCTTTTCTATTATTCTGTGCGTCACGTAATTTCCGTACACTTTCGAGGTAGAATCGGTGCATTTGAAGGTGATTACGTCGCCTACTTTTAGGTCTTGGTCTTGATATTTTTGGGTGGCGATATAACTCCTTGCGGGGATCGTCGTTTCCATACTGCCGGTTTCTACCCACAAAACCGAGTAACCGAATATATATGTCGGTTGACCTTTCATCTTGTTGAATAATGCCGTCACTACCAAAACAAGTGCAAAGAGTGTAAAAATGACGACCATTATTGTAGAAATTACTTTCTTTCTAGGGCTTTTAGTTTTCTTTTCGTCTGCCATTTTTATTTCTTGTCCGATTTGCGATTTCTAAATATCGCAAAACTTTTTCTCTTTTTGCCTGTTTCGAGAGGTCCTTCTTCATAATCTATGAAGTCGGAGGCATCGTCTTCGCCGAGTTCTTCCAAACTTGAATAAGTTTTTTCGTCGGGACGGAATATCTCGATCGTAGGAGTTTTTTCTTCTATAAGTTCTTCGGTAGGGGTGTCGGGTTCTTGGACTTCTACTTTGACTTTCTTATTTTTTATCCAGCCTTTTTCGAGCATTTCTTCGCTAGACAAGGCTTTTAACTCGCTACGGGACAAGAAAACGGGGGTTTTCTTCTCTTTTAATTCTTCTCTCTCGATGATGAATTGAGCGATTTCTAGGGCATATTTTAAGGCTCTAGGGCTACGCACTCTCATACGGGAAGGAACGTCTTGATACTTTTTGGCATCGACGAGTTTTAGGTGATATTTGGGAAGGAATTTGGAGCCGTCAACCGAGAAATAGGCATATAGGCTCTTGCCTCTTATTGCAAGTTTTACTACGGCTTTTCTGCCTACTCTGATCGTGGCGCACGAACTGCTTTCTCTAAAAGAAACACGTCTATATTTCAAGAATTCGTTGACAATGTCGAGATAGGCACGTTTTGTAAACTCGTCCGACAAACGAATTTTGGCGGGGAAGCGAAGAATTGTGGTGTCTTTTAGTTCGTAATATGTGGCTTCGGAATAATCTTCTTCGTAGATGCCGTAATCTTCGGGGAATTCTTTTCTATATTCTATGTCGGCTTGCATTGCAACGTCAAGAGCGAGCGGAATATCTTGGTCTTCGGAAACCAAAGGCTCGTCTTCAAATTCAAAGTCGAATTCGCCGTCTTCAAACTCCTCTTTGTCGGTAATAATGCGAGGATTGGGGATTTGGTGGACGTATGTTTCTTCGGCTTTGTCGTTGGATAATGAGCCGTAGGCATTGTATCTAAACAATAAATATTCGATAGATGCAAGGTCGTAGAGTCTTTTGGCGTACTCGGGATCGATTTCGGAGACTTTCTCGGTGATGGTCAAGCCGATTGCATCTTCATAACCCTCAATAAAATCCCAAAGCGCTAGACATTGACGGAAATTTTTATTTTTCAAAATGGCATTTGTACGCAAAATGGGAGGGTTGACGTAACTCTTGCCCATGTCTTTGACAAATTCGGAGTCCATATATTGAGAAACTGCATCTTTGACTTTCTTTACACGCTTTTTGAGGGTGGCATTGTATGCACTTCTCTTGACTTCGACTTTTTCTTCGTACGGATCGGACAATTCGACTTTTATGGTAATTCTACCTTTAGAATCGTCATGATAGAAAGTATCGACAAATTCCATCATTTTGACTTTTTCGTCGGCACCGTAATCTTCGGCTATGTCGTAACGACGAGTGACAAATATATAAAGTCTGGAAAGCAGGGTGTTGAGAAATTTGTTTTCGTATGTAAGTAAAGAGTCGTCTCTAAAAACATTGAGGAGTTTTGTGGGGACGAGTTCGTCATTTTCGTTTTTCGCAAGGAAATCGGTGTGTCTACATAGGTGAGTGACGGCTCTACCGGTGACACGTTTTGTGAGTTCTATGGGGAGAACTTTTTCGCTTTCGGCTATGAAGTGGGACGGATTCCTTACCAAAACATCTATTGCGGGGAGGCAATCTTCGATGGCTTTTAGCCATGCTTCGTCTATTGAGCGGAGCATAACTTTTTCGCTAAATTTGACTCTGCCGTCACCGTTTGTCAACATGTCGGCAATTTTGCCGTATTCGGCATACTCGCTAATCAAGTCGCCTAATGTTTTGGACGTGTCAAGATAAACGTCGTCGGTGGTGGTGAAGATAGATTTTGGGGGAAGATTGGAATTTGTTTTCTTTTCGCCTGCTCTTATTCTCTTGATGAACCCTTTGGTCAAGAGGTTGTCAAACGTGTCGGAAGGGACTGATTTGACGGAGGCTCCCGTATAATCGCTCTTTTCGGTAAGCGACAAAAGGCTTGCGACCTTTTCGATCATGCGAAGAACGTTGTTGAGAGCGCCTTTTGATTTGATTTTGTATAGGGAAGGGACTTTTTGATATTTCTTCTTGTCGGAAACGTCTTTTGCCTTGTACTTTTTGCCGGTTTCGTCCTCGTCTATCGGTAGATATATGCAAAGAGTTTTGCCACTCATACCGAGTCTTGCTAGGGGCTTGTTGCCGACATAGAAGGCAATACCCGACCAATAAACACGAGTACGAGTCCTTTCGTATGAGAATAATTTGGAAACTACTTGGGAATAATATTCTTTGACGTCGGGGGTAGATAACGCCAGTTTTGCGTAAAAAGACCTGTTGAAGCGGATTTTTTCCGTCCAACCGGTCTTTTCTAGTTGTTGATCTTGAATATTAGATTGGTTCATATCAATAGGTCTTTTGGAGTCGTTTTAGATATTCGATACATTCTTTCATTTTGTTCTTGCCGAATGTATTGTCAAGGAAGGTGATAAGACCTCTTATTTCGTCACGAATAAGCGATATGTTCAAACTGTCGAACTTTCTCAAAACTTTGGTTGCCAACATGTAATCGACGGCTTCTAATTCGTCACCACCGCATGCTACATAGACAGGGACAAAGTTTTTAAGTTGTTTCATGATACGGTTACCAAACGCAACACGGAATTTTTCGATGACGTACAAGTCGAGTTTTGAGATGTCTTGCAAAGTCTTGTCGGAGACGGGATGCTCTACAAATGCTTTCTTGTATAGGCTATCTATATAAGAGTAAGCAATATCTTTGGCTTCGGTCTTGGGGGCATCGAAGGCGATACCTTTGCTATCGAGGTTGATAACGAAGGCACGGTCGTAAACCTTGTCGGATACGGAGAATGTCGAGTCGTCGTTGTTGATGGTGCCTATGTACCAAATATTTTCGGAAATGTGAAGTTTGCCGTCTTGAAGTTTTACCGGATCTGTAGGCCAAGTGGAGGGGACAATTTCCAAATTCCATTCGGAGGAATTGGGCATTTCCAAAATGGACAACATTTCGGCGAAATAATACTCGACACGAGAGATGTTCATTTCGTCCAAAACTATAATGTTGAGGTCGTCATTGTAACCTGCCTCGTAAATACGAGTAAGAACTTCGGTTTCGTTGAACTTCTTGGTGAATTCGTTGAAGTAACCGAATAATTCGTTGCGATCTCTCCATGAAGGTTGTACTGCGGTAATGGTGGCATCGTTTTTGAAATACTTGCCCATTACATAGGGGAGAGAGGTTTTACCTGTACCGGATATACCTTGCAAAATAATGAGTTTTGTTGAGGCAAAACCGGCTATTGTCATACGGATTGTACGAATATCGTAGTACAAGTGATTTTGGCTACAAGCAAAGTTGCGGAGATCTTCGCAAATGTCCGACAAGGACATGTCTGCAACATATTCGGGTGCCGTATAGTAGGTGTATTTCTCGTCAATTGCAGAAAGACGGGCAAATCTCTTGTCGCCTACTACTTGAGGAGTCTTTTGAGAACCGTCTTCTCCTCCTTCTAAAAGCACTTCTGCGGAGACAGATTCTTGAGCAGAACGCATTTCTTCTTCGAACATCTTTTTCATTTGGTCGTAAGAAAGTCCTGCTTGGGTGACTTTGATACGCATGATACGTTCTTTTTCGTCGGTAAGACGGACAACGTCGTTGTGAAGTTCGGAAATTTCTTCTAGAAGGTCTTCGTTGCCGACAAGTGTCTTTCTATAACGAACGAACTTGCGTATAACAAGTATTAGGAGGACCAGGAGTCCTACCCAAATTGCGAAGGTCAAAATAAAAGCGAGAATTGAAAGGATCCAATCCAATGCTCCAAAATTGACACTTTCATCGGACCATATTTGGAAGTAATAAGGGAAATTAAAAATTTCGATTACTCCGTAGAAAAGACCTTTGAATATGGTCAAGAAGCCGTCCAGCATATTGCCGAAGAAGGCTTTGAACCATGATAGGAACCCGTATAAAAACTCGCTGCTTAAAATCATTGTTTGTATATATTAGTCGTTGTTTTCGTTGTTTTCGCTGTTTTCGTTGTTTTCCGCAGTATCTTCGACAGATTCGTCAATAGATGCAGATTCGGCTTGTTGTTTTCTGAGATATTCTTCTATTGCACGTTGTTTGATGACTTCTTCGTCTGCGGCGGTGATGGTCTTCTTGCCTTTGTTTTTGACTTTTACCAATGTCATGATAAAGACTACCAATTCATAGATAAAGAACAAAATCATGGGGAGAAGGACACAAAGTCCAAAACCGAGTTGTGATGATAGGAAGGAAAGGGCGGAACCTAGTCCCGATGCTTTTGTACCGGTATAGACTGCCAAAATTTTGGCTCTGGTGACTATTTCTTTGGTATATTTCCCTTCTATTGCTTTTATCTCATCATCGGTCAAAACTTGGCTAGCAATCTCTTCTTCTGTGGGATTTGCGGAAGACTCTTGGGCTTTTGCCTTTTTTGCATCCCAAATATCTTGTCTTTCTAATTCGGAAGTTTTGTCGCCTACCGTTGTGACGGAGATTATGCTACCCGTTGTGGCATTTCTATCGATAGATTTGACACGGTGAGTGTTGTACTCTTTTATACCGTCGTCGTTGATGTCCCATTCGAATGTGACAATGTCACCGACTTTGATGCTATCGATAGCAGATTCGTCTTCTGCTACGTATTTGCTGATAATGAGATCACCCTTGTTGAATCCCGAGTAATAAGATGTAGATTCGCCTTCTAGCCATGTAGGAAGTGGTCCTTCCATTGAGTCGGTCGCTACCGTCAGATAACTCTTGCCTCCGAGGGTGGGTATATTTTTGGCATTAGAACTCGCCGAGAATGCAACTACCGTAATAAGTACGCAAAAGATGACGAAAATCCACAATACTATATTGAGGATAATGCCTAGAATTTTTTTGGTTTTTGCTGTGTTTTCTTTATTCATTCCCTATTTCTCCAGTATTTTGTCCGAGGACAAAATTGTTGTGATATGGTTGTGCGCGACGAGGCTTTTACCTCGCCGCGCATAAACTATTCAGTAAAAATTATTTTGTTATTATGCTTTAGGTGCTTCGGTTGAGAAGGTTATTGAAACGGTCGCTCCGGAAAGTTCTGCAAAGTTGTTGGTATAAACTGCATCTGCTTCACCGTTGTAGTAAACGTAGATGTTGAGTGTTTCAACGGTTTTATCGGTCAAGTTGGTGGTAGAAACTTGTTGTTTTTCGGTTGTTGTAGAATTGAAGGTTGCCATCTTAGTATCGGAAGAGTCTGCGATAATTACGGTGACACCGGTGATATCTTTACCTTCTGTTTTAGCCTTCAATGTGACGGTTGCATAGATGCCTTGTGTTTGGTCAGGTGAACCTTTTTCGAGAGTGACTTTGACAGCACCGATTTGAACGAAATTTGCAATTGTTAAAGTGTTGTCGGCGGCAATTCTTTCAGTTACAGTCTTTTTGGTGCTTCCGCTTCCCTCGGATTTGGTTGCATCTATGGCTGCCATAGTGTACCAGTTGTCATTGTTTGTGAGGTCGGAATTTTTAGTAGCATTCTCTACTGCGACGGGTTTTACTTTCTTGTTGGCTTCCGCAATTGTGAAAGCATAAGAAGTGTTTTTGTCGGCTTCGGTTTTTGCGGCGGCTTGGATGGCTGCGGCATCGGTTTTAGCAGTATCATCAACCAAGAGGTAGGTTTCTGCTGTCGCTTCGATTTCGAGACCGGTGACATTAACGTCGGTGTTCATTGAGAACCATGCATAAGTGGTGGCACTCATAAGAACTGCGCTAACTACGAGCATACAAAGTGCAGGAATAAGTTTTCTGAATTTTTTCATTGTTTTTTCTCCTTAAAGAAGTATTTTATTTATTCGCTTTTGCGACGAATACAATCTTGTCGACTCGAGGGCAAGGACAAAGGGAATGAAGAAAAATCCTTGTCCTCGAATCTATCTATGCGTCTATAGACGAGTAGATCAATTATTTTCGGAGCCTGAAGATTCTGCCGCTCCTAATATTTCCATAACCATGTCGAGTTTGAATTGTCCGCCGATTACGTCGTCGTTGCAATCTTCATCTTCGCCTTCTAACCATACAACTACGGTTATTTTGGTTATGTCTCCCGGTTTGAAGTCTTTTATCGTGCCGTCGGTGACTACCGATGAGGATGCGAAGTTTTCGGGGGATCTACCGTCCTTGTAAACTTCTCGCTCGCCTCCTCCTGAGGTCTTGGCTTTGGCATAGTCGGTATAAGACGTCGATGTGTCGAAGGCATCTGTCGATTGGCGGTAATAATAAGGGGTGTAATAGACTCTTATATTTACTGCCGCATCGATACCCGAGGTGGCTTTTACTATCGACAAGGTGTACTTATAGTCCAAAGTGTTTTTGGAAGTGTTCTTGACGTAGAAAGTATAAGCCATGTAGTTTTCACCATTATGCTCCCCTCCTTCGTCATGGAGGTTATTTGGGAGATCGGATGCCGTAATATTGGTGACATTTTTGACTGCGTCGGCGTTGAGTCTTGACGTAGGATTGGTGTATTTGTCATTTTCGGACAAAGACATCGAATATTCTCTATCGCCATAATCTTTGACACTGACGGTGAAACTGCCGTAACGAGCGAACAGTACCGATACTACGTAGATTAACACGAGAAGGGCAACTATTACTCCTATTGCTACCGGAATGATTTTTTTGAGAGATCTGTATGTGCGAACTTCTTGAGATGCTCTCCTTAAAACCGAACCGGTCTTTTTCTCGTTGGTGTCGTTAATCATTTCTTTCCTTATTTACTAAGTCTTTTAGTTTTAGGGGTGTCGTTCCGTAGTAAGGGGGAAGTTTTCCCGTCGGAATGAACCCGTAACACTCTCTTCCTCTATATGCGATCTTTTCAGATTCGCACGATATGTCTTGGGCAATTACTTCGATTTGGAGCGTCTTGCAGAACGAGGTCAGTGCGGTAAGCGATGTGAGCATGTTTTCGTCTTTTGCAAACGCATTGAGGTCTTGCGAAGTAAATACCATGTCGGGCTCTATCGATACGAGGGAGGTAAGACTGAAGGTCTTTTTGCCGTAACCGTCGATGCCGACTTTGATGCCCGTAGATTTTATCTCCTGAAACGCGGGTTTTACGAGGACTGCGTCCGCTTCGGTAATCTTTTCGGGGAACACTAGCACAAGTCTTTTGGCAAAGCCCGATGTCGTTTCGTCAAACAGGGCTTTGAGATCTTCGTAAAGAGTGGTCCTCTTGATGAGCGTCGTAGGTACTCGGACGGCGATGAAGTCGGGGGTTTTGTTGTTGTCCCCTAGCACCGCCATAACTTTAATCAGACGTCTTAGAATATGGAAGGTAAATTCTTCACCTATCTCCGTTCCGTCCGTAGCCTCTACGTAATCTTCGGGTGTAAGTGTGCCGTATATGACGCTATTCACAACCGGATATGCATATAACGCTCTAATCGAACCGTCGTCAAAATCGACTACGGGGCGGTACTTCAACTCTATCGGTTGGACTCCGCTCTTTTTCGTACTAGTAACGTAATTATCTCCTTGCATTATCCCTCTTCTCCTCAAGGTCTTAAATTAAAAAAGGTTGCAACCAAAAACTAGATTGCAACCAGGCTAACTTACTATTAAGTCCCTAAGGCTTTGCGTCGCCGCATCACTACGGTTTTGCCAAAGATTAAGATACCGAAACTCACGTTTCTACTAATATAATAGTCAAAAGGAGATTTCAAGTCAAGAAGTTTTTGAAAAATTTTTTTAATTTTTTGAAAACCTTTCCTTTTTCCCATCATTATAAATAGGCGTGGGCGCATGTGCATACACGTGTGTGCGTGCGTGTAGGCAATGGTATCTCGGTGCAATCTGTATCCATAGATACAAAATTTGGTATTATTCTATAATTTTTCTTGCTACATAGACTCCCGATGCAGAGGCATGTGACAAGGAGTGCGTGACTCCGGAGCCGTCGCCTATTATGTAGAGTCCTTTGTATTTTGTTTCTAGATTTTCGTCAATATCTACTTCCATGTTGTAGAATTTTACTTCTACTCCATAGAGAAGTGTGTCGTCGTTGGCGGTGCCGGGGGCAATTTTGTCTAGGGCATAAATCATCTCGATAATGCCGTCCAAAATTCTCTTAGGGAGGACCAAAGAGAGATCTCCCGGTGTCGCTTGAAGGGTGGGGACGACCAAACCTTCTTCTATACGTTTTACGGTACTTCTTCTGCCTCTTACGAGATCCCCGAATCTTTGGACGATGACTCCGCCTCCTAACATATTGGAGAGTTTTGCTATGTTTTCGCCGTAGCCGTTGCTATCTTTGAAGGGCTCGGTGAAGTGTTTTGACACTAGCAAAGCGAAGTTGGTGTTGTCGGTCTTTTTGTCTTCGCCTTCGAAACTGTGGCCGTTGACGGTGACGATGCCGTTGGTGTTTTCGTTGACGACGATTCCACGAGGATTCATGCAGAACGTGCGGACTTTGTCTTCGAATTTTTCGGTGCGATAGACAATTTTGCTTTCGTAGAGTTCGTCGGTCAAATGTTCGAATATTTTGGCATTGAGTTCGACTCTGACTCCGATGTCAACACGATTGGAAAGGGTGCCGATGTTGAGGGCTTTGCAAACAGATTCTATCCATTTGCTTCCGCTACGGCCTACCGATACTATGCAATTTTTGGCGTGATATTCTTCGCCTTTTGCGGTGATGATATAGCCGTCTTCGTCTTTTTGGATGGTGCTGACGGGGGCATCAAAATAGAAATCGATGCGATTTTTTAGTTGTTCGTAAATGTTTTCCAGCACGACGTAATTGATGTCTGTGCCTAGGTGACGGACTTCGGCATTGAGAAGGTTGAGTTTGTTTTGCAAGCAAATTTTGGAAAATTTGGTGCCTGCGGTGGAGTACATTTTGGTGCCTTCGCCACCATGTGTCATGTTGATGTGGTCAACATAGCGCATCAATTCTATGGCTTGCTTTTTGCCGATATGCTCGTATAGGGAACCGCCGAAATCGTTGGTTATGTTGTATTTTCCGTCCGAAAACGCACCGGCTCCGCCAAAACCTGACATTATGGAACATGTTTTACAAGAAATACATGTTTTGATTTTTTCGCCGTCTATCGGGCATTTTCTTTTGGACAAGGGGTGTCCCGACTCAAAAATTGCGATAGATTTGTCGCTTTTTTCGCTGAGTTCGTAGCCTGCGAATATTCCGCCGGGACCGGCGCCGATGATGATTACGTCATAATTTTTCATATTTATCTCCTAAAACAATCCGGTTATTTCGCCGTCGTCCGTTACGTCGATTCTTTCGGCAACGGGAACTTTGGGAAGTCCGGGCATGGTCATTATGTCGCCCGTAAGGACTACGATAAATCCGGCTCCTGCCGAGATCTTGACGGTCTTTACGGTAATTTTGAAGTTTTCGGGGGCGCCTAGTTTTTTGGGATCGTCCGAGAAACTGTATTGTGTTTTTGCTATGCAAACGGGGCATGTCGAGTAGCCGAGTTTGGTTAGGGTGTCTATTTGTTTTTCGGCTTCGGGGAGATAATTCACTCCGATTCCGCCGTAAACATTTTTAACAACAGATTCGATTTTTTCTTTGATCGTGGCATCGTCACTATACGGTAAGCGGAAATTAGAGGGGGTTTCGCAAAGTCTTAGGACTTCTTTTGCGAGGTCTATTCCGCCTTTCGCTCCGTCTGCCCATACCGTAGAAAGTATGACGTTGACTCCTAATTCTTGACATTTTTTGATGATAAAATCAATTTCGTTGTCGGTGTCGGTGGGGAAACGGTTGACGGCTACGACGGTGGGCATGCCGAAAACGTCCTTTATGTTTTTGACGTGGCGTAAAAGATTGGGGATGCCTTTTTCGAGGGCGTCTAAATCTTCTGTACTAAGGTCTTGGAGGGCTTTGCCGCCATGCATTTTTAGAGCCCTTACGGTGGCGACGACTACCGAACAGTCGGGGACGAGTCCCGAAAGACGGCATTTGACGTCAAAGAATTTTTCGGCTCCGAGATCTGCACCGAAACCTGCTTCGGTCACTGTGTAGTCGGCAAGTTTTAGGCATGTTTTGGTGGCTATTACCGAGTTGCATCCATGTGCTATATTGGCAAACGGTCCACCATGTACGATGGCGGGGGTGCCTTCTATTGTTTGGACGAGGTTGGGTTTTAGGGCATCTTTTAGAAGTGCGGTCATCGCTCCCGCTGCATTGATTTCGCCTGCGGTAACCGGTCGATTGTCGTATGTGTAGCCGACTATCATACGAGAAAGTCGGGCTTTCAAATCTTTGAGTGAGGTGGCTAGGCAGAAGATTGCCATGACTTCGGAGGCTACGGTTATGTCGAAACCGTCTTCTCTCGGGGTGCCGTTAGATTTGCCGCCTAGACCGGACACGATAAAACGGAGTTGGCGGTCGTTGATGTCTAGGGTGCGTTTTACGGTGATACGTCTCGGATCTATCGATAAGGCATTGCCTTGTTGGATGTGGTTGTCAACCATTGCGCATAGGAGATTGTTGGCGGCTCCTATTGCATGAAAATCGCCGGTGAAGTGCAAATTGATGTCGTCCATGGGGATGACTTGGGCATATCCACCGCCTGCGGCTCCGCCTTTTAGTCCAAATACGGGACCGAGAGACGGCTCTCTCATGGCAACAACCGAGTTTTTGCCTAAGGCTCGTAGTCCGTCGGCAAGTCCTATTGTCGTGGTTGTTTTGCCTTCGCCTGCGGGAGTCGGGGTGATTGCGGTAACTAAAATCAATTTGCCTTGTTTTGAGGAATTTATTTTGGTGTAATCGATTTTCGCTTTATACTTGCCGTAAAATTCTACAATTTCGGGATCGACTCCCAAAAGTGCGGCAATTTCGGATATAGGGCGTATTTTTGCGGAACGGGCTATTTCCAAATCGGTTTTGTATGCCATCAAATATTCCTCCTAAAAAAGTATCCTGCCTAGTAATTATACTAGGCAAATGAGATTTTGTAAACCCTTTTAGGTGTATGCACGATAAAAATAAGCAATATAACAAAAAAGAGTGCATAAAAATACACTCTTTGTTTGCAACATCACAACTACTCCGTAAGAGTAGATTATTTATGTATAAATTCTACAGGAAAAATTGATTATTTCTTTCTGTTGAGAATCTTCATGACTTCTTCCATGTAGGAAGAATTGTTTCTTGATGTGGTCGGTGCCTCTTCTTGCTTTTCGGCTTTTACGGGACGAGGACGTGCAACTTTTGCTTCTCTCTTGATGACAGGAGCGGTGTAGCCTTCTCTCAATGCTGATTCCGGAACTTTGATAAATCCTGTGTAGGAAGATGTATATTCCGATTCTGCAAGGCCGATTTCATAGACGGAAAGTCCACGAAGTTTTAGGTAACTGATAAGGGGAAGAATATCGCCCGATCCTACCATGAGTGCTACTGCATCAAAGCCTTTGAAAAGTGCAATTTCGGTTGCATCGATAATTTGACGTGAGTCAAGTTTGTTACGTTTTTTGGAACTAATGGGAGTGACTGCGCTGTATCCTTTGGCTGCAATAAATTCGTTGTAGTCACGATTTCTCTTTGCTACGTAACTGTAAAATTTTACGAAAGTGATGTCATATTCCTTTTCGATGTTGGAAAGGACACCTTTGAATCCTTCGCATGATATAGCCAAACTCGATAAATCGGCAAGTATTGCCATTTTGGGTAGTGCCATTTTTAACCTCCAAATTAAAAATTGTTTCTATAATAGTAAAATAAATATTGTTGTGCGTATCCGGAGAATTCGCCGAAGCGAGTTCTTAGTGCTTTCGCCATATTTTCGGGGCGTTTTTCGGTGCCACCTATTATGTCGTGATATATTTTTTCGCCCCAAGTATCAACCGGAAAAACATCTTTTTTGCCATACGCAAACAGCAATATGCAATCGGCAACTTTGGGGCCTATGCCTTTTAGCGTCATCAAGGTCTTGCGGGCGGTGTCGGAATCTAAATCTTTTAGGTCTAGATTGAACCCGTCTGACAAGCGCATGGCGGTATCTACCATATATTCGGCTCTGTATCCGAGTCCTAAACTTCTGTAAAAGTCCACGTCCTTAGAGGCTAGGGCTTCGACCTCGGGGAAGGCATAGTCGGTAGATGATATTTTTTCTCCAAGACTAGTAGATAAATCATGGATGATTTTCTTTATTCTCGGGATGTTGTTGTTTTGCGACACTATAAACGAAAATATTGTTTCTACGGGATCTTGATTGAGCATCCTAAGACCACTGCCGTATTTTAGCGCATTTTCCATATCGGGGCTTTTAAGGTACCCTTTTATGTCGTTATAGTCTACCGATAAGTCAAAATAATTTTCGAAATAGTCGGTGTCGTCACAATTTATTGTAACACAATCGTTTTGTTCTTTCAAGATGCAAATTTTATTTTTTGAAATAATTTTGCAAGTTTTGTCGTCAAGATAGGAAAATCTAAAGATTTGTCCCGATTCGACTATGTCTTTAATTAAAAATTGGGACTTATCGCACACAACGATAGTCCCAACTTCTTTTTGATATAACACTTTTTAGCCTTCTACGACGGGATATACGCTGATTTGCTTTTTGTCGCGGACTTTTCTTTCAAATTTGACAATACCGTCAACTTTTGCGAATAAGGTGTCATCTTTGCCCATTCCGACATTGTTGCCGGCATGGAATTTGGTGCCTCTTTGTCTGACAAGGATGTTGCCGGCTTTGACAAATTGACCGTCGGATCTCTTTGTACCAAGACGTTGAGCATTACTGTCACGACCGTTTTTAGAACTGCCGCCGCCCTTTTTGTGAGCGAACAATTGAAGTATAATTCTCATTTTAATTCTCCTCTAATTTTACAAACTTAGGAAATCCCGATTGAAAATCTCTGATTCCCTCTCTCATCGTTGCGATTATTAGGAAGGCATCTTCTTTTTGTCTTGTCGTCATGTTTTGCGGTAAAACAACTTTTAGATAGCCCCTATTTTGGTCAATCGTGGTATCTACGTCGAGTCCTAAAACTGTGTCAAGACCGATAAGTGCGGTCTGTGAGATCGAAGATATCCCTGCGCATACCGTGTCTTTTCCGCTTACGGAAAATCCCGAATGGCCCGAAATCTCGAAGTAATATGGCTCTTCTTTTAGATTGACGATTGCTCTAATCATTACGCACCGATTTTTGTGATTTTGACTTCCGTGAAAGGCTGTCTGTGACCTTGTCTTTTACGGATGTTCTTTTTGGATTTGTACTTGAAAATAACAATTTTCTTTCCTCTTCCGCTAAATGTGACTTCGCCTTCTACGGTCGCTTTGCAAGATGAACCTGCTGTAACGGTACCGTTGTCGTCAACAAACATAAGGACATCAAACTTGACTGTAGAACCTACTTCGGCATCAAGTTTTTCAACCTTTACGACAGAGCCTTCTTGGACTTTGTATTGTTTGCCACCTGTCAAAATAATTGCGTACATACTAGACTTTACCTCCTTACAAGACTCGCTGCCCGGGTGGAAAAACTCACTTAAACCCTACACATGCGGTGAATACTATGACAATTTACCATATAATATTGATTTTGGCAACTGTTTTGAGATATTTTAGAATAAAATTTGTAATTTTTGTCCAAATTTCAAATGTTGAAGTTGATTATAACCGGATTTGCATCCTTTTCGGTCCTGTCAATATAGACAAAACTCTTGCCACTATTCACTTTTCCGGTAATATTTGACGTATGAGTTTTCTTGGCAATCGGGTATTTGATATAAAAATCGCAAGGGTTTTCGGTCGATACGGAAAATGTGACTGCTCGGTCGGTTTCTTGGTACCCGAAAACTGTGACTAGGGATGTAAAAACGATGCGAGGCTCTTCGCCTAAACATAAAACCGTGCGATCTTCTTTTGTGGAAAAAGTAAATGTTTTTTTGTCTATTTCGATGTTTTCTATATAGGTGTCTTGGGCATTTCCTAAAAATAGTCCGTCGCCGAAAATATTTATGTTGATAACGTCTATAACCGATAGTATCGCCATAAATGCCGCATCGAGGTTTTCGGTGTCTTTGGCTGTCGATTTTTGCCAATCGGGCATATAATATTCGGGATATTTACCTTGTTTTTCCTCGTACAAAAAGGCTTTTAGGCTTTTGGTGGCAAGTTCTTTGGCTTGGGCGGTTGCGCCCATTCTCATCAGTCCCAAGTAAACTAAATAGTTGAAAACGGGGGAAATCATACCGGCAAAAGACGAGAACGGCTCGGCTTTTCTTCCGTTGAAATCATAAAACGTGCGATCGAAAAAGTAGTTGGAACGAGGAAGTGTCGGCACACCGTTGACTGCCGAAAATCTTTTTTCCATTTTTAGAGAAATGAGGATGTTTTGAAAACGTGAAAAGTCGTATGTGAGTCCGGCAAGCGGGGTGATCATTGAGCCTATTCCGTACATTTTGGACCATTCGCCGCTGCGCATACGATTCATGTAGATGCCCATTTCTTCGTTGTATAAGGCAAGTTCGGTCTTATATTTTAGATCTGCGTACATCTTCCTAAATGCTTCGCTCTTTTCGTAATCTTTGGTTTTCAAAATATCGACTATCGTTTCTAGCGTAATGAGTTTGAAAACGGTCGCATCCAACGAATAAAAATCGCCTTCTTCAAATTTTAGGGGGCTGCCCGACTCGCCGAATGCCATTTCTTTTCTTTCGGGATCGGTGACTCTTATTAGGTTGGAAGTGTCGGTTTTGAAGATAGAGGTCAATATTTTTAGTGCAGATTTCGTGCCTTGCCAGTCGCCTGTGTAAAAATAATATGTCCTTATCGCAATAGGACCGAGTACTGCATTGGCGGTCGCTTTTTCGAGATATGATTGTGCCCTAGTGAAATTCCCTAAAATTGTTGACAAAATGACGATTTGGGCGGAATATTCGGTATCTTTTCCGTCCTTAATTGTCTTTTCGATAAGGTTTTCAATCGATGTGAAAACACCTAATATTGTCGAATTCTCTTGGGATGTAAGCATTATTCTCCTAGTTGACTTGCACCGATAATACCCGCATCGTTGCCGAGTGTCGCTTTGACCAAATCGACGTGCGGATTGACGTCACGACCATAAGCATTGGCGTTGACGTAGTCTTCTATCATCTTGATAAAATAGTCGCCTTGTAGGGAAATTCCTCCGCCTATAATTACTTTTTCGGGGCGGAATATGTTGACCAAATTGGCGGTGCCTTCGCCTATATACATTACATAGTCGCCTACTACTTTTTCGGCAACGGGGCAACCTAGTTTTCGTGCTTCAAAGGGGGTTTTGCCGTCTATTCCGTTTTGTTTTGCATAAGACGCTAAAATAGAGGACGGATTTTTTTCGACGGCTTCTCTTGTCATACGCATAAGGGCGGTTGCGGATGCATACGCTTCGAAACAACCACGTCTTCCGCATGCGCATTTTTCTCCGCCTACGACTATTACGGTGTGTCCCGATTCTCCGCCGGCGCCTTGTCTTCCGGAATAAATTTTGGAATCGATAATTATTCCCGTACCTACTCCTGTGCCAAGTGTTATCATCAATGCGTCTTTGGTGCCTTGTCCTGCTCCGAACAAGACTTCTCCGAGAGCCGCAACATCGGCATCGTTTCCAAGGAAAACGGGGGTGTGCCAATATCTTGACAGAGAGTCTTTGAGATTGACGTTCCTAAAACCTATGTTGCACGCATAAGTGACAATCCCTTGTTGACTGTTGACTGTCCCCGGGATGCCGATCCCTACGTACTTGATGTCTTTTTCGGTAAGTCCTGCCTTCTTGGTGACTTCTCCAAGTAGCCATGCGATATCTTTTATAAATCTTTCGGTATTGCCTACCGCATCGGTTTTGATTATCTCTTTTTGGATAATTTCGCCTTTTTCGTTGACTACTCCGGCTTTTACGCTCATTCCGCCTACATCTACACCTATCGTAAACATTTTTGACCTCTTTTTATTTTTGCATACTATTAGTAATTATATCAATTTTTAGGCTTACGTGCAATACAAACATTGTTTTTATGAAAAATTTATAACCATAAACATTATAAAACAAAAAAGACTGTCATTGACAGTCTTTTTTTACCAAGTCTAGTAGTGATTAGAAATTCTCTTTGAGGGCTTTGTGGGCTTTGAAAGAAACTTTCTTGGTTGCTGCGATTTGAATTTTCTCGCCTGTTGCAGGATTGATGCCTTCTCTTGCGGGGACATCTTTGACTTCAAATTTGCCAAATCCGGGGAAATCGACTTTGCCGTCGCCATTTAGCAATGCATCGGTAAGTGTTGCGATAAATGCATCATAGCACTTCGTGACTGCTGCTTTGGGTGCGTCTGCTTTTTCTGCTAATGCTTGGATAAATTCTGTTTTGTTCATTAAAAATGTTCTCCTTGTTTGTTTTTGGCTCATTCGCCTTTGGTAGTTATATTATACCATGATAAAAAGGCGATTTCAATACCCAAAATCAACAAAATAGCACTTTTTGTTTTTTATCTATCCTTGTCCAAATTGTCGATCATGTCAACTCTTCTTTGGTGTCTTCCGCCTAGGAAATCTGTTGTCAAGAAGGTCTTGACTATTTCTTTTGCGGTGGCTTCGTCGGTTATTCTTCCGCCCATGGCTATCATGTTGGCGTTGTTGTGTTCTCTTGTGAGTCTGGCACAATCTACGTCAGTTACGTGACCGCATCTTATTCCTCTAACCTTGTTGGCAACTATCGACATGCCTATGCCCGTACCGCAAAGAAGTACTCCTCTGTCTGCCAATCCGTCGGCTACGGCTGTCGCCACTTCCATTGCATAGACGGGATAATCTACCGATTCGGTAGAATATGTGCCGTAATCTACATATTCGTTGCCGGTCTCTTTTATTGCTTCGATAACCGCATTTTTTAGATTGATTCCACCGTGGTCGCATCCTATTGCTACTTTCATAAATAACTCCTTTTACTCTAATATTTTACCTGCCGATGATTTTAATATTCTGTTTAGAATTGATTTGCCTACACCTGTTTCTTCGGGATATTCGACTAAAATTGCGTCCGACATTTTTTCGCCGTCTCGAAGTGCCGAATAAATGTTGCGTTCATAGTCTTCTAAGGTGGTGCCTAAATCTATAGATATAGTGTCGATTTTTCGTAAGAAGTCGGTTCTTCCTAGTACTAACACTCTTTCCGCTTGGTGATCCTTGATGAATTTTTCGGCTCCTTCTACCGATTTTACCAAATAACACGGGACTGTCGGGGCATAGTGCTTGTATTTCATCCCCGGGGCTTCTGCCACTTTTATTTCGCCTTTGAAGGTTTTTACTTGGGGTAAAACCGCAAGAAGCATCTCTTCGGTAATTGCACCCGGTCGCAAAATGGTGGGGACTTCTTTGGTGAGGTCTAGGACCGTTGATTCGATACCTACGCTACAACTGCCTCCGTCTAGAATCATGGGGATTTTGCCGTCCATGTCTTCGAGAACGTCTTTTGCCCTAGACGGCGAGACTCTCGATGATGTGTTTGCCGACGGGGCGGCTATGCCTATGCCTACTTTTTTTAGTAGTTGTAGAGTGAGCGGATGATTGGGGATGCGGACACCGACGGTTTCGAGTCCTGCCGTAACTTCGTAGGGGACTTCGTCTCTCTTTGGCAAAATAATTGTTAGAGGTCCGGGGGAAAATGTCTTGAACAATTTTTCTGCCCTTTCGTCGATGACTTTGGCTACCGTCCTTGCTCCGTCAAGGTCTGCTACGTGGACAATTAGAGGGTTGTCGGAAGGGCGACCTTTGGCTACAAATATGCTTTTTACCGCATCTATATTGGTAGAGACTGCTCCGAGTCCATAGACCGTTTCGGTAGGAAATGCGACGAGTTTGCCGTCAAGTAGAAGGCTTGCCGCTAAATCTAAATCTTTTTCTGTACCTATTATCGTTTTCATTTTAGTATATAAATTTCGTCATGGTCTCCCACTCTTTTTATTACTGTGGTTTTGACGAATTCTCCGTCTTGTAAAAATTCTTCATAAACGAGAAGGGCGTCTGCATTGTAATCAATGAGCATCGGGGTGTCGGGATTGTTGGAAAACAATGCATAATAATAATCGTCGCTGTCGTCTGATTTTTTGGTCCTTGACACGTAACAACCGTTGTGCAAGGCATAAACGTTGGACGACAATTCTTTGATTTCTCCGTTGTCCGCTACTACATAATACGTTGTCGTTTTGGATGTGGTGTTCCATTTGGCTCCCGTCGCATAGCCGTCAAAAAACGGTGTCAATTCATCGAACTCATATTCGGTGATTTGGGTAAATGCGCCGTTTTTGTATTTGTAGGCACCTTTTTTGTAGCCGACTTCGGCTTCGCCTAAAAGATTGTTTTCGCCGACTAGTAAAATGCCGTCATGATAGATATAAGATTTGTAGGAATAGCGAAGAGTTGTGGTATCGGTTTCGTCTAAAATATTGGTGCTAGCATCTATTGTCTTTTTGGTTTTTCCGTCAAACACTTCGGCATCCATTACCAAAACATCCGAAAAGTTTAGGCTGTATGTTTCGAGTCCTATTCCGTCAATGTTGACTATCGGCATAATTGCATCTTCTACAAGAATCTTCTTGGTGAAGTCTTTGTTGTCGTAGATGATAAATGAGATGGATGCGAGTTTTTGGTCGTCAAGAGAAAGCGATGTGTCCCCGAGGTAGGGTTGCCAATATGTGTAAACAATGGAATAATCTCCGCCTATGAGTGATGCCGTCGAATAATACGGATATTGATAGATGGGATTGTTGCCTGTTTTTTCGGATGTGACGGGCAATGAATTGTTGTAATAGTCGGCAAGATCTCTCATGGACGAATCGTTGTATTTGTTGACAACTTCGTACGGGAAAACATTGGCGTTGTTGTATGTGGTAAGGGTGTCTTTTATCGATATGCGATCCGATTCCATTAAAACATAGGCATCATAGCCGAAAGGACAATCGTATTTTGTTATGCGAAGGTTGTAGTTTTCAAAGGTTTCGGAACAAAATAGTGCCTTTTTTCTTAAGAATGCTCCGTTGCCGAGATAATATGTGTCTATCTCGACATTTTTGTCGGCACTTGACGAACACGATGCGAAAATCGAAGTGATTTCGGTTTCGGTATAGGGGGAATAAGTTTGAATCGGGGTGAGAGATTCGCCCTCTTTTGCAGAGGAAATTTTATAGTAACTAATCGTAAGATAGGTTTCGTAAGTGGAACTATAATTGTCGTAACGAACGAGATAATCGTCAAAAATGTCGTAAACCGTTTTGTAGGACGAGCCGGTAATCGAGAAGGCATATTTAAGCCCGGTGCCGTCGTATGAGTAGAAAGTGTGGTATGTAGCACCTTTTAGGGTGGCATCGTTTTTTACGGGGTTGTCTTTGTCTTGAAGTAAGCATATATAGTCGCCTACTATTTTTATGGGCATAGAATCTTCGTCTATAACTTTGGTTGTATCAGAGGAAGAAACTGTCGTGGTGGGGACGTAATATTGGAAATTGACCATATCGACGGCAATTTTTTTGCCGTTGTCTAAATCTTTGAGTGCATAGGCTCCCATTTGGGTGACAATCGACGAAGAACCGTTGGTCGCAGATTTGACGGCGACTACATATTTGTCGGTGACGTCGGCAAAGTCGTAGGGATGATATTCTGTCGTCGTCGAAATAGTGGGATCGATGATAATTTCGGTGTCGGTGCATAGACCGTATGAGTAAAGAGAACTATCTTGTATTTGTTTTTTTATCGAATAAAATCCGTCGTTAAATCTTGTAGAGACGGTGGTTCCTTCGGGAAGTTCCAGTGTCTTTTCGGCAACCGAAAATCCGTCGGTCGAGGTAAAAGAATTGAAATATGACAACGAACCCTTGTCACAAGAGATAAGAGATAAAGAAAAAATCAAAATTAAAAAAACGCATAACGCTTGAAGGAAAGACTTTTTCATACTAATAGTATATATTTGCACGAAAATATTGTCAAACAGTCAAGGTTATGCGAATGTATTTTTTATAATTTTAATTATAAACTTATTGAATTTGTCTTAGGGCTTTGGTCGGGCATTTTTCAACACACTTGAAGCACCCTATGCATTTGGTGTAGTCGAAACGGGGTAAATTGTCTTGCATTACGATGGCTCCCGACTCGCATGACTTCATGCATATTCCGCATCCTATACAGCCTTTTTCGCAAATCGATCTTACGTCTTTGCCTCTATCCGTATTGGAACATGCGACAAAAACTTTGGCAGATTTCGGGATACGTTTTATGAGTTTTTTGGGGCATGCCTTGGCGCACAAGCCACATTTTTTACATTTGCTTTCGTCTATCTCGGCACAGCCGTCGCCTACCGATATTGCTTGGTATGCGCATTGGTCAACACATTTGCCCATGCCGATGCAACCCCATTGGCATGCTTTTCTTCCGCCTGCAAGTAGTTCGACGGTAGCACAGTCACCGTAACCGGTGTAGGAATATTTGTCGGCACAAGCATTGCCACCGCCACATGCGACAACGAGAATTTCCTCTTCGCCTTCGACTACTTCGCCTACGATTTCGCCTATTTTGATGGCTTTTTCCTTGGTTGTTACGGGACAAGTGTTGGGTTTTGCCCTACCTTCTACTATGGCTTTGGCAAGGTCAGCGCACCCTGCATAGCCACATGCTCCGCAGTTGGCTCCCGCTAAAAGATTTTCGACTTCGCCTATTCTTACGTCTTCTTTTACTGCCAATTTTTTCGATACAAAGGCAATTAGTACACCGAAAAGACAGGCAATTCCTGCTAAAATAAGTACGGGAATAATTATTTGTAATGCACTTGCTACTAACATATTCTACCTCAAATAAAGGACATTCCGGAAAATGCCGAAAATGCCAACGCCATAATGCCGGCGGTTATTAGTGTCAACGGGAATCCCCTGAAACTTTCGGGGATGTCGGATCTTACAAGTCTTTCTCTTATGCCTGCCATCAAGACTATTGCCAAAGTAAAACCTACTCCGGAAAATACTCCGTTGAGGAAAGCGGCAAAGATATTGGCTTGTTCGAGTGTCGTGTTCATAATTGCAACGCCCAAAACTGCGCAGTTGGTTGTAATAAGGGGTAGATAAACACCTAGTGCCGAATAGAGTCCAGGTGAAAATCTCTTGATTACAATTTCGACAAGTTGGACGAGAGCGGCTATTACAAGTATAAATACTATTGTTTGTAAAAATTCGATTTCTAGAGCCACAAGCGCCAAGTTTATTACATAAGTAATAAGGGATGCTATGCCCATAACAAATATGACGGCAAAGCCCATGCCCATTGCGGTGTCGATTTTTCGTGATACGCCAAGGAAAGGACATATACCTAAAAATTGATTTAGGACGAAGTTGTTGACGAAAATTGCTTCGATTATCAGAATCAAGTATGCTATTCCACTCATGCGTTTTCGCCCTCCTTTTCTTGTGATAATGCCGAAGTCATTTGTTCTTTTAGGAATTTTCTCATGCGTTTTTCTTCCATTTTCGCAAGTACTGCGTTGGCAACTTTATTGAATAAGACCATCATAAAGCCATAGACGAAAAATCCGCCCGCAGGAAGTACGAATACGGTCATCGCATAATCTTCGGCTCCGGGGATTTGTAAGCCGAAAAATGAGAGTGAACCTAAAAATTCTCTTACGATTCCTATCATGGTAAGCGACATTGTGAATCCTAGACCGATGCCCAAGCCGTCACAGAAACTGTCTAGAACGGGGTTGGTCGATGCGAAGGCTTCGGCTCTTGCCAATATGATACAGTTGACGACTATTAGGGATATATATAGTCCCAAGGTGTCGTAAATGTCCGGCAACATATATTTTAGGATCATTTCGACAACGGTGACGAAGGTGGCAATCAAGACGACGTAGCAAGGTATGCGGACTTTGTCGGGGATAACTTTCCTTAGAAGTGAAACCAAGACGTTGGAACAAATCAAAACGAAAGTGGTTGCAAGTCCCATATAAATGCCGTTGAGTGCCGAAGTGGTCACTGCGAGGGTGGGGCATGTGCCTAAAACAAGTCTAAATGTGGGGTTGTTGGCTAACATTCCGTTGGTAATCAACGATAGTTTTTCGGACTTACTTTTAGCCATTTTTTACCTCCTTTGCAAAATACACGGAAGTTGCTGTCACTATATAATTGATGCCTCTTGATGATTTTGTGGCACCGGTGATTGCATCGACTTCAAACTTGGATTTGTCCGAAAGTTTGTCCTCGGTGAAATCGGTATAAGATTTGCCTTTGAAGTTGTCTAGGTTAGATTGTGCTACGACTTTGGATCCTACTCCAGGGGTTTCGGACGAGGAATAAGACTTGACTTCTACAATTGTGCCGTCTTGGTCGTACAAAACGAACAATGTAAGCCCCGATTTATATGATTTGGTTGTAGAGCATATCATACCTATTTTGCCGTCCTCAAAGGCGCAAACGTTGGTGATTGTGGTTGAATCGATGTTTTGGTAGTCGGAAAGGTCAAATGTGCGTGTGGTATCGACTGCCGAGTCAGAGTAAAGTTTTGCAACTTTCATGTTGAACATTTCTTCATCGGTTTTGTGGACCAAAACATAAACTACCGACAAGATGAGTGCAGAGATTATCGCAATAACCGTCAAAACTAATACGACTTTGACGCTGTCACGATCGATTTTCAATTTAGACATTCTTCGCCCTCCTCTCTTTCTTTTCGTGTTTTTTACCGAACGGTTTTCTTATTATATATTTGTCGATAAAAGGTGTGGTTAGGTTCATCAAAAGAATTGCAAACGAGGCACCTTCGGGGTATCCGCCGTATTTTCTTATGAGAACGGTGAAAAATCCTACGCCTAAGGCAAATATGACTCTACCGATTGAGGTGTTGGGGGTGGTTGCATAGTCGGTCGCCATGAAGAAGGCTGCAAACATTATGCCACCCGACAAAAGCATGGGTAGAACATAATTGATATCTTGATAGAAAATCAATGTGAAAAGTGCTGTCGAAACAAGGGTGAATACGGGGACTTTCCAGTCTATAAGTCTTAGGACTATAAGGAAAATTCCGCCTATTAAAATTGCCAAAGCGCACACTTCGCCGATTGATCCTCCCATGTTGCCGAGGAACATGTCTAAAAGATTAAGGTCTTGGATATTGCCGTCGGGAATTTGGCTTCCGAGAGGCGTTGCCGTCGTAATTGCATCGATTTTGTGGCCTATTCCGTTGAAATACGAAAAGCCTGCATCTACAAAGCCTTGACTCCAATCGACCGGTTTTGCATATTTTGACATTGCCGACGAAAAGGCGAGTAAAAGGAAAACTCTGCCGGTGGCTGCGGGATTGGCGAAGTTTTTACCTATTCCGCCAAAGAGCATTTTTACGATGATTATCGCAAAGAAAGAGCCTATTATCGGGATATAAAACGGAACTACCGGCGGAAGGCACAATGCGAGAATAAAGCCTGTTACGGCAGCGGAACCGTCTGTAATTGTTAGGTCTTGTTTTGCTATTTTATTGTAGATAAATTCTGCTAGAATCGCACTTCCTATTGAAAGAATTGTGATGACTAGCGGATAAAATCCGTAGAAATAAATCGATGCTATGAAAGTGGGCATTAGGGCTATAATGACCGCTATCATTATCTTTTTTGTCGTCCATACACTGCCAACGTGCGGACTCGGAGAAACGAGAAGATTGTTCATAGGACTATATTTTCCTTTCTTTGATAATCTTTTTGGAAAGTTTTATTGATTGCACCAACGGTCTTTTTGCAGGGCAATTGAAGGCACATGAGCCACATTCTATACAAAGCATTGCGCCGTACTTCTTGGCTTTTTCGTAGTCGCCTGCTAGTGAATATGCATCGATATACATCGGCATAAGTCCCATGGGGCAAGCGGAAGCGCATCTCGCACAATTTATGCATTGAGTATATTTTTCGGGGCGAGCATCTTCTGCTCTCAAAAATAAGATGGACGAGGAGCCTTTGGCTACCGATACGTTTAGGTGAACTTGGGCAATTCCCATCATGGGACCGCCGGAGATGACTTTGACGAAGTCGTGAGCGCCTACAAATGATGCCAAAGCCTCGTAGGGTGTGCCTACTTTTACAATGAGGTTTTTGGGGGTGTCAACGGCTCTTCCGGATATTGTCATCATTCTTTCGTAGGAAGTTTTGCCGAGAGTCACCGCTTCATATACCGTATAAGCAGTAGTTATGTTGACTACGACTTTGCCGACGTCTGCGGGAAGTCCGCCTTCGGGGACTATTTCGTGAGTCAAGGCATATATTAACTGTTTTTCGCCACCTTGGGGGTATTTGGTCCTAAGGGTGACTACTTCGACACCGTCGGGAGCGCATGCTTTTAGTGAGGCAATTCCTTCCTTTTTGTTGTCTTCTACGCCTATTAGGGCTTTTTCGACGGACAAGGCTTTCATTAGAAGTTGTATGCCTTGCATGATTTCTTGGGGATGTTCGAGCATAAGACGATAGTCGCAAGTTATGTAAGGCTCGCACTCGGCACCGTTGATAATCAATGTATCGATTTTTTTGTCCGAACGAAGTTTTATGCTTAGCGGAAAAGTGGCTCCGCCCATACCGACAACACCTGCTTCTTCTACTCTAGATATGATTTCTTCGGGGGTGGGATCGGTAAGCGGATCAAGACGGCTTTCTTCATATAAGAAGTCGTTTTCGATGACAATGTGACGGGCTTTGCCTCCGGAAACCGTATCTTTTAGCACAATGTCTTTGACAGTACCCGAGACGGATGAGTGAATATTGGCGGAAAACGCTGAACTTTTTTCGGCAATTTTTTGTCCCATCAAGACTCGCTCGCCCACTGAAACGATCGGGGTGGCAGGGGAACCGATATGTTGTTGAACCGGAATATATAAAGTATCGGGAGCGGGGAACACTTCGGAGTGACAATTTTCTGTCAAACCTTTGTTGCCGTCCGGATGAACTCCGTGTCTAAATGTTTTTGAAAAAATCGACATAAACATACACCTTATTTTAGATTTTAGTATATATAGATATTATATATCGATTGATAAATTATGTAAAGATACAAATTCTTAAAAATTCTCTTTCGTCGTAGTAAAAAGCACAAAAAAAAGACCGCCTGAGCGGTCTTTTTAATTCGTCTTCTAGTCTTCAAACTCGGAACGGTCTTTGTTGGAACCGACGTTGTTCTCTTTGGCTTGTTGTTTTACTTGAACGGCATCTTTGTCTTTGGTTTCAAGATTTAGGTTGTTTTCGGGTTTTGCTTTCTTGGTGTATTTTTTCTTGAATACCTTGATCATGTAGATTACTACCGTTGCGACAATCAAGAAGCCGATTACTGCGGAGGACAATATTAGCCATTCTTCGCTGCCCCAACTTGTATCTTTGTCTTCTTCTTCGTCTGTGTCGGTTTCGGTGTCGGTATCTTCGGAGGTTGTTTCAACTTCGAAATAACCTTGTTGTCCGCTAAGATATGCTTCTTTATCGCTTTCTTTTGACGATTTCAAGGTGTCAACGATTGCATTGTAAGCATCTTCGTTTTCAAGTTCCGTAACCGTAACTTTGTCAATTACCAAAAGTCCCATGATAAGTGAAGAATTGCCGTTTTCGTCGATGGTGCCGGATCCTAGTGCAAAACGCATTACGGATGACAATGTGGAGCCGGAAGTGTTCTTGATATACATCTTGTACTCTTTGAATCCGTTGTCGGTGGCTTTGTCGCCTGAGCCGGAGATTCTTACCGAGGAGTAATTGGTCGAGGAAGATGATTCGTAAATTCTAAACTCTGCATATTTGCCTTCGGCGGTAAGGGCTTTGGCGTAGAAGGAAATCTCATAATATTTGTCGTTTTCCAAAGATTTGGAAGTCGATTGAATATATTGAGCATTTGCTTTGAAGTTGGCAAGGACCATTACGTTGTCGCCAAAACCGGTGAGATAGGATCTTAGGTTGTCAAGAGAGGTGATTCCTGCTTCTTTGTAGAAAGATTGGGCTCTCAAATCGGTGTCTTCGTATGTTGTTGCATCGCTTGAAATATATGAATCGTAGTTGGATGCGGTTGTCATGTTCTTTTGTGCATAGATACCGTAGGCTCTTGCTGTGTTGGAAGAATCGATGTTGGTGTCACCGGAATCCATCTTTTGTGAGAAGTCGCCGCCTGTTGCTCCGAGTACTCCCGATGCATCGTCGTTGTTGATGTCGAACGAGTCGGTGACGTAGTCAAGTGCTACATAGACAAAATCGTTGGAATATCTTACGGTTTGGGCAGTTGCATCGTAACTGTTGTGAGCGGTTGCATCCTTTTCGTAAGAAGTGAGGGTTTTGTCTTCTTTTGCAGTCGTGTAATCGGTATATTCGTCATCGGTCAATTCTCTTACGGAGATGTCGTCGAACAATACGATACCGCTGCTATATTCTTTGTTGCCTTCGGGGTTGCCTAAATAAAGACCGAATTTAACTTTGGAATCGGTGAAGCCGACTTTGATTATAATGCGGTATTGTACCCAATTTCCGTCGGTGGAGATGCCGTTGAATCCTGCAAAATCACCGTTGAATATACCCGATTCGTTGGATAGGGTGATGGATGCTTTGGCTCCTTCGAGTGTCTTTACCCAGAAGGACACGATGTAGTTGGTGCCTGCGGACAAAGATTTGTTGCTGGATGTATAACCTGTGATGGTGTCAACATCGGATGCAAGCATTAGTAAGTTGTTGTATTTCTCGTTGATTGTGCGATATGTGGAGGTCTTGTATCCGTAGGACCATACACCGTTGTCTTTTTCGGTTTGAGGTCTTACGTAACCGTTTTCGCCTTCGACGGGATAAATGTTGACAAATTTACCTTCTAGTGATGTTCCGTTGAATATAGCGGAATCGAATTTTTCGTAATTTACGATTCCTTTATAAGTGTTGCCACCTTTGTAAATCTTGGTGCCTTCTACGGGTTTTGCAAGTTCGGTAGCGGACAACGTTCTATTTAATGTATATTCTTTAATAATATCACTCTTTTCCGTTAATAATTGGTTGGTGCCTATAACATAGTCAAGAGATCTTACTTCGAGGGATGCGTAATCGGACGGATAGTAAGACGAAACTTTGTCTTGTTTAGGTACGGCTCTTACGTAGTATGTACCGCTGACATAAGAAGGAACTTGATATCTGTATGTTGTAGAAAGTGCGGTCGTATCGAAAACTTTTGAGATGGTCGTACCGGTGGTATCGGTGGATGTGACAAAATATTTTTCGGTGGAGTTTTTGCCTTTTTCTACGAACCAGACTTCATATTCGTAATAATCGTCTGCTGCTGTCGCAATATCTGTTTGTTTGTTGGTCCATTTGATTTCGAGAGTTTCTCTTGTTTTGAGATCGGGGACATAGACAGTTGTGCTTCCGTCCGATACTCTATAATTTTCATACTCGGTGGGGAAGGTGCCGGATACGTCATAAGTTACGGCTCTCGAAGATTGGTATGTGTAAGCCGAATCGGTGGTGTTGGTGATTGTAACACTTGTTTCGCCTGTTGCGACATATTTGGTGGAACCGTTGCCGTAATAAAGAATTGCGGGGCTAGATTGGACAAGTGTCGTAACATCGACGGTATCGACTCCCGATGCATGAGAAACGAGAGAAGTTGCTACTGTCGTCTTGGTTACCGCTTCAAAATCATTGAATGAAATAGAGGGTTTTGAGAGGGTATTTTTGTAGGTGGCTTCTACTTTGGTCCAACCGGTGTTGGGGGTGCCGATGCCTACCAAATTGCCTTCGGCGTCATAGGCTTCTCTATTGTCCTTCTTGTTGTCGTCAACGGTCTTGTCATAGTTGACATCGGTAAATCTGCCGTTGGTCAAGTAATTGGTCGTGCTGTAATCGTACGAGAAGGAATAACTGCTGATGTTTTCGCCTTTGTTTTCGCTAGAATATTCGGTGTAGGAAACTTCTACGAAGGTGACTCCGGAGAAGGAAACCGTACCTTTTGCATGTGTTGAGGGTGAATATGCATCGCCTGAGCCGAATAGGAATTGAAGGGCTACTTTGTTGGCTTGTTGGGCGCCTGAAATGTAGAATACATATTCTGTCCATTTGTCGTTGCTTTCAATGCTTGATACGCTCTTCAATACGTTGTAGGAGCCTTTCTTTTGTTCGGAGGCTTCGTTCCAAGAGATAATTTGAAGGGTGCCTTTGGAGTAGTTGTCGGCATTGGTTTTGACGGATACGGACAACCTATAATATTTATTGGGGTTGATAACTGCAACGTTGTTGTCGCTACCGGTTTTTGCAAATGTCAAAATCGATGCGGAATAATCTGTGTGATTGAGGTTGATTGCATTGAATTTCTTGTTGGTTTCCTCGTCTAGTACGATACCGTCTTCGGTAATCGAGGAGAGTACGCTGGACTCGTTGTAGAGTCCTTCGGCATATTCTAGGGTGAAACCGTAACTGTCGATGGTGTCGCCTTTCTTTGCTCCTACTAGTCCGAACAAATCGTAATCTGCGGAGGCATCAAAAGATGAAAGTTGGTCATAAGAAACTCCTGAAACGGCAGCATCTTGTTTGGTCATGACGACGTCGCTTATCATAAGTCCGCCGGAGGACAATGTGTCGGATCCGGAAAGACCTTCGCCAAGCCAGAATTCAACGCCCATTTCTCTTGTTCCGAGGGCATTTCCTTTGATATTGAATTCAACTTTGGTCCAGTTGCCTGCGGAAAATTCGGGATATCCTACGCTAGACAAAGCGAAGTTATATTTTGAGGAAGATTCGGTATAGTAATATTTCCATTCGGTCGGGAATGCCGAGGTGGAAGTGTATGCCGTCCAATAGCCTTTGATTTCGTCGGAAACATCCGTTGCATTCAAAACTTTGGTTTTGTATGAAGTGATATATTGGGACAATTCGTCGGAATAATCTTCTAAAACAAAGTTCTTGGTGGGGGTGGTTGCCGTAACGTCTCTCAAAGAGGCTTTTGCGGAATATTTATTGATGTTTTCGTTGAAAGTGATGATCTTTTCGAGATATCCTTCCATTTCAGATTTTGACAAGGATGTATTGGTGGATGCCTTGATTTTGAGTCCTTGCCATGCATAAGCATAAACGGAGAGGTTGTAGTAACCGTTTTGTTCGACGGTGTAGGTCGAAGATGTCTTGTAGCCTACTCCGGAGGGTTTGTAGTTGTAAATCGTCAAAGCATTGGTGTCTTTCAATGTTTCGTAATAGGCATTGTCGAATGCTTTGAGGGCATTGTTGTCAAATTTTCCGTTGGTGTAAAAGTCGGAGTAAGGGAATGCTTGCCATTCGGTGGAATTCTTTTCAAAGTAGGTGTCGGTGTATGTTCCGTCTGCATAGGACCAGACTTTGGAATAGTCAAAGATACCGTAAGGAAGGTAACTGTTGGTCGAATAGAAAGGAAGTTCCGAAGAAGTGTAGTTGGAACTGTCTTCTACGCCTTTTAGTACCGAATAGGACGAAGGATTGCCTACTCTTGCGGTGTAGTAATAGTTGTATGAAGTCGAAGTGGAACTTTGGCTACTGTATGAGTAAACTCCGTATTTTTCGAGGGTGCCGAAATCGGCAAGGTCGATGACGTGTTGGGTTTTGGTCGAGTCATAAGCGGTGTTGGCGGAAGAATTGCCTTCTTGTACTTTGGCTCTTACCGATGTCAAAGCGGTGTTGTATGAAGTGGCGTCGGTTTGTTTTTCTACGACGACGTTGTCGAACAAGCACACACCTGCTGTGAGTCTTTGGTTTTCGGTGCCGGATTGAACGTAGGAAGTACCATGTCCCATCCAAAGTTGAATACCGATAGTGGAGTCGGCTTCGGTATTGGCTTTGATGTCAACGGTAATGGTTTTCCATTGGCCATAAGTGTTGATGGCATCGACTCTGTTGTAAACGTAAGTGTTGGACGAACTGTCGGTGATAACGATGTATGCACCTTGGTTTTCGTTGAGATCGTCGGTGGGGGCGGTAACGATGTTGTTGTTGTCGTCCAAAAGTAATGTTAGGACGTCTATTGACAATCTGTAATAACCGCCTTGCTCCAAAGTGACAGAATTGGAATAATAGTACGCCGAGGATCTATATGTCCTTGTGGTGTCGGAAAGATCCGATGCTATCATAAGAGCATTGGTGTCGGTGCTGTAATTGTTGGGGTTGTTGTTGACGACTTTTGCACCGAAAGTATTGGTTTTGTCAAGTTGTTGACTGCCGTATATCGCACCGTTGATACTGTCTGACCATTTGGCGAGATCTACTACACCTTGAACGATCGAGAAGGTCGTTGTCGCAACGGTCGATTTGTTGTTGGAACTGTCGGTGGTTTCGTATAGAGCGCTACCTGTACGAGAGGTCCAACCGGTGATTGTGCCGTTTTTGACATATTTTCCGGTGGTAGAGTTGTAAGCCGCAGAGAACGCACCGTTGGAAACGGGGTTGTTTTGGTCGGCTTCCGCAATCTCTTTTTGTCCATCGACTACGGTTGTTTCTTGTTCGTCGGTGGTGGCGTTAGGATCGGTACACGCCACAAAAGCGATGGTGAGTACGATCAACAACATTGCAAGTAAAACAAAGTAAATGCGTTTTGTTTTCATTTTGACTCCTGTATTTTTGCGTATGACGCATGTATTCGTTTTAGGCAAACACGCATATACGTGCGTGTAAGCGCATAACTAAAGAAAATATTATCACGCAAAAAAGAAAATAGCAACAAAAAAGTTGTAATAAAAATATTTTTTGCAAAATTTCATTAAAATCTCACAATGGTGCGAGTCTTCTAGAATTTATAAAATTTGCTGTCGAAAAATTTGAAGGTTTCTTTTTCGTCCGATGTCAAAACGAGAATCGTGGTTTCGGTTGCATGAGAATTGACAACTTCGACAAATTTCTCGTAAAGATCGGATGAGACCATGTCTTTAAGATCAAAAAAGATGGAAATTCCGTCTTTTCGGTACAGCATAAAACTAAGCGCTATGCGACATTTTTCGTCATAAGTGAGAGCCGAGATTTTTTTAGAATAAGTGTCTTTGAATACGGAGAAAACGGTGAGCCATTTTTCAAAATATTCGTCACGTTTTTTGATGTCGAAGAACTCGAAAATTGTGCGAGATTCCGTCTTCAAACTTTCTACTATGGTATCAAAAAACCTTATTTTTCCACGGAATTTTGTCGCATAATCATCTCTATACATTGAGGTTATGTTTTCGCTTTCAAACAGAATTTCACCTGACCGCAAATTAATGTATGAAGGGAGAGTTTTTTTCAAAGTTTTCGAAAGATATTCTAGGTCTTCGTCTTTTGCGGAGATTACGGTTATGCCTTGCTTTTTGGCATACATTCTGGGAGTGTTGAGGACATAACGGCGAGCATCCTTGTCAAAGAGACAAACGGACAAGATTTGAAGCAAATTGTCTTCGTCTAGGGCATCGTAATTGCCTAAATATAGTTCGCCCTCATAAGACTGAATTTTGTCCCTTAGCGGATAAAGTTCGTCTCTTTCTCCGTCCAATAAGTCGATTTCGGTTTTGATTTCTTGAAGTTTCTCTTTTTCGGTTTTTAGGTCGGTGTTGACTCCGGCGATTTTGCGACGAATCTCTTTGTCCCTATTCTTGACCTCTTCTTTGATGGCTTCTTGGCGACGCTTACTTTCAAGTTCGATTTCTCGTAGTTCTCTGTCGTGCCGGGTTAGGGCAAGTTCTCTTTCTTTCTCGGTAAGTTCGTTTTCACGTTCGATGACAATTTTTTCTTCGTTGAACCTGATAATGTCTTCTTTCGCTTTGTTTATTCGGGCTTGTTCGGTCTTTTCGGAGGCAAAATTTAAAATATCTTCTCTTTGGGCTTTCTTCAAAGAATTGCGGGCATCTCGCAAAATTTCTAATTGCGAAAGGACTCCCTTTTTGGAGTCTTCAAGACTTTCTAGGGCCTTTTTCCTTTCTCTATCGGTAGCGGGAATCGGTGTGTCAAACTGCCACCAGAAAGGCACTCCCGACGAATCGAGGACCTCTCTTAGAGTCATATTCTTTTTGGAATTTTCTTCGTCCGTCTTTTTGTTTGACGGGATATTCTTCTTTGCCATATTATTTTACTCGTCCGATTTATAGTGTTTTTTGTTGCTATGGATACAAATATCGCAACTATCTACATCAATTTTATTTTAGCACAGTTATCTAAACTATTCAAGACGAAAGTTTAGTTGACGGAAGAAACGTCTATTATTTTGACATTTTCCCATCCTACTAATGCTCTTAACTCTTTCATAAGGACTTCTATGTTGCCGACAGTTTCGTTGAACTTATATTTAGGTCTGCCTATCGAAATAAACACAGGCATGTTGCCGGGGTGACTCCTTAGAATATTTTGGAGGTTTTCGCCTTGCGAGAAGTTTTCGCCGATAGTTATACAGACCGCTCTATGATCCTTGTCTATTGCATTCTCTTGGGGGGTGAGTTGAGATTGGGTTTGGTTGTGAGGAGTGGTTAGGTTCCAGACTTCTATCCTTGATGCTATTATTTTGGTTTTTTCGCCTTCTCTTATCGACAGACGTCCTTTGACTTTCACCATGTCGTTGGTAGCCAAAATCTCGTCCGTAAGGCAATTTTTATATCTTTCGTAGGTGCTTGAATAAACCATGACGTCCAAAGTGCCGTAATAGTCGTCTAGCGTAAACGAACAGTATGTTCTACCGTTTTTGTCACGTCTGACTTCTGCTGCATTTCTCATGCCGCCGACAGTCACTATCGCATTGTCCGTAAAGGCGGAGTCGGTCGATTGTTTTTCAGAGTCTTGGCTGTCGTCTTCTGTTTCCGGAGCATCGTCTTCGGGATCGGAAATCATTGAGGAATTGAAGGTAAACTGCTCGAATGCTTCTTTGAACTCTTCGAGAGGGTTGCCTGTGACAAACATGCCGAGTACTTCTTTTTCTCGTTTTAGAATATCTTTTTGGGAGTTTTCGGGCCACACTGTATATGTATAAGGTTGAGGTCCTTGTTCGCCATCGCTTAGCATGTCGAAAATTGACATTTGGGGACTTTCTCTTTCCTTACGGGCTTTATCTTCTAGGGCTATTATGTCTTCGAGATTGGCATTGAGGGTGGTACGATTGTAGCCGAAAGAATCGAAGGCTCCGCCATAAATCAAACTTTCGATTAGCGATCTTGAAATGGTCGAACCTGTGTTCTTTATCGAGTAGTCGTTGGCACGCATGACAAAATCCGAAAGACTACGATAAGGGCCGTTTTGATTACGCTCGGCAATTATACATTCGACTGCGGACTTGCCGACATTTTTGACTCCGAGTAAACCATACCTGACGGTTTTGCCGTCGGTGGAAAATTCAAGTTTTGATTCGTTGATGTCCGGAGGGAGCAACGGGATGTCAAAAACACCTTTTAGTGTTTTTATATACTTTGCGATTTTGGGCGCATTGGTAAGGTTGTCGTTGAGCATGCCGGTATATAACTCGGCGGGGTAATATCTGCGTAGATATGCCGTCCTATAACCGACATACGCATAGGCGGCTGCGTGCGATTTGTTGAATGCATACGAACAAAAACTTTCCAGTTTGTCAAATATGACGTTGGCAATGCTCTCGCTTATATTGTTACCTAGGCAACCCTTAACGAATTTGTCCCTTTGCTCAGCCATTTTGTCGGCTTTTTTCTTGGAAATTATTTTACGGAAATTGTTTGCTTCTTTCATTGTATATCCGGCAAGGTCGGTGGCTATTTGCATGGCTTGTTCTTGATATATAATGATGCCGTAGGTGACTTTTAGGATATGCTCTAACTCCGGTGTGTCATATTTTATTTTGGACGGATCACGTTTGTTTTGGATAAACTCCGGAATATGATCCATAGGTCCCGGACGATACATTGATATACCTGCTATGATGTCTTCGATGTTGGACGGTTTCAAATCCATCATGAACTTGGTCATTCCGCCACCTTCTAACTGGAACACACCTTCGGTTTTGCCCTCGCCTATCATTTTGAAAACTTCGGGATCGTTTACTCCCATTTTGGAAAAGTCGAGATCTACTCCGTAGTTTTCTTTGACATACATACAAGCCTTGTGTATATCGGTAAGGGTTATAAGCCCTAGAAAGTCCATTTTTAGAAGGCCTATCGGCTCAACTTCGGTTTTGTCGTATTGGGTAATAATGTTGCGTTCGCCTTTCGATGCATTTTCGTTGACTGCAAGGGGAACATAATCGGAGACAGGGCCACAACAAATTATGACACCTGCTGCGTGCATTCCCGGTTGACGGGGCATTGAGTCGATTTTTTGGACAATGTCCATTATTTTTTTGTATGTTTCGTCGTTGTTGTATAAATCGATGATTTCCTGAACATGAGAGTTTACAAGGTTGCCGTTTTCGTCGTAATGGTCATGCAAAACGTGTTCGAATCTTTCAATTTTGTCGGGGATATATTTGCAAATTTTGTTGACATCTGCGATGGAAATTCCATAGACTCTACATATATCTTTGAAGGCTTGTTTGGCTTTTAGCGAGCCAAAAGTCGCTATACGACACGTGCAATCTCTACCGTATTTTTCACAAACGTACTCTATAACTTCTTGCCGTCTTTCGCAACAAAAGTCTATATCGAAATCGGGGTAGTCGGGACGACCTTCTGCCAAGAATCTTTCAAATATAAGTCCGTATTGAAGAGGCTCGACGTCTGTTATTGTCATTGCATACGCTACAACCGAGCCGACACCAGATCCTCTTCCTGGGCCTACGGGTATGCCATGACTTTTTGACCAATTTATAAAATCCCAAACAACTAGAAAGTAGTTTGAAAATTTCATGCTTATAACGACACGAAGTTCTTCTTCGGCTCTGTCTATTACATTTTGGGGAATGGGATCGCCATAACGCATTTTGAGACCTTCATAGGTCTTGTATCTCAAATATTCATCCGAATTCATACCGAGACGAGTCTTTTCTTCGCAATTGTAGTCGGGCAAAAGATTTTCTTTCCCCGGAAGTACGACGTGGCATTTGTCGGCTACTTCTACGGTGTTCCAAACGGCTTCTTTGCAGAAACTAAATCTTTCGAGCATTTCCTCTTCGGTACGCATATAATATTCTTTCGCTTTGTAACCGGCAGCCATGCTCTTGCTACGTATGGAAACGAGTGCGTTATGCATGTCGGAATCTTCTTTTTCTATATAGTGAATATCGTTGGTTGCGACACACTTGACGCCTATTTCTTTGGCAAGTTTTATAAGTAAGGGAAGTACTATCTTTTCGTCTTCTAACTCGTGATTTTGGAGTTCTATATAAAAATCGTCGCCAAAAAGTCCTTTTAATTTTAGGGCAAATTCTTTGGCGTCGTCATAACGATTGGCACGTAGTAGTCTTGGGACTTTACCGGCAATACAGCCTGTAAGACAAATAAGCCCTTCTTTTAGGGGCTCGATTATGTTGAGATCGACTCTGGGTTTGTAATAAAATCCGTCGGTGTAGCCTTTGGATACGATTTTGCATAGGTTGTGATAGCCTACGAGATCTTTTGCAAGTAAAATTAAGTGAGTATAATTGCCACCCGATCCCGCATCGTCGTCATCTTTGCCGGAGCGCTTGTTTATATCGTCCGCAAGATAGACTTCGCAACCGATGATTGCGTTGAATTTTTCCCCTTCTTTACGACTTTCGTTGATTCCGTGTTCGCCGTTTACACAGTTTAGGAATTTGTAGCCTGCAAACATATTGCCATGGTCGGTGACGGCTATGGCATTTTGTCCTTTGGCTATTGCGGCATCTACAAGGGGATGAAAAGTCTTTGTTTTGCGGGCTTTTTTGGGATCCACTCCTTTGGATATCGCTTCTTCTATTTCTTTTTCGGTAGGATCTCTTTTCATCGTCAAACGGCATGCTCCGTCGAGCAAACTATATTCCGTATGGACGTGGAGATGTACAAAACCGTGTCTTTCTTCCGGCATATTAATATTTTCCTAAAATTTCGGTGAGGGCTTTGATTGCATCGTTTTCGTCGATGCCTTGTGCTTCGATATAGATGGTATCGCCTTTTTTCATTTGGAGAGAAATTACACCCATAATGCTTTTGGCATTGACACCGGTGCTACCTTTTATAAGACGGATGTCGCTTCTAAAATGTCCGGATTTTTGGGCAATAACGGCACAGTCTTCGGCTTTTAGGGTACGTTCTTTGATTTTTACTTCTTGCATAAGTCTTCTCCTTACAGTTTTTCTGCGATGCTTTTTATTTTTTGTAATCTATGTTGTAGTCCCGACTTCGTGGGGGGATCTTTGAGAACTTCTAGTAGTTGGTTGAGGGTAAGTTCCGGATTATTAAGTCTTGCGATAGCCGTTTCGTATAGCGGGGAAGGAAGGCTTTTGAGTCCCTTTTCTCGCTCGATTTTCTTTATGCACATTATAATTTCCGTACTGGCGTTTACCGTCCTATCAATGTTGGCCATATCACAATTTTCTTTGCGGTTGGCACGATTGCGCTCTTCTCGCCTAATTATAATTTTTTGTATGTTGAGTACGGTAGAGGGGCTACCGAGGGCTGCTACAAAATCGGAAATTTCCTCTTTTGACTTCACATATACCGAGTAGGCAAATTCGGGGGAATCGTCCTTTCTTTCGATGTAATACGGCAAATTTTTCTTGCGTTTTGCTATCGATGCGTGAGGGGCGATGTCCGTTGATTTGAGGAGTTGGACGACTTCTTCACAGTCGTTTTTGGTGGAGAGTTGTAGTTCGAGGTGGTAGCCTTGTTTGCTTTCGGCAGTTTCGGGAATCGATATGCTACCGGATGCGAAAAACAGTCCTTTGAGAAAAGCGGTGGATGCGAAAAAGTCTGTTTTTACGTCCTCGGACAAGCCTTCGGGAATGCTATATTCGGTGAGTGGCATGTTGCACTTTTTGAAAAGTAGCGACGTGTCTTTTGCGGTCATATCTATCGTGACGTAGATCCTTTCAAACCTTGTGGTTTTCTTGACATGCTCTTCGATTGTAATGTCGTCAAAACCCATTTTTAGAAGGAGGTTGGCGACGATTTCCGCAAGGCGAACGTTGTCGGTGGTTATCTCTAATTCTACACCGTTTCTGCCTAAATTTAGGTCGGCTTTGCCCCTTAAAACACCTTCGAGAAATGCGGGATAATATTTTTCGTCAAGGCTGTTTACACCGTCCGCAATGTCTTTTTTTACTATATCTACGGTCTTCATCGGTCCTATTGTTGCGACAGTCTTTTGTCCAAAATTTTGGCACTGTTATGCCCCGATTTACGCAAATTGTAGTCGCTTGCGGCTATTTCCAAAACTACTGCCAAATTCCTTCCTGCGGTAACAGGAATGAGAAGTTTGGGAACCTTTACTCCCAAAATGTCGGTGGTTTCTCTTGTCCTTCCGACTCGTTCGTAAGATTTTTCGGCATCCCAATTTTCGAGTTCGACAATGAGGTCAATTCTTGAATAATCTAGGACGGCACCTGCTCCGAATATGGCTTTGGTGTCTATGATGCCTACGCCTCTTATTTCCATAAAGTGGCGAATAATCTCGGGACTTTTGGCTATAAGGCGGTCGCCTTCTCTTACTACGTCCATTGTATCGTCGGCAACCAACTTGTGTCCTCTGTGGAGTAGTTCTAGAGCCGTTTCCGATTTGCCTATGCCACTTTTGCCGGTGATCACTATGCCGACACCGTTGATGACCATCATGACTCCCGATAATGCGGTGCGAGGAGCGAGAAGGTCGGCTAGGTATCTGGTGAGATCGTTTTGGAGTTCGGATGTGATTTTTTTAGATACAAGTACGGTTTTTTTACGTTTTTTGGCAATTTTCAAAAAATCGTCGTCGGGGTAGGCATTGCGAGATAAAATAACGCAAGGTATGTTCTTGGAAAAGAATCTATCTAGACTTTCGATTTTTTCTTCTCTCGAAATGGAAGCAAGATAGTTTTGCTCGGCTCGTCCCATGATTTGGACACGTAATTCGGCAAAGTCGTTTTCATATCCGACAAGCATAAGTCCCGGTCTATTGACCGCCGATGACACGATAGACAGTGTTTCGTCGGCAAGGTACGAAACCGTCAAATCGTTGATTTTGGCAAATTCCAAAGTGTTGATGAGTCGTTGCTCTTGTTCTTCGATTTTAATCGCCATTTTTACCTCTTAGAATCCTATTCCGTATTTTCTTATTGTCGAGGCGACACCTTCGTTGTCGTTGGACGGGGCTATCGCATCGGCAAATTGTTTGGCTTGGTCGCTACCGTTGTCAACGATGACTCCTAGTCCTGCCCATTTTATCATGGGAACATCGTTGAGAGAATCGCCTATTGCCAATGTTTCTTCTTGTTTTATGCCGAGAGATTCGGCAAGATTTTTGGCGGCTATACCTTTGTCAACTCCTTTGGGGACTATCTCTACCATCCACTTTTTGGATGTGTTGACTAGCGCTATATCCGAAAACTCTTTGTCTAATTCTTGCATAAGCGATGGGACGTTTTCGGGATTTGTCATTGCCATAATTTTGGGAGTGATGTGGGAATGCTCTTGTATATAGTCGGACACTTTGCCGACGGTTTCTATTACTCCGCATTTTGAGAAATTGGAGTATATACGAGTAAATTCGGTGGCTTGTTGCGTGATGACGTTTTTGTCGGAATATATGTGAAAATAACAGCCTATTTTCTCAATGTATCTCGTGATTTTGAGTGCATTTTCGACTGAAAAGCCATGATTTTCCAAAACTTCGCCGGTTTCTACGTCAACGACAACCGAGCCTTGATAGGTAATGAGTCTTCCTTTTAGTCCTAGATCTCTTGCATAGTCTATGACTCCCGGAGTCATTCTGCCCGTCGCTATATGAAAATGTCCGCCACCGTCTATAAATTGTTTTACGGTGTCGGCAAAATACTGTGAATAGGACAGTTGGCTGTTGAGAATTGTGTCGTCAAAATCGGAAATTATCAGTTTATATTTCATAGTAAAATTTATTATATCATACTATGGAAGAATTTGAAAATATTTTCTGCGACTTTCTTATTAAATCCTTTTTCTTCGAGATCGGCTATCTCTGCCGAGGCAATTAAATTGATGTCTTTATAGACGGTCATAAGCCTTTTGGCGGTTTTTTCGCCTACTCCGTCTATATCCGTTAGGCAAGACTTGGTTTGGGCTTTGCCTCGAAGTTCTCTATGGAAAGTTATGGCGAATCTGTGGGACTCGTCTCTTAGACGTTGGATGAGTTTTAGGGCGTTGGAGTCCATATCGAGAACGTAAGGCTCCGTACCACGACCACGAACAAAAACTTCTTCCATCCTTTTTGCTAGCGATATTACGTCAATGTCGTCGGGAATTATGTCGGCAACCGACGATAATTGACCTTTTCCGCCGTCAATTACGATTAAATCGGGTTTTTCGTTGAAGGAAATGTCTTCGGAATTGCCTATTTTTCTTATACGTCTGGTAAGGGTTTCTCGCATCGATGCAAAATCGTTGGAGCCTTCTACGGTTTTTATTTTGAATTTTCGGTAGTGGTTGGCGGCTTTGACTCCGGACTTGAACACTACCATTGAGGACACTTTGTTGGTGCCGCTGATATTAGATATGTCGTAGCACTCCATTCTGTAAGGAGGTCTTGACAAATTGAGACTGTTGTAAAGTTCTAAAACCGCACCTATGGTCATGTCGTTGTGCATTTTTATTTTGCCGGCATTTTTGTCCATGAACTCTTTGGCATTTTTTTGGCTCATCTCTAAAATGTCGTATAAAACACCCATTTGCGGAAGGACAAATTCTACCTTTTTACCCGCTTTTTCCTTGAGATAATCGACTATTTGACTGTCAAACTCCGGAAGACAGGAAACGATTAGTTTTGTGGCAATTACGGGGATATGGTCGTAATACTGAATAAGGAATTGCGAAAAAGTTTCGGGGGAATCGTCGGTCAAGGGGATAGAGTCGGAGCCGAGAATTTTGCCTCCTCTTACCATCAAAATATTGACTACGGCACCTAGACTGTCGCCGTAAATTCCAAAAACGTCGGCATCCAAATTGCGAGGAAGATAGGCGACTTGTTTTCTGACAAGAACGTCTAAAATCTTCAAACTGTCTCTATATTCTTTGGCAAGTTCGAAATCTTCTTTTTCGGAAGCATCTTCCATCTTTCGGGTTAGATCGTCCGCCACCGATTTATCGTCTCCCGAAAGAAATTTTATGACACCGTCAAGCATCAATCTATATTCTTCTTTGGTGCATTTTCGGTTGCAAGGGCCAAGACATCTTCCCAAGTGGTAGTCAAGGCAAACGTCGGACGGATGTTTTAGATCTCGTCGGCAACTTCTTATGGGGAAAGCATAGTGCAGAACGTCCATAATTGCCGTAGCCGATATGCCGAGCATGTAGGGACCGAAATATCTGCTACCGTCTTGTTTTAGCACTCTCGTAATCTCTACCGAGGGGTAGTCTTCTTTTAGTTTTATTTTGACATAAGGGTAGGTTTTGTCGTCCTTTAACAGTATATTGTAAGGGGGCTTGTGCCTTTTTATGAGATTGTTTTCTAAAACTAGGGCATCAAGTTCAGACGGGGTGACAATATAGTTGAGATCGCAAATTTTCTCTCTTAAAGCAAGAGTTTTGGCTTGTCTTACGGACTTGAAAAAGTATTGCGATACTCTACGTTTTAAGTTTTTGGCTTTGCCTACATACAAAATTTCGTTGTGTTCGCCTTTGTAAATATATACACCGCTACTATCCGGTAAATTTTGTATTTTTTCCTTTAATGCATCCATAGGTATATAGTAACACAAAATTTCGGTATTGACTATACTTTATTTTTAATATAAAATATTTGTTAGAGTTTTAATTTTTTTACTCAATTTTTTATATTTTTTTGGAGGCAAAATGGAAATAAGACAAGATCTACTTAACGATGCTGTCGATTTTTCGATGAAAGAAATCAAATATATCGTCGATAACATCGGTCCTCGTATGCCGGGGAGTCAACAAGAGCACGACTGTCAAGATCACCTTATCGGAAAAGTTAAGGAAGGAAACTGGGCGGACGAATACGGTGAGGAAAAATTTACAGTAACTCCTACTGCTTTTTATAGTTTTGTAAAATTTATTCCTATTGTCTTTATTATCGGTTGGGCACTTTGTTATGTTTCGCCGATCATTACTTTTATTTGCACAATCCTTGGTCTTGTAGATGTAATAGTTGAGTTCTTACTATATAAGAAACTTAACGATTATTTCTTGCCCAAAGCAACGTCTAAAAACTCGTGGGCGGTCAGGAAACCTACCGGTGAAGTAAAACGTCGTATTGTCATTGACGGGCATCCGGACTCTTGTTATGAGTGGGGCGCTTTCTATCGTATGGGAACTTTTGGTCTGATTATAGGACCTGTCCTTTCGATACTCGGCGCATTATTTACTCTTGCGGTATGTATCTACTACTTCGCTATGGGAGATGCTACTCTCATCGGCTCGCCTAACGGTATTTGGTGGATAAGCCAACTCCTATGGATAAATATCCCCGGTGTAGTGCTACTATGGATGTTTGTAGATTACTCGCACTTCTCTCCCGGAGCAAATGACAATTTGACGGGTTGTACGGCTGCGATGTCGGTTCTTAAATATCTACACGATGCCGATATAAGATATGAACACACCGAAGTCGTCGGTATGCTCGGCGGTAGTGAAGAATGCGGTCTTAGAGGCACTCAATACCATGCTAAAACACATAAAAAAGAAATACTCGAAAGCGGTGTCGAAACTGTCTTTATCGCAGTCGATACCCTTACAGATCTCGAATATATGAAGATATATTCTCGTGATATGACGGGTACCATTAAGAATAGCGAAAGAGTCGCAAAACTCCTTGATATCGGCGCTAGAAACACCGGAAAATATGACAACGGTCTTGAATGGGCAACGGTATTTTTGGGCTCTTCCGATGCTGCGGCATTTACCAAAGAAGGACTTGAATCGGCTGCTCTTGCGGCAATGAATCCTATGGCTCCGCCGTATTATCACACTAGACTCGATACAATGGAATATTCTAACCCGAAAGCCGTAGAAAACGGATATGAAATACTGTTGCAAACAATAGATTATTTCGATAAAAACGGTCTTCCGGAATAAAATATCTACAATATAAGAAAGAGTACCTTGTCGGTACTCTTTTTTTATGTATGAAATATGATGTGCCTACGACGTCGCAATTCTTCAACCAATTCTTCGTTGGTTTTGACGGCATTTTTTAGGTAAACTCCGGCATCTACTCCGTCGATGTGGTGGAAGTCGCTCCCTGCTGTTTTTAGTAAGCCGTTGTCTTCTGCCATCTTCATTGCCTTTTCGTTTTGGTTGACGTGGCTGTGATGGCCGTTGTAGGCTTCTACCGCTTCTAGAAACTTGGGATCAAGCGGAACGACACTTGCCGATCTATACGGGTGAGATTGCCCTAAAATCCAACCTTGACTTTTGCAAAACGATGACACTTCTTCTAGGCTCATTTTGAATAAGTCGGTAGGGTTTTCGATTATATATTCGGGGGTTATACCGTATATTAAGAGTTCTGCATGCGGGGGATACGGCTTGTAGTACGTAAGGGAATCTATACATAATTCCATGCCTAGAAAGACGTCAATGTGTCTTTTTTCGCACTCGGCTTTTAGGGTGTAATAGCCGTCAACGTAATAGAGGGCGTTGTCTCGGTCGCTAGACTTTTGGTAATAACTTCTGAATAGTTCGGAAATATAATGGTTGGTACAGATTATACCGTCATAACCGTTGCTTTCGTACAGTTCGGCAATGGTCTTTTCGTCGGTCGTTGCACAAGGTGATTTGCCTAGTGTATGAAGATGCATTTCCAATTTATACATGGTCTATAATTCTTCTTCCTCTTCTTTGCGTTTTCTATGTTTTTTGACGGCTCGGTCGTCTTTTCTCAAAAAGTTGGGGGAATGTAATCCGATACTACTTGTAGAATGGTCCACACTTCCCGTTGGCTTTCGCCTTATCTTTTTGTTATAGTAGCATATCCTAGGGTATTAGTCAATCAAACGAGGCTCTGTCACGGTCTTCTACCGCCATGATTTCCGCCTTGATTCATACCGCCTTGATTCATACCGCCTTGATTCATACCGCCTTGTCCCATACCGCCGGAAACTCCGACGGTTGTGATGGTGGAACTTATTGTGAACTCGGTTATTTTAGTGTCGCCCGAATATACATAGTATGTTTGACCTTGGGTAAATTCGGGTAGCGATATTATAATCGACTGGCAATTCTTTTTGACGGTGACGGTGTAAATCTCGGTGCCGTCGGAATTCTTTATCGTGAGAGTCGAGCCTGCCGATTCGCCACTACTTTCGGCATAAGACAAGACGTATTGGGTTGAATTGGTGGCAGGGGTTTCGACCATGCCGAGTGACGAGGAAACGAAGACTGTGCCACCGTTAATCAGTATGCCCGAATCTGCATCCATGCCTGCATCTCCGCCCGTTGTAGGACCATATACGGTGACTGTGCCACCTGAAATCAGTAGTGAGCCGTTGGAATCTAAGCCGTCGCCGGATGCGTCTATTGTCACTGTTCCGCCGGATATGACTATATATTCGGAAACCGAGGTGTCGTCACTTGCCGCATTGATGCCGTCGTCAAGGGATGTTATGTCAAGATTGCCACCGTTGATTTCGACGTAAGATCCTTCTATTCCCTCGTAAGAGGATGTTATCGTTATATTCCCACCGTTTATCTTGGTGAGTCCGTCGGACGTGATGCCGTCGTCTAGCGTCGTAATGGTGAAGGTGCCACCGTCAATTGTTAGATTGCCGCTGTTGGTGTGTATCGCATCGTCGGATGTGTTGAGGGTAAATGTGCCACTCTTGATGATGATATAGTAATCCCCGTCCGTAACCGTCGTTTCGGTGCCGCTAGCGTCCGTATATTTTATTTCGCCTACCTTTATGCCTTTGGCACTTTGGGCAAGTGCATACTCTCCTTGATTGCTGTCGGATGCTACTTTTTGATATGTAGTGCCTACCTTTTTGTATCTAAAATCGTCTGCGGTCAAGTCGTAAGTCGTCATACTAGAAGAAGTTTTTTCTACAAACTGACCGATTGAAGTGAGATTGTAGGTGCCACCGTCGATATAAACGAAGGTGTCGGCTTGGATAGAATCGCCTTGGACGGTCGTAGTGAGATTGACATTTTTTAGCGAAATATAGCCCTCTTCTGTAGTGTAGGCTACAGTTTCGTCGTCGCATTCGGCTTGGATGCCGTCTTTTTCCGCTTCGATATTGAAAGTGACGTTGTCGCATATTATCGTGCGGGCGGTGATGCCGTGTCCTACTGATGTAATATTGACGGTTGCGTCTACCATAGTGGCTACTTTGGTAACCTTGATGCCGTTTTTGGTGCTACTCGATACATTTAGAGTACCGGTGCCGTTGATGGTCAAATTGCCTTTTACGTGGATGGCGTTGGCATCTTCTCCGCTTGTAGATACGGTGTTGGTCGTGCCGTCAACGAGTGTGATTATGAGGTCGCTCTTTTTGTTGGTGTTGGAAATGGCGATTCCGCTAGTAGATGTTATTGTTGCATTGCTGAGGAAAAGATGAACGGTCTCTTTGTTGCCTACCGAAATAGTAATGCCCTCGGAATATGTCCCCGATAAAATGTAATCTCCGGCAGTCGTGATCGTTTCTCCTAAAAATGTAGTGGCACTACTTTGGTCGGTATCACTTTTTTCGTCCGTCAAATCTACCGTAATTGCATTTTCGATGGATGTTTCGGTAGTCGTGGTCGATATTGTTTCGGGGGTGGTTGCCGTACCTCCGCCACCTAATGTGTCGCCCGGGTTTTCAAAAGGGGTGGGGTTCTTTTCGCTTTCGGTTCCGTTTTCGGTGTCGCACGCACAAAAAGTGAATAGTGCAATAATTAGTATCAAGATTATGGGAAGTATTTTTTTCATAATTTCGCTCCTTTTTCGTCTTAATAATTTTACGATAATGCCTTTTTCTTAAATCTTTATTGAAAAATTGAAAATTTTTTTTGCAATGTTAAAATGTGAAACTTTTTCAACTTTTCGTTTTTTTGTTGACAATGGTGTGTTTTGGTGCTATCATAATCCTGCGTTGAGGGAGTAGATACTCTTGGAGCGGTAAGTCAACATGCTGACCTTGTGGTCTGGCTTATCTTAAAATTCGAGACTCAGGCACGATCTTTTGTGCTTGAGTCTTTATATTTTTGGAGGGTAAAATGGGAATTTTAGAAATAATTTTGATCGGAATCGGTCTGTCGATGGATGCTTTCGCAGTGTCCGTATGCAAGGGACTTTCGGTAAAAGAAAAACTTAAATGGTACCATTTTGTAATCGTAGGGGCATGGTTTGGATGCTTTCAGGCATTGATGCCGTCTTTTGGTTATCTTTTAGGAACGACCTTTCAACAGTATATCACCGAGTACGATCACTGGATCGCTTTCGCACTACTTGTTGTTCTCGGACTAAAAATGATAGCGGACTCATTTTCTAAAAAAGAAGAAAAAGTGTCGTCTTCGTTTTCTAATCCGTCAATGTTTGTAAATGCCGTCGCAACAAGCATCGATGCGCTTGCAATCGGAGTAACTTTTGCTCTGCTTGAAGACGTAAATGTACCGCTTGCCGTATCGATAATCGGGGTGACGACCTTTATTCTTTCGGGAATAGGACTCAAAATCGGCAATTTGTTCGGCGCAAAATTCGAGAAAAAAGCGACTTTTGTGGGGGGAGTTATTCTTGTGCTTCTCGGTGTCAAAATTCTTCTCGAACACTTGGGAGTTATAAATTTCTAGGTTTACAAAATAAGGTTTTCGGTGTATAATTTTCGGTATGAACGAAACAAAGAAAACTAGAATATTTAGCGGAATATCGCTTGCATTAAATACCGCTATCGTCATGATGACGGCTTACTCTATTGTCGAGATGCTGGTAGGGAATATTGCCGGAAACATGAGCAACGGAACGATTGCTTTGAGATATTTTACCAACCTTTCTAATATATTGGTGGCTCTGACGGCTCTTTTTGTCATTCCTTTTGATATTAACTCGCTAATCTCGGGAAAAGATGAAATTCCTTATTGGGTACTTGTTTTTAAGTTCGTGGGGACGACGGCTGTCACTGTCACTTTCCTTACGGTTATGCTCTTTTTGGGCCCTACTATCGGCTATGCACCGATGCTTGCAGGTCCTAATATATTCCTGCATCTTATTATTCCGATTGTCGCTATAATATCTCTTGTGGGGGTAGAAACGGGTAAGAAAGTGTCTTTTAGGGCATCGATTTTTGGACTTATTCCTACTGTTGTATATAGTATAATCTATGTTTCTTGCGTGGTATTTGCAGGAATTTGGGATGATTTTTACGGGTTTACTTTCGGCGGAAAAAATTGGGCAGTGCCTCTTTCTATGGTCGGAATGTACCTTGCGACATTTTTGTTTTGTCTTGGGCTAAAAGCATTGCAAAATGTGTTTTTTAAGTTGAGAAATAAATAATTTGACAGTCTAAATTAAAATGACTATCTGTTGTTGATGGTTTTGATAACGTGGTTGACGTATTTTTCGGCAACGTTTATAGATGTAATTTTTTCAAAAGTACAAAAGAAAGCATTGGAATTGACTTCGCAAACAACGGGGCCGTTTTCTCCGAAAAGAATATCTATTCCGCAATAGTCTAGGTTGAGTATTGAGGCAATTTTTTCGGCAAGTTCTTTTTGTTCTTCGGTAAGTGCATATACCGTACCATGTCCGCCTGCACCGATATTGGAACGAAAATCACCGCTTGATTCTCGTATCATGCCCCCTACCACTTCGCCACCGACAACGATTATGCGAAGGTCTTTGCCGTAACTTGACGTGATACATTCTTGGTATAGGTGAGGGGAACATTTGAGTTTGTTCATTATGTCAATAAGTTCTTCCCTATTGTGCGCCATAAAGACACCTTTGCCGAGAGATCCGTAACTGTATTTGGCGATTATGGGGTATTTTAATTTGTCTTCGATGGCTTTTGCGGTCGAAAGTTTTATTTCTTCTTTCGGATCAAAACAGAGCAGTCCCGAAAGGGTTTTGGGGATGGGGATATTGTGGTCGGAAAGGGCTATGTAGGTGGTCATTTTGTCGTCACAATCCATAATCGCTTGGCTTGTGTTGAAAAGGCGGACACCTAACTTGTCGAGCATGTTGAGGGTGTATTTATCCTTGTCCCAATATATTATAAAATCGACATTAGGATAATCGGAAACTAGTTTGCCGTTTTCTATATAAATAGAAAAGTCGTCGATTCTTCTTATATCGACGGCTACAGATTTTTTTTCAAACTCGGCTTTTAATCTTTTGGCTTGATATAAATAACTTTCGTCGGAAAAATATGCGTTTACAAGTATTAGTCCTTTCATTTTGCACCCGTTTTTAGTTGGAAGAGATGGCTCCTTCGGGGATTTCGAAGGTGATTTTAAGTTCCGGAAGAGTGAAGGTTTCGGGGTGCGAAACGGTGGCTGTTTCGTCTAGTTTGATTTGGATCCAAAAGTCTTTTTTGCCATGGTGGACAATTGATCCGCTCATGTAATCGTTGGTAGAGGGTAAGACGTAGGGATTGGCAGACGAATTGATAGTAAGTCCGGTGTAGGTCGAAGAGTTTTCGGCTAGAAACGGAATCCATTCGGTGAAGTCACAGGTGACTGTTTCGGTCGCTCCCGACGTATCACATTCGACACAGGCAAACCTTAGTTTGATTTGTTTTAGGAAGGTTGAATCGATGTCGGTGGTGTCGGCAAAGGCAAAATATATATTGTTGGCATATTCGGAGTAATTGATGGTTTCGATTTTGACGGTATAGATTTTGCTGGGCGCCATGTTTTCTAGGGTGATGGTGTTGAGAAGGTTAGCCGACGAGTCTTTGGACAAGGCATATTTGGAGTCTTTCAAGGAAAAATCGTATTTTTCCATGTAATAATACTCGTTGTAGGACAAATATTTGCCGTAGTTGGAGTCGCTGGCGTCTTTTTCGCTTTTGTATGTGTTGGTTTTTTCTAGTAGATCCAAAACTCCGTTGCCGTTGGTGTCGGTGCCTTGGTAGAGGTTGACAACCGAGTCTATTTGCAAGATTTTGAAGGTGAGATCGCCTGTTTCTTTGTAGGAAACCAGCCATGCGTAAGTGATGTCGAATACCAAAACGACTAGCACCATGAGGAGCAAGACGGCTCTTATAGATAAAAGTAAGACATTTTTATTTTTCATCATATCCTAGTCCTCTATTACTATACGCAAACTGCGAATCATTAGTGATTTTTCGGACAACAAGTTGGAATAGTAGTCGCCCGATTCGTCAACAAGTCTATAAAATCCGGAGATGTCTTCTTCGAGTACGAAGGTAAACGATGCCGATTTGTAGGCGGAATTCCATGTGAGAGTGGGGAGAGAAACCGACTCGGGTAAAACTTCGTCTTTGAACGCAACATAGTCGTCAATGTATTTGAAATCGTCCGTATATGTGACTTTTTGGCTGGTTATTTCATCGGTCAAGGAATCGTCCGTATAGAACTTCGCTTCTACCGGTTTATATTTGAACACTCCTACTACGTAATACTCGTAGGTGCCTTCTTTGCCTTCTTGGGTGGCATTTATTTCGAATTTTCCCGATTCCGAAAAATCGGCTAAGGCAAAATAATAGTTTTTGCCGTCCATTTCGTCGGCTAGGTGGTAGTTGACGGTGAGGGTGACATATTCTCCGGGGAGAATCTCGTCAAAGAGAAAACTTGTGCCACTGGGGCTATATGTGGTGTCTTCGACCTTTTGGGGATCGTAGGCCTTAGATGACGACAGTTTTAGTTTATCGTTTTCTATTATGTAGTGATTGACGATTGTAGAGCCGTCTAATTCGTATTTGGTGGCATCTACACTGTCAAAATAGGCAAGATACGGATCCGTCACTTCTACTCCCATTCCGCCCGAATTTACGTCCACGTTGTGAGCAAACCACGCATAAGCGATGCCTATGCTTAGCACTACCGCAGCACAAAGCACTCCCATAAGGGAGGAGATGAGTTTTAGTTTTTGTTTTGTTTCTGCTTTCAAAGGTTTCATTTTAGTACCTATCTACATAAAATTTGACTACAAGCGTGATGGTGGTCGAACTGACGGTGGTGGTCGCTGTCGCTTGGAAGTATGTGGCGGTGCCGTCCGTAATGGCGGTGCCGTCTTCTAGGGTGCCTGTTTCGTAACTCCATGTGGGAGTGCCGAAGTTTTCGAACTTGAAGTCGGTGGAAGTCAAATTTGCAAATTTTTCGTAAAGAACGGTTATGCTTACTCCCGTTTTCAAGGTGGCTTGATATTCTATAGATCTCAATCTTTGGTAGTCATTGAGATCGGTGTTGTTTTCGTAAGTCATAGGAACACTTGACGTGTTGATCGTGTAGTAAACCGTAACACCTTTGCGGATAAGGTCTTGGTAGGCTTGGTAGTTGCACATGCCGGTGGATCCGTAATAGGGGCTTAGGGTGTCGGATACGGTGTTTTCGTATAAGTAAACTTCACTCAAATTGTTGAAATCGACAAGGAAATCGAAGGTGGTGAGGGTGTTGCCGTTGATGTACAATGTTTTTAGGTTGTGCATGTCTTTGAGGGGATCTAGCATTGTGGGATCCGAAATAGAGGCATTAGAAATGTCAAGAGTTTCGATGTTGGAAAGTCCCGATATAAGTCCTATTTTGGTTGTGTTCATGGTGATTCCCGAAAGGTTTAGCGAGGTACATGCCGTCAAATATTGTATGCCGTTGATGTCAATGTCGCCGGTCAAACTTTGGGTGGTAGTGTCGATGTCTATGCTAAATGAGAACCAGTCGTTGAGAATGACGTTGTCCCCCGGGGTAGTGATGTCGGTGTGGTCGGTGGCAACTTTTTGGTGGAGTTGGTTGTATAGGTAGACAAACAAGGTGCTGTTCCGTACAGAGTTTTCTAGGCTCGTATCCGTCGAATAGACAAGTCCGCCGTTGATGGTGAACACGCTTGCCGTAAGGTCGGTGTTGACTCTTGACGTGGAGCCGTCCTCGTTTTCTTGCATCTTTTGGTAGCAAGTCCATGTGGATGACGAGGAGTCACCGAATTTGTAGTTGTACATTATGATGGTTTCGATGTCTTCTGCATCTATTTTGGAGGAATCAAAACTGAATTCCCAATATGCATCGGGGTGAGAGGCGGTAAATGCCGAGAAGGTGGTGGTCATATACGCATCAAATGCCGATGTTATGGACGTGCCGTCTTGATAAGACGAGGTGAAATCTTTGATGACGGTGCCGTCACTTTCGCAGAGTTTTACTTGTAGTGAAGCAGGTTTTGCGATCGTCAAATCTTGGTATGTGATTGTCGAGGTGTCGGGATCGGTGACCTTGGTGAAATGCCCCGTATATGAGAAATCGTATATGGTGTAGGGGGCTTTGTTTTGGTACGAGAAAGGCATGGTGAAGGTGTCAAGGGACGGAGCCTCGGACACTTCGCCGTCGTAGAGGGTGTAATACGGTAGGAAGTTGTTGGTGGTGTCGCTAGACGATGTAATGTAAGCGACGTACAAGTCTATCGTGGTGACGGTGCCGTCGGAGAACGTAAATGTGACGGAGACGGCTTCTTCTTTCATCTTCTTGGGGGTATCTACGGTGATGTCTAACTCGTTGTTTTCTATTTTGTAGTCGGTGGCTGCATCGCTATCCGCTTTGAAATCATAAGATACGGCAGTCAAACCATATTGATTGGCGACGGCTTTTACTCTGTCGCTTGCGGTGGACATGACTTCGTCATAGGTGTATAGGTGAGTGGCTCCCAAAGAGGAATTGAATATTATAGAGCCACCGTATAACTCGTTGAGGACTAGTCTTGCGGCTGTTTCCTTTTTGGCGACGTAAATCGTGTACATGTTGAGAACGACGGTTTTGGTCGATTGGCTGTTTTTGACAGTGATTTGTAGGAAGTAGCAATTTTCGTTGGGTTCGAAGGTCAGGATGTTTTCTTTGTCTTCCGATGAAAGATTTTTGACTTCGGTTGTGCAAGCGAAGTCGGCATAGGTCTTGTATGAGTATGTGATGCCGGTGAAATCTTTGCTTTTTAGGGGTAAATCTCTACCTGTATTGAAGAAATAATAGCCGTTGTGGGTGATGGTGTCGTTGACTTTCAAGGTTTCGTCCTTGTATAAGTCGGAAAGGTATGATTTTATCATGGCTTCGCCTGCATCTAGGGAGGAGGTTTCTACCACGTGAAGGGCAAAATCGCATGTGTAGGAGGATGTGAATGCCGTAGAACTTAGGGTGACGGTAAGTGTCACGTCGCCGGTCTTTTTGACGGCTCCTAATGTCGTCAAAACTGTGGGATCGGAACTCGTATATTCTACATTTATGTCTGTACTTAGGTAGTGAGTGAGAATATCGATGTCCTTATTTATATAGCAACCGGTCGAGGGCAAGAACAGAGTGTCGGTAAAATCGGTGACGGAGAGGGCGTCGAACTCGTCGTGCGTCAAGAAAGTCGGTCTTTTGTAAAGGTCGGCTATAAATGTCGAGGATATGGTATAGAAGGCATTGTAGGCGGTATATTTGTCGTCAATGGCTACAATACTTATGTAGGGGGTGCTGTCCGAAATAGCGGTGCCGTCCATATTCAAGAATTGGAGGTTTTCGGTCAAGCACTCGGCATTGGTGGTGTTGATGACAATTCTTCCGCTGTCGCCTACTTTGATTTGGCCGTTGTAGATCATAAAACTACCGGCATAAGAATGAATAACCGATATGGTATGGCTACCTAACGTCAAAATGTGGGAGCCTAAATCTATATGAACGTCCTCGGTTATGACTAAATCGTTGAGTAGGGTAATGTCGCCTGTCAGTCTAATAATTTTCCTTGATGAGGTGGTTTTATTGCCATCGTTGAAAATTGAATTGGCGGTGGCTTTATACAACTCTTCGAAGGTGGAAACTTCGGCTACTACTCCTTCCTCTGTAATCGATGTAGAAATCTGCTGGGAGGTAGTATAGGGGCCACTGACAAAATAGGCATAAGATATACCAAAAAGGGTGGATGACACAAGTATCATCACACAAATAAATATTGCTAGATTTTTGGTTATGTTCGCAAATTTTTTATTCATGTTTACCCCGTAACCGTAACACGGAATTTTCTTGTTGAGATATTGCCACTGCCGTCAACTGTGAAGGCTGTAATAACGACGTCAAAAGAACCGCCTGTACCGCCGTAGTTTTCATTGCTGTCGTTTTGGTCCAAATAATTGTTGTTGGTGCTATATATTCTTCGGTTGAGAAGTTTTAGAGCGGTCGCATCGTAGTCGATGTCGGTAAACTTCATAAGACCGAATGCATTGGAATCTTGGTCATAGGTCAATTTGTAGTAACCGACGGAATAGGTGTCTGCCGTCGTGGTGATGTAATAGACATCGCCGACGTTTTTTTCCGTTACACCGCCCAGCACTATGCCATCGTAAAGAAGGGAACGAGCCAAAGTTTTGGTTGCGAAAGTTTTGTACTCTTCATATACAAATTGGTTTTGGTCATTTAGGGTAAGGCGATATATCGTATTTTGTTGGTAGGTATTGCCTAGCGATGTCATGACGGTATTTCCGGTGTAGGCATAGTACATGCCGTAATACAAGCCGATTGAGGAATAATTCTTGTTGGTAATGACACTGTTGGCGGTGGTCAAAATGGAGTCCATCGTGGTGGTGGCGGTGTTTTGGGTAAGGGCGCCTTGATCATTCCATGTGAGTGTATTGTCGGTGCCGATAGACAATGTATAGCCGTAGCCCTTGGTATAAGACGTGGCGGTGGGATTGGTATCTTCTTTGTTGACGTTTTCGCTCCCCGTAGTGCCGGAGTATAGGTAATAATTTGAGTTATAGTTGCCGGAGTTGACTTTTTCCATAAGAGTCTTGCGTTCTTCTATTGTTGAGGATGACGAAGTCTCGTTGATGTGAGAAACGTAAACCGAGGAGGTAACGAACAATTTGGTGGAGTCGTATTGGTTTTGTCGGCTATTTATAAAACTATTGTTCCAAGTAGCGTAGTCAAAAGTGGAATTACCGTCGTCGTAGGTCATAGTCCATTCGCCTACGGTAGTGGCGGACTTGTCGGACACTTGCGAACTTACATTATTAGTACTGCTATTGGTTCCGTTTGCCCAATAATAACTGCCTACGTCATATCTTTCTATTATTGTTTTGGTAGAACTGCTTGTTTCTTTGTAGTAAAACCTATATGTTGTCAATGTTTCGGTATAATAACTTTCTCTAAATCTTTCGGCAAAGTCTTCGTAGAAATACATAACTTGATAAACATTGCCGTCGCAATACAACCATTTTAAGTCTTCATAAGCAAATGTGTCGGTTATGTATGTTTCTATGCTAGTTGTCGTTCTTGTAGTTGTTATCGTATCATAACCAAACTCTTCAATATCGCTTCTAGATTCTATTTGATTGCCGGAAGCATCGTATAGTATAAATGAGTTACTATTCATAATCGAAGCAGAGTTCGATGATGTATAAGATGTAGATGACGATGAACTTAAAGTTAAGCCGTAACTACTAGCACTAGTTGAAACCGAAACAGCAGAATTCGAAGATCTTTTCAAAAACTTAATTTTGCTTGCAGTCGTTTCCGTTTCCGTACCACTATAAATGTAATACAAACTGCTATTGATATATACTCTACAAGTGTCTGTCGGTGAAGAAGATAACGTATATGTAGTGGTCGAGTCGGTTGATTTACTTATACTCAAAAATACACCACGATATGGAAAATAAACATAATACGCCGTACCACCGCCGAGCGAAGTACTGCTAGGAAAACTTGTGGAACCTAACGTAATTGCATTATTTATTACATCATCGGATGTAAATGAATCTCCTACTAATTTCGTTTTTTCTGCTTCTGTCAAGAAACAAATTAAAGACTCATCACTAGTGCTATAGTTGCGGCTTAAAGCGAGTGCTGAAGCAGAAGAAGTGTAAAGGTAATATGACCGATAAGAGTAGTAATTGTAGTACAACCTAAAACAATTAAATTTGATCGTGTAGGTGGATGTACTTGCCGTATATACTGTCGAAGATGACGATACGGTCTGATCCCCGTAAGTTTGAGTAGTAGATGTAATAGGCATGGTTTCTTCTACGGGAATTTGCTCATAGTTGTTTATTATGTCATCGGAGGTAATTTTATTCTTCAAAGTGTCTTCGTCCATATTGGAAACAGATTCTGCGGTTATTCCTATATTTTGGACTTCTATACTACTGCCGGACATTATTATTTTGTAAATGTTGCCCTTTTCGAAGGTTATAGAACTGCCGCCTAGGGAGTAGGTAAACCCTTCTGAGCAATAGTAATACGGGGAAATCATCATGTTCATTTCGTGGACGGAGGAGATTTCGGAGTATTTGCCGGCATCGGTGACGGTGGTGATTTTGTTGCCTTCGTCTATACGCCAATAGACATTGGTGGAAGATGCTGTGTCTGTATAGATTTTGTCCGCAAGGAACATGTTTTCGGCAATTAGGGAGTTGAATTCATTGAGATAAGTAAGAGTTTTGTCGGTGGTGTAAATCTTTTGGGTGGTGACTGTGTCGCCACTAGTATTGGTATATACGACTGCACATGTCGAAGATGACAACGACGAAATCGTATATTCCAAAAACTCGTATTCGGTGCCTATGTCGGAGAAATTGACAGAGGTATAATTGCCACTATTGACGTTGACAAGGTAGGCGGTATCGGTAAGGCCGGAGTTATGCGAAAGGTCGATAACTTGCAAACTATCAAATTCTTTTATACCGGAAATATCCATCTCGGTATAATTGTCGGCACAATAGCGGAGAGTTATTGTTTGAAGGGAGGGGGTTTCTATCGTCAATCTGTTGAAGAAAGACGAAAGGGTTTGGGTTTCGAGGAATGCGGATAAATCGGCCGTTCCTACTACTTGTAGCGTCGTAAGGCTCGGGAAATAATTGAATATTGCATTGAGACTGTCGAGGTTGGTAATAGCGGGGACATTTACTTGGCTTACGACAAAACCCGCATCGGTACCTACTTGGATATTTGCATCTTCGTAGAAATAATTGATGAGTTTACTTATGCCGCCACCGATGAAATATTCGGGCCAAGTGACAGAGGCATCTAAAGCATTTTTAATCAAATTTTGGTATGTAGAGGCATTGGTTGTAGAAGAAGCATAATTACTATTTGTCAATGCATTGGTCCAGAATACTTTGATGGCACCGAGTTCTTCTTCCGAAATATAGACAGTGCCGTCGTCTATTCCTTTACCACTTGAAGCCCAACCTTTGCCGTATTCGGAACTAGCACCGATGACGCCCATGTTGGGGAAATAGTAACCGGTTTCTACGTGGTCTTTTTTCTCTAATACAACTTGCAGAACTTCGACGTATTTGAAATAGAGTTCTTCGGGGTTTTTCGTTGCATAATTGGTACATGTCTCTTTTATTGCTGCATCCAAAGTCGTCGTACTACTGAAAACATAGCCGGGGGCTTTTTCGGATACTAACTTCCAAACATCGTCCCATTTGGAAGTACCGCTTGCTCCGTTGTAGTAAGCCTTTAAGACGGCAATTTCGTCTGTCGTGAGATATTCGTGGCCGTCCGATGTTGTGTTCCCATACGTACTTACGAAAGAAGAATTGTTGAGTCCCAAGTCGCTTACTTTCGTCGTATTTTTGCTACTCGTCGCCCATTCTATGAGTCTTGCAAGGTCGTATGCTTTGCCGTCGGTGGACGATGATGCAGAGGTTTTGTCGGTGATTGAGAATGTTAGGGTGGAGACGGGTTTTGCTTTCTTGGTGTCGTCTTTTCCTAGTTTTGACAAATAACCGGTGGTTGCGTCGTAGCCGGTGATGTAGTCGGTGGTATATTTGTCGTCGCCTACTATGTCTCTTATCAAAATGTAGTCGGCGGTCTTGTTGGTGATCTTTGATGAAGATGTAGTGAAACCTGTATCAAAGTTTTTCTCTTCTTGGGGGAGGTTGGAGATTACTTGATATTTGAGGGAATTGAACAGAGTGGCGTTGCCGACGTCGGAGGTTTTGAGAACGGCAGGGACCGTAAAATAGACTGTTCTTTCTTTGACAATGTCCGCTGTATAGATGACTTTTACCGACAACGGGACTGAGGTTTCGGTTTTGGAGAATTTGGTGGGATCCAAAGTGATCTTGTAGGAGGTGGTGTCGGTACCCGAAGTAGATGAGGTAACCTTGGTGATAGATTTGATGACGTCGGAAGATGCGGAATATTCTATCGTGAAGGTGTTGGAATCTTCGTCGGTGCCGTCTTTGAACGAGCCGGGGAGGGTGATGGAGGCTTCTTCTTTCGCTATACCGCTCTTGATTCTTGACGAAAGAATTGAATATAAAACGTCCACATCGGTCAAATATTCTTGAACGTTTTTGAAGGCAGGTTCTAGTATCTCGGTTTTGGTGCCTACGGCTATGTTGATATTGACTGCCGAGGTGTAGTAGTCGCCTGTGTTGAAGGTGCCTTTTACGTTGATTTGGGCATAGGTGTTGAGGGTGTCGCCTTTGAGATATACGGCATTGCCGTCAAGTCCGATATAGTCATAGACTTCGGCGCCGGTGTCGTCTAGGATGAGGGAATATTCCAAGTCGGTAAGCAAAATGTCTCTGTGGCCTGACCATGTGTAGGTGGGGTTGACCGAGGGGGAGGAATATTTTTTGCGGTAGTCGTAGGTGCTGGTTTCGTCCACTATCGGCAAATAGTAGTAGGCTTCGTCACTGTTGGAACCGTTGTAGGATGCGTAAATGACGACGGGGCTTATTTCGCTTAAACCGTTGTTGAAGTTGATTTCGTTGTTGTAAACCGACAATTTGAAGGTAAATGTTTTGGTATAGACGGTGTTGTTTACTTTGATTGTGGCGTAGTAGGTCATGGGGACTACGTCGGCGGAGTTGGTCGTGATGTTGCCTTGGTTGTCCATCAAGGAAAGATCCGCACTGGTCCAGTCGATGGTCGCATTCAATGATTGTATCGAGGTGGGAAGATATAGGTCGGTCGTGATGATTTCGTCTTCGGTCGGGATGTGGGATAGGTAGGTGTCGATGTTGGTGGTGGGGCTGTAAATGTCAAATTCGATTTCTTGGTCCCCTACTTTTATCGTTTCGACTTCTATACCTGTCACTGAAAAGGCGGTCAAGGTGTCGTTGGTCAAATAGTCGTAGTTGGATCCGACTTTTTCTATGAGAGATTTGTAGGCTACCATGGTACCGGAAAGGTCCATAATACTGCTGTTGCCGTTGATTCCGTTGTTTAGTTTTTCTTTTATGGTTTCCGCAAGGGCTAGGGATGCGGACGCTGTGTCGTAGTCGGTGAGCGTCAGGGTGAAGGCGGACACTTTGCTTGCGTCGTCCCCTACTATGCGCATGAAGGCGGTGGGGGAGTCGAGAACGGTGGTGCCGGAGATCGAGTGGGTGCCTAGCACTAAGGTGCAATTGCCTTGTAGGGTGTAGGTCGTGGTCAATGAGAGGTCATTGAGAAGGACGATCGTGGGGGAGGTCAGTTGTCCGCTGTTGACGTCGTCGATTGCCGATTTGTATTCTTGCTCGGTCGAAACGAACATGTAATTTTGGTGGTTGATGCTTTCGGTGTAAACTTCGAGGGTGACGGTCAATGATTTTTGGTCAAGAAGGGAGTCTTTTATCGCTTCGTGGAGTTCAAATTCGATGGTGTCGGTGGCGGTGCCGTCAATGCCGACGAAGGCATATTCGTCTTCGATGGTGTTGTTTTGGGCGGTGAAACGATTGAGGGCTTTTTGGAAAGTGCCGTTGTGGGATACGAGGACGGCTTTGGAAAGATCGCTCGAATCGGTGTAGGTCAATTGGTAATAATAATGGAGAACGCCTTGGGTGGAGTTGGTCAAATTGACTTTGATCGAGTCGGTTGATTTGGCACCGTCAAAGGTGATCGATGTGCTTGAGGACAAAAGGGAAAATGTCGCCGTCGCATCGATGTCGATCGTGGTGCCGGAAATTTTGCCACGAGTGGAGTTGGAAATGATTAGCGCAAACGTCGTGACACAGGAAATTATAACGAGTGCCGCTATTAGAATGACGATTGTCAGTAATTTGGTTTTTGCTAATCCTTTTTTCATCGACTTACGGTGTAAATTTTGGTAACCTTGTGGTTTTTTGTTTTGGTGTCGCTTTTTTGTGTGCTTTTTTGTGTTTTTGTCGGGGTTTTGCTTTGCAATTTCCGTTGCTCGACTTTACACAATGTTCGTTTTCGGTCGGTTTCTCGACTGCGATTAGTATATTTATATCATAAATATAACTAAAATCGGGGTTGAAGTCAACAAAATCGTTTCGAAGATAAAAAAAATTGCCCGACTACACTGTAATCCGGCAACTGGCTGACTCGTAGAGTCCCTATAGCTTTGCGCAATAGCCTCGCGACTATTCTGCTATGATCAGATATGGAACGATTTGGTTGTGTTTCAACACTTACGTAGTAAGTATAATTGGGGGAGTCGATATTGTCAAGCATTTTTCGATTAAAATTGGGGGAGATCTTGGCGATAGTAAAAATCGGGGGTTGGCGATAGTAAAAATTGGGGAGGAAAATGGGGGGGCGTAGGGTGAGATTCCTTGAGAACTAGGGTTTGAAAAAATCCGTCCAAACAAAACGGGTAGGTGGGGGATGGGGCTAAAATCACAAGGAAAAACTGCGTGGTTTTGTTTTCTTGTGGGGTTTGCGGAAGTGTAATAAAGAATCCACTTCTTCTACTTTTCGGGGTTAGATTTTGGGAGATTTGGTTTTGGGGGGTTGGGGAATTTCATTAAAATTTTACAAAAGAAATTGGAAAAATTTTTTGGGGTTTTAGTGAAATTTTGGTTTGCGGAGAGATTTTTTCAAAATTGTTTGCAATAAAATTTTCGAAAGTAAATCAATTCATTGACAGCGCCGACGTGATGTGATACAATTGCCTAGTCAAGCAATATTTGGAGAAATACCCAAGTGGCTGAAGGGGCTCCCCTGCTAAGGGAGTAGTACGTTGATAGCGTAGCTCGGGTTCAAATCCCGATTTCTCCGCCAAAAAAAGTCGTGTCCAGCACGACTTTTTGTTTTTGTGTTAAAGGGGATGGGGGGTTACCACTTGTTGAAAACTTTTTCGGCGAAGCCTAGGAAGTCTTTGATTTCGATGGTTGTGCCGTCGTCTAAGGTGGCTTTTCCTGAGAATTTTCCGAAAACTTGGTGTTGGAGGCTACAAATGAGTTTTACGTCCGTAAGGGAGGCTCGGTCGATTATCGGGGTAAAATCCATTGTAAATCTTCCGTCGCTTGATGTGAATGTCCACGGAGAAAGGTAGTCGGGTTTGCCGTCTTTTTCGGGAATATTAAATTGGATTTCGGCAAGTTTATGGGCTTTACCTTGATAAAAAAGCATGTTTTCGGTGGCTTTAGACGTATCGCCGAAGCCGTAACCTAAGTTGAAACCGAATCTTTTTCCGTCTACAAGTCCCGATGCACTGGACCAATACCATGTGTTTTTGTATGTCCAAACGCCTCTGCCCCAATCTAGCACTGCAAATGAGTCGGTTTTGTTGAAAATATATTCTTTGCCGTCGTAAAGGACTCTTCCTTCTGCCGGCATGCAATTTATTTTTTGGTTGTAATAGAAGGCATATTTGTCTTCTTTGTAAGGGGTAGCGATCACCATTGACTCGTCGTCAAACATGTCTAGGGTTATGTGTCCCTCGATGCTTTTGCCTTGGTTGAAATTGTCCATATAAAAATCGAGTTCTCTCTTGCCGTCTTTTATTTCGAAAGAGATATGATATTTTTTGTTGCCTGTTTTGACGTCGCCCTCTTTTGAGGTCGGGGGTAAGTTCTTTTTGCCCATGGTCATGAACTGCATGGGGCTGGTGGTATGTTCCCACGGTGAACCTTCAAAATTCAGCAAACTGATGCTGTCTAGTCCCATATAGGAATTGTCGGCTATGGTCAAGGCTACGGCAAATTTATCGTTGGTGATAAGATAATAATCCCATTCTTTTATGCGAAATCGTGAGGCTTTGATGTCTTTGCGGTCATAATCTAGTATTAGATGCTTGGCATAACCTGCTTCTCGAAGCATGCCGTTTTCTAAAAGTTTGCCTTTTTCTTGGATTTCGTGCATAAAATTTTCTCCTTATATTATGTTCTATTTTATTTTACAATACGGGAAAATTTTGTCAATATGCAAGGAAAAATCGGGTATTGACATATATCTCGATATGTGGTAATATAACTATTAGTGACCTAATTTTAAAGGGAATGAAACAAAAGCACTTCGGCAATTGTCGGAGTGCTTTTGTTTTTAAGGAGGCGGATGTATCCGCAAAAATCGTTGAAGTGATTATTCCCATTCGATGGTGGCAACGGGCTTGGGAGTAAGATCAAAGAGGACTCTGTTGACACCTTTTACTTCGTGGGTGATGCGATCGGTTATCTTTTGGAGGAGGTCAAACGGAACGTTTTCGACGGTTGCGGTCATGGCATCGACGGTGTTGACTGCACGTAAGATTACGGGGTAAGCAAATGTGCGAGCGCCGTTTTCGACACCGACTGACTTAAAGTCGGGAACTACTGTGAAATATTGCCATACTTTGCCTTGTAAACCGGCATTTTTGAACTCTTCACGTAAAATTGCATCCGATTCTCTTACTAGTTCTAATCTCTCTCTGGTGATGGCTCCTAGGCATCTTACACCGAGTCCGGGGCCGGGGAAAGGTTGACGATAAACCATGCCGTCGGGGAGTCCTAATTCTTTGCCTACGACTCTAACTTCGTCTTTGAAGAGGAATTTGAGAGGTTCGACAAGTTCGAATTTGAGGTCTTCGGGAAGTCCGCCTACGTTGTGGTGGGCTTTGACGGGGCCTGACTCTAAAATGTCGGGATAAATCGTGCCTTGAGCAAGGAATTCGATGCCGTTGAGTTTACGGGCTTCTTCTTCGAATACTCTTATAAATTCGGCTCCTATTATCTTACGTTTGTTTTCAGGCTCTTTGACGCCTGCCAGTTTATCCAAAAATCTGTCAACTGCATCTACGTAGATGAGGTTGGCATTCATTTGGTTGCGGAACACTTCGATGACTTGTTCGGGTTCTCCTTTACGAAGTAAACCATGATTGACGTGTACGCAAACGAGGTTTTGGCCGATGGCTTTTATAAGAAGGGCTGCAACTACCGAGGAATCTACTCCGCCAGACAATGCGAGAAGGACTTTTTTGTCGCCTACTTGTGCCTTTATTGCGGATATTTGTTGGGCAATAAATTCTTGGGCTAGTTGAGAATTGTTGATTCTTTGCATGTTTTCAGGTCTTTTGTTGTTCATTTTTTATCTCCTAATTGGTATAGTTGTCAAAGTATCCTTGTACGAGGACGACGGGGGTGCCTTTGTCTCCCGATCCGCTGGTGAGGTCGCATAGGGATCCTATTAGGTCGGTGAGTTGGCGAGGGGTTGTGCCTTGTGATGCCATGTTGCCTACAAGGTTGCCGTCCTTTTCTTTGATGCTCTTGGTGATGGCATCTTTTAGTGCTTGGCCGGAAAGCGATGCGAAATCGTTGTCGGCAAGATATTTTAGTTTAAGTTCGTTGGGGGTGCCTACGAGTCCGTCGGTGTATGCGGGGGAGACTACAGGATCGGCAAGTTCCCAAATTTTGCCTTGGGGATCTTTGAAAGCGCCGTCGCCGTAAACCATGACTTCGACGTGTTTTCCGGTGGCTGCTAAAATGCGGGCTTGAACGTCTCTTACAAGGGCGGATGCATCTCTCGGGAAGAGTTTGATTTTGTCTTCGGTCGATTTGTTGGAGCCGAGTAAACCGTATTTTTCGTTGTAACCGCTACCGTTTACGGAAGAGGTCATGATTTCGTCTAGGCTCAAAACGATTCTTGCACCGTTTCCAAGTAAAATTCTCTTGGTACGTTTTCTTGTATGTATATCGCAGTTGATTACGACGTCGGTATAATTCAAGATTTCTTTTGCTTGGTTGGCAAAGACGATTTCTACGTCCGCTCCGCATTCTTTGACTAGGTCTTCGTAATATTTGACGTAGTCAACACCTGTGAAACGGTGGACGTTTTCGCCAAATAGTTTTCTATATTCGGCAAGAGTCAAAACGTCGGAATAGGGATTGATGTTTTTCTCGTCGATAAGGTCAATGGAGACGAGTTCGTTGCCGACTTCGTCCGACGGATAACTGAACATCAAAACGACTTTTTTTACACCTTTTGCGATACCTCTTAGGCAAATTGCAAAGCGGTTTCTTGACAAAATCGGGAATATTACGCCTACTGTTTCTCCGCCTGTCTTTTGTTTTACGTCGGCGGCAATGTCGTCAACCGAACAGTAGTTGCCTTGTGATCTTGCAACGATAGATTCGGTGATGGCGATTACGTCTCTGTCGTATAAGGTAAAACCTTCGTTTTCGCTTGCCTCTAAAACCGAGGTCGATACGATGGATGCAAGGTCGTCGCCTTGTCTGATTATCGGGCATCTGATTCCTCTAGAAACAGTGCCTACGCATCTTTCTCTTCTTGTTTCCATTTTGGCTCCTCTTTTTGTTGGTTTTGGTTTTTTCACCATCGTTTATTATATTATTTTAGATATGATATGTCAATATTTCGAGTATATGTCGATAATGTTTTTGGACTTTTTAATTATTTAGCAAGCACAAAATAAAAATTTATTGCATTTGGGAACGTAAAGTTATAAAATTAGAGATATGAGCCTAAAAACTATTAAAAATAAAACTCCGCTTTATGTGCTTTTGTTTTTGACCGTCACGATTTCGTGGGGTTTTTGCTTTATAGTTATGGACAAATTGACGGGGGACTGCAACGTGCCACCGCTCTTTTTGGTGGCGTGTAGATTCATAATCGCCAGTCTTTTCGTCCTACTTGTTCGTCCGCTTATTAAGGCTCCGAAGTTTACAAAAACCGAATTAAAACGGGGATTTTTTGCAGGACTCGCTATGTCTGCGGGCTTCATTTTCCAGTGCTACGGCGCATCGATGACTACTCCCGACAAGTGCGGTATGCTGACGGGAACTTATGTCGTGCTGGTGCCGTTCTTTTTGATGATTATCAATAGAAAAGTCAATTTTAAGGCATTTTTTGATGCTATAATTTGTCTTGTCGGGTTCGGCATACTCTATGAGATTTATAAGGGATTCGGCAGTATAAACCTCGGCGACGGGCTAACTCTTGTCGGCGCTATGGGATTTTGTACGCAATTCATTTTGCTTGAAAAAAATGCAGGGAAAGTTCATCCCGTAAACTTCGCTTGTATGCAACTTATTGTGACGGCTATAATTTCTACGATACTCTCCCTTTCTACAGAGATTCCGTCTTACTCGCAAATTACCGATTGGAAAACCGTCGTACTCGGACTGCTCTTTACGGGTGTTCTCGGGGCAGGATATGCCTACGTCGTGCAGAACTTCGTACAATCTAAAATGAAGGCAACTACCGCATCGGTCGTGTCAAGTACCGAGGCTGTCTTTGCGGTATTTTTTTCGCTAGTCCTTGGGATCGTCGATCTGACGTGGTTTAGAATCGTGGGATCCATAGTCATTATGCTATCGCTACTCTCATCTAATCTTCTTCCGGAAGAAAAGATAAAAGAGTTGTGGGACAAAATTAGAAATAAAGAAAAATCTACTGTTTTGGTTGCCGAGGCAACGGAAAACGATGTAAATAACGAAAATAATAGCGGAGATAATAAAGATGAAATCGCTTAGAGAACTTTACAAAATAGGACGTGGACCGTCAAGTTCGCACACAATGGGACCGGCACATGCTGCGGAAATTTTCCAACAAAATTATCCCGATGCCGATAGTTTTAAGGTAATAGGATACGAGTCTATTGCTCTTACCGGTGAAGGACACGGAACCGACAGAGTGCTGAAAAAGACTTTTACAAAGCCTGTGGAAGTCGTCTTTGACAAAGTTACAAAGACTATTCACCCTAACACTCTAGATTTTTTCGCCTATAAGGACGGTAAAGAGATAGGGTTTACGAGAGTTTTGTCCGTAGGGGGCGGTAGCATCCACTTCGAAGGAATGAAGGATCCCGAATCTGTCGACGTGTATCCCGAAAAGTCTTTCGATGAAATCAAAGCATACTGCGAAGAACACGAAATCGGTATCCCCGACTACGTAAGAGAACGTGAAGGGGATGAGATTTTTGAGTACCTTGACGAGGTTTGGCAACAAATGAAGCAGACCATCAAGGAGGGTTTGAACGCAACGGGCGTACTCCCCGGGGGACTAAATATTTCGAGAAAGGCAAAACTTCTTTTTAAGCAAAAACATATTGACGAGAGTCCGGAGACCAAAGAAAACCGACTTGTTTGTGCTTATGCTTATGCGGTTTCGGAACAAAATGCCGACGGCGGAATTATCGTGACGGCTCCTACTTGTGGGGCGTCGGGGGTGCTACCTGCGGTAATGAAATACGAACAGGAAAAGCATAAATTGAGTGATGCCGACATCGTAAACGCTCTTGCGACTGCGGGAATTGTCGGTAATCTCGTAAAGACCAACGGATCTATAAGCGGTGCGGAGTGCGGTTGTCAAGCAGAGGTCGGAACGGCTTGTTCGATGGCATCGGCAGGACTTGCGGAACTATTTGGTATGGATCTAAACCAAATCGAATATGCGGCGGAAGTTGCGATGGAACATCATCTGGGACTCACTTGCGATCCTGTTTTGGGACTCGTTCAAATACCTTGTATCGAGAGAAACGCAGTGGCGGCGATGAGGGCTATAAATGCTTTGTCGCTGGCTAATTTCCTTACAAATACGAGAAAGATATCTTTTGACCTTATAATTGAAACCATGCTTGAAACCGGACGGGATCTACATGCGAGATACCGTGAAACGAGTGAAGGCGGACTTGCCAAACTATATAAAAACTAATCGAAAAATTAGGCATTAAAAAGACTTTACCACAACCGGTAAAGTCTTTTTTGATGATTTATAAAAACTCACAAAATAAAGTGTGGTTTATTTGACTTCGTTGATGGAGTCGGTATCCGTAGTTAGATATTTTTCGGAGTCAAGTATTTCGATGAAGGCATCGACAATGTTGGGATCGAATTGGGTGCCTTTGCCGTTGATAAGTTCTTGAATAATGGTATCTTTGGAGAGTTTTTTCCTATAAATACGATTGCTGTTCATGGCATCGAAGGCATCGGCTACACAGATTATTCTGCCGATGAGCGGTATGTCTTGGCCACTCTTGCCGGTGGGGTAACCTTTGCCGTCGTAGCGTTCGTGGTGATACAAGGCTCCGTCCGAAATGTGGGGGATGGATGAGAAATTCTTGACCATTTCGGCACCTTTTGTGGTGTGTTGTTTGATCTTTTCAAATTCTTCGTCCGTCAAGCGAGAAGGTTTGTTGAGGATTTCGTCGGGAACGTAGCATTTGCCTATATCGTGAAGGGTGGCTATCCTATAAACGTTTTTACATTCTTCTTTTTTCATGCCGAGTTTTTCGGCAATTTTTTCGGAATATTCGGCAACTCTTTCGGAATGTCCGTGTGTGTAGGGATCTTTGGCATCGACGAAATTACTGAAAACGTCAAAGACTTCTTGAATGACTTTTTCTTTGGACGCCAAACGTTTTTCGTATTGGGTTATGATAATCGAAATAGAGATATAGCAAAGCAAACCCACGCACCAAACGATAAATAAACCTATGTATATTGTGGCAACGGTACCTTCGAAGTAACTTTCTTTAAGTTTGTAGTTGACGGTGCAATTAGAAAGATCGATGTCGGTGCCTTTTGCATATAAAATCATGCCGATGGTGGCATCTTTTTGGCTTTCTAGAGGATATTCGCCGCCTTTGTCGGAGTCGGGATAATAGACGATATAGTCGCCTTCTTTTAGGCTGATGAGCCATGTAGAACTAGAATCGATAATATAATCTAATTCGCTATCTTCAAGTTCTTCGGTAGCCGATCTCAAATCGATAATTTTCTTGACTTTTTCTACTCCGTCTCTAAATTGGTGTACTTCGACGGATCCGCACCATGCTTGGTTGATGTAGCAATCTTCTTTGATATTGAATGTTGCCGTCCATGTTTCCAAACTGTTTTGGGATAGGTTGGTAATTGTTGATTCGTAAATTATGCCGTTGTAGGTATCGGTGCCGAGTACTTCGTCATTTTTCTCCCATGAACTGGACTTTGCTATTTTTATAGAAATTTCGTCTTCTACTGTGGATGCATTTCGAAGGGTTCGGTCTTTTTGGTTGTAGTTGGAAACCGTTATGCAATGCACCGTAAAGGCGGTGAGAATTATAACTAGCATACAGGCTATAACTATACCGAATATACCTATCGCACGTTTGATTTTTGTTTTGCGTTCCATAATCTTACCTTTTACTTATTTCTTCGCCAGCCGCAGTCGTCAACAAATTCGGGGTGGGCTTTGAGATATTCGTCGCTACTTGCACAAATCGTGTAGTCGCATTTCGTACCGTTGACACAAGTCGAGGTGCGGACTAGTTTTGCGCCCATGAGTTGCAAGGCGGGATAGTCAACGTTGCATAGAGCGGGGGCGATTTCTTGAAGGCTATATTTTTTGATAAACTCGGCAACCGGACAGGCGGTAAATTCGTAATATATCGGCTTGTCCTTGTCGAAGGGGGCGACTTCCATTTGATAGTCGTGCCATTTGTCACAACGGCATTTTGCCGAACAAAATGCTTTGTACATAAGTCTTTTCCAAAACATTTTGTTCATGTTGACAAATTTAACTTTACCGAACGTGGGGAGAGTGATGTCTTCCATGAGTTTTTCAATCTCTCTAAAAGTCGTCACTTCCTTGCACGCTACGTAGTATGAAAGGACGGCGATGCAGTCGTAAGTGCCACCCGTAGAATTGTGAAAATTCTTTTTGCCACCGAGATCGGTCCGCCAATCTTTAAGAAAATCTACAAATTGGAGTTGGACTTTGGTCCAAATATCTTCTAATTTGTCCTCGCCGTAGTGGGCCGAAATCAGTTTTTTAATTTCCTTTTCACAACTTTTGGAATATTGTGCGTGGCACTTGTCGATTTTTAGTTTGTTTTTCACTAAAATATTCCGTCCTATTCTTTGCTTTTTTGAGTTTTACTTCTCTTCGGTGTAACCGGCTTTGAGTTCTGCACTCATGTTGTTCCATGAGGTTTTTGCGGAGTCAATATAGGTCTTGTAGTCCGCTGCAAATGTAGTGTCAAAGTTGTTGATTGCAGTGGTCAAGTTTTGGCTTGCTTGGTCAAGATATGTTTGGCAATTGCTGTCCGCACTTGTGATTGCCGAGATAATCGCATTGTAGGCGGTGTCGGCTGCCGTTTTGGCTTGTGCAAAACTTTGTTCTGCCAATGCATAAGCATCGTTTAGGGCTTTTTCTGCACTGTCTACTGCCGCATCAAGATTGGCTAGTGTAAGATTTACATCGACCGAACCGGAGACTGTTGCACCCGAAACGGATACGTTGACGGAAAGTCCTGCGACATAATTTCTGTAATTGAGATATTGGACTTTGGCTGCTCTAAATGCTTTGAGGGCGAGTTGGTAAGCGCTGTTTTCGTCAAGAAGGATGAGTTTACGGGTGTTTTCCAAAGCGGTGATTGCCATATTATAACCGGTTTCTGCTGCGGTAAGGGCCATTTTTGCCATCGCATTGGCATTTTCTTTGACGTAGTTGAGTTTGGCTGCTTCGACGGCTCTTTCTTTGGCATCGTAGTAGGCTTGTTTTAGTTGTTCGGAATAAAGAGCGGCAGTTTCTTTTCTAGATTCTTCGAGGGTGGCGATCTTCTCTTCATAGGAAAGCGCTTGGATCTTGGCTGCCTCTAAGTAAGGCATGGCTTCGGCGATTTGCTTGTCAAGATAGTCGGTGGCGAAGGCTTGGAAACTTTCGACGCTTGCGGTGATTCCGCTGTCTTTGAAGGCTTTGGTAAGTGCCGTTTTGGCTTCTTCGTAACGTTTTTGGGCTTGATCGCCGGAGAAAGATACGGAGACTTGGTTGTCGTCTGCGGAGGCATTGCCGGTCACTAAAAATCCGTTGTCTTTGGTGACTTGGACAAAGGCTTTGAGGGCTTCGTCTTGGGTTTTGCCTACGAAGTTGACTTCGCCTGAAATGACGATGTTGCCTTCTTCGTTGAGGGCGTTGACGGATACGACTTTGCCGTTGACGTCAAGAATGAACTCGACTTCGGGGTTCAGGGACACATTCATGACGGTGGTTTGTCTGGTTTCTTTCTTGGTGCCGTCGCCGTCTTTACAGGCTACCATGACTAGTGAAAGAGAGACGAGTAAAATAACCGATAAAAGTATGGTTATGACTTTTTTTGCGTTTTTCATTTTTTATCTCCTAAAAATGTTTTGATATTCGTACCGTTTGGTATTTATACCAAAAGATATTATATAGCATAATCGATTTTTGTCAACCTCTATCTTGTTTTTTATTGCTTTTTGGGAGGCTTGGCATTATAATTATGCTACGTTATGATTGGTGCTTTTGATTTTGGCAATTTCGCCAAAGAAGTTTTGCTTGATTCTCTTATTGACAGCCTTAAAGTTTTGGCGGTCGTATTTTTCATATACGTTTTAATTGAGTTTATCGAAGATAAAATATCGGGATTTTTTATAAAGCATCCAAAGAAAACGGGGCTGATTGCCGTACCGCTCGCTATCATTCCGCAATGCGGATTTTCGGTGGTGTGTACCGACCTTTTTTCTAGGCGAAAATTGTCGATCGGGTGCCTTGTCGGAGTCTATATCGCAACAAGCGACGAGGCTATACCTATTATGCTGTCGCATCCCGATAAAATTGTCGATTGTCTGATCCTTGTCGGAGTCAAACTTTTGGTCGGTATAATGGCGGTAGTTATAATCGATTTTGTCGTGGAAAAACTGCTTAAAATTGAGGATGTGAAGGAAAGCGACGAGGCGGAACACACTGAAATTGTGGGGTGTTGCGGACATCATATCGAAGTGGAAAACGAGGAGAAAACGGAAGAGAAAATCGACAAAAAAGTTTTCTTCAAGGAACACTTTTTGCATCCGTTTTTACATTCGCTAAAAATATTCCTTTATGTACTAATTGTAAATGTTTTGTTCGGCACTCTCGTTTATTTTGTGGGGGAGCAGGAAATCGAAAGATTTTTGACTTCTAATGTGTATTTGTCCCCTATTCTTGCGCTTGTCGTGGGGCTGATTCCTAACTGCGCATCGAGTGTTATTATTACGAATTTGTATGTTGAGGGGGCGCTTAGTTTTGGGGCGTGCGTGGCAGGGTTGTCTGCAAATGCGGGGCTGGGGCTTATGTACCTTTTTAGGAATGTGAAAGAGGTCAAAAGGAATGTGGCTGTCGTGAGTCTTTTGATTTTTATCAGTCTTTTGGCGGGATATGCTACACTTCTTGTTGAACTTAATGTATAATATAGATAGCAATTGTTAGGAGGAACTGAAAATGTTGTTAGCAGATTTCAAAAAAGAAAAAATCGTCGCTATGAAGGAAAAAAATAACGATGCAGTGACGGCTCTTAATGTCGTCATCAACAAATTGATGCTTTTGTCGATCGAAAAGAAAGCCAAGGGGCAAGAACTGAATGAAGCCGATTCGGTCGCCGTACTCCAAAAAGCCGAAAAGGAAATCGACGAGGAGCGTATTGCTTTCGAAAAGGCAGGGAGAACCGAAACGGTGGCTTCTCTCAACGTCCAATTGGAAACCATTAGAAAATATCTGCCTAAAATGATGAGTGAAGACGAAATCAAGGCGATAATCGATACACTTGACGATAAATCGGTGCCGTCGGTTATGAAACACTTTAAGACCGAATATGCCGGCAAAGTCGATATGAAAACGGTCAACGAAGTGCTTAGGAAACTATAACCTTAAATAAGGTGATACAAAAAAACTCGGATCTATGTCCGAGTTTTTTTATTAAGTTCGTTGTCAATTTATTTGTTTGGATGCTAACCGAACAAAACGGGGTTCGTATTTTTAGGTGAGGGAGAGAAGTTTTTTGATGGCGGTTAGGTCGGAGGCAAAATAGATGCCTTCGAGTTTTTTGGGGGTGGAGAGGTCCATTGCGAGCATGTGGTCTAGAAGTTGTTTGAGGCCGTTGTAGTAGCCATTCAAATTGTAGATTATGCAAGGGGCGGACAAGTGGCGTAAAGACACTTTGGACATGACTTCGGCTATTTCTTCGAGGGTGCCGGTGCCACCGGGGAATGCGATGAAGGCATCACCGAGTTCTATCATGGTGGTTTTGCGCTCGGTCATATCTCGTGTTATGATTAGTTTTGTAAGTCCGTCGTGTTGGGCTTCGCCGTCGATGAAAAATTGGGGTTCTACTCCTGTCACTTTGCCGCCTGCTGCGAGTACGCTGTCGGCAATTATGCCCATGAGTCCTGCTTTGGAGCCACCGTAAACAAGGGAATTGCCACTACGGCCTATCCATGTGCCGAGTTCGATGACGGCTTCTTTTAGTCGGGGATCGTTGCCTTCTTGGGCGCCTAAGTAAACTGTGATATTCATTTTTCGCTCCTTGAAACTTGGTAAATCTATTTTAGCATATTTTTAGAAGTTTTCAAGGGGGATAGAAGATCCTAGCGGGGTGACTTTTTGGTGTCTAAATACAAAACTTCTTAGTTGTTGGCAAGCGGTGCGGACTTTTCTTAGGTCTGCTACTCTTATTATTTCGTTGGATTTTAGGCAAATTATCAAGGTGCCGTAACTGTCGTCGCCAAATTTTCCGAAACCATGCAAAACGTATTCGAGGCGGGCAATTTCTCTAAACGAGATGACTCGCTCCTTATATTCTTTGATGATGACGTCGTCGCCTTCGACGGTTATCGCATTGCGGTTTTTGAGAAAGGATGTGAGGGTGAGGACGAAAAATACCACGATGGCTATCGATGTCGCTATAATCATTATTATGAGGACGGAATCGGGATCGGGGGTGTCGAGTAATTTTATTATTTCAAAAACTTCTGCGGTGACAAGAGCGAGAAAAATTATTAAGTAGAGATATTTTTTCCAAATGATTCTTTTGCCTATTGTTTCCATTTTTCTTTTATAAACCTTTTCTTGTGATTTAGCAATATTCGCCATATTCGCAACCGACGTTTTTGCAGATGAATTCGTCTAGGAGTTTTCCGTTGTGATAAAGTCTGACGGTCCCTTGACCATTGCCACCGTTGAATAGGCGATTGTGGCGTTTTTGTCCTGTGGGGGCTTCGTAATTGACTAGTAGCATGTCCTTTTTGTTGCAAGTGATGTCGGCTTCGAGGCGATCTCTGCGGGCGGTTTGTTTTACGTGCCAAATGATTTCGGTGTCGGTTTCTTGACAGTCAAATTCCGTATGCGTGAACGTCCAAAATTTGGAAAAGTTGAATTCGTAGCCTTTGCCTTCGTAATAAAATGCCGAAAGAAGTTTTCTTTTTAGGGCAATAGGACCGACTTTCGGGCAACCGCCACCGATGTCAAATACGGTGTTTTGGAGTTTTTTGCCACTCTTCTTGCTGACGATGTTGTTGGACGACAGCCATACCCATGGGGACGTGAAGTCTTTGCCCCAATTCTCGTCGGAATAGCCGTAGGATGTTTCGGGGGTGATTATATATTTTTCGCCATTCCAAATTACTTCGCCTGAAAATGCCGATTTCATGCCTTCCGCGTGCCAAAACATTTCGAAAAGTTGGAGTTTTCTAAATAGTTTTCCGGCTCCGTAGCCTACGTTGAAAGCGATTTGTTTGTCGATTTTTAGGTTCCACGACATGGTGCCGGATTGCGACATCCATTCGGGGTGGGAGGAGGCTTCTTCTTCGCTTACGGAGAGGGTGCCACGCATTTCGGTTTCGGTGCAAAAACAGTCGTCGGCTTCGACTGTGAAGGGGGCGGTGTAGTTGACTTTGATGCGGTTCCAACCGAAAAATCTGTGGATTTGGGCGGCATCTTCGCCCCATGCGCCGCCTTTTACCATGAGGTAGGACGGTCTTATGCCTTTTTCTTGGTTTTCCGGTAGTTGACCGAATATCGGCTCGTCTCCGCCGAGTGACGGATTACATAGAAAATACTCGACAAAAAAAGATTTTTCTTCGCCTGTCGATTGGCTTGTGCCGGTGAAAGAGTGCCACCACCAATGATAACCGCATTTGGCTTGGCTGCCGTATAATTGGCAAGCATCTCGGCTTATATCGTGCTTATTGAACATATTTCTCCTAAAAGCCTACGGGGAGGCTCAAATTAAATTTATATATTAAATTTAACACTCAAAATAAGATTTTGTCAAGGGGGACGGTGTCGAGGGCTGTTTTTTTTGGGATTATTTTGAGAGTAGGACTAAGGTTTCGACGTGGGAGGTGTCGGGGAACATATCGTAGGGGGTGACGGATGATATTTGGAAATTGAGTAGACTTAGATCCCTAGCAAGGGTGGCGGGGTTGCAAGATAGGTAGGCGATTTTTGAGATCTTGGACTTTTCGTGATTGACGGTGTCGATGACTTCTTTTGACAGTCCTTTCCTTGGGGGATCAAGGAATAGGAAGGTTTGTTGTCCGTTTTCGTTGAGATTTTTTAGAAGTGTCGGGAGAATTTTCGCTGAGTCGCCTTGATAAAAATCTACATCCATATTAAGATTTTTGTAGAGTTTTTTGCCGTCTTCGACTGCCGACGGAATTATCTCAATGTTGGCTATTTGGGTGCCTGATTTCCCTATTATGGTACCTATTACGCCTATTCCTGAATATGCGTCGATGAATACGGGGGAGCCTATTTTAATGACTTCTTCTGTCAGTCTTGATATGATTTTTTCGGCAATATCAAGGTTTACTTGCACAAAAGAATATGGGCTTACGGGGAAGGTTGTGCCACAGAGTTTTCCGTATCTGTCGGCACCGTATAATTTGATAAGGCGATCCCCGAATATGACGTTGGTGTCCTGCTTGTTGATGGAGATATATAGCGTGAAGTCGGAAAATTTTTCTTTGAGTAAGTTTATCAATGTTTCCTTTTTCGGTAAGGTGTCACCGTTTATTACCAGCGTGACGGAGATGCCGTCACCGAGATTCCTTGCGACTAGGTGGCGAAGAAGTCCCCTTTTGTTGTCGTCGGTGTAGGCGGTCAAATGCTCGCTTTCGGCATAGTCTAGAACTAGAGAGATGAGTGTTTCTGCCCAGTCACCGTTGAGAAAACATTTTTTGGTAGAGACGACTTTGTGGGTGCCTTCTCTGTAAAAGCCTAGACTTACTTTGCCTTCGGTCACTCCGAAGGGAAGGGATAATTTATTGCGATAGCCAAATTCCTTGGGGTATGGGACGACGTCGTCTATATGGGTGCCTTCCGGAAGGACCTTTTTTAGAAGATTCTCGATGTTTTGCTTTTTGATTTTTAGTTGTTCGGAATATTCTACGTGCAAAAACTGACAACCGCCACAACGGGGGAAACGGGTGCAAACGGGTTTTCTCCTATAAGGAGAAGGCTCTATTACTTCTAGAAGGGTGGCATAGGCAAAATTTTTCTTGACGTGGTCGATGCGGATGCGGACGAGTTCGCCTTTTAGGCTGTACGGGACAAATATGACGAAGCCGTCTTTTTTGATGACGGACTCTTCTCCCATGCCGTAATTGTCAACTCGCTCGACAAGTGTTTCGCCTTGTAAAATTTTTGTTTCCATATAATTATAATACCATGTAAACTGCCGTCAGTAAATTAAAAATCGAAATTAGGTATCCAAAACGTAGTGAAAAGGTTTTGAAAAGAAAAAATTGTTGAGTTTGGGAGGATATTTTGGTGGATAACTCAATGTTTTGTGGATAACTCGGCAAATTTTTGTGGATAACTCGATAAATTTTTAAGTTTTCGGCTCTTAAAAATCAACTAGTATTTTTGAAAAAAACAAACCACAATATCTTGTGGGTAAAAAAATTTGTTTTTGGGGTTTTTAATTTTTTTTGAAAAATTCCGTATATCAAAAATTTTGGTTGTGTTATAATTCTATTTACTATCGCAAATTAAGGAAAGAATCTTATGCAAGACGACCAAACTTCTAACAAGTTAATCATTTTGTTCGTACTGGACAAATTGTCGATGCCTATTCAAGAGGACGTCCTTATTGAAATGTGTTGTTATGACAACAAATGGATTGCTTCTCCTATGTTTGCGAAACAAACCGTACTTGATCTCGAAGTCAGCGGATTCGTCAACAGATTCAACGGCAACAACGGGAATTTTATGATTTCGTTGACAGAGGACGGGGCGACTTGTCTTGGACATTTCTTCAAGAATATCCACAAATCTTTACGTGACGATATTACCGATTTTACTTCTAAAAATGCTATGAAGTATAAGAAAAAACAAGAATTTTTCTCGGACTACAAGAGAAATAAAGACAATTCTTATACCGTCACTTTGAAAATATCCGAAATCAACAGAACGATTATGGAATTGCAACTAAACGTGCCGTCGAGAAGTCTTGCTTCTAAAATCTATGAAACATGGGGCGACAAGGCGATAGATACTTATAAATCTATATACGATCTTCTTCTCAATATTTAATCGATATATAAAGTGCAATAAAAAAACCATACCGAGCGGTATGGTTTTCTTTTTTATTTACATATAAATTAGTGTTTTTTGCTGGTGAGAAGGGCGGTTTTTAGGTCGTATAATTTTTGCGAAAGGTCTACCTTATATATATGAGGGTTGGTAAGACGTAAATTTTCTTCGAAGATTTCGGACTGGCATTTCTTGGCATAATCTCTCATTTCTTTGACGGAGGGCGAATTGTATATTTGAGTGCCTTTGTCGAAAACTTTGATGTGTAGTTCTCTTGCCGTAAAGTTTTGGAGTGTCATGCGTTTCCATGTGTCGATAGGATCAAATATTTCTAGCGGTCTCTTTTCGTCGATGACTTCTTCTTTTAGCGTGATGAGGTCGGCTTCTGCCATGCCGTCTTTATTATATAAGCGATAGACTGTTTTGAATCCCGGATTGGTCATCTTGATACGGGTGTCGGAAAGTTTGATTTTGGGGACCATAACTCCGTTTTCCATGAGTTCTGCTAGTTTGTAAACTCCGCCTAGTGCCGATACGGGAAGGGCGGTGACGAGTTTTGTGCCGATGCCGTAAAGGTCGATTTTGGCGTCTTGCAAAGCAAGGGACGCTAGAATATACTCGTCAATGTCACCGGATGCGCAAATTATTGCATTGGGATAACCGGCTTCGTCTAGCATTTTGCGGGCTTTCTTTGAGAGATAAGCGAGGTCTCCGGAGTCAAGGCGAATGCCCATCGGTTCGTAACCTTTGGCTCTTAGTTCGTCAAAGACTTTGATGGCGTTGGGGACACCTGAATTTAGGGTGTCGTAGGTATCTACTAGGAGTAGGCACTTGGTGGGGAAGAGTCTTGCATAGGCTCTAAATGCATCGAGTTCCGTAGGGAACGACATTACCCAACTGTGGGCATGTGTGCCGGATGCGGGGACGTCAAACATCTTGGCGGCGATTACGTTGGACGTAGAGTCGCAACCGCCTATTATGCTTGCTCTCGATCCGTATATGGCGGCATCGGGGCCTTGCGCACGTCTTGCACCGAATTCCATAATGCCGGCGCCTTTTGCTTGGCGGACGATTTTGGAGGCTTTGGTGGCTATAAGTGTCTGGTGGTTGACTATGTTGAGAATTGCCGTTTCGATAAACTGGGCTTCGAATATGGGGGCTCTGACGGTCATGATCGGCTCGCCTGCAAAGACGACTTCGCCTTCTCTTACCGAATAGATGTCACCCGAAAAGTGGAAGTTTTCGAGGGCTTTGAGAAAATTCTCTTCGAATATATTGAGGCTACGTAGGTAGGCTATATCGTCTTCGGTAAATTTGAGGTTGTTGATATAGTCGATGACTTGTTCGAGTCCTGCGAATATACACATGTCGATGGAATCGGACTTGCGATAAAATACGTCAAATGTTGCCCATTGGTCTTGCTTGCCTTCTTTGAGGTAGCCACTCATCATTGTCAACTCGTATAAGTCGGTGAGCAATGTTAGATTTCTCATTGTTTATCTTCCTCTTTTTCTGTTTTTGTAGGTTGGTCTAAGGTTTCGTCCTTGGTTTCGTCCTTTGGCTCGTCCTTTTTTTCGGGTTTAGGCTTGTGGATAGAGCCTAAAACTTCTTCGGGGATACCGCCACGACCGTACCAAATTGTTCTGCCTTTCTTTTTTAGCATTATCGGGGCTATTATCATATATAAAAGCGAGGCAACGGACACGAGGGCGCAACCGACTTGTATCAATATTACGACGGTGTTGCCGACGATGTTGGAATTTCTGAAAAATTCCAAAATGAAACGGATGGTCGAGTATGAGAACAAATAGGCGCATGTGCCGAAACCTTTTACGTTTACGTGGCGGACGAGTATGGCTATCGCTACAAAACAGCAAAGATTCGCCATTGACTCATAGAAAAATACGGCTTGGTAAAATCCGCCTTGGGCTTTGATATATACGGCATAGGGGAACCATTGGAGATCGGGATTGGTGACTAATTGACCGTAAATTTCTTGGTTGAAAAAGTTGCCCCATCTGCCTATTCCTTGTGCAAGGAGCATGATAAATAGAACGTGGTCGGCTGTTTTGATAAAGTCGATTTTACGCCATTTTGCCCATAAAATTGCACCTACTATTCCGCCCATGACTCCGGTAAGAATCGTAAGACCGCCGTCCCATATACGGAATATTTCTAGGAAGTCGTCCCATGTGTAGGGGGAGGGAAAATATTCGTCCGGACGAGCGAAAACGTGACCGAATCTTGCACACAAAATGCCGAGTGGCACTGCACACAAGAAAAGTTCGAGGGCATCGTCAACCGTTAGTTTTATTTTTTTGTTGTAAACTATTGCAAAAATCAATGACAATATCATCCCGAACGTGATGATAATGCCGTACCATGCAACCGTAAAATCGCCTATAGAAAAGGCGACACTTTCGACATTACCTGTCCAATGCATTAAAATTTGACCTCCGTGGCGCCTGCTTCTCTTATTCCTAATACAAAGACGTTTTCTTTGCCGAAAATGTTGGACATATATTCGACGTAGGATGAGGTTTTGTCTTTGTTGACCATTGTGAGAATCGTGCCGGCAAATCCGCCACCATGCACTCTTGTGGCTCTCACTCCGTCAAATTTTTTGGTGAGTGTCAAGGCAAGCGGAATGGGTTGGTCAACCGATCCTTCGGGATAGCAATTTTGGAGAAGTTTGTAACTCGATTCCCCTGATGCGTTGATCATTTCGAAGGTCTTTTTTTCGCTACCTTTTTCTATTGCTTTGTATAGGGCGACTACTCGCTTGTTTTCTTCAAAGAAGTGGATGGCTCTGAGGATGGCTCTTTCGGAGACTTTTTTGGATAGTTCCGGAATTGAGTCGTAGAAATCTTTTTCGGATACTTGTCTTAGGTATTTTTTGCCAAAACATCTTGCGACTTCTTCCATGTCGCTCCTTATTGCCGAATAGTTGGGGGTGAGGTTGCAATGGTCGCCGCCGCAGTTGACTATGACGACGTCAACATCGTCAAAACCCCATGTTAGATTTTTGACAACGGGTTTTTGTAAATTTTTGAAGTCGATAAACGATACTCCGCCAAGCGCTATTGCCGATTGGTCGAGAAGTCCGGACGGCTTACCGAAAAAGACATTTTCTGCAAATTGGGAAACACGAGCCTTTTCCATTTTGTCCATTTTGCCGTCGTTGTATAAGACATTGAGGATTTCGGTGATGAGAAGTTCGAAAGATGCGGAGGACGAAACGCCTGCGCCCTTAAATACGCTGCTTCTGACGGTGGCATCAAAACCACCGATGAGGTAGCCTTTGTCCGCCATGCCTTTGAGTACACCTCTAACGAGTCCTCTCGTGGTGCCGTATTCCTTTTTGTCGGCTTTGAGATCTTTGGTATCTACGATGACGGGATCGTAACCCTCGGAATCTACGGTTATTATGCCGTCGTCTCTTTTGGTGACGGCTCCTAAAGTGTCAACCGTTACGGATGCGCATAGCACTTTGCCATGGTTGTGGTCGGTGTGGTTGCCACAGATTTCTATTCTCCCCGACGACGAAAACATTTTGATTTCGCCTTTGTGTCTTGCGGAGTGGCTCATATAAAGTTCTTCAAATCTCGATGCTGTTTCTTTGCCTGTTTTGTGGTAGAGAAGTCTGCTAGACTCGTCAAAAATTTTGGAATCTACAAATAAAGATATTGCCATAATAACCTCTTTGATGTATAATATTTTCGCAAATGCTATTATGTATTATATCAAATACATAAAGATTTGTAAATAATAATTACTCGGAGATATTATGTACGACGTAAAACAAGGTATTGAAGACCTCATTTTTTATGCACAAGAGCAACTCGGACTCGTTGAACTCGATGCGGTGTATGCTAGAAATCAACTTATGAGTCTTTTCGGAACCGACGATATGGGTGTCCCTTCTTCGGAACTTAAACCTATACAAGAAATTCTTGATCCTATGAACGAATATGCCGTCGAAAAAGGGCTGACTACGGAAGATGCCATTGTTAGATTCGAAACTAAGGTTATGGGATATGTGACTCCTTCTCCGTCCTTTGTTGCCGAAATGTTCAATCTTTTGTATGAGGACTGTTCGCCGGAAGAAGCGACAAGATACCTAAACGAATTGTCGGTCGCAAATAACTACATTAGGATGAAGGACGTGTCCAAAAACTTGCGTTGGGATGCAAAACACGAACGTGGGGATGTGGTGGTCACTATCAACCTTTCGAAACCCGAAAAGTCCGCAGAACAAGTCGCAAGAGAAAGACTTATTCCTAACCAAAAGTATCCTAAATGTATGCTTTGTTTTGAAAATCTGGGTTATAACGGAAGCGTCAAGCACCCTGCAAGACAAACTCTCCGTATTGTGCCTGTCGATCTTGCGGGCGAAGAATGGTATATGCAAATGTCACCTTATGTCTATTATGACAACCACGTGATTTGTTTTAATAAGCACCATTCTCCTATGGCTATTACCGATATGACTTTCAAACGTCTTACCGATTTTGTGGCTATTTTCCCGCATTACTTCTTGGGATCGAACGCCGATCTTCCTATTGTCGGCGGTAGCATTTTGTCGCATGACCATTATCAAGGCGGTGGCAAGGTTTTGCCTATGTTCTCCCGTCCTATAAGGACTTCTTTCGGCACTAAAAACGGCGTAAAGGTGAGCATTCTCGATTGGTATAATTCGGTCGTGTTTTTGCAATCTAAAGATCAAGTCGCTCTTCTTAATGTCGCTAGTGAGTTCCTTTCGAAGTGGAGAGAATATTCGGACGAAAGCGTGGGCATTATCGCAAAAACCGATGCTCCGCACAACACGATCACTCCTATTGCTACCATGAACGAGAATAAAGAATTCGAACTTTATCTCATTTTGAGAAACAACCGCACCGACGAGCAACATCCCGAAGGCATTTATCATCCGTCTAGAGATATGCATCATATTAAGAAGGAAGGTATCGGGCTTATTGAGGCTATGGGTATATTTATACTACCCGGACGACTCCAAAAAGAGATGCAAGGCGTGGTCGATATAATCGCAGGGGACAAGGCTTATGACGAAAAAGAATTGACTAACCCCGAAAATCCTCTTGCTAAACATAAAGATATGATTGATGAGTTGAGAAAGGTTCCTTATAAGAATAGAGAGGAAGCCGAAAACGCAAAAACCGAATATATCAACGATACGTGTAGGCGTATTTTGGACACGACTGCCGTATTTAAGAATACCGACGAAGGGCAGAAGGCTTTTGCAAAGTTTATTCACTCCGTAATAGACTAATTTGTAGAGATACAATAATCGAGCGAACATGATTGTTCGCTCTTTTTTTTAGGCACTATTCAATTGCAATTTTTAGAAAATTATTTATAATAATTTTTTGTGAGGAATAATTTATGAAATTGTTTAATTTGAGCAAAAATAGAGTGCTGGATCTTACGGAGGGGACTCCTTGGAAGGTTATTTTGAGATATTCGCTCCCTATTATGCTGTCTTATTTTTTGCAACAATTATATGTTTTGACGGATGCGATTATTTGCGGACAAGTGTTGTCGGGCGATGAGATCGCAGGCGTAAACGATACTTTTTCGTTGACTTTTATTTTTCTTCAATTCGCTTTCGGGTGTACCGCAGGATTTAGCGTGATTACCGCAAAATGCGTGGGGGCGGGGGACAGCGACGGCATGCGAAAGTCTTTCGTGTCGCAAATATATTTGTGCATATTTATTTCGGTCGTTTTGACGGCTGTTTCTATTGCTATTCTGCCTTGGATGCTTGGGCTTATTAACGTGACGGACACTAATAAAGCGGTGTACGACAGCGCTTATATCTATTGCCTTGTTATTTTTGCGGGCATTATTACGCAGATGGGATACAACTGCCTTTGCGGTATTTTGCGTGCTTACGGCGACTCGGTCACGCCGCTTGTTTTCCTTGTCGTTTCTACAATATTAAATGTTGTGCTTGATCTACTATTTTTGATTCCGTTGAAACTCGGGGCGATGGGGGCGGCTCTTGCTACCGTCATTACACAATTTTTGAGTGTGGTGTTTTGCACGATTTATATTTTCGCTAAATATAAAGACCTTAGATTGAAGAAAGAGGATCTTAAAATCTCGTGGAAAAACGTATTGGAACATGTAAAGCAAGGGGTGCCGCTCGGGCTACAATTCTCGGTGCTTGCAATTGGAATAATTGTTATGCAAGGGGTTGCCGTACAATTCGATATTATGCCTAACGGTGTCATGGTCGCAGGGACGCCTGCTCAAAACGGATTCGGAGTCGCAAAGAAACTTTTTAACTTTTTCCTTGCTTTCTTCAACGGACTTTCGTCGGGTGTCCTTGGATTTACCGCACAAAATTATGGCAAAAATGATTTTGGTCGCATCAAAAAAGGGACTATTCAGTCCATATTCATTATGCTGGGGCTGTACCTTTTCATTTTGGTGTCGGGGATGCTACTCACGATAAACGGCGCTTATCAGTACATATTTTTGAGTGCCGATAAGATTTCGGAGCAGTCCGTTTGGTATGGCAATTTGCTACTGTATGTGGACTTTTCGCTGTACTTTATTGTGGGACTTCTCCTTGTCTTCCGTAATGCGGTGCAAGGTATTTGCAAGTCGGGATTCGTACTGGCGGCAGGGTGCGCCGAACTCGTCGCAAGGGTGCTGATTTGCGCTTTTGTTCCTAGACTTATTAACGGCGGTGAAATCAATAGCACTGCCGATCCGTCGGCTTATATTGCTCTATGCTTTGGCGATGTGTCCGCTTGGATCGCAGGGACGATTGTATTGATTATTCCTACCGTAAAATATATTTTGAATAGGAAAACCGAGCCTTTACCCGAACAAAACGAAATCTAAAATAAAACATTAGTAAACAAAAAGAACTCACGATTTGAGTTCTTTTTTTATGTTTTTTGTGGTGTAGTAAACCTACACAAGAGTGAGTATCACAGCCTTTGGGAACTTGATTTGTAGGGATATTTTCGATTAGTCGGTGGCAGATAAAAGCAAATTTCGTAGAGTTATTTTCGATTAGTTGAGTCCAGATAGAAAACAAAGGTGAGAAACGCAACTCGCCGTGTAGTAGACCTACACAAGAGTGAGTATCACAGCCTTTGTGAACTAGATGGGCTCAAATAATCGAAAATCAGCGGTCTTCTCTAAAATACGCCAACCCTATCGCCGCCGGTCCTTGATTTTCTTTACTGTTGAACACGCTTGTCAAGACCAAGA
>CAVIQK010000005.1:34284-113221 GCA_963644945.1 bacterium | reverse complement strand
TATGGTGTTTCAATAGATTCGCTTGTGCATCAGGATGATAAAATCGGTCACACAAGACTTGCCCCCGCTCCTGTAGGCAAGCATCTCTGGGGTACGGTCACAATCGGTAGTAAAGGACAGATTGTTATACCAAAAGTAGCTAGGGATACCTTTGGTTTTGTTGAAGGAGATAGATTAGTAGTGCTAGGAGATGATAAAGAAGGTATTGCTTTGGTTAAGGCAGAAACCTTTGAACAACGAATACAAGAAGCGTTGAATTTAAGTAGGCAAAAGAAAGACTGATAAAAGGAGGTGAGATTATGAAATGCCCTGAATGTGGAAAAGAAATGCGTGACGGATATTTATTTTGCAGCAAAGACGGTGCATTTAGCTTTGCTAATGAAGTGCCGAGAGTATTTGAAAATGCAAAAAATGCTGATGGCTTTGTAAAAATCACCGAGTTAAAACCTAGCCATAGAACACGAGTTAAGGCTTCAATATGTGAAGACTGCAAAACTGTTATGATAAAATATTGATAAAAAAAGGTTTGATTCTATTCTGAGCATCAAACCTTTTTGCTATGTGGAGCGGATAACGGGAATCGGACCCGTGACCACAGCTTGGGAAGCTATTGTTTTACCATTAAACTATATCCGCATCATTTCTATTATACATTACATTAGAACTCTTTTCAATTATTTTTATTAACTTCCTCGAAAATCAAAATTTGTTTACATAAAAATACCTGTTTGTAAAAATGGTATTTAATAATTTTGACAAAGTTTTCTAAATAGTGATATTATAGACATAATTAAATAATTAAGTAAAAAGGAGACAATAATATGTTACTTTCTATTGGATTAGGTGGAATTATCGGAATAGTAATAGCGGTACTAGTAATTGTTGCAATTGTAGCCGTAATTGCTTATGTAATTAAAACCTACAACATCCTCGTATCACTTAAAAATCGTGTTGAAAATGCATGGGCACAAATCAATGTTTGCCTAAAAACTCGTGCCGATCTCGTCCCTAACCTTGTCGAAACGGTAAAAGGATATGCAGAACACGAAAAGGAAACATTGTCCGATGTAACCAAATGGCGTAACCAATCTGTTGCAGCCAACACAACAGAAGAACAAGTCGAAGCAGCCAAAGGATTGTCCGGAGCATTGTCAAGGCTTCTAATTACCGTAGAAAAGTATCCCGAACTCAAAGCCAACACCGAATTTGCAGCATTGAGAACCGAACTTTCTACTTTGGAAACAAAAATTGCTACGGCTCGTCAAATATATAACGATGTCGTTTACAAAAACAATACAACAGTTGAACGTTTCCCGTCCAATTTAATTGCAAATGCCTTCAAATTCGGAAAAGCAACTCCGTTTGAAATCGAAGAAGAAGCAAAAGTCGCTCCCAAAGTGTCGTTTAGTAAATAAAATACATGCCAGCCGAGCAAATTGATACACAAGCAGATAAAATCTGGAATTTTATTGTTGATGTTTTAGATCCGATTCTAGGTGCAATACTAGTGGTTCTAGCTATCGTGCTAGGGATCGGTCTTAAAATATATTTAAAAAAGAAGTCTAAACCTAAAAAAGGGGACGATACGCCGTTATACGTGCGAGAAGTCCCCGATGGTTGGACTCCGGGTGAAATGTGCCCGTTATTTTATTATTTTGATAAGAAAAAAGTATATTTGGACGATAGTATATCTGCAACCATTTTGGACCTAGCAAGAAAAGGATATATTGAAATAACAGACGATGATCCCGATGATCAAAAACTTGCAAGAATAAAAATATTAAAACTTGAAAAAGACTCACTTAAAACACATGAAGGCATTGTGCTTGAACTGTTAGAGTCGGTTTCTAACGGTAGAGAATGGTTTCAAATGGAAGAATTTGAATCATACATCAAAAACAATGAACAATTTGTTGCCGGTCAAATCAAGTCTTATAACGATGCTTGTGAAAAAAAGATAAAGGATGCCGGATATATCGGTACCAAGAGTAAGGCTCAAAAAGTATATGAAAAAATCGCCGTTTTCTTTTTACTAGGAGGCATTCTTCTTGCAATTTTAGACTATATAGTTCTGGCGTGGAGTTTGTTTCTGTGGACTGAAATCGGTATGATTGCACTAGGAGCTGCACTATCTTTCGCAAATGTCCCATATCCTCAATTGACGAAAGAGGGCGAAAAAATATATTTTGAATTTCATGCATTAGAAGATTTCTTAAAAGATTTTTCATCACTTGACGAGCATAGCATCCCCGCTTTATCCTTGTGGAATGAGTACATGGTCTATGCAACGGCAATGGGAATAGCCGAAGTTGTATCTAAAAATATGGATGTCAAATATTCTTCGGCAGAAACAGAAGAAGAGAAAATTGCAAGGGAAAACGGCTCAATTTCAAATGTTGCAATAAGAACGGCATTTTCCAATCCTATTATTACATACATGTTTGCACGTGCCATTAATGTTGCGCTACACGATATTTCTAAATCTTTATCCAAAGGCATTGTCGGAGAACTAATGGGAGGGTTTGTCAATATTGGAGGAAAAGGCGCATCCGCAATATTCAAATCTATCAACAGAGGACTTCGTCGGGGCGGTGGGAAACCTCCGTGGAGAAGATAAATCTTTGTTTTTAAAACTCTATCTCGTTATAGAGTTTTTTAATGTTAATAAAGGCATACCAAATATCTTTTTGTAAACTAAATGCTTGTATTTTGAAGGTTTTTGGTTTATTATACATATTATGTATAAAGTAAATAAAGAGCAAGCATCGCAGATTCAATATTATCTAGAAGTGATGCATCCGGATGCACAATGCGAGTTGGAATATGATACACCGTTCAAGTTGCTTGTGGCAGTAGTGTTGTCCGCACAATGCACCGACAAAAGGGTAAATCAAATTACAAAAAAATTATTTGAAGTATATAGTACCCCTTATGATTTTGAAAATTTGACTTTAGACGAGCTGAAACCATATATATATTCGTGTGGATTTTTCAATAATAAAGGCAAAAACATAATTGCATTGTCAAAAATGCTCGTAGAAAAATATGACGGCATCGTGCCAAAAACATTAGAAGAACTAATAACTCTTCCGGGAGTAGGCAGAAAAACGGCATCAGTAGTGTTAAATGTCGCATACAACATACCCGCCATGCCGGTTGATACCCATGTATTTAGAGTATCAAGAAGATTAGGTTTGTCTGACGGTAAAACCCCGAAAGACGTCGAAAAAGACTTAAAATCTATATACAATGAAGAGGATTGGAACAATATTCATCATGGTTTAATATTTCACGGAAGATATATTTGTCATGCTCGCAATCCCGAATGTGATAGATGTATGCTGACACATTGTTGCAAAGAATATAAGGAGAGGAAAAGTGTATAAAATAATAAATGTAAAAAATTTAAGCGAAAATGTATACGAGTTTACCATACTCGCACCGCTTGTTACCAAAAATTGTAGGGCAGGTCAATTTATAATTTTACGTGTTGACAAAAATGGCGAGAGAGTCCCGTTTACAATTTCCGATTTCGACAGAGAGCAAGGAACAATTACCATAATGGTCCAAAGAGTAGGCTTATCAACCGCCAAATTATTTGAGAAAAAGGCCGGAGATTTTATAGAAGATTTTGTTGGACCTCTTGGCAATCCTACAGAAATAACAGGCGAAAACATAGTGCTTGTCGGAGGAGGTATCGGAACTGCAGTTATTCGTCCGCAAGCCAAAGTTTTAAGTGGAGAACATAAGCACTTGACGGTAATAGAAGGTGCAAGGAACAAAGATCTTCTTCTCTACGAAGATGAATTTGAGAAATATGCAGATAAGTTTTATGTAATGACTGACGACGGATCAAAAGGCGAAAAGGGTTTTGTCACACAAAAACTTCAATCACTAATAGATAACGGAGAGAAAATTGACGAAGTGTTCGCAGTCGGACCGATGCCAATGATGAGAGCGGTCGTTGAAGTCACCAGACCTTACAACATAAAGACTATAGTTTCAATGAACAGTCTAATGGTTGACGGAACAGGAATGTGCGGATGCTGTCGAGTAAAAGTGGACGGCACAACGAAATATGCATGTGCCGACGGACCGGAATTCGACGGTCACGCAATAGATTTTGACGAAGCGATGCAACGCTTAAGAGAGTATAAAAACCAAGAACAACAGCATTATTGTAGATTGAGGAAAGATTAATGAATAAGGGGCCAAGAAATAAAACTGCGGACAGAGATCCGCAAAAAAGAAATAAAGATTTTCAAGAGGTATCGGCAGGATTTGATTATTCCACCATGCTCTTAGAAGCCGATAGATGCTTAAATTGTAAAAATCCTCCATGTATGGAAGGATGTCCGGTATCTGTTCGCATACCTGAGTTTATTGCCGAATTAAAAACCGGAAATGTAGACAACGCCCTTGCGATAATCAAAACAACCAATGCGTTGCCCAGAGTATGCGGCAGAGTTTGTCCTCAAGAAAATCAATGTGAGGCACGTTGTGTTAGAAATAAACTTGGCGGTGCAGTGGCAATCGGTGCACTAGAAAGATTTGCAGGAGATTTTGGTAAAACAGTTACTCAAAATCTGTGTTCCAACGTTTCAAAACGTGTAGCAATCGTAGGTAGCGGTCCATCATCTTTGACATGTGCCGATGTTTTGATTAGACACGGTGTAGATGTCACGATTTTTGAAGCATTCCATGAGTTCGGCGGTGTTCTTACTTACGGCATACCTGAGTTTAGACTCCCGAAAAACATAGTTTCGGATGAAATTAACGGATTAAAACAACTAGGTGTGAAGTTTGAAAAGAACGTAGTCATAGGCAAAACTTTGACGATAAAAGACCTAGAAAACGATTTCGATGCAATATTTATAGGTACAGGTGCAGGGCTTCCCAATTTCTTAAACATAAAAGGTGAAGGCTTACTAAACGTAATCTCTGCCAATGAATTTTTGACAAGAGTCAATTTGATGAAGGCATATAAAGAAGACTCGGATACCCCCATAAAGGTAGGGAAACATGTAGTTGTAGTAGGTGCAGGCAATGTTGCGATGGATTCCGCTCGTACAGCATTAAGACTCGGTGCGGAAACTGTGACAATTGTGTATAGACGGACTCGTGCGGAAGTTCCGGCAAGAGCCGAAGAAGTTCGCCATGCCGAAGAAGAAGGAATTATATTCAAGTTCCTCACAAATCCTAAAGAGATTGTCGGACAATCAACCGTAGAAGGTATGATTTGTGATGTTATGGAATTAGGCGAGCCCGATGCCTCGGGAAGACGTCGCCCTGTATCTACAGGAGAAGAAATGTTTGTCGAATGCGACCAAGTTATAGTTGCGGTCGGAACTTCTGCAAACCCGTTGATTAAAAAATCCGAACCTTCAATTGTAACAAACAAGAAAGGAAACATTGAAGTTGACGAAAACGGAAAAACTTCAATTGACAAGGTCTATGCAGGCGGTGATGCTGTTACGGGATCTGCGACTGTTATATTGGCAATGGGTGCGGGCAAAAAAACAGCAAAAGCAATATTAGAAAAGTTGGGTATAGAATAATGTTTTTAGACAAAGCGAAAATTTTTATAAAAGCCGGCAACGGTGGAAATGGTTGCACATCGTTTCACCATGAAAAATTTGTTGAATTTGGTGGTCCGGACGGTGGAGACGGTGGCAACGGAGGCTCTATATACATAGAAGGCGATGCCTCTAAAAATACTCTTATAGACTTCCGTTATACTCAGCATTTTAGAGCGCAAAACGGTGAAAACGGTCAAAAAGCCAATAAAATTGGCAAACGTGGACAAGATTTAACGATAAAGGTCCCCATTGGTACGGTTGTTAGACTAGCAGAAGACGGAAGAATAATCACCGACATTATCGAAGATAAACAAAAAGTTTTGCTCTTAAAAGGTGGCATTGGTGGTCGTGGTAATGCAAGATTTTCGACTGCAACCAGACGTGCTCCAAAATTTTCCGAACACGGCAGAAAGACCGAAGAAATAGGAATTGTTTTAGAACTTATGACTGTTGCCGATGTAGGGCTTATAGGCTTCCCTAATGCGGGGAAATCTACATTGCTTTCTGTCATCAGTGCTGCAAAACCCAAAATTGCAAATTATCAGTTTACGACTCTTACTCCCAATTTAGGTACAGTCAAATATTATGACGACAGTTTTTTAGTGGCAGACATCCCCGGCCTTATAGAAGGAGCTGCCGACGGTTTAGGTCTAGGCCACGATTTCTTGCGTCATGTAAATAGGGTAAGACTGCTCGTCCACTTGGTAGATATCGCCGAAACAGACGGAAGAAATTATCTTGATGATTACGACATAATAAGAAAAGAACTTAAAAATTACAATGAAGAACTTTTCTATAGAGAAGAAATCATCGTAGCAAACAAAATCGATCTTATCCCCGATGATTATAAGGATCGTATAAAGAAACTCGAAGAAAAAACAGGCAAAAAGGTCTTTGCACTGTCTGGAGCGACGACTGAAGGTGTCAAGGAATTGAAAGACGCAATATATGAAAAACTCAAAGAAATTCCGCCTATAGCCCCTATAGAATACGAAAAAATAGATCTTAATATTCGCAACACAGAAGACTTTTTTGTTGAAAAACTTGATGATCATACCTATGAAGTTTATGGCGGATTTGTAGATGAACTTGCAAGAAAAGTTGTTCTTTCTTCACCGGAAAGCAATAATTTCTTCCAAAAACAACTTGTCGAAAAAGGTGTAATAAAAGCATTGAAATGTGCAGGAATGCAAGACGGCGACACCGTAGTAATACTCGACATAGAGTTTACATACGAGAGTTGACCTCTAGGAATTTTCAAATCTTTACAAACCGATAGATTTAATATATAATAGATTTGATGAGAATTGGAATATTTGGCGGAGCATTTGATCCTATACACTCCGAGCATCTAAACATAGTTAAGACCGCATTGAACGAACTTTCGCTTGATAAACTTTTGATTATCCCTACTTATTCACCGCCTCATAAAAAAGATGCAACGATTTCGTACGAACATAGAATTAATATGGCGAAATTAGTATTTAATTTTGACGATAGACTGGAAGTTAGCGATATAGAAAGTCGATTGCCTGACGGTTATTCTACAACACTTGTTGATGCGATAAAGAGCGAATATCAATGCGACACCATATTTATCATGGGTGGCGATAGTCTTGAATTTTTCCTTACATGGCATGATCCTATGACTCTAATCAAATCTACAAGGTTTGCAGTTGTAGAAAGAGAAGGAAACGACAATTTCAAAACACACTTGAAAAATTTGGTTGACAATTATTCGTTGCAAGCGGACGTTTTGTCTTATGTCGGCAAAGAAATATCGTCTTCTGTAATACAAGCAGAACTAGAAATATTCTCTTATTCAAAAGATATTCCCGAATCTGCACTAAAATATATACAATCAAACGGACTATATTGCAAATATAGAGATTTTGTAAATGAATTACGCAATAATATGTCCGAAAAAACCTTTAATCATGTAGTGAGAACTTGTCTATATGCAATGAAATTTCGCTCCGAATTAAAACTAGATTTTGACGAAGTTTTCATAGCAACAATGCTACATGATATAGCAAAAAATAGAGTTCTTCCCAAGATTGAGGGAGTTCCCGATCCGGTTGTTCACCAATACGAAGGAGAGAGAATAGCAAGAGAAGAATTCGGTATCAAAAACGACAACATTTTGAAAGCTATAAGAACTCATACTACGGGAGATGCCAATATGTCCGATCTCCAAAAGTTGGTTTATGTTGCAGATACATTGGAGCCGTATCGAGATTATGACGGAGTCGATATTTTGAGGCAAGCCGTTTTTGACGATTTTCAAAAAGGTTTTGTCAAAGTTGTGCAACATACATATAATCACCTGATTTCAAATGGTGGAGAAATAGATTCACTGACAAAAAAATGCTTAGAATATTATCAAGGAGCGAATTATGACTAATATCAAAGAAAAAATCGAAGAAATCTTAGAAGACATGGGAGCAACCGATGTTACCGAAATCGATCTAAAAGGTAAGACCGTAATAGCAGATTCTTTTATCTTGGCGACAGGCCGTTCAACTACCAATGTTAGAGCTATAGCCGATGCAGTAGAAGAAAAACTTGAAAAAGAATGCGGAATATACGTAGACAAGAGAGAAGGCAGAGATGATGCCAACTGGATTGTTCTTGATTACGGCGAAATCATTTTGCACGTGTTTTCAAAAGAAACTCGTCAAAAATATTCGCTAGAATCTCTCTGGAAAGACTAGTTCCTATATTTTATTGACAAGGTAATTTTACCATAATATAATACTTATACTTCGGGGCGAGGTGTAATTCCTCACCGGCGGTTATAGTCCGCTAACACATATTTTGTGCCGAGAGGGTGAAATTCCCTCACCGACGGTTATAGTCCGGATACAAGAAGTAACGTAATACTTTTATTTCGTTATACACTCCGATGGAGTGTATTTTTTTGGAGACAATATGAAAAACGAAATAAAAAAAGAATTATCAAAATTCAAAAATCCTCGATATTCAACGGCATATCTATCTAAAATATCTATACTTGTAGCAATATCTTTTGTTTTATATTCTTTTGCAAAATTCAATATTCCTACAATTTTTCCAAGTTTTTTAGACTTTCAAATCAGCGAACTACCCGCCCTTCTTGCAGGTTTTTCAATGGGCCCGATTAGTGGTTGTCTTGTAATCGTCTTGAAGTGTTTACTAAAATTCCCCCTTTCAACGACTGCATTTGTAGGAGAAACAACCGATATATTGCTAGGAATTTCTTTTGTCTTGCCGTCATCTCTAATATATCGCCACAAAAAGGATAAAAAACATGCATTGCTAGGCATTGTTTTGGGAAGTTTAATGCTTACAATTGTTGCATTGCTTGTAAATAGATATATTGCAGTACCGTTCTATGTAAACCTTTATTTTGACGGAAATTTTAATGCAATAGTAGATTTATTGTCAGTTTTATACAAAAACATTACGATCGATTCATTTTATATCTATTATTTATTTTTAGGTGTGTTGCCTTTCAATTTGTTACGATGTATAATAGTAGGAGTCTTAACGTTTTTATTATACAAAAGGCTTACCAAAATATTACATTGGGACGGAAAGAATATGAATAACAAAGTGTTCGGAATTCATAATCTAAACAGTGCAGAAGAAACGATAAACTTAGGAAAAGCCCTCGGCGAGAAATTAAGAGGTGGAGAAACGATATTTCTTGTCGGAGATCTTGGCGCAGGCAAAACCACGTTTACAAAAGGAATTGCACGTGGACTAGGAATAACCGATGAGATATTATCTCCGACGTTTATATTGATGAAGACATATAACGGCAGACTCACCTTAAATCATGTTGACATGTATAGACTTGACGGCGAAGTTGAAGCGGACGGACTAGGACTAGAAGACGTGTTATACAGAAAAAATGAAGTCACCGTAATAGAATGGAATAAATTAGACGAAATAAAAGGAAAAATAATCGTTGTAAATTTTGAAGTGGTTGGAGACAACGAAAGGATAATTAAAATAGAAAAGAAAAATGTTAAATAATGTACTTTATATCAATACATCGTCCGAAAAATTGCAATTAGCGATTCGATGCAACGGATCTAAAATTTATAAATTTATCGGGAAAGACGATGCGAAAAAACACAATGCAACTCTACTAAAAGAAGTGGAGACTTTACTCGAAAAATCTAAATTAAAATTTGCCGACTTGGATGCAATAGCCGTAGTTATCGGCCCCGGATCTTTTACCGGAATTAGAATAGGCGTCACAACGGCGCTTGCGTTGAGAAGAGCGTGTTCAACTCCGATAGTTTCAGTGACGTCGTTAGAAGCGGTAGCAATAGACGAAGATTGTCTATCCTATTTAGATTGCAAACATGACAATTTTTATTTTATGGAGAGAATCAACGATTGTGACCGATATTTCAATGGCACAATAAAAGATCTCAATGAGTATAAAGGCAAAAAGTGTGCCGTCAAATCTAATACCCTAAAAGAATTTATAGCATGCGCCGACAAGAAAATAGAAAAAGGCGAATTTTCAAAAATTGTTCAACCGTATTATCAAAAAAAATCTTCTGCAGAACGAGAAAATGATCAAGGTTAGAATTGCTACAATTAACGATGCTGAAGAAATTTTTGAAATTTCCAAAAATTCTTTCAAAGACGATAGTTGGTCGTTAAAATTATATGAGGCAGAATTTTCCGATTCGTCAAAATATTATTTTGTTGCTACAATCGACGATGAGGTAGTTGGTTTTATAGGCTATGCCAAAATTTTTGACGAAGCGGAAATAATGAATATTGCCGTAAAAGACGGATATAGGAATCAAGGGATAGGCAAGACGCTTATTGGTGAGATGATAGCGTATGCCAAGACTCGTGGAATAACAGCAGCAAGTTTGGAAGTTCGTGAGTCAAATGTTATTGCAAGACACTTATACCAATCAACAGGATTTATAGAAAAGGGAATAAGACCTCATTATTATGGCGGTACCGAAGATGCCGTTATTTTATGGAATTATTTTTCAGTTAATTAGATTTTGAATTTTTCTTTTTAAACACATTCTGCGAGACTTCGTTGTTGTAGTGATAGACATTTACTACATGCGAGTCTATATATTCTTCGCCGAAATAATCGGATTTGTATATCAAACTTGCGACTTCGTATCCATAATATAAATACAAATTATCCATAATTTCATCAGTTGTGCCCCTAAATGTTAAATAAGAATCAATAGAAACATTAGGTTTTATAAAAATAGGCACACCCATAGCCGTATCTTTATACAAATCATAATCGACACCTAGTAGATACATCAATGTGGGCATAATATCGATTTGTGACGAAATGGTATCGATTGTTTCCCCTTTATCCATAGACGGATCATATATGACAATTCCAAGCGGTACATCGTCAGATTTTGGTATCCATCCGTATATATCTTGTGTCTTATCGGCAACCTCTGCCACGTCGTTTGCAAAATATTTATGAAGCCCTCTATGATCTCCGGCAATTACAACGACAGAATTTTCCAAAAGTCCGGATCTTTCCAATTTTTCAATAAACTCTCCTATACATTTATCGGAATAATGCACAGACTGGAAATAATTGCCGGTATAAGTGCCTTTTAGTTCTTCGGGAAGTTCTAGTAATGCTTTGATGTTTTCAGGCATTTTGAAAGGTGCGTGGTTTGAATATATTATTGAATGTGAATAAAACTTCTCATTTCCATAACCAAAAGAAAGTAATCTTTCTATGGTTTGATCTAGCATGCTTTCGTCGGAAATATAAGTGTTAACACGATTGCTTTGATCAAAATTAAATACAACATTATCGTATCCCATAGATATCGAAAGCGGTAGATAATTCCAAGCGGACAATTCATCACAAGAGAAGTAAGCAGATTTATACCCATAATTTCTCAATATTTTAGGAGTGCCGTTAAAAACATTGTATCCGTATCCGTTGGATGTCGATACATTTGACGCAGGTAGCATACCACCGACATATAAAATATCTGCATCGGAGGAATTTCCGTGTTTTGTGTTTTCTCTTACATTTGTGAAATGATAGGATTTAGACAGCAGTCGATTTATATTTGGAGTTATTTCTTGTCCGTTGATTTCTTTACCTATAACAAAATCTTCAAATGCCTCAAATTGAATAAAGATCACGTTTTTATCTTTTAATCTGCCAAAATAATCGGTTATGGAATAGTTTGAATTCTTTTTGTCGTAATATTCGGTTATAAGTTGTATGTCGCTATTCGTAAGAGTGTAGTTGGTTGTTAGATTTGAGAGAGTGTCGGCAACATCTCCTGCGAACACTCCGAGAGGAGAAACAACGGTAGATTTGATACGCTTACTTGATTTTTCGTATTTGGATGTTGAGATATAACTGTTGTCAACAACATTGATAGGAGGGTTGACTATCGATAGAGTTATTGCACAAATCATAAATATTGCAATTACAACTGTAAAGGCAGATGTGCAAATACGACGGTTTTTTGAATAATTTGTAGGATTGAGCTGCGTTTCCTGTTTTTGAATAGGTTTGTTTAGTTTTGATATATAAGAAATTTTTGCACCGCCTACATATTTATAAATAAACCCGACAATACATAGAAGCATAAAATCGCTAAAGTACACAATATCAATTGAGACTATAGGGACAAGTAAATTTGATATATCACTAGGTATGCTGCTGTTGGTAGATTTCAGCACCATAAGTGCATATATTGAGGGGAATTCGTTAAAATATCTATAATAGCAGACATAAATATAGCAATTTATCGTATAAAAGATGTCAAATGCTATCAAATACCAAAGTCGGCTCTTGTTTGTCTTATATAGTAGGGTAAAAGACAACATTGCGACAATGATGCCAAGCCATATATATGATGTCGAAAAAGCCACTTTTATACCGGTAATAAAATCAATAGAATACGGATGGTCGGCAAAAATCATGCTAAAAAAAGTAATCGTTTTATAAAGAACACCGATTATCGGAATTGATAGCATTATAGGATATAAATTTTGCTTGTTATCAAGGTCGTGATTATATATTTTTGTTGTCATCTTTTACTCACAAATATTATTATATTGAGCGATAGTCTTTTTATATTCTTCAAGTACATCGTTTGCATTGGATTCCCATGTGCGATATAACTCTGTCTTGGCGTTTTTTCTTACTTCATTATATGTCGTCTTATTGTTGAGAATTTCGGTGATTTTTTGTGCAAACCCTTCTTTAGAACCGTCGCAGAGATAACCATTGTGATTATCTATAATTGATTCTGCGGTTGTCGAACCTTCTACGCATAAAGATGGTAAACCGACACTGGCGGCTTCTACAGGGACAAGCGATGATGCATCAAATGTTGACGGAAAGAGTAGTAGATCGGATGCAAGATAGTAAGATGCCAAAGTATTTCTGTCACTTATCATTCCTGCAAAAACAACCTCGTCAGATATGTCCATTTTCTTTGCTTCGTGTTCGAGTCGTTGACGATAATCTCCGTCCCCGACAATTAAAAGTTTTACTTTGATCCCGCTGTTTTTTAGAATCTTTATCGCATCTATACACACATCGAATCGTTTTACGACTACGAGTCTTCCGACAACGAGCAAAACTATTTCATCATCTTTTATACCATATTTTGTCCTTATCGAATGAGAAAGTGTATGGAATTGGTCTTCATCGGGTGGAATAAAATCAGTGCAATTGCGCATTACCGTGCAAGGTTTGTCGATTTTATAAAAGTCGTTTGCGAGATTCGAAATCCCGTTTGCCACCGTCCAAATATAATCACTTTTTCTAAGAGAAGTAAGTAGAAAATTTAATGCAAAACGTTGCAAAAACGGAGTTTTTACCGAACGATTTATTTCCTCGTGATAACGTGTGTGAATTGTTGTTATCACCGGAATGTGATGCTTCTTAGCATATTTCAAAATGTACTTAGCCATCGTGACCGGTGAATGTAAGTGAATTATATCGAAGTGACTCTCGTCTAAAAATTTTTTAAGTGTTGAATCAAGCCACGGAAGAGGGAGTCTTACTCCGTATTTCCCACCGGATATAGAAGGGACATATCTAATTGGATAATCTTCAATCTTGGGTGTATTGGGGTATTTAGGACAAAGCACCGTACAATCGGCAATTTTATTCAATGTTTTTGCGTAGTTATTGACGACTTGCACAACTCCGTCAACAATAGGATACCAATTATCTACAACTTCTAATATTTTGAGTTTTTCTTCCATTTACGCACCTATACTTTTTGATTTTTTGTGTTTTCTATACATATCCCTTATGAATCTATATATGAATCTGATTACTCCGAACAGAATATAAATGTAATATGTCAAAAATCGCCAAACGAATACTATATAGACAAGTATGCTTGTATCCGGTGTTGCCGTAGAAAAGACCATTGAATATGCGGTTTCTATTGCTCCGGTATTTCCAGGGGTAGGGATCAAAGATGCAGCGAATAAAGAATAAGCATTGAGCGTAATGACATCGTAAGCGAGTTTTAGAGAAGGCTCCACACCGCCTATTGCGATTAGTACAAAAAACGGTAAAGACATGGTTATCAAGAAATCGACAATGCATATCAAAAACACGAAAAGAATTTGTGTCAGTCTCTTAAAACATGATTGGAAAGCAAAAGAATAATTTTCAATAAAAACCTCGATTTTTGCAATGATTTTATCCGGATGATGTATTAACTTTAATTTGACTCCGAGTTTGATGAAAAATGCCAAAATCTTAGATGTGAATTTTGGGAAAATTGAGAATAAAACGACGATAATAGGAGCAAGACATGCAATGCCGATTCCTACATAAGTTGTAATTTTCACAGTTAATTTTGTTGCTTGTGGCAATGTATCGAGTACATTGTGATTTGCAATATACAAAATTAGCGATACGAAAATCCACGACACCAACTGTATTATATATTTGACTACAGGGATAGACGTGGCGACATCGGAGCGATATCCTTTGTTGTGAAAATAATATGCTTGGAAAGGTTGTCCGCCTGTGCTGAACGGTGTAATATTGTCATAAAATTTACCAATAATCCCATTTTTCAAGCAAGTACCATAATCGAATTTGCCGTTACAGATTTTGGCAAGTACAGAATATATTAGTGCATTAGAAAAAATTAACAGTATAGCAACACCAATCATCAACACAAAATATCCGGGATGCAGTTGAGATATGACTTTTTGAAAAGAGGCAACAGATCCTCCCGAAAGACTTGATGTGATTTGAAATACGGCAAAAAACGTCAAACCAAAAAGTATGATAAAAAATACAACTTTCCAAAAAGTTTTTTTAGGTGAACTTTTCTTTTGAGCCGTAGGGTTTTGAATCTCCTGAGATTGATCTTCTGTAGATTTTTCGGGTTCTTCAGAGATAGTATTTTGATTTTCTTCCATGCTCATTCCTTTGCATCATTGCAATTGTATTTTTACCATAAAAGCAAAATATATTTTACTATTAAAATATATATATGTCAACTTGTAGTTGAAAGAAGTAGTTGAAGATGATTTTCTTTTATTTGACATCTAGCATCGTTTTGGAGTAATATAGTATTTAAATTATCAACAATGGAGCATTTGTTATGTCTAAAGCAGATTTGATTTTTATTCAAAACATTAAAGATATCCTTCAAAACGGTGTGAGAGACGATGATTATCCCGTTAGACCAAAATGGGAAGACGGTACTCCTGCACATACTATCAAAAAGTTTTGTTTGGTAAATAGATACAACTTAAAGGACGAATTTCCTATTATAACTTTAAGAAAAACAAATCTTGTCAATGCCGTTGACGAACTTTTATGGATTTGGCAAAAAAAATCTAACAAAGTATCGGATTTGCACTCGCATATATGGGACCAATGGACCGGTGAAGACGGTACTATTGGCAAGGCATACGGCTATCAGTTGGGTGTAAAACATCAATATAAAGAAGGAATGTTTGACCAAGTCGATAGAGTGCTTTATGATCTAAAAAATAATCCTACATCTAGAAGAATACTTACAAACATTTACAATTTTCAAGATTTGCACGAAATGAATTTGTATCCTTGTGCATATTCTATGACATTTAATGTTTCCGGAAAAACCCTAAACGGTATTCTCAACCAAAGAAGTCAAGATATGTTGGTTGCCAACAATTGGAATGTAGCGCAATATGCAATTTTGCTTAAGATGTTTGCACAAGTTTCAGGTTTAGAAGCAGGCGAACTTGTTCATGTAATAGCAGATGCCCATATCTACGACAGACATATTCCGATTTGCGAAGAAATTATTGAAAAAACGCCCTTTGATGTTCCCGAAGTCACTATTAATGAAGATGTAAAAGATTTTTATGATTTCAAGGTAGAAGACGTACATATCGAAAACTATCAATATCACCTTCTTGGTAAAAAAATTCCTGTGGCTGAATAATGAAAACGATTGTAGCAGTTGATGAAAAATGGGGCATAGGCAAAAAGAACGGTTTGCTGTTTTCTCTAAAAGAAGACATGAAATTTTTTAGAGAAAAAACCCTAAATAAAGTTGTTGTAATGGGGGGAAACACTTTGTTGTCTTTCCCGGGATCCAAGCCTCTAAAAAATCGCACAAATATCGTGCTTTCGGATGTGCTGGAAGAAGGCGACGGATATATTTTGACACGTACCCTTCCGGAACTTTTAGAAGAATTGAAAAAGTATGACACTGACGAGATCTTTGTAATAGGCGGAGCCATGATGTATAGGACGATGCTTCCTTATTGTGATACGGCATACATTACCAAAGTGTTTGCCGACGGTGAAGCGGAAGTATTTTTCCCTAATCTTGATGAACAAAAAGATTGGAAATTGGTAGCCCAAGATACAGAAATCGAAGATAATGGCTATAAAATAAGTTTTACAACATACAAAAATTCAAACCCAAAATCTTTATGAATCAATTTGCCCGTTCTGACGTCTTATATAAAAGTGCATCACAAATTTTGAAAGACAAAACCGTCCTTATAGTAGGACTTGGTGGAGTTGGTGGCATTTGTGTAGAGGCTTTGGCAAGGACCGGTGTCGGAAATTTTGTGTTGGTTGATGCAGATACGATAGAAGAAAGTAATATAAATCGCCAACTTATTGCAACTATGGATACAATAGGGCAAAGAAAAATAGATGCAATGAAGGATAGGATTTTATCCATAAATCCTAATGCGAGTGTTACAACTTATAATTTATTTTTTAGAGATGAGATCGAGATATTTGAAAATGTTGATTATGTCGTAGATGCAATAGACACAGTCAGTTCAAAAGTAGGTCTTATAAAAATTGCTCTTGATCGTAAAATTCCAATTATTTCATCAATGGGTACGGGAAATAAAATCGATCCGACAATGTTAAAAGTCGCCGATATTTCCAAAACAACCGTCTGCCCCTTGGCTAAAGCGTGTCGAAAAGCACTGAAAGAACAAGGAATTTTGTCAGGAGTTAAAGTCGTATTCTCCACCGAACAACCTCGCACCGAAGTTGTTTCTAGTAATAATGGAAGGCATTCTCCCGCAAGTGCAATGTTTGTCCCTAGCGCTGCGGGGTTGTTAATAGCAAAAACAGTCATAGAAGATTTAATTAAGTCGTAAGGAGATTTTTATTGTGGAAAAAATTAAAATGCTTACCCCGATAGTAGAACTTGACGGAGATGAAATGACTAGAGTGTTGTGGAAATCTATTAAAGAAAAATTAATACTTCCCTTTGTTGAACTCAACACAGTCTATTATGATTTATCCCTAAGAAATAGAGAAGCAACGGCAGATAATGTTACTGTTGAAGCAGCCGCTGCCATAAAAAAATATCGTATTGGAGTCAAGTGTGCAACTATCACACCCAACGCCGACAGAGTAAAAGAATACGGCTTGACCAAAATGTGGAAATCTCCCAATGCGACGATTAGAGCGGCCCTTGACGGGACAGTTTTTCGTGCTCCTATCATGGTTGACGGTTCCAAGAAGTTTGTCCCCGGTTGGACAAAACCTATCACAGTCGCTAGACATGCATACGGAGATGTATATTCCGCAGTAGAATCAAGAGTAAAAGAAGGACGTGTATATCTAGATGTCCCCGGTTCAGAACCGATGCCTGTTTTTGATTTTAAGGATGCAGGTGTAGTTCGAGCCATTCACAACACCGATAAAAGCATAACCAGTTTTGCTAAGAGTTGCTTTAACTATGCAATTTCTACAAAACAAGATCTTTGGTTTGCTACAAAAGACACCATTTCCAAAACTTACGATCACAGATTCAAAGATATCTTTAATGACTTGTACGAAAGCGAATATAAAGAGAAGTTTCAAGAAATAGGAATCGAATATTTTTACACCCTCATCGACGATGCCGTTGCTAGAATAATGCGTTCTAGCGGTGGTATGATTTGGGCATTAAAGAATTATGACGGAGATGTTATGTCCGATATGGTTGCTGCGGCGTTCGGTAGTCTTGCGATGATGACATCCGTTTTAGTATCGCCCGATGGTTGTTACGAATACGAAGCGGCACATGGCACCGTTACAAGACATTATTATAGATATCTAAAAGGCGAAGAAACGTCCACCAATCCTATGGCAACAATTTTTGCATGGGCAGGAGCATTGAAAAAGAATGGTGAAATTAACGAAAATCAACAATTGATAGCTTTTGCCGACGAATTGCAAAAACAATCTATAGCCGTTATAACCGAAGATCATATTATGACAAAAGATCTTGTTGCAAATTACGAAAAAGAAGGCGTTGTACCTCAAGGTGTATCAAGTGAAGCGTTCCTTGATGCAATTAAATCAAGATTAGATGCAAAATATTAAAATAATTCCCATAACGGGAATAGGATTTTTAGGCAATAATGCATATTTGGTGCATAAAGATGGAGAATGCGATGCAGTTCTAATCGATGCGCCGAAAAATTATGAAAAAATATTAAACGTGGCAAAAACTAACAATCTAAAAGTTAGGGCAGTATTGCTTACACATGGACATTTTGATCATATAGGCTCGGCAAGAAAATTCGAGAGCGACGGCGCAAGAATCTATATCCACGTTTTAGACAACGATAAACTACATTCTTCAACAAATTTGTCAAAGACAAAAATTCCGGAAACAGTAGGTGAAATCAATGTTTGTGACGGAGATGTTATAAATGAATGCGGAATGGAATTTCGTGTTATGCATACCCCCGGTCACAGCAAAGGCAGTGTATGTTACTTAATAGATAATGCTATTTTTTCAGGTGACACATTGTTTAGAGGAAGTTTTGGTAGGACCGATTTTTATGACGGAGAGTTTTTAGAGATTAGATCATCGGTCGGCAAAATCTTGAATTTGGACGAAAATTATACGATCTACCCGGGACACGGAGAATTTACTACTGTAAAAGACGAAAAAATTATCAATCCGCTACGATAAATGAATATAAAGTTACGCACCGATTTACCTGAATATTTGCGAGAAGCAGAAGAAATTGTAAGAGCATTTTCCCCATATATTGTGGTGGATGATTTGGCACTAAATGAAATTTCATTGTATGCAACTGCCGAGAATGGTAATTTTTACGGAGAAATAACAAGCACATTTAAGGATAAAGAAACAGTCTCGTATCAAAATACCGACGACTTTAATTTATTTAAGAAACTTTCAAAACGTTTATATAAAAATACCCTCTACAAATATTTGTCAAGTTATCTTGGAATATCTTTACCGTATGGCAGTCTTACAGGTGTACGGCCGACAAAACTTATGCACGATGCAATAAAAAACGGATTAGATAAAGAATATTTAATTAAAGAATTTTTTGTGTCAGATGATAAAGCCTCTTTGATTTCGACGGTTGTTGAAAATCAGCAAGGCATTTACGATTTGTCTGAAAACAATGCCGACATTTATGTTCATATACCTTTTTGTCCAACAAGATGCAATTATTGTTCCTTCATTAGTTCCGAATATAAGAGGATCGAAAAAAGGATAGAAGAATATAGAGATGCCGTAGTTAGAGAAATTTGCTTGTTAAAGAAAATTTCCAAGGAAAAACAATATAAAATTAGATCTGTATATGTTGGAGGCGGGACACCTTCGGTTCTTCCTACGGAGATTTTAGACGATATTTTGAAAGAAATAAAAGGCATTGCTCCGGAGTTTACCGTAGAATGTGGACGACCTGATACAATCACAAAAGAACTTGCCGAAGTACTTAATAAAAACGGTGTCACGAGAACATCCGTAAATCCACAAACATTTTTTGACGAAACATTGCAAAAAATTGGTAGAAAACATACGATTGCCGATTTTTACAATGCGTACGACATTCTCAAATCTCACAACTTATCTATAAATATCGACTTGATAGCCGGCCTTACGGATGAAACAGTTGACAATTTCAAGACGAGTATAAATAAGGCGATATTACTTGATTCGGATTCCATCACAATCCATTCATTATCCCTCAAAAGAGGTTCTAGAATTTCAGAAGAAGGCAAAACAAAGAATTTTTTTGGAGATGTTTCGGAAATGTTGTCTTTTGCTCATTATAGATTGCGAGATGCGGGATATTTTCCATATTATATGTATAGACAAAAAAATTCCGCAGACAATCTTGAAAATACAGGATATTCCAAAAAGGGAAAACAATGCATCTATAATATTGATGTAATGGAAGATACGACGACAATACTTTCGGCAGGGGCAGGAAGTATGTCAAAACTTGTCTCAAACAATGGCCGTAAAATTGAACGCCTATCTACTCCAAAAGGATTCGAGGAATATCTTTTGCGTATAGACGAAATTATTAACAAGAAAAGGGATTTCTTTTGTGGAAACAAAGAGAAGTAAATACCTTAAAAAAATATCGCTTACAGCGATTATGATGGCTTTGACGACTGCGTCAACACTGTTTCTGAAAATTCCTGTGTCACTTGACGGATACATCAATCTTGGAGATGCGGTGATTTTTATTTCTGCATATTTTACAGGAGGATTGGCAACAATGCTCTCAGGGGGCATTGGCTCAATGCTTGCCGATTTTTTAGGCGGATATGCCTATTGGGCACCTTGGACATTGATAATTAAAGGTTTAGAAGGTCTGGTTTCGGGATTACTCTGTACCATCATAAAGAAAAATGTGTCAAAAGTGAAAACAGCAAGGCTATTCGTAATTTTAACATTTTTCGGCTCGTCGTTATTGATGATTTTAGGGTATTTTGTTGTTAGATGGCTGGCTATATCACAGAGTTTATCGCTTGCCGTTTCCGAAATTCCTTTTAATTTGATTCAATCGGGTGCATCGATATTATTGTCGGGAATTATTGTGACAACTTATGACATAAAAAAGAAATCGATTTCGCACGGTGATGACGACATCGAAAACACAAATAAAGAATAATAAATTATTCTCGGTTTTTTAATAATTTCGCTTTACACGATATTTTATTTGTGATATATTAATAGCGACCTTTGACTGGATGTCAACCCTTCCTATTGGATTTATATTCGGTCTAGGGCGACTACAAATAAATAGGAGACAAAAAATGGAAAAATCAAGAGTAGAAGAAATCGTAAAAACTTACGGCAAATCTGAGTCCGATACCGGATGTGCAGAAGTTCAAATCGCAATCCTTACAGAAAGAATTGCAGAACTTACCGAACATCTCCGTACACACAAACAGGACAACGATTCAAGACGCGGACTTCTTAAAATGGTCGGTAAAAGAAAGAACCTTCTCGGATATCTCAAAAAGACCGATATTGAAAGATACAGAGCAATTTCACAGGCACTCAACCTGAGAACAAAATAATTGGTCCGACTATAGGGGTGGTTTTTCCACCCCTTTTTATCGATTAAAACAAAAATATTTATATAAATTCGACTGCTGAAGAAGTGCAGTCATGGAGGAACAATGAAAGAAAGCAGAATTTTTAAGACAATGGTAGGCGGCAGAGAATTGTCCGTCGAAATTGGCGGATACTGCGGTCAATCCAACGGCGAATGTATCGTTAGAATGGGTGACACAGTAGTTCTTGTCAATGCAACAATGTCCAAAACCGCAAGAGACGGTATGGATTATTTCCCTCTCGGAGTAGATTTTGAAGAAAAAATGTACGCCGTAGGAAAAATTCCCGGAGGATTCAAAAAGAGAGAAGGTCGTCCCAGTGATAAAGCAATTCTTACATCACGTCTTATTGACAGACCTATTAGACCTTTATTTGACAAAGGAATTTTCAACGATGTAATTGTTATTGCCACAGCATTATCGGTTGATCCCAACAACTCTCCCGAAGTGCTTGCAATGATTGGTTCGTCTATCGCCCTTACGGTATCCGATATTCCCTTCAATGGCCCTACCGGATCGGTTGTTGTCGGTTATGTTGACGGACAATATGTTATCAACCCTGATGCAGAACAAAGAGCAAAATCGCTTCTCGCACTCAACCTTGCAGGCACGAAAGATGCAATAATGATGGTTGAAGCAGGTTCTTACGAAATAAGCGAAGAAGAAATGCTTGGTGCCATTTTGTTTGGCCACGAAGAAATCAAGAAGATTGTTGCATTTATAGAAGACATTCAAAAGGAAGTCGGAAAAGAAAAGACAATTATACCTATAAAACATGTCCCTGAAGACATTGCCGATGCAGTCAAAGCGTATGCTCAAGACAAAATCGAATATATGTTTGCAGAGTTTGACAGAACAAAACGTCAAAAGAGAGAAGAAGAAGTTGATCAAGACATTCAAGACCACTTCAAAGATATTTATCCCGACAATCTAAAAGATGTTGCCGATGAAGTTTATATTCTCAAAAAGAAATATGTTCGTAGCCGTATCGAAAACGAAGGTGTTCGTCCCGACGGAAGAACTCTTACCGAAATTAGACCTATTTGGTGTGAAGCGGGTATCCTTCCCAGAGTCCATGGTTCAGGCGTGTTTACAAGAGGCCAAACCCAAGCACTTACAACGGCCACACTCGGACCGATTTCCGATGTTCAAAAACTAGAAGGTATCGACGAAGAAAACTTCAAGAGATATATGCACCATTACAATATGCCCGGATATTCTACCGGTGAAGCAAAACCTCTAAGAACCCCCGGCAGACGTGAAATAGGACACGGCGCACTTGCTGAAAGAGCACTAGAACCCGTTCTTCCCAACGAAGAAAGCTTCCCGTATGCAATAAGAACTGTTTCGGAAATCCTTTCCTCTAATGGTTCAACTTCACAAGCATCTGTATGCGGTTCCACTTTGGCTTTGATGGATGCAGGTGTACCGATTAAGGCTCCTGTAGCAGGAATAGCAATGGGACTTATCAAAAATGATGAAACCGGCAAAGTTTCAATTATGAGCGATATTCAAGGTTTGGAAGACTTCTTTGGCGATATGGACTTCAAAGTCGCCGGCACCAAAGATGGTATCACTGCAATTCAAATGGATATCAAAATTAAAGGTATCAACGAGCAAATTCTTCGTACAGCCCTAGAACAAGCAAGACAAGGAAGACTCTTTATTCTCAACAAGATGCTAGAAGTTTTACCTGCTCCTAGAAAAGAACTTTCTAAGTTTGCTCCTAAAATTGTATCTTTTGACATCGATCCCGATAAAATCAAAGATGTTATCGGTAGCGGTGGAAAAACTATAAATAAAATCATTGCAGAAACAGGCGTAAAAATTGACATTAATGACGACGGAAGAGTTCTTGTATCTTCCATTGATCAAGAGTCTATTGATAAGGCCAAGAAGATGATCAACGGCATCGTTAAAGATCCCGAAGTTGGCGAGCTTTACGACGGCAAAGTTGTTAGAATTTATGGCTTCGGTGCATTCGTTGAATATGCCCCCGGAAAAGACGGAATGATTCATATTTCAAAACTTAAAAAAGAAAGAGTTGAAAAAGTTGAAGACGTCGTAAATATTGGAGATAAAGTAAGAGTTGAAGTTATTAAGATTTCCGAAAAAGGTGTAGATCTTAGACTTGTTGAAAAACTCTAAAAATCGTCATAATTTAGAATACTTAATGACAAAAAGGCTCGCAAATGCGGGCCTTTTGTATTATTTTAATTATTGACATTTATATTCTTAATAGAATATAATAAAAATGTATGAGAAGACTTTATCGCAATTTTATTTTCATATTTGTAATTTTGGTGGTTGTAATTGCTACTTTTTTAGGTTGCACTGATTCTCAAAGCAATTCCGGTACTACCGAAAAACAAATTTCAATAAAAGTTAAAGAAGGTTCGGAAAATTCCCCGATAGAAATTTTTGTTGGAGACACATTTGATCCGACATCATATCACCTCATTATAAAAAGAGACGATACATCGGAAGAAATTTCAACAACCGAAGATATGTTCGTTTCGTCTGAATTATCTTCACTTTCATCGGTTGGAATTTATAATCTTACGGTTACTTATTACGAGAATAGCAAACCATACAAAGCGTTCTTATGTGTTATTGTAAAAGAAAAACCTGTTGATGAGATAAAATACAAAGCCGTTTTTGATTTAGGTGCATTAGGAAGCAATTATATTGAACCTATTTCAGAAAAGACAGTTTCAAAACTTTCTCGTCCGTCGCATACATATAAGTTGTATGATGGTGTAAGAAAATATGAATATTTAGATGTTGAGTGGTATCTATCTTCCGATTTTTCATCATCGACACTAGTGGAATTTCCATATACACTAAAAACCGATACAACGTTTTACGCAAAATTCGTCGATAAAAGAAAAGTTGATATTGAGTATTATGTGGTTAGAATCAACGAAGACGGAAAAGAAATCGCCGCAACAGGTGAAACAATTGTACGAGATAATTTGACAACCGACTCTAAACTTAACGAAAGCGGTTATACCGTAAGCGGTGCAAATTTGCCGATTGGAACTAGAGAAAAAAGCTCGATTTTGCTCTCAAAAACATCGTCATCTGCAATTTCCGGTTATACATTTAGGGGTTGGGAAATTAAAAATTCAGAAACGTCTTCATATACAGCAATCAAATATGAAAACGACAATTCTTGTAAACTCGATATTCTTAGCAGTTACCTCGATTCTCAATCTTCACTTACGCCTAAAATTAAAGTTTATTTGATCTATGACATCGACTTGTTTACAGTACGATTTAATAATCAAGATTCGCTGTTTTTATTAAAAGAAACAGCAATTAAACCTAATTCTATGTCGTTTGATGTGTTTAATAATGCTGTAGAAAACGAGAAAAATTATCACTTGTATGATAACAAAGTATATGAAATGGAAAAGCAATCCGTTGCCTTAGAAAACGGAACTTTTACATTAAATAGTAAAGAGTATTCATATATTGATGGCAAAGTTTATTTGGATTCGGTAGAAGTTAATGCCAATGTTTTGAACATGGACGGCAATTTATATTATGTGCATGTACCATGTTTGACGGTAGCATACAATACCACGATAAACACCTTCCCTTATGTTATATCGCAACAAGGAAAAGTCGGTGTGTTTTGCAAAACCGATGATTTATCTCCTATTGACAATTTTATAAATGTTACAAAAAATTATAGTTTTACCGCTGTATATTCGATTAAAAAATATGATGTCAAATTCTATCGCTATGAAAACACAGTAGAATATAAAACCTTGCAAGTGGAATATAACAATCCGATAAATTATACGCCGACATTATCTACGCAAGAAGGATATACTTACTATTTCGTTGTAGATGGAATAGAATACACTACGCCTCAAGAAATATCGGCACTTAATATTACGGCAGCAACAAATGTAAAAGAAAACCGAAAAGCAAATATATACAAAAATATATTCAAATCCGGTGATACGACTATTGCTACAATTGAAACAACATTTAACGAAAAAATTGCACTTCCCGATCGATATGCGATAGTATCGAAGGTTCCTTCATACGATAAAGAATATAATGATTTTGGATGGACAATTGAGGGATCGTCTAATGCAATAACAGAAGATTATCTTCAACCGTCCAGTGCAATGACTTTTATACTTAAAATCAACGATTTGAGATCCATAAAGTATAGATATATTTTGACAGGAGATTATTCTTCCGACGGTACCGAAAAAACTACGGATTATATTTCGTTAAACTATGGCGAAAGCAATTCGTTTGATGTGGATACTTCTCAAATAAATTCTCAAGTCAAAGCACAATATCGTGTCACGAAATATAAATTAAACGGAATAGAATCTACTTCACTTGGCGAAATCATATTTAATTCTGCATTTATTGACCAATGGTTGACGGCATCGACATATGATGACAAGTTCGTATATAACATAGATATATATTTGATAGCCGAAAAACTTGAATATCATATCCAATTTAAGGATGATATGAAGACTTCTAATTCCAGAACAAAGACTTATTACTATGGCGACAAAATCGAAGAAACTTTTGATACGACCGATGTAACAGCCGAGGATGGCACAATATATCACTTTAACGGGTGGTTCGAGACTAAAGGCGATCAAGAAAATTATCTAAAAACATTCCCTCAAGTTGTTGAGTCTGCCACATATACGGCAAAATGGAAAAGCGAAGCAGAAGGAACTTATGGTTTGGTTTATGAACTAAATAGCACGAATGATGCATATATTGTCACCGGATACGCAGGGTATAATGAAGACATATATATTGCATCCGAATACAACTCTTTGCCGGTAGTTGGAATTGGAGATGATGCATTTTTAATAAAATCATCTGCTCCTAATGCGTCCGTTGCAATTAAAATGATTTATTTGCCTAAATCTATTACCGCATTAAACAACATCCATGAAAATGCATTCGAGTCTTTGGTATATGCCGAAAATTTGACCATAAAAGTTGTTGACGATGGATTATATCAATCGTTAGTTGACAATAAGGCAGTATATTTCAAAGAGTTAAAAGACGGAAATCTCGATATACAAAATGTATAATATGGATAAAGAACTCATTAAACAAAACTATAATAAAATAAAAAGTATTGTAGGTGATGTTGAAATAGTCCCTGCAACCAAAACTCAAGATATCGAAACAATTAAATATGTCCAGTCTTTGGGCGTAAAAGTTTTTGGCGAAAACAAAGTCCAAGAATGGAAAGAAAAGAAAGATTGTGGAGCGATATTTGATTTTATAGGCACTTTGCAAAAGAACAAAGTAAAGTATTTGGTTGGAGAAGTTAGATATATTTCTTCTGTAGATAGGCTTGATCTGGCGAAGGAAATATCTTCTGTCGCAATAAAAAAACATATAAATCAAGATATATTGATGGAAGTAAATTTGGGCAAAGAATTGTCAAAAAGCGGAGTATTTATTGAAAACGCATTTGAACTTGCTTATGAAATTGAAAAACTTCAAGGAATAACTCTAAAAGGAATTATGGTAGTAACTCCAAAAACCACCAATAAAATATATCTAAAACAACTGTTTTTAGAAGGGAAAGATCTATTCGAAAGACTGAAAAAAGAATTTTCCTCGGTATCGGTATATTCCGGCGGAATGTCCGAAAATTATGACATTGCAATCGAATGCGGTGTTACTTCGATACGTCCGGGGCGAGCATTATTCGGGGATAGATTATATAAATAATCACATTGAGAGGATTGATTTATTTATGAGCAAAATAAAGTTGCCTACAAAAGATGAAATAAAGAAGTATGGTTTGATTTTAGCAATTGAGATTTTAATTGTAATTGTACTTGTAGCAATAGACTTATTAACAAAAGAGTATATTTATGGACCTCTTGCCAAAGCAGGTGAAGACAAAGTATTGATAGACGGATTTTTGAATCTTAGTCCAAGAGAAAATACAGGAGCAGCGTTTTCGGTGTTGAGTGGAAATGCTTTGATATTGGCATTTGTTTCGCTCGTTTCGGCGATAGCCGTAATCGTATTTCAGATTTGGTCAATAAAGTGGCGTAATCCTTGTTTAAGAAGCGGTTTGATTTTAATCTTAGCAGGGGCAATAGGCAACATGATTGATAGATTTCTCCTAGGCTACGTCCGTGATTTTATTGATTTGAAAGGCATTTTTAATTGGGTAGGTGTATTTAATTTTGCCGATTCTTGTATAACTGTAGGTGCGGTAGTAGTAATAGTCTATTTAATATTTTTCTATAATAGTGATGCTAAAAAGTATGCCACCCAAAAAGCAACTACAGCGGATGAATCAAAAGCTGAAGAATCTTTGTTGGAAAACAATCCAATAAAAGAATCATCAAAAGTTAACGACAACTCTGAAGAACAGTCCTCCGACGACACTAATAGTGATAAATAGCATGGAAGAACTGATTTTTACTATAAAATGTGACGGAAAACTTCGTCTTGACAAAGTTTTGGCACAAAACTGTCCCAATAGTTATACAAGAAGTTATTTGCAAAAACTTGTTGAAGACGGGCGAGTTTCTGTAAATGGAGTACAGGTTAAAAGGTCTTCATTTTTAGTGTCCGACGGAGTTTTAGTTAAAGTCGAAATTCCCGAAATTAAAAAACTTGATTTAGAGCCTGAAAATATTCCGATCAACATTATTTACGAAGATGACGACGTTATTGTTGTAAACAAACAACAGGGCATCTCTGTTCATCCGTCCGATACGGAACCGGCTCATACATTGGTTAATGCATTGTTGTTTCATGCAAAAAATTTATCGTCGATAAACGGAGTAGAACGCCCGGGAATTGTGCATAGAATAGATAAGAATACATCGGGACTTTTAGTCGTCGCCAAAACAGATGTAGCCCATTTGTCGTTATCAAAACAAATAGCCGAAAAGACCGCCCAGAGATACTATTTAGCCCTTGTTGATGGCAATATAAAAGAAAATAGCGGTTCAATAAATTTCCCGTTAGGGCGTGACAAAGATAATAGACTTAGATATTCTCTAGATTGGACGGGAAAAGATGCGTTGACCGACTGGTTCGTAAGAGAGCGGTTTGGTAATTATACATTGATTGAAGCTAGACTTCATACCGGTAGAACGCATCAAATTCGTGCTCACATGCGTTTAATAAATCATCCGATAGTAGGGGATACTCTATATGGCGGAAGTAATAAATTTATGCTAAATGGTCAACTTTTACATGCATACTCTTTGACCTTTGTTCATCCGACAAAAAATGTTGAAATGACTTTCACGGCACCGCTTCCGGAATATTTTGATAAGGTTTTGACAAAACTCCGAACCGAAATAAAACAATAAAATTTAATCTAGTTTTACCATTATAGTCTTATAATTGGTATAATTTACCATGCCGGGAGCAGAACCTCTTCGTTTTACATATTTACGCATTGTATAATCTACTTCGGCCTTTTTAGATGATTCCGCTTGAGAATATTTTAGAGCAAGTACGGCAGCATGATAAATGACGGAATAAGGAACCTCTTTATTATCTGTGACAATTACAACGTGAGATCCGTGTGCGGCTTTTACGTGCAACCATATATCTCCACCCTTTGCAATTTCAAATGTTAATTTGTTGTTTTGGATGCCATTTTTGCCTACATATATCTTAAAACCTGCAAATGTCTCACAATAGATTTCTGACGGCTTTTCTTTTTTTTGCTTGGATGTAGTTTTTGTGTGATCATAAGAAAGCAATTCTGATCTAATTTCGTTCAACTCTTTTGCAGAATTTATCATATTTAGAGACATTTTTATGTTCTCTAAATATTCAAGATTGTAGTTTGCATCATCAAGCATTTGGGTGGCAACTTCAAAAGATCGTTTTAATTTTTTATATTTTTTAAAATATGATTCGGCATTGTCTTTTGGAGATTTCAACGGATCTAAAACAATATCTACTTCTTGATTTGTGTTATAATCAAATGCGTGTAAGACTTTATCACCTTTCTTTATCATATAAATATAAGACAAAATCAAATTACCGTAAATCATATTTTTTTCATTTTCATTTTGTCTTGAAAGCGTTTCAATACATGTCTTTTTTTGTTTTTCATATTTAGAAATCAATTTTTTTAATATCTTGATTTCTTGTTTTCCATTTTCCTTTATTGTTTCGTTTTGTGATACTTGATTATAAAAATTGCTAAGAGCCTCGTTTAATGTTTTATAAGATGAGACTTTTTTATCCGTGAGATACGGAGTAGGTGTGACGCCTGCAGAACCACTATGAATTGTAGGTGAAAACAATCCATACTTAATTGGATTCAAAAGTTGGTTTAGCCTTTCTGTCTTATTGTTCGATGCGAAAATTTCTTTTGCTGTAGCCTTGGATACACCTGACAGTTTATCGGTTATTTCGGTAGCAGCAGCAACAGAATTTAATATATTTTCAACTTCAACTTGATTATCAAGCCGTATTTTTGTATGGTCTTGTATAGGATACTCGATCCCCGGTAGAAGTACTCTCGTGCTTTGTCCAAAACTCATTCTTTTTATTGCATCCAAAATAATATTGTCAGAGTCCGCCAAGACAATATTTGAATATCGTCCCAGTCCTTCGAAATATAGGTAGTACTTTTTAGAGTCATGGAGTTCGTTTGTTGACGAAAAAGTTATTCTAATTATTCTATCGCAATTAAAAAGTTCGACTTTTTCAATTCGTGATGTCGAGAGATATTTTCGTAAAAGCATAGAAAACGATGGTGCAGATACCGGGAAATTTGATTTTTCGTTTGTTGTATAAATTCTGGGATACGTCGGATTTGCCGACATAATGAGAAATTTTTCTTTTTGTTGTTTTACAAGAAAGACCAATTCGTCGGATTTTGGTTGATATATTTTATTTACTCTTCCACCTGACAATTCAAAGTTTAGTTCGTCGGCGAGAGATTTTAGAAGAATAACATCGTTTGCCATAAAAATATTATATCAATGTAGCAATCATTTGTCTAGATTGGCAGTAAAAAGATTTGAAATTTTATATTTTCTATTTACATTTTTCTATTTACATTTTGTATCTTTTATGTTAATATATTCAATACTAATTTAGATAGTATTACAACCGGAGGTTAAAATGGAATACAAATTTAACAGACTATCCAATAGTCAAGCAGAACTTTGTTTTGATGTAAACAAAGAAGAATGGACCGCATGTATCGAAACGGCTTACAAGAAAACAAAAAACCAATATCAAATTCAAGGTTTTAGAAAGGGACATGTTCCCATGAACGTTATTGTAAAACGTTATGGTGTACAAGTATTTTTTGAAGATGCAATCGATGTTGCAATCGAAAAATATTGGCAAGATGCTTTTGAAAAAGAGAATTTAGAATTGGTAGATTCTCCCGCACTTGAAGTAAAAGAAGTCTCCGAAGACGGATTAAAGTTTGCTGTAAAAGTTACGGTAAGTCCTGAATTCAAACTTGGAGAATATAAAAATGTTTCCGTCGAAAAAGAAACTGTAAAAGTATCGGCAAAAGATGTTACCGATGCAATCGATAGAGAACTCGACAGACATTCTCGTATGGTCGATGTTGATAATAGAGCATCTAAAAAAGGCGATGTAGTAAATATCGATTATAGCGGATCGGTTGACGGAGTAAAATTCGAAGGTGGCACTGCCGAAAAACAAGACTTAGAACTCGGTAGTGGTTCATTTATTCCCGGATTTGAAGAACAAGTCGAAGGAATGAATATCGGTGATGAAAAAGATATCTCTGTTACATTCCCCAAAGATTATCACGAGCATCTTGCAGGAAAAGATGCAGTGTTCCACATTGTACTTCACGGAATAAAAGTTAAAGAAGTTCCTGCTCTTGACGATGAATTCGTGAAGGATGTTTCTGAAAAGAGTTCAACAGTCGAAGAATACAAGAAGGAAGTCAAAGCACGTCTTACCGAACAAGCCGAACAAAGAGCAAAAAATATTGAAACCAACAGACTTCTCTCTAAAATTGTCGAAAATACAGAAATCGATCTTCCCGAAGTTATGATTGAAAGCGAAATGGATGCAATAGTCGAAGAAGAAAGCAACCATATGAAACAACAAGGCTTTACTCTCGATATGTATCTAGAATACATAAAAATGAGCAAAGAAGACTTCCGTGCTCAATATAAAGACGAAGCCAAAAATACAGTAAAATCAAGACTCGTTCTCGAAGCCATCGCAAAAGCCGAAAAACTTGAAGCAACAGAAGAGGATGTTGATAAAGAACTCTCCAAATATGCCGAAACATCCGGAAAAACCGTAGAAGAATTAAGAAAAGACTTCGCAGGAATGATCGGCTACATCAAGAACAATATTCTCAACCAAAAAATAGTTGAATTTTTGAGAGAAAACAACAAATTTGTAGCCAAAAAGGCAGAGAGCAACGATGAAGAAAAACCCGCTGAGAAAAAAGCAACAGCAAAAAAATCTACCAAAAAGGCGGAGTAATAATGGAGTTTGAGTGGACCCAAAATAAAATGGAATCAGTTTTAGTGCCAACCGTGGTTGAGTCTACTGCACAAGGTTCAAGGAGTTCGGATATATATTCGAGACTCCTTGAAGACCGTATTATTTTCCTAAACGGAAAAGTTGACAATGTTTCGGCAAATTTAATAATTGCCGAAATGTTGTTTTTAGAAACAAAGGATCCCGACAAAGATATATATTTGTATATCAATAGTCCCGGAGGTTCGGTTGTAGACGGACTTGCAATTTATGATACAATGCAGTACATAAAGTGCGATGTTCAGACGATATGCATCGGTCAAGCCGCATCAATGGGTGCATTCTTATTGGCAGGCGGGACAAAAGGTAAAAGATCCGCCCTCCCCAATGGTGAAATTCTTATTCACCAAGTTTTAGGCGGAGCACAAGGGCAGGCATCGGATGTTGAAATATATGCCGAGAACCTTAAGAAAACAAAAATCAAAATGAATACATATTTAGCACAATTTACGGGACAAACTTATGAGAAAATTGTGCAAGATACAGATAGAGATAAAATAATGTCTGCAAAAGAAGCCTTAGAATACGGCATCATTGATAATATTTACGAAAAGAGAGCTTAATAATGGATGAACATCAAGAAATAAGATGCTCGCTTTGTGGAAGAAAGGCATCTGAAGTAGATAAACTTTTGCAAGGAAAGACCGGATTATATGTTTGTTCCGATTGTATTTCTATGGGGTTTGCAAAACTTGTTTCGGAGGATTTAGGTCAAGCAAAGAAAAATATAACAGATAGTAAAGTATCTGCCGTAAAACATGAACGTAATACTTCATTACCGATTCTAACTCCAAAACAAATAAAAGAACAACTTGACGAACATATAATCGGGCAGGACGATGCAAAAAAAATCTTGTCGGTTGCTGTTTACAATCATATTAAGCGTATCAACTCAAAACAAAATAATAATGACGTCGTGTTAGACAAGTCAAATGTTCTTCTTTTAGGCCCTACCGGAAGCGGTAAGACCTTACTTGCAAAGACACTCGCAGACATCCTAAATGTTCCGTTTGCTGTTGCCGATGCTACAACTTTGACGGAAGCCGGATATGTAGGCGACGATGTCGAAAATGTACTTCTAAAACTGATAAAAGCAGCCAATGGCAATATAAAAGAAGCAGAAAAAGGTATTATTTATATTGACGAAATAGATAAAATATGCAAAAAGAGTGAAAACATGTCTATTACTAGAGATGTTTCAGGTGAAGGTGTACAACAAGCTTTACTAAAAATTGTTGAATCTACGATAGCTAGTGTCCCTCCGCAAGGCGGAAGAAAACATCCAATGCAAGAATGTATTTCAATTGATACAACAAATATTTTATTTATTTGCGGTGGTGCGTTTGTCGGGCTAGAAAAAGTCGTAGAAAATAGAAAAGATAATAGCGGAGTTGGTTTTGGCGGTATTGTAAAGGATGCCGAAAAGGATTATATCCAAAACATAGCAGATCTTCAACCCGACGATTTGATAAAATACGGACTTATTCCGGAATTTGTCGGTAGATTTCCTATTGTTGCAGTACTTAAACCTCTCGATGAAGACATGCTTGTAAGAATATTGACAGAGCCAAAAAACAGTATTACGAAGCAGTATGAAAAACTATTTGCGCTTGACAATATTAAAATCACGTTTACCGATGATGCATTGAGAGAAATTGCAAAAAAAGCAATAAAATTAAAGACCGGAGCCAGAGGCCTTCGCACAATCGTAGAAAAGACAGTGTTGAATGTTATGTTCGAATCGCCTTCCGACCAAACAATAAAAGAAGTATTGATTACAAAAGAGACTATAATAGAAGGAATAGAACCGACCATTATTAGATCGGTTTAATATACAATAATATATGAAAGAAAGATTACCAATATTTAAAGTACATGAGTTATATTTTAGTGGTGTTACTGTAAAAAACACCATTTTTGATGTTGATGATGACGTCAAAAGAATAAAATCTGCTCAGGTTGACGGCGGTTTTGCCGTATTTTATCCTACGGAAGCACCTAAAGATGTAAGAATAGGTACATTGGTATGTGTAAGACAAATTATGACACTTGCTCCGACTGTTGCAACCATAGTGTTTGACACGTTGAGAATGGTTACTTTTGATATTGATCCCGAAGATTCTAAAACTGCTATCAATGTTAGAAAAGTTGATTATATCACCGAAGAATCAGCGATGGTATATGCTCTCCAAAAAAGACTCTTATCAACATATACAGAGTACGAGGAAATGAGTTCTACAACAGGTTTTGTTCACACTCCGCATTTAGACGACATCAACGAAACCATAGATTTTATTGCAGATGCTATAGACTCTGAAAATAATGATCTCTATTTTTCCACAAATACGGAAGACAGATTGGTGATGTTATGCACAGAACTTGAGGAAGATCTTGACATTGAAAAACTCGAAGAAAAAGTTGAGAGCAAAGTCCAAGAAGCAATGGATCAAAATCAAAGAGAATATTATGTCCGTGAACAAATTAAAGCATTAAACGACGAAATAGACGAAGAAGATGAAAGTGGCGATTATTTAAAAAAGATAGAGTTACTGAATGCTTCGGATGATATAAAAGACAAACTAAAAAAAGATGTAAAAAGACTCGGTAGAATGCAAGCATCCTCTCCTGAGGCTGCAATAATGAAGAATTATTTAGACTTTGTCCTTGAATTGCCGTGGAATGTCTATACGGAAGATAACGATAGTCTTGAGAATGCGAAGAAAGTTCTCGACGAAGATCATTATGGAATAAAAAAGGTCAAAGAAAGACTTATTGAATCTTTGGCAGTAAGAAAATTGTCGCCTTTGTCAAAAAGCCCGATAATATGTTTATACGGACCTCCCGGAGTAGGAAAAACATCTATTGCGAAAAGTATTGCAAGAGCAATGAATAAGAAGTATGTTCGTTTATCGTTTGGCGGAGTAAGAGATGAAGCCGAAATAAGAGGACATAGAAAAACTTATGTTGGAGCAATGCCCGGACGTATTATAAACAGTATCCATTCTGTAGGTGCAGCCAACCCCGTATTCTTGATGGACGAAATTGATAAAATGGCAGCAGACTACAAGGGTGATCCTGCAAGTGCCTTGTTGGAAGTACTTGATCCCGAACAGAATGTCAATTTTAGAGATCATTATCTAGAATTGCCTTTTGACCTATCTAAAGTTTTGTTTATCACGACGGCCAATTCTCTAGATCCGATTTCCGCTCCTTTACTTGACAGAATGGAACTTATCGAGATGTCCGGATACACCGAAGAAGAAAAATTTGAGATAGCCAAAAGACATATTATTAAAAAGAGTATGAACGATAATGGCATCGAAGAAGGATGGGTGACTATTTCCGATTCCGCAATAAAAGATATCATTTCAAAATACACAAGAGAGTCGGGTGTAAGAAAACTTGAACAAAAAATCGGTGCGATTATGCGAAAAGTTGCGGTTACGTTTGCCGAAAACAAAGACGCAAACCCCGTCAAAGTTACAAAGACGAATTTGGAAAAATTCCTAGGAAAACCGATATATGATGAGCTTGAAACGAAAGACACCGATCAAATCGGAGTTGCCAATGGTTTGGCTTGGACATCGGTCGGAGGCACTATTCTAGAACTGGAAGCGGCATTGATCCCCGGAAAAGGCAACTTACAACTTACCGGGAATTTGGGCAAAGTTATGGAAGAATCTGCAAAAACGGCATTTTCCTATGTAAAAACATTGGCAAGTGATTTTGGAATTTCTCAAGATGTTTTAGAAAAAAACGATATTCATGTTCATGCTCCGGAAGGTGCTATCCCCAAAGATGGTCCTAGTGCGGGAATTACGATGACCTCGGTTATTTTATCTGTTCTTACAAAACAACCCATCATGCACGATGTCGCAATGACCGGTGAAATTTCTCTTGTAGGTGACGTGTTGCCGATAGGAGGTCTAAAAGAAAAGACATTGGCGGCACTTCGTAATGGAATTAAAAAGGTCGTTATTCCATATAAGAATAAGAAAGATTACGATGAACTTCCCGATGTTGTAAAAAAGAACATGACATTTATATTTGCAAAGACTTATTTGGATGTTTATCCGATTGTATTTGGTAAATAATGGAAATAAAACAAGCGGAATTTTTTACATCTGTTGCAGATGCAAGTAAAATCATAGTTTCAAACATCCCCGAAATTGCTATAGCGGGCAAATCTAATGTCGGCAAATCTTCATTTATAAATTTAATCGCCAACAATTCGAAACTTGCAAAGACATCCAAAGAACCTGGACGAACTCGACTAATAAACTATTTTTCTTTCAATAAATCTCAATTTTATTTGGTCGATTTACCCGGGTATGGTTTTGCACGGGTGTCGGAACAAGAAAAATTAAAATGGGGTGGGCTAATAGAAGGGTACTTGCTAAATAGTCCGCAACTAAAAAACTTCTTTTTGTTGCTTGATATTAGACATACTCCGTCTCAAAACGATATAGATATGATATCGTTTCTATCTCATTATAATATACAATATACAATAATAGCGACAAAAGCAGACAAACTATCTAGAGCACAACAAAATAATGCAAGACGAGACATTGCCAATAAGTTGATGATAGGAAAAGACAATGTTTTTGTTGTTTCCAATTATACAAAACAAGGTAGAACCGAAATTTTAGAAAGAATTCAATCTGTAATTTCTATGGAAACTACGAGTGTTGAAGATATTTGATATTGTAAAAATTTAAGCGATATAAAAGATAAATATGAATGTTTATGCAATAAGTGATCTTCATCTGTCATTTGACAACGAAAAACCAATGAGTATTTTTGGAGATGTTTGGGAAGATCATTTTGAAGAAATCAAAAAAGACTGGAACTCACGTGTTAAGGACGAAGATGTAGTCTTGGTCCCGGGTGATTTTTCGTGGGCAATGTCTCTTGACGGCGTAAAACCCGACATGGAAATATTTAACGAACTAAAAGGCTTCAAAATAATCGTTCGTGGAAACCACGATTATTGGTGGTCAAGTTATTCAAAAGTGAAAGCCGTGCTTCCTAATAACGTGTTTGCAATTCAAAACAATGCAATTCGAATCGGCAATGTTGTATTTTGTGGAACTAAAGGTTATACCGTTGAAGAAAAAGGAAAACCTTACACCGAAGAAGATAAAAAACTTTTTGATAGAGAATATATTCGACTCGGTTTATCGTTAGATGTAGCCCAAAACATTAAGCAAGAGGGCGATAAACTTATTGTTTTGTTTCATTATCCACCGTTTAACAACAAGACAGAAGATAGCGAATACACAAAAAAAGTTGAAGAAGTAGGAGCTGATGCAGTTGTGTTTGGACATTTGCATGGAAAACATCCTATATATAGATTAAAAATTATTAAAAACAACATACCTTATTATTTGACATCGTGTGATGTTGTTAAAAATAAACTAGTACAAATAATCTAGCAAAGCATATGATATTTTATCTAATAATCGGTTCTATAAAGAGCCGATTTTTTATTTTCTAAACAAATGTTAACTTTTTGCATAGAAATTTCGCTTCAAATATTACATATATTGCCATAAAAAAGTAAAAAAAAAGTAAAAAATGCATCTGTGTGGGAAAAAGTGGTTGCATGTGGGAATTGTATGATATAAAATAATCGTGAAATCTTAGAAGGAGGCGGAAAATGTTTTTTTACGGTTCTGCAAAAGCAAAGCTTGATGAAAAAAATAGAGTCAGATTACCATCGAAGTATGATGAAATAAGAACTTTGAATCCGGTTATTATGCGCGGTCCTCAAAACTGTCTCTATATAATGTCTGCAGACCAAATGGAAAAGATGTTTTCTTTAATGAACATAGCTAATGTGCCGATTTCTGATTTTTCTGCACAAAAATTGCTTAGACTATTTAGTTCAGGAACAGAGGAATTTGAATTGGACGGGCAACATCGTTTTATACTCAATGCCGATATGAAGTCGTATGCCAAAATTGACAAAAATGTCGTAATAGTCGGTATGCAAAATAGACTTGAAGTTTGGTCTGAAGAGTTATTCGAACAATTTGTGGTCACGTCCGACGAAATCGACAAAGCGATTATTGCTCAATGCGAAAACAAATAATGGAATTTACTCATAAAAGCGTTCTACTAGAAGAAGCAATAAAATCGCTCAATGTAAAACCCAACGGAGTCTATATCGACGGAACGGCCGGCGGCGGTGGTCACAGCCTTGAAATAGTAAAAATACTTAAATCCGGACACCTGTATGCGGTAGATAAAGATCAAGAAGCTCTCGATGCTACTAAAAAAAGACTACAAGGATTTGAGGGATTATATACACTAATCCATTCCGATTATAAAGATATCGAATCAAAACTAGATAGTATCGGAGTTGGAAAAGTGGACGGCATATTGCTTGATCTTGGAGTGAGTAGTTATCAACTTGATGAAGCAGAACGAGGATTCTCATACATGAAAGATGCGATCCTTGATATGAGAATGGATCGTTCGCAAGGTATAACTGCAAAAGATATAATAGCAACTTATACCGAGAAAGAATTATCAGACATATTTTTCAAGTACGGCGAAGAAAAATTGTCTAGGAAAATCGCATCAAAAATAGTGGAAAGACGATCGCAAAAACCTATCGAAACAACTCTTGATTTGGCAGATTTGATAAAAGGATGCTATCCCAAAAGTTACAAAGGCGGTCATCCTGCAAAACGAGTATTTCAAGCGTTGCGCATAGTTGTCAACGATGAATTAAAAGGTCTTAGCGAATTTATAGAAAAAATTTCGTTAAGGTTGAATCCGGGCGGTAGATTTGCAATTATTACATTTCACAGCCTAGAAGACAGAATAGTAAAACAATCTTTCAAGTATTTGGAATTAGATTGTATATGTCCTAAAAATATACCGATATGTGTTTGCGATAAAAAGCAAGAGGGCATAGTAATAACAAACAAACCCATCCTTCCTACGGAGGAAGAAATAAAAAATAATAAAAGATCTGAAAGCGCAAAACTAAGAGTTTTTGAACGGATCTAGGAGGAATTAATATGGTTACTATAAGAAGAAATAATGAATCGTGTGCAAATATTGATCGCATTGCGAATAGTATTACTCTTACCGACTATGATAGATTTTTGCTAGGAAAACAAGAAAAAACTTTTAGCAATGAAAAAGATTTTTATGATGTCGATGATTATTCATCGTCTTATGAAGCAGTATCAAATAATGATATGGTAATGTCTAGTTCTGCACAATCTTATGACGATTATGATCAATATATGGAAAGTGTATTAAATCGTACAAGTAAAACCGAAAAAGTTTTGACAAGAGAGGAATTTCTTGATTCTAAAAAGAAAGCAGTCGGACAAAACAAAAAATCGCAAGTTGTCTCAAAAATCCCCGGGAAATTAACAAAATACGGAAAAATCTTTGTTGCGACTTACGTGTTGGTTGTTGCGATTGTTGCGTTTATGTTGATTGCGGTAAACACTTTCTTGAAAAAACCGGTAGTTGATGCCGAAGAGCATACCGTTGAAACTGTTGAATCAATGGACGATGACAACAACGAAGATTTTGTAAAATGGTTTGAATAACTTTCGGGTTATTCAAATCGTTTTCTCTATAAGCAATTAGTTGTTTACTCAGTGTAAAATATTGTTGTTTGAACATAAAAACATAAAAATCAACTCAATATGAATAAAAATAAGTTGCACGAAAACAATATTGAGTGATATATTATTATATATAGTCAAATAATTGAGAGATTTTTATGGGTAAACGAATTATTGCGATAATAATAGGTCTTGCGCTTATATCCGCTATTGCGGTTGTAGGGCAGATTTTTAATATCGACAAAATTGTGGTCAATTTTTCCGAAAATACCGATGAATATACAGAAAAAGAAATTTCTGATATGTGTGGAATAAAAGTCGGCGAAAACATTTTATCGCTAAGAGACGAATATGCAAAGCAAAGTCTAAACAACGAACTTAAAACCGGCAGATTGCAACTCAAATCAATTGATAGAGTATATCCCAATAAGGTTATCATAAACATTGACGTTCTAAAACCTATGTTTTTGGTACATAAATCTGACGGAAAAGTGATCCCGACTGATGCCGATTTTAAGATACAAGAAGTAGTTGAAAATTCCGAATCATATAAAGATTTAATAGATATAGTCGGAATCGAAATCGAAAACTCTCTGAATATCAATGAATTGAAATTTGTCAGAAGTCTAACCTATGCATTTTACAATAATGATTTTGACGACAGCGGATTTTTTACTTTGGTTAGCGAGATAAAATTTGATGCAGAAAAAAAATACGTTTATGTCAAGTTGAGAAACTTCAGTAATGTGAGTTTTAAGATTGATGTAGCGGCAAACAATACAAATTCAACACTGCTTTCAACTGTAAAAAGCAAATTAGAATCGTTCTACAATATCAATGAGATAGATAGACACGATTTAACCATATAAAAGGTAAGATTGACGATTTATCATTTATATGATAAAATATAAAATATTGCAAAACGTTAAAGTTGTCTTCGATTTAGGTGAATATAATGAGTAAATTATTTATAAATACAAGTCTTAATATCAAGTCAGACAAAATTACAATTCTTTTGTCAAAAGAGGATGGTAAAGTTTTTCGTGTACTTTATAGAGAAGATTTGAAATATGACGGATATACTGACGGCAAATTCTTTGACGAAGACAGTGTTCTTGATGCTGTCAAAACACTTGTAAAAAATGCCGAACAATATGTTGGAGTAAAAATCAAGACAATCACTGTTGGCGTACCTGGAGAGTTTACTCCGGTCGTAAACAAAAAAGTGCGCTACAATTTTGAGAATGCTTGCAAAATTACCCCCAAAATTATTGAAAAAATTCATAAATATGGGGACACATATACGTCCAAAGGAAAATTTGTGGCTTTGGTGTGCACTCCCAATTTTTATGGAACGGATAGTTTGGAAAAGGCAAGTGATATAGTAGGAATGGTAACAAAAAATGTCGTTGCCGATTTGTCATATATACTTGCCGACAAATACTTTGTAGATTTGTTTGATATGATAGCGAAAAATATCAATGTAAAGGTTGAGTATTGCCCGACAATACTGTCCGAAGCATTGTATGTATTACCCAGAGAACTTTCCGGGCGAGGAGCTATTTTAGTTGATTCTGACTTTATGTCCACTTCGGTTACCTATGTAAAAGACGATAGTGTATTGTTTAGTGCAACTTTCCCTGTCGGTACGGCTTACATTGTTTCAGAACTCATGGACAGACTCAATATTACGTATGCCGAGTCGCTAGAATTATTAAATAAAATAAACCTAAATATAGATTTTTCGGAAGATTCTGTTTATACATTGAATTTCAACGGATCTACCAAGAATTATCTTATGAGCGATGTTCATGCTGCATGTCTAGATGTGTTGTATCTTGTTTCGGATTGTATCAAAAAAGCCATCGAAAAAATAAATAAAAATATCGATGAAAATGTTTCAATTGCTTTGACAGGAGACGGAATCGGCAACATAATAGGCGTAAAAAGTATTATAGAACAAATTCTCAACAGATTTGTAGTGATAGTATCGCCAATGCATACAGAACTCAATTCCGCAAGCGATGCATTAATTGAATCTCTCATGGTATATACAGAAGAATTTCAAAAAAATATGAGTATTTTAGAAAAAATACGTTCTCTTTTTAACATATAGGAGGCAACACAATGAACAACAAAGGTGCAGTAATTAAAGTTGTAGGCGTCGGTGGAGGCGGTGGAAATGCTGTCAACAGAATGATAATATCGGGAGTAAATACTTGCGAATTTATTTCAATGAACACCGACTTACAAGCATTAAATGTTTCTAAAGCAGCAACTAAGGTACAATTAGGTGTAGAGCTTACTTCCGGACTTGGAGCAGGTTCTGATCCCGATATTGGAAAACGTGCGGCAGAAGAGTCTATCGAAGACATAAAAGACGTTATCAAAGACACGAATTTATTGTTTATTACTGCAGGTATGGGCGGAGGAACCGGAACAGGAGCCGCACCGGTAGTTGCAAGAGTAGCCAAAGAAATGGGCATTTTGACTGTTGCTGTTGTCACCAAACCTTTCACTCGTTATGAAGGAAGCAGAAGAATTGCAAATGCCGAGAGTGGCATTGAAGAGTTGAAAAAATACGTTGACACTCTTATTGTAATACCTAATGAAAAGGTAGGAGAAATCTTGCCTAAAGATGCAACACTTATAAAAGCCTTTATGGTTATTGACGATGTGTTAAAACAAGCAATATTAGGAGTAACAGACATAATTGTTCGCAACGGATTGATAAATCTTGATTTTGCAGATATAAAAAATGTTCTTCAAAATAGTGCAACAGCCCATATAGGTATGGGGTGCGCAAAAGGGGCAAACAAGGTCATTGACGCTATAAAACAAGCCTCTCAAAGCTCTTTACTAGAAACGACTATTGAAGGGGCTACAGGCGTTATTTTATACATCGTAGGGGATAGAACCTTATGCCTTAGCCAAGTTGAAGATGCTGCAGAAATTGTTAGCGGATCCGTTTCTCGTGATGCAAATATTATTTTTGGATACGGAATAGATCCCGATTTTAAGGATCAAGTTTCTGTTACTATTATAGCGACCGGAATGGACAATAAAAAGAAAAACAATAGCGGTATCAACCCTTATGCATCTACAAGACTTAGAGATACCCTTGGCGGAAGAGCTGATAGTAATACAAAGATAGACAATATGTATATAGACAAAAAAGAAGATCCGGCACCTTCTAATGCGGAGAAAATTGCCGACGAAGATCCTGATTATGTTCCGACATCAAGGATGAAAGTTGATTTTGAGTCTTTGCCTCCGTTTATCAAAAAAATTAAAAAACTCTAAAAGAGGTGAGACATGAAATGTCCTTATTGTTCAAATCTTGATTCCAAAGTCATTGATTCCAGAATTTCAGATGACGGAACGGCGATTAGAAGAAGAAGAGAATGTGAAAGTTGTGGAAAGAGATATACCACTTATGAAAAAATAGAACTAACCCCTGTTTTGGTTGTAAAAAACAATGGAAACAGACAAACGTTTGATAGAGAAAAAGTTAAAAGCGGTATATTGAAAGCTTGCGAAAAAAGGCCTGTTTCGGCAGTACAAATAGAAGAAATTGTATCTGACATCGAAAAGTATATTCACAACAGTTTTGCACAAGAAATTACATCAAAAAAAATTGGCGAATTGGTTATGGATGCCTTAGTAAAAATCGATGAAGTTGCTTATGTTAGATTTGCAAGCGTGCATAGAGAATTTAAGGATATCAATACATTTTTACAAGCGATAGAATCTCTTGTAAAGAAAGAAGAAAAGTAGTCTAAAAAATCAATCAATAAGTTAATTAATTATCACAATAAATGTATGAGCAGCAAAACTGCTCATATATTTTTATAAAAAAATTCGCCCTATAGAGGCGAATAAGATTGAGTTACCCGTAAGCCGAGTTCTGTTTTGATGACCATCTATCTAGACATATCGTCACCGATATGTTCAAGCGACCAAAGAAACCGGACGGGCAATCCATTGGTTTCAGTCTTGCATCGGACGGGGTTTACATTGCAAAGGTTGTTACCAACCTCTCGGTGAGCTCTTACCTCGCCTTTCCATCCTTACCATTAAATGGCGGTATATTTCTGTTGCACTATCCCTAGAGTCGCCTCCGGCAGCCGTTAACTGTCGTCTTGCCCTATGATGCTCGGACTTTCCTCGGTATAAAACCGCAGTCATCTGTGTAACTCGCTTTACATTTTATCACGAGTAAAGAAAAAAATCAACTCATTTAGTTATGTGTTTAATTTATTCAAATAAATTTATTAGTTTTAGAAAAATAATTCGAAAAAGAGAGGAAAACTCTTAAATTTAGCAAAAATCTGCACGTCGATTATTACGAAACATTGCATAATTAAGAATACAACATGATAATTTTTTGTGTTAAATTTTGTAATTTTTTAGTCCTTTGATGTCAAATGTCAATTTATGAAATTGACTTGAAATTACTATTCATTCATGGTATATTTACATCATGGATTTGTTCGATGCAATAAAAGAAAATAAAGCTCCTTTAGCAGAACGAATGAGACCTCGTACATTGGACGAGTTTTTTGGTCAAGAACATATCGTTGGAAAAAATGGTTTTTTACGTAGAGCTATCGAGGCAGATCGCTTAGGTAGTTGTATTTTCTATGGTCCTCCCGGGTGCGGGAAAACAACACTTGCCAATATCGTTGCCAATTGCACGAAAAGCGCTTATGAAAAACTTAATGCTGTTTCTTCGGGTGTTGCCGATGCAAAGAAAATAATTGACAATGCTGTTTCAAGACTAAGTCTATATGGTCAAAAAACATATTTGCTTCTCGATGAATGTCACAGATGGAACAAATCACAGTCAGATTGTGTTTTGTCGGCAATAGAGAAAGGAGAAATAGTATTCATCGGTTCTACAACCGAAAATCCCTATGTATCGATGACAAATGCTATTGTTTCTAGATGTCGAGTCTTTGTTTTTAAGCCTTTGACATCTCTTGATATAAAAAAAGGGCTGATTAGAGCAATCAATGATAAAGAAAGAGGGCTCGGCAATTATTCAATTGATATTGACGATGATGCATTGAACCATTTTGCAAACATTTCTAACGGCGATATGAGATCGGCATTAAATGCCTTAGAACTTGCGGTTTTGACAACACCTCTAAATGAATCCGGTGTAATAAAAATAACATTAGAAATCGCAGAACAATGTGTATCGCATAAAGCCATGAATGTGGACGAATCACTCTATTACGATATTTTGTCAGCATTTTGCAAAAGTTTGAGAGGTAGTGATCCCGATGCTGCCGTCTATTATGCGGAAAGGCTCATTGAAGCAGGTTGCGATCCGTTGCTGGTTTGTAGGCGCCTCATTGTTCATTCGGCAGAAGATGTAGGTCTTGCCGATCCCAATGCACTCGTTGTTGCTACCAACGCAATGATTGCTTATGAAAAATTAGGGTATCCCGAAGGACGAATTCCTTTGACAGAAGCAATCATATATGTATGTTTGGCACCGAAATCTAATTCAGTTGTAAATGCCCTATATTCGGCAGAAAAATTTGCCAAAGAGTGTCATGACGACATTCCAATGTATCTAAGGGATAAAAATTTTAAGGGCGATCAAAAAGTATCAGGATATAAATATCCGCACGACTACGGTGGATATGTTGACCAGCAATATTTACCCGACAGTATAAAATCTCAAATATTTTATGTGCCATCAAAAAATGGCAAAGAAAAAGATGTAAAAGTCTTAAAAACGCAAAAATAAAGGAGAACATTTATGAAAGAATTAAAAGGAACACAAACCGAAAAGAATTTGTTGACTGCTTTTGCAGGCGAAAGCCAAGCCCGTAACAAATATGATTATTTTTCATCTACGGCAAAAAAAGAAGGATATGAACAAATATCTGCAATTTTTCAAGAAACTGCTCTAAATGAAAAAGAACATGCGAAAATGTGGTTTAAGGCATTAGGCGAAAACAGTGGTTCGACCTATGAAAATTTATTGACTGCCGCACAAGGTGAAAATGAAGAATGGACCGCTATGTATAGAGAATTTGCAGACACCGCAAGACTAGAAGGATTTCCGGATCTTGCCGAAAAATTCTTGGGAGTTGCAAAAGTAGAACAAGCACACGAAGAAAGATTTAGAGCCTTGGCTCAAGCAATCAACAACGATTCAGTCTTCAAAAAAGATGAAATAGTCGCATGGAAATGCCGCAACTGTGGCAATATCGTTTTGTCGAAAGATGCTCCTAAACAATGTGACGTGTGCGATCATCCGCAATCGTATTTTGAATTGTTCAAAATCAACTATTAACTTTGCAATAAAATACCAAAATGAGAAAAATAGCGTTCGATTTAGGAGATGTTCGAATAGGAATAGCGACATCCGATGTGATGGGCATTATCGCCAACGGACAAGAGACATACGTTAGACAAAAGAACAACGAAGAAAAGGATCTTGAATATTTAGTAGCCGCATGCAAGAAATATGATTGCGACACGATTATTATAGGTCTCCCTATAAACATGGACGGAACAGAAGGTCCTAGGGTTGAGTTTTCTAGAAAATGGGGCGAAATGCTGCACGAAAAAACAGGACTTCCTGTTGTGTATCAAGATGAAAGACTTACGACGGTTATAGCCGAAAAAGTCCTAATTGAAGGCGGTGTCAGACGGGAAAATAGAAAAAAAGTTGTTGATAAAATCGCCGCAACACTAATATTGCAAGCATATCTCGATAAATTTTAGAAAAAACACAAAAAGTGTTTGCTCTATACTGAAAACTATGTTATTATACAAAAAGCCATAACGCACCCGACGAGGAGTTTTCAACCGTTGCCTAAATGGTAGTTGGAGATGTAGATACGCGGGGAGGAATAAAAACAAGGAGGTAAACAACTATGGCAGTAATTAGCATGAAACAATTGCTAGAAGCAGGTGTCCACTTCGGTCACCAAACAAAAAGATGGAACCCTAAAATGAAGAAGTACATCTTTGATGCGAGAAACGATATTCATATCATCGATCTCGAACTCACCGTTCAACAAATCGAAAAGGCATACAAATTTGTCTATGATGTAGCCAAGAGCGGAAAATCTATTTTGTTTGTAGGTAAGAAGAAACAAGCAAAAGACGCAATCCAATCCGAAGCAGAACGTTGTGGAATGTTCTATATGAATCAAAGATGGTTAGGTGGTACTCTTACCAACTTCCAAACAATTCGTACAAGAATTGACAAACTCAACAAACTTGATCAAATGGAAGCAATTGGCGAATTCGACCTTTTGCCTAAAAAAGAAGTTATCAAACTTAAAGCCGAAAGAGATGTTCTTAAGAAAAACTTGGAAGGCATCCGCAACATGAGATCACTTCCCGGTGCATTGTTTGTTGTTGACCTAAAAGTAGAACACATTGCAGTTCAAGAAGCCAGATCTTTAGGTATTCCGATTGTCGCACTCGTTGACACCAACTGTGATCCTGATTTAGTTGATTACGTAATTCCCGGAAACGACGATGCTATTAGAGCAATAAAACTCATTGCATCTGTAATTGCAAATGCAGTTATCGAAGCAAAAGAAGGAATTCAAGTTAATGTCGAAGACGAAGCAGACGAAGAAGTCGTAGAAGAAGCTGTCGCAGAAGAAACCGCTTCTACCGAAGAGTAATTAGGAGGATATATAAATGCCTGCATTTACAAGTAAAGACGTAATGGAATTGAGACAAAGAACCAACACCGGCATGATGGATTGCAAACGCGCACTTGAAGAAGCCGATGGAAATATGGATAAAGCAGTTGAAATTTTGAGAGAAAAAGGACTCGCAACTGCAGCCAAAAAATCAGGAAGAATTGCTTCCGAAGGTATTGTTGACAGCTATATTCACCTTGGTGGAAAAGTCGGTGTTCTTCTCGAAGTCAACTGCGAAACAGACTTCGTTGCAAGAGGAGATATGTTCAAATCTTTTGTTCACGATGTAGCTCTTCAAATTGCCGCAGCAAAACCTGAATATGTAAGCACAACGGAAGTTCCTCAAGAAGTGCTTGCAAAAGAAAAAGAAATTTTGACAATCCAAGCAAAGAATGAAGGTAAACCTGAAAAAATCATCGAAAAGATGGTCGAAGGAAGAATTAAGAACTTCTACAAAGAACATTGCTTGCTAGAACAAGATTTTGTAAAAGATTCATCCAAAACAATTACACAACTTTTGAATGAAACCGTTGCTCAAATCGGAGAAAAAATCACTATCAGACGTTTTGTCAGATACGAAATGGGCGAAGGTCTTGAAAAGAAACAAGATACATTCGCAGAAGAAATTAACGAAAAAGTCGCCGCAATGGGCAAATAATTAAATATTAAGAAGGGCGCAAGATTTTTTTGCGTCCTTTTTATATATGGAGAAATTTATGTATAAGCGTGTATTAATTAAAATTAGCGGAGAAGCATTAGGAGAAAAAACCGGTCAAGGACTTGATTTTTCTAAAATTGATGTTTTGTGTGAACAGATTAAAGCTTGCCACGATTTAGGTACTCAAATCGGATTAGTAGTTGGTGGTGGAAATTTTTGGAGAGGACGTCAAGCTCGTCCGTCCATGGATCGTGCTACAGCCGACTATATGGGCATGGTTGCGACAATAATCAATGCATTGGCTATACAAGATTGCCTTGAAAAAGCAGGTGTCCCGACTAGGGTGCAAACTGCTCTAACCGTACAACAAGTTGCCGAACCGTTTATTTTAAGAAAAGCTATTCGCCATTTCGAGAAAGGAAGAGTTGTTATATTTGCATGTGGCACGGGCAATCCGTATTTTACGACAGATACGGGTGCAGCGCTTAAAGCATGTGAAATCGGTGCAGAAGTATTGCTTCTCGCTAAAAACATTGACGGCATTTACGATAGCGATCCCAAAAAGAATCCAAATGCAAAGAAATATGACGAGTTGTCTTATTCCGATTTTATACAACAAGGATTATCGGCAATGGATGCCTCAGCGGTCACACTGTGCGGTGAAAACAAAATTAAGATAATAGCTTTTGGTCTAACCGAAGAAAACGGTATTCTAAAAGCCGTAAAAGGTGAAAAAATAGGAACACTTATAAAATAGGAGGTTTTTATGAATTTTAATGTAGAAGAAGTAGAAATGCTGTTTATGGAATCCGGTGAAAGATTCGAAAAGACTGTCGCCAACTTAGGCAATGAACTTTCAGGTCTTCGTGCAGGAAGAGCAAATGCAAAACTTCTTGATAAAATCACAGTAGATTATTATGGCACACAATCGCCTATCAATCAAGTTGCGAATATTACAATTCCCGAAGCCAGACTTTTGGTCGTAAGTCCGTGGGATGCATCAATATTAAAAGCCGTAGAAAAGGCAATCATTGATGCGAATATCGGCATTATGCCCAATAATGACGGAAAAGTGATACGTTTGGTATTCCCTGAACTCACTGAAGAAAGAAGAAGATCTTTGTCAAAGGACGTTAAATCTCTTGCAGAAAATGCAAAAGTTGCTATTAGAAATATTCGTCGTGAGGCAATGGATTCTTTAAAGAAATATAAAAAAGACAGTTTGATCACAGAAGACGACCTTTCTTCATATGAAAAAGAGATAGAAAAAATCGTCTCACAAAAGATCGAAGCAATTGACAAAATGTCAGCTGAAAAAGAAAAGGAGATAATGAGCGTATAGATGAAACATCTTGCGGTTATTATGGATGGCAACGGCAGATGGGGTAAGAAAAATTTTGGAGACCGTCTCGCCGGCCATAAAAAGGGCGCCGAAAAAGTTGCAGAAATTACCGAGGAATGTGCGATTAGAGGATATAAATGCCTCACTTTATATGCATTTTCCACGGAAAATTTCCGTCGCACCGAAAAAGAAGTTGACGGAATTTTTAGTGTCATGTCAAATTGTCTTCAAGACAAAAGACTTTTGGACTTAATTGACAAATATTCACTAAGATTTAGAGTTGCAGGCGATTACAATTTACTATCAAAAACATTTTTAACGCTTATTTCTCGTATTTCAAAAAAGTGCGAAAAAAATACAGGAATGGAATTGGTAGTTTGTATTGCTTACGGAGGCACCGAGGAAATTACTCATGCCGTCAACACATTGCTTAAAGATAGACTCGTTTATAATGATTCGGCACCTATCACGTATGAAGAGATCAAAGATAGGCTGTATACAGCCAATCTTCCGGATCCGGATGCAGTCGTAAGATATGGCGGAGAATCGAGACTTTCAAATTTTTTACCGCTACAAAGTATTTATTCGGAATTAATATTTATCGATAAATTGTGGCCGGATTTTGAAAGAAGTGATTTGGATAAAATAGAAGAAGTTTTCTCGAAAAGAGTAAGAAGGTTCGGAAAAGAATAATGTTAAAATCTTTACTAAAACGGACAGTTGTTGCAGTTATCTTAATTGGAATAATGTTTGCATTGTTATATGTAGGAAGCTTTGAACCGTACGGTTTTATTGCTTTTGATATGATGATGTTGATTATGGTTTCTATCGCTACATTGGAAATGTTCAATGTAATGAAAAAGAAATATAATCCATTTTTGATACCGGTAATTGTATGCATATTGGTCATATATCCTATTCAGTTTGTTTTGGAACGTTTTACTTCGGCAAAAGGATATGCCGGTGTAATGCTAACAGCAATAATCGGATTTATGATATCAATGTTTATATTCATTTTTGATCGTAAAAACAGATCGTTCGAAGATTTGATTTCGACAATTTTCGTTTTATTGTATCCATTATTGATTGTTTCGATTGCTTATGTTTCTAATCAAAGATTAGGATTTTTACCGGTGCTTGCCGCAATAGGAATTTCATTGACAGAAGACACGTTTGCATACATATTTGGATCTCTTATAAAAGGACCAAAAATATTCCCTAATATATCCCCGAAAAAAACATGGTCAGGCTGCATTGCCGGACTTTTTGGAGGTATTGCCGGAGCGCTGTTAATATATGCGATATTTGAAGTTGCGCAATTCCCTACGCATCTAATATTTACGGTTACCGATTATGTTAGAGAAATGGGCTGGGCTCAAGGCTGGGTATATGGTATTTACATTATTACCGGATTCTTTATTGGAATCGTTTCAGAAGTGGGAGATCTTGCCGCATCGTCAATAAAACGTCGCTTCGGTGTCAAAGATTATTCCAATTTACTAGGGGCTCATGGCGGATTCATGGATCGTATTGATAGCATTTTGTTTGCATTGATATTCCTTATTCCCGTATCTATTTTGTGCTTTGGAGCAATTAGTTGAATAAAATTCGTATAGCAATTCTAGGAGCGACAGGATCCATAGGTCGACAATCTCTTGCGGTTTTCGATAGAAATCGTGAGATTTTTTCGTTAAAGTTGATTGCAAACGATAAAAATGTTGAAAAACTCGAAGAGTTTAGAATAAAATATAATCCCGAAAAAGTGTATAACCACTCAACGGCGGAAGATAAAGAATATTTGTCAAAACCTTCCACGTATAGCGATGTAGATCTTGTAATCAACGGTATTGCCGGACTTTCAGGACTAAAACCGTCGGAAGCAGTTATTAAGGCAGGCAAAATACTTGCTACGGCCAACAAAGAGAGTATTGTTTGTTACGGTGATTTTTTGAATGAACTTGCACTAAAAACAGGAGCAACGATACGTCCGGTTGATTCCGAGCATTCAACCATGTGGCAATGTATGGAACAATTTGATAATGTAAAAAGACTTATTATTACTGCCTCGGGCGGAGCATTTAGAGATTTATCTAAATCTGAAATAAAATATGCTACAGGCAAAGATGCATTAAAACATCCCAATTGGAATATGGGCAAAAAAGTCACAGTAGATTGTGCTACAATGGTAAATAAAGGCCTTGAAATCATTGAAGCGAAACGTTTATTTGGAATAAAAGATGTTTTTCCTGTTTTACACCGTCAAAGTATAGTGCATTCAATTGTAGAAATGAATGACGGAACATTAAAAGCAGGATTATCGGTTCCCAACATGGAGACACCTATTCAATATGCAATGACTTACCCGAATAGATTGAACATTCCAGACAATTCATTAGATTTGATAAAACTCGGGGCTCTTACATTTGAGGAAATAGATCGTGAGAAATATCCGGCACTAAAAATTGCTGAAGAAATTTCAAATAAAGACGGTTTTTATTCTACGGTTTTTGTTGCAGCAGACGAATTTCTTGTCGAAAAATATTTACAAGATAAAATTTCATATTTTGATGTGTCAAAATATTTATCTATGTCATTAGATCATATTTCTTACAGAAAAATTCAAGGTATTGAGACTATCCTAAGTATAACGGATGAGACAAAATCTTATCTATCAACAAAAATAGGAGTGTAATATGATTCTAGCGACAGCGGCAGAAGTTTTTAGATATATAGGATACGTCTTATTGTCATTAGTTTGTTTGATGCTAATGATCGTTATTCATGAATTTGGACATTTTTTGGCGGGGCGACTTCTTGGATTCAAAATTGAAGAGTTTGCAATAGGTTTTGGTCCCAAAATATTCAAAAAGCGCTTAAAAAGTGGCATGCTATTCTCAATACGTCCTTTGCCGTTAGGCGGTTTTTGCCAATTCGAAGGAGAAGACGAAGAAGGCAACGAATCTCCCACTGCATTCAATAATCAAAAACCATGGAAAAGGATAATTGTTTTGTTGTCCGGAGCCATGTTTAATTTTATATCAGGAATTATAATAATAGCCATATTTTTTATGGTATATGGGCAAGTATTGCCCAAAATTATAAAAGTTTACGATACTGCTCCTTCGGCAACTGTTGAATATCTTCAAGAAGGGGATGTAATACTCGGAGTCAACGGGCATCAAGTGAATATCCTTTTGCAGTCAGATTTTTCCGATCTTTTGTCAAAAAAAGAAGGCGTTGTAACATTTAGAGTTATGCATGAGGATGGTACGATAGAAGACATTAATCTCGAAAGGGGCGATTATTCCTATCTTGATGAAGAAGGTAAAAAGGTTGAAGCCACGGGATTTGGTTTTAGCATGGGCTTGAGCGCTACTAGATTACCGTTTTGGAGAGCAATAGGCAGGTCTTTCGGTTTTGCGTTCTATATTGTATATAGCGTGTTGGCGATTTTAGGAAAACTTATTACAGGAAAACTCGGCATGAGCGCAGTCGGCGGTACGGTTACAACAATAAAAGCAATGGCAGACTCCGCTTCGTACGGATTTTCAAGTTTGCTATATTTAGTATGTATAATATCTGCAAATTTAGCAGTCATGAATCTTTTGCCACTTCCCGCTTTAGACGGAGGCAGAATTGTTTTTGTATTAATCGAATGGATTTTCAAAAAACCTGTTCCTAGAAAAGTTGAAGCAATAATACATACAGTAGGTTTATTACTTCTTTTTGCATTTGCAATTTTTGCAGATGTTTTTCAATTTTTGGTGATGTAAATGAAGAGAATTGTTAATGTAGGAAATGTTGTAATCGGGGATAAAAATTATATTCCCATCCAAACCATGACAAATACCGATACAAGAGACGTTATTGGTACATGCAATCAAGTACAATCATTATATGAGTTGGGAGCGGACTTGGTAAGAGTAACTGTTCAGGATGACGATGCAGCAAAATCTTTTAAGGAAATCGCAAAACAATCTTGCGTACCATTAATCGCAGACATACATTTTGATGCAAAAGTCGCTATCAAAGCAATTGAGAACGGTGCAAAAAAAATACGGCTAAATCCGGGCAACACATCTCTTGATATTATTAAAGATATTGTGTCTTGTGCAAAAGATTATAAGGTGCCTATTAGAGTCGGAGTAAATAGAGGATCGATTAAAGGTGAAGTAACTGCCGATAAAATGGTTGACTTATGCTTGAAGACTGCGGACAAATTTGAAACACTTGGCTTTTATGATTTAGTTCTTGCGGTAAAAAGCAGTGATGTCAAAGAAACAATTGACGCATATAGGGCTCTTTCAAAAAGAACCGATCACCCTTTACACTTAGGTCTTACCGAAGCAGGAGTAGGTGAAACCGCAAAAATTCAATCGGCAATGGCTATTGGCGCATTGCTAATCGACGGCATAGGCGATACGATAAGAGTATCGATTGCGGGAGATCCCAGGAACGAAGTAATTGCTGCAAAGAAAATGCTAAACTATCTTGGACTTAGATGCGATATGCCTAAAGTTGTTGCCTGTCCTACTTGCGGAAGAACCGTAATAGATGTTGAAAGTTTGGCAACGAAAGTAGAAAAAGCCGTGGAAAACATACATAAAAATGTTAAAATTGCTGTAATGGGTTGTGTAGTAAACGGATTAGGTGAAGGTCGGGATGCCGACATTGGAATAGCCGGTGGGAAAGATTTTTCTGTATTGTTTAGTAAAGGCGAGAAAATTAAAACTATAAAAAATGATGATATTGAGAAAGAATTATCAATATTGATAGGAGAGTTATAATGGGAACATTTATATTCGAATTAAATAAATATCTTGATCCGGAAGAAAGAATGTTCAAGTTGTCAAATGTCGAAATTGACAACGATGTTGTCAATATTACTCTTCTAGTACCTTCGGAAAAATATGATAAATATCTTGTCAAAAACGATGGTTATGATCCACCGCTTAGAAGCAAACTGAATTCGATCATCTCATCATTGTTGCCGGAAGATATGATTTTGAAATTAAACTTCAAAAAAACAGAAACGTCGGAAACGCAAATTAAAAAGAGCGTTTGCGATTTTTTGGCAGAAGATAGCAAAATTTTAGTTTCTAAAATCTCGTTTAACGATATATCGGTAAAAATTAACAAGGGCGAATATATTGAGGTAACTATATCAACATCAAAACAAGTATATGAATTTTGTAAAAGTTCGGCTTTTGTTGAAAACCTTCAAAAATATCTAGATGCAAGATTTATAGAATCGTTCGAAGTTGCATTAAGCATTGATCCATATAAAGATTCTTCTGCGTCCATAGCCACCATTTCGACGGCTCCACAACGCATAATGAATTACCAAATGAAAGAGATTCTACTTGGTAATATCACGCATCGAGCAAAATACATAAAAGATGTTTTAGCAGCCCAAAATAAATTTGAACGAGTTTGTGTTACCGGTAAAATAACATCATTGCAAGAAAAAGATATTGAAAAATTGCAGAAAAAATGTTTTTCGTTTGTATTGGACGATACAACAGGTTCAACATTGAAAGTTTCGTTGTTTACCAATGTTCAGCAAGTCATTGATGTTATGATGCGACTAAAAGTTGATGATAAAGTAGCGGTAGAAGGCAGCATTGAATATAGCAAGTTTGATTCCAAATATGTTATGTACCTCAAAGCGATAGCACTTATTGATATTGATTTTGAGAAAGCCCTCAGTGATATTAAGTATTTACCTGTTCCCGATTCTTACACAACAGTTTCACCTCAACCGTATAAAGAATCCTCATTTGAATCTATTTCAATGTTTGAAACAAATCAAAATCGTGTCATTCCGCAAGTGTTGTTGGATCATGATTTTGTGGTTTTTGACACCGAAACAACCGGTATAAATACCGATATTGATAAGGTAATAGAGTTGGCTGGTGTGAAAATTTCCAAAGGAAATATTGTTGAAACATTTACGACTTTTATAAATCCCCAAGAGAAATTGACAGAGAAAATCAAGGAACTTACAAATATTTCGCAAGATATGGTGGATAATGCACCGTTATTCAAAAAGGTCATAGGCGACTTTTACAAGTTCTGTTATAACTGTTGTTTGGTTGCCCATAATGCCCCGTTTGATATGGGGATGATTGTTGGAAGAGCAAGAGACTGTGGTTATAATTTTGACAATAAGGTTTACGATACCTTGGCATTGTCGAGAGAAGTATTTCCTCAGTTTAAGAAATTTAAACTTGAATATTTATGTGATCAACTTGATATTTCCCTCGAAGGTGCCCATAGAGCCGTCAACGATGCGATGGCTACAGCAAAATTATTTATGATAATTGCTAAAAAAATTTAATCTACAACTCTTGCATAAAGAACTTTTATATGATATTATATATATGCTTAAATATGCAAAACACATTTGAGAGCGACCGATTGGTCGCTTTCGGTTTATAAGGAGCAAAATGGAACTTGATACAATAAAAACTGCGATTGAACCGATACTTCTAAACAACGGATACGAATTGGTTGATTTGGAGTTCAAAAAATTGTATGGCGAAGACTCACTTATAGTGTTCATTTATAAACAAGGCGGAGTTGACTTAGATGATTGCGAAAAAGTCAATACACTGCTTGACAGCGTTATGGATGAGTTGGATCCTACGAACGGCGAGCCTTATCATCTAACCATTTCATCCCCCGGTCTTGATCGTCCGGTAGTGACAGATGCGGATTTTAGAAGAAATATCGGCGAGGATTTAGAAGCAATTTATATAAAACGTGACGAAAAGGGAAAGAAACGTGTTCACGGGATATTAAAATCTTATGATTCCGATCAATTCGTATTATTGATTGACGGAATTGAAAAAGTTATAAAAAAAGATGCAATTAAAAAATTGCAACCATATATTAAATTTTAATTTTTGGAGGACCATACAAAAATGTCAAAACAAAAAGAAACCAAGTTGAGAGAAGAAGCAAATAGAGAGTTTTTTGATGCACTAGAACTTCTTCAAAACGAGTACAAACTTGATAAACAGCAATTAATTGCATCAATAGAATCAGGTCTTGCATCTGCTTATAAGAAAGAAAGCGGAGAGAGCCGTAATGTTGTAGTTACATTGAATCCGGAACAAAATCTTATAAAATATACGGCATACTACAAAGTTATCGAAGGTGAAGTTCCCGAAAAAGATTATGAATTGACTGTTGAAGAAGCACAAGATATAAAACCCGGTGCAAAAGTCGGCGACATCATTTCCGAAGAAGTTACACCTTACCAATTTTCAAGAGTTGCTGCTCAAACCGCAAAACAAGTTATTCAACAACGAATCAACGAAATCAAGCGTGAACAAATAATGGCAGAAATGACCAACAAAGAAGGCGAAATCATGCAAGCCGTCGTATTAAGAGTTGAAAATGATACGGTATATGTTCAAATCGTCGGCACATTGCTTGAAGGTGTCATGGGCAGACAAGACCAAGTCTATGGCGAACATTACAATGTTAACGATAAAATAAAAGTTTATGTAAAACATGTTCGTACCAACGCAAAGGGCGCAACACAAGTATTGGTTTCGAGAAGTTGTGCAGGATTTGTCAAGAAACTTTTTGAAATGGAAGTGCCTGAATTAAAATCCGGATTGGTCAAAGTCAAAAACATTGTTAGAGAAGCCGGATATCGCACCAAAATGTCTGTTTACAGCGATGATCCCAATGTTGACGCACTTGGATCTTGTATAGGTGCAAAAGGTGTTAGAGTCAATGCAATAGTAAATGAGTTGGGTGGAGAAAAAATCGACGTCATTCCTTATTGCGCAGAGCCGTACGAATATATCGTCAGAGCGTTGTCTCCTGCAAAAATTAGAATGGTCCAATACAATGAGGCAGACAACAAAGCAGTAGTTTTGGTTCCCGACGATAAACTTTCCTTGGCAATAGGTAAAGGCGGACAAAACGCAAGACTTGCAACAAGACTTACCGGAATTCAAATAGATATTAAAGCATATTCAACAATGTTCCCCGGTGAAAACAGCGATTCTAACGACTGATTGTGAAAGATAAAGGTAAAAAAGGGGAAAGAATGTGTGTTGTATGCAAATCACATTCTTCTCCGGAAAATTTTATTAGAATTGTAAGGACTCCGCAAGGCACAATAGAAATAGATACTAAAGGCCATGCGGACGGACGAGGTGCATATATATGCAAAAACCCCGAGTGTGCAATTCTTGCAAAAAAACAACAAGTATTTAGAAGAGTTTTTAATATTCAAGTTGATGATGCATTGTATGATTCATTAATTGAAAAGACACAAGTAAATAAAGGAGAATAATATGCCCGAACAAACAAATAATACCGAAATAAAAGAAAAAATTTACGAACAAATTTCGGTTTTCGTCAACGGCGATTATCAGCAAATACTTGCATTGATTAAAACAAAGAAGGACGAAGTAGAAAAATCGATCGAAACTTTGAAAAATAGAAAAGCAGAGATCGAAAAACAAATAGAAGAGAGATTATTAAAAGAATCCGCCGAGAAAGAAAAAGGCGAAAAAGATAAGGCGGAATTGGATAAAGAAAGAGAATCTCTAATAGGTGTAACAACGGCAGAGTCTGAAAATGTCTCAGAAGATCTTGATAGTAAAGTTGACAACGATACAGTCAAAGTTGATGAAGAACCTAAAACTTCGATAAATGTTGATGTTAAAAAGCCTGTAGAGAACAATATCTCCGAAGGAGTACAGCCTAAAAAAGAAGGTGAAAAAACAATACGTTTTTATGTACCCCCGGAAAAAAACGAGACAACAAAACCTCAAAGATCTCCTCGTCCTCAACAAGCAACCGACAGAGATAAACAACCTCAAAGACCGTCTTCCCAATCGGGACAAGGTGGGGCTTTTGGTAAACCGTCAAAAGGACCGCAAGTCGAGCCTCAACCTATTATTGGCAATCCGTCAAAGAAAAAACCGCAAAATGATATCGACAAACATAAACGGTCTTCAGAATATGATAATAAAGTTGTAAACAAAAAGGCTCAAGTCAACAAGGGGTATATGACCGATACCTCCGCCGTGGAATATGATGATGACGGCGAAATTATAAAAATTAGAAAGACAAAAGTTAAAAAGGATAAGGTTGAAAAGCAACAATCTTCCATTAAACATGCTGTTATTACTACCCCAACTTTGACGGTTAAACAGTTAAGTGAAAAAATCGGCAAAACAGGACCCGAGATTATAAATACACTTTTAATGTTGGATATCAATAAAACAATAAATGATTATATTGATTTTGAAACAGCATCGCTAATTGCATCCGAATTTGGAATTACATTAGAATTAAAAGCAGAAAAAACCGTAGAAGAAAAGCTTGTAGAAATTCATGAAGCCGAAGACGATGCATTGTCATTAAAACCACGTCCTCCGATTGTTACAATTATGGGACATGTCGATCATGGTAAAACTTCCATTTTGGACTATATACGTAAATCTCACGTGGCATCTGGTGAAGCAGGCGGAATAACGCAACATATTGGCGCTTATACAATAAAAACAAATGACGGCGGAATAATTACATTCCTAGATACTCCCGGTCACGAAGCTTTTACTTCGATGAGAATGAGGGGTGCAAACGTAACCGACATAGCAGTAATCGTTGTAGCCGCTGATGACGGAATTATGCCCCAAACGGTAGAAGCAATAAATCACGCAAAGGCTGCCGGAGTGGAAATTATTGTCGCAATCAACAAGATGGACAAACCTGCTGCCGATCCGGGACGAGTTTTGCAACAACTTACCAACTATGATATAGTTCCTGAGGAATGGGGCGGAAAAGTACCGGTTGTAAAAGTGTCCGCAAAAACGGGAGAGAATATTGACGAACTTCTCAATACGATTCTTTTGGTGGCCGAAATGATGGAACTTAAGGCAAATGCCGATCGTCAAGCCAAAGGTGCTATAATCGAGGCAAAACTTGACAAAGGTATGGGACCGGTTGCAACAGTATTGGTACAAAACGGTACGTTAAAAGTAGGCGATTATATTATAGCCGATACGGTTACCGGTAAGGTAAGGGCTCTTTATTCGGATGCAGGTAAGGTTATCAAATCTGCCGGCCCGTCAATTCCTGTTCAAGTGCTAGGTTTTTCGGATGTTCCTAATGCCGGAGATCAGGTTATGTCAACAACAGACAAAAGCCTTATTACAAAAGTATCAGAACTTAGAAGTAGAGAAAAACAACAAGAGTCAGGACCTAAATTCAAGACTCTTGAAGATATTCTCAATGCAACAAGCGAAGAAAAACTTACACATCTAAATTTGATTATCAAAGCCGATGTACAAGGGTCTGTCGAGGCAGTCAAACAGTCCGTTGAAAAACTATCCAATGATGAAGTTAAAATCAATATTATGCATTCCGGTGTCGGTGCTATCAATGAATCCGATATTATGCTTGCAAAGACCGATTATACAATAATCATAGGATTCAACGTTCGTCCCGACAATAAAGCGAAAGTCGAAGCTGAAAGAGCAAAAATCGATATTAGAACTTATCGTATTATATATGATGTTATCGATGATATCGGCAATGCTGTAAAAGGCCTCTTGAGCCCGAAATTCAACGAGAAATATATGGGTAGAGCCGAAATTCGCCAAGTATTTAGAATTACAGGTGTTGGAAATGTTGCAGGTTGCATGGTAAAAGACGGCAAAATTGTAAGAGGTGCAAAAGTTCGTTTGCTAAGAGAAGGTGTAATCGTGTATGAAGGCGAAATATCTTCGCTAAAGCGTGAAAAAAACGACGCAAAAGAAGTCAATTTCAACACGGAATGCGGTATTGGAATTCAAAATTTCAATGATATTCAAGTTGGCGACGTAATAGAAAGTTTTGTTTTGGAAAAGATGGCATAATGATAGAAAGAGTTGATAGTCAATTAAAAAAAGAAATATCAGAGATTGTCAATAATGAAATTAAGGACCCACGTATAGATGCAGTTGTGTCTATATGTGAGGTTCAAACAGCTAAAGATTTGAGTTATGCTAAGGTTTATGTTCGTGCCTACGGGACAAAAAATATTGACGATCTTGTAAAAGCATTAAATAATGCTGCGTCTTATATTAGAAAACTCCTATTCAAACGTGTCAAAATTCGCACTGTACCTAAAATTACATTCGTATTTGATGAAACTTTAGACAATGCATTGAGAATCGAAGAGATTTTGAAGTCGATATAAGAGGTTTTGAGTGAAAAATATTCTAGATAAAATAAAAAAGTTTAAGTCAGTTGCGATTTTTATTCACATAAATCCCGATGCAGATGCCGTTGGTACCGCAACTGCGCTAGCAAGACTTATAAAAAAATGGGGCAACACCCCATATTTATATTCAGAAAATGAGATTCCCGATAAACTTTATTCGTTCGACGGAGAATTTAAGTTTAATGTTGAATATTTAGAAAGTTACGATTTAGGTGTCATTGTCGATGCCAATGAGCTTTCTCGTATAGGAAATAAATCTGTTAGCATATTAGGCAAATGCCAAAATAAGTTTATTATAGATCACCATATTAAGGGTGATTTAGAAGGATTTGACGACTATTTTATCAATGAAACAGGTTCTTCGGCTGCAGAGGTTTTGTATTATTTAATCAAAGAGTACGATATTTCATTGATGGATAAAAGCATCGCTCAAGACATATATGCCGGTGTATTAACCGATACCGGTTCTTTCGTCTATTCATCCGTCACAGAAAAAACAATGCTTATGGTCGCAAATCTTTATTCTTACGGAATCGAAGCAGAACAGATCGCTAGGAAACTATTGCGAAGTGTAGAAAAAAATGTCTTCGACTTAAAAACTAAAATTCTTTCATCGGCACGGTTTTATGAAAATTCAAAGATTGGTGTTATTGCTTTTACCAAATCGCTTTACGATTTAACTAATACAAGCGAAAAAGATACCGAGAATATGGTAAACGAAATTATTAACATAAATAGTGTTAAAGTAGCAATTTCTATTGCTGAAATTGCGGAAAAAGCATATAAAGTGTCTATAAGATCAAAAGAAAATTCATATGCATACTACGTCTCCAAGTGTTTCAATGGCGGTGGTCACGACAATGCAGCAGGATGCAGAGTATATGGGTATTTAGAAGATTGTGTCTATAATCTAGTTTCGGCAGCAAAAGACGTAATAGGAAATGATTAACGGTTTTGTAATCATAAACAAGAAAAAAGGTATATCTTCGGCAAAAATCGTTGCCATTGTTAAACATTTACTTTATGCTCGTGATAAAAATGTTAAACTTGGGCATATGGGGACTTTAGATCCTGACGGCGAAGGAGTCTTGCCTATAGCCATTGGCAATGCGACTAAGCTATTTTCATATTTATCAGATAAGAAAAAGACATATTATACTGAATTTCAATTTGGCATATTAACGGATACTTTAGATATATCCGGTCAAGTCATCAAAAATGACGGAAAAATCCCAACATTATACGAATTAAATCAAATTATCCCAAAATTTATTGGAAAATACAACCAAATTCCCCCTCTATATAGTGCAAAATGTTATAAAGGAAAACGTGGTTACGATTTAGCACGAGAAGGTGCCAATGTTTCGCTTGAAGGTAAAGATATAGAGATATATGAAATAAATGATGTACAAGAAAAGGGAAACGGACTTTTTTCAATGGTCGTCACTTGCTCAGGGGGGACATATATACGATCGCTTGCTAGAGACATTGGAGAAGCTCTTGGGACATTCGGCACAATGACATATATAAATCGTTTAAAATCCGGATGTTTTGAGATAGAAGACAGTGTTTCATTACAAGAACTTGAAGCGTCTCCGAATTTAATCTTTTCAAAAATATTGCCAATGGATCTTGCGCTAAAAGGTTTACCGGAAGTTAAGATCACTAGAGATAGAGAAATTGCTCTTTTAAGAGGATTTTCAACAACAACAGATATAAAAGATTGCAATTTAGTTAAGATTTCTTGCCTAAACGAAATAATTGCTTTGGGTGATGTCGAAGACCACCAAGCAAAAGTAAAAACATTTCTTAAATCACGTGCAAATAGGCCTGATGCAAAAATAGGTATAGCACTTGGTTTTTTTGACGGGCTACATATTGGCCATAAAAAAGTTGTTGATGAAGGATTGCGTCTTGCAGATAAAGGTACATTATATGTATCGTTTTTTAGCGATTCTACACTAAATTTTATAAAAAAAGACAAAAACACTCTGTTTACAGAAAAACAACGCAAGGATATTTTGTGTGCGTCAAATACAATTCCGCTCGATCTCCCGACCGATGAAAAGTTTTTCAAAAACACCCCTCAAGAGTTTTTGGAGTATATTTATAATACTTTATTGCCTGATTTTATTGTATGTGGGAGCGATTTTAGATTCGGAATCAATGCAGAGGGCAATACCGATCATGTTAAAGCATTTTGTGCATGTCATAATATAATATTTTGCGAAGTTCCGTTATTAAAACATGATGACAATATTGTATCAACATCAAAAATCAAATCTATGATACAAAACGGACAAATTGAAAATGCAAATAAAATACTGTTTTCACCTTATATGATTGAAGGTTATTCAGAACATGGTAGGGAATGTGGGAGAGAAATAGGTTTTCCTACCATAAATCTAAAACTAGCGCAAAATATATTCTTAAAACATGGTGTATATTCTGCAAAAGTAGAAATTGATAATAATATTTACAATGCCGTTGTCAATATAGGTACTGCTCCGACTTTTTCATATGATGTTCCCAAAATCGAAATACACTTGATTGATGCAAATATAGAAAATAAAAAATTTTATGTAAAACTGTTTCCTCAAAAATACCTGAGAGAAATAAAAAAATTTTCATCAATTGAAAATTTACAAGAACAAATAAAAAAAGATATAGAAGAGGCTATAAATGATTAAATTTGGTGTTGCAGGGAATTCATTAAGTTTTTATAACGAAGGGTATAAAAATACCGTAGATGCCGCTCAATGGTGCAAAAATAGAGGTATCGACTGTTTTGAATACTCATTTGGACGAGGTATCTCTTTGGGTGACGATACTGCGAAGAAAATCGCAACAGCATTTTTAAACGAAGATGTTGAAATAAGTGTTCATGCACCATATTTTATAAATTTTGCCAATGTTGATCCGCAAAAAATAAACAATTCAATCGATTATATTTTATCTTCAATTCAAAAAATGAGATTATTGGGCGCCAATAGGCTTGTTTTTCATCCTGCATCACAAGGCAAACTCGAAAGAGAAGATGCTCAAAAATTAACGATAGAAAATATTAAAAAACTGTCAGATAAAATTGTTGAAATTCATGCTGAGGATCTTAAAATTTGTGTTGAAACGATGGGGAAAATGAATCAAATGGGAACAGTAGATGAGGTAATCGAGTACTCAAATATTGCTCCGTTCATTTATCCGTGTATCGACTTCGGACATGTAAATGCAAGAGAACAAGGTATTCTAAAAACCACGGCAAATTATAATACTATAATCGAGAAAATGCTCGAAAACTTGCCAAAACATAAAGTTTTTGACATGCATGTTCATTTTAGTAAAATTGCCTATGGCCCTAAAGGAGAACTGAATCATCTTACGTTTGACGACAAAAAATATGGTCCCGAGTTTGAACCTCTTGCTGAAAGTTTGCATAAATTTGGACTCGAACCATATATTATTTGTGAATCCAACGGCACACAAGCAGAAGATGCAATTCAAATGAAAAAAATATATCTTCAATTTTAATCGGTTTTGATTGTTATTCTGTTGATAATTTATTTCTTTTATTATATTATATAATATATTTACATCAAATGTAGGAGACTATATATGCGTGATAAGATAAAACAAGTTTTTGAATCATTTAACAACTCCATGAAAGAGAGAGCAATGTTAAATAAACAAAATTTAATTGATCTAAAAATTAGATTCCTTGGTAAGCAAGGGGAACTTACGGCTTTGCTAAAAGGGTTAAAAGATGTTCCTGCAGACCAAAAATCAGAAATAGGCAAAGAACTCAATTTGGTTAGGACTGCCATGGAGACCGAAATTGATTCTGCATTAAAAAACCTTTCTGAAAAGGAATTAATCGAAAGATTAAAAGATGAAAAAATTGATGTAACTTTATCAAAGAATGATAGCGATGTTGGTTCCAATCATTTATTGTCAAGAGTTATAAATGAAATTTCCGAAATTTTCCTCGATCTAGGCTTTGAAATGGCTGATGGCCCTGAAATAGAAACCGATTATTACAATTTTACCGCATTAAATATCCCGTTTGATCATCCTGCAAGAGATCGTCAAGATAGTTTTTATATTGATGTCCATAGAATGCTTCGTACACAAACCTCAACGGTTCAAGTACATACAATGGAGACAAAAAAGCCCCCAATTAGAGTTATTTGCCCCGGTAAAGTGTATCGCCCGGACTATGATGCCACGCATAGCCCTATGTTTCAGCAAATAGAAGGCTTGGTTATTGACAAAGGAATTACTCTTTGCGATCTTAAAGGAATACTTGACGAATTTGCAAAAGGTTATTTTTCATCGTCAAGTAAAACACGTTTTAGACCTTCATATTTTCCGTTTACCGAGCCCAGTGTAGAAGTCGATGTTTCGTGCGCCCTTTGCGGTGGGGAAGGTTGTAGTTTATGCAAAGGTACCGGCTGGATAGAAGTGTTAGGTGCAGGAGTAGTCAATCCGGAAGTATTAAGAATGAGTGGCATTGATCCCGATGTTTATACAGGTTTTGCGTTCGGTATGGGCGTAGAAAGAGCGGCAATGTTGAAATATGGCATTCCGGATATGAGAATGTTGTTTGAAAACGATATTAGATTTTTGAAACAATACAAATAGGAGTTGGATATGAAAATACTTTTTAGTTGGTTAAAAGAGTTTGTTGATATTGATATTACTCCTGTAGAATTAGCCGAAAAACTTGTTTCTGCAGGGTTTGAAATTGAAGAAATTATTGATGAAAGAAGCAAGGTAGTAAATACTGTTGTCGGTAAAATTGTAGGAATTGAAAAACATCCCAATGCCGATAAACTTTCAGTTTGCTATGTAAAAATTGGTCAAGAGAATATAGATATTGTCACCAATTCAAAAACCGTAAAAATAGGCGACCTTGTTCCTGTTGCACTTGACGGAGCAGTCCTTGCCAATGGCATAAATATTAAAAAGGGCGAACTTCGTGGAGTAATGAGTTATGGAATGTTCTGCGGTCCCGAGGAGTTAGGTCTTGAGAAAGATGAATATCCCGGAGCCGACAAAGACGAAGTCTTAGTGTTAAAAAATACGGCAGTTATAGGCACTGATATTAATGATGAAATCGGGCACACCGATGTTATATTGGATATTGCGCTTACCGCAAATAGAGCCGATTGCTGTTCAGTCCTTGGAATCGCCAGAGAAGTAGCGGCTGTTACAGGCAAGCAAGTTAAAATGCCTGATTTAACATTTAAATCTGTCAACCGTCCTTGTGCATTAAAAGATGTAAATGTTGTAGCAAAAGATTTATGTCCAAGATATATGGCGGCAGAAGTTTCTGACGTAAAAATTGTAGAATCTCCAGAAATCATCAAAACACGTCTTAGAAAAATCGGTATTAGACCAATCAACAATATTGTTGACATAACCAACTACGTGTTGATAGAAATTGGTCAACCAATGCATGCTTTTGACTTCAATCTATTAGAAGGAAGCGAAATCAATGTTAGACTAGCCGAAAATGATGAAAAAATTATTGCTCTCGACGGAAAAGAATATACACTTTCAAACAAAAATCTAGCAATATGTGACAAGGAAAAAATAGTAGCAATTGCAGGAGTAATGGGAGGAGAACTTTTTTCCGTAATGCCCGACACCAACAGAATTATTTTTGAGTCGGCAAGATTTGCAAGAGACTCCGTAAGACAAACATCTAGGGCGTTAAAACTCTTTTCGGACAGTTCTGCTCGTTATGAAAAAGGTGTCGATTTCTATTGCCAAGAAGTAGGTTTGAAGCGAGCCCTAAATCTTATTGATAAATACGGATACGGTTCAATCACCGCAGATATAATCGATACAAATCCTTCTGTTGACAAGAAAGTCATTCGCACAACTCTTCAAAAAATTAATTCCATCTTAGGAATCGACGTGCCGAAAGATGTCGTGCTTAAAATCTTAAATAGTTTGAACATAGAAACCGCTATTTCTGAAAACGGCGAACTTATTTCAGTGATTCCTCTTTATAGAGAGGACATTTTTGGAGCCAACGATTTAGCGGAAGAGGTAATTCGAATCTATGGATATGATCACCTAGAACCAACTTTGTTAAATAAAGGCGGAACTATAAAAGGCGGAAGAACCAAATCTCAAAAAACAACAGCCTACATTAAACAATTCTTAGTTGCTCGAGGCATGCACGAGATCGTCACATATTCATTTGTAAGCCCGAAAATGTTCGATGTTTTACGTATTCCCGAAGATAGCGTGCTTAGAAAGTGTATCAAAATTGAAAATCCGATCGGAGAAGATTTTTCAATCATGAGAACAACCCTTGCTTATAGCATGTTGAAAACAATTGCATACAATTACCAAAAAGGAAATAAAGAAGGCAGATTTTTTGAAGTAGCAAAACGCTATTTTGAAGATATTGTCAACGAACAACCTGCAAAAGAATTCAATACACTGTGCATTGGTGCGATTGGCGAAAAAGAGAACTTTTATACTATTAAGGGCGTAATAGAGAATTTGTTTGAAAGCCTTGACCTTGATTCAAAATTTGTTGCAACCGAAAAAAGTTATATGCATCCGACTCGTACCGCCGATATTTACATTCAAGGTAATTATGTAGGTTACATTGGAGAAGTACATCCACTGGTTACTGCTGAATTTGATATTGATAAACGTATGTATGTTGCCGAGTTAGATTTGGAAACGATCATAAGATTTTCAGGAAAAATGCCGATTTTTGAATCAATTTCAAAATTCCAAGCAGTTGAGAGAGACCTTGCTGTATTAGTTGACCAAGATGTTATTGCGGATGACATTATAAATGCAGTAAAGAACGCTGATCAAGGAATCATTGAAAATGTTAAGATCTTTGATGTTTATCAAGGGAGCCAAGTAGAACAAGGCAAAAAGAGTGTGGCAATTAAGATAACACTAAGAGATAAAAACACGACATTGACCGATGCTATGGTTGTCGCTCAAATAGAAGCCATAATGAAATCTCTAAACAAAGAAACCGGCGCTACTTTACGGTCGTAAGACAACATGGTAGAACGCACTCTTAAAGCACTTGAATATGACAAAATTTTGGCATCGGTGGCACTGCATGCCACTTCGTCAAGTGCAAAAGAGGCTATTCTAAACGAAAAACCTTCATGCAATAAAGAAGAAGTAGAAGAAAAATTAGCAGAGGTAAAAGAAGCCTATAAAGTTCTATTTGAATATTCGATAAAACCTCCGTTCAATTTTGATTCGGTCGGACAGGCATTAGATAGAGCGAAAGTTATGTCGGTTTTATCGATGCAAGAATTGCTCAAAATTTCCGCAGTTCTTAGATTGTCTAGATCTGCAAAATTATCTATCGAAAAAGTCCCCGACGAAAATGTAGTTCTATTAAAAAAAATAGCGGGCGGAATTTTTACAGATAAAACATTAGAAGATGATATTGATTTTGCAATTATTTCAGAAACCGAAATGAATGATAATGCGAGTGAGGAATTAAGAAAAATTCGCATAAAAATCAGAAAAATCGGCGAAACAATAAAAGCGAAATTGTATAATTTTGTTCACTCTGCATCATATTCTAAGTATATCCAAGACGGAATAGTCACTGTTCGTAATGACAGATATGTTATTCCGTTAAAAGCCGAATATCGCAAAGAAATCCCCGGACTTGTACACGATCAAAGTTCATCCGGAGCAACGCTTTATGTCGAGCCTATGATCATTGTCGAACTTAATAACGATTTGAAAACCTTGCTGCTTGATGAAGAAAAAGAAATAAATCGCATATTAAGAGATTTTACGAGTCGGGTATCCGCTGTCGTAGATATGATAAAATATGATTTCTCGATACTCATTCGTCTTGATACCATTTTTGCAAAAGCCGAATATGCGAACGAAATTAAAGGTATTTGTCCAATTATCAATGATAACGGATACACAAAAATTACAAAAGGGCGTCATCCGCTTATAGATAAATCTACAGTTGTTCCTACCAATATAGAATTAGGAAAAGATTTTGATATGTTGCTTATCACCGGCCCCAATACCGGTGGAAAAACTGTTAGCCTAAAACTTGTAGGCTTATTTGTGTTATTGGCAGAAAGTGGCATATTTTTACCTGCACAAGACGTAGAAATTAGTTTGTATCACGACATATATTGTGATATAGGTGATGAACAAAGTATCGAGCAAAGTTTGTCAACATTTTCGTCTCATATTAAAAATATCGTTGGAATTTTAGATTTAATCACAAAAAACGATCTTGTATTATTAGACGAGTTAGGTGCGGGAACCGATCCCGCAGAAGGTGCCGCATTAGCGCTATCGGTATGTGATTATATAAAAAATATCGGCGCTAAATCGATAATTACTACTCACTATAATGAATTGAAAGAATATGGTGTCGTTACGGATCGAGTAATAAATGGCTCAATGGATTTTGATCCGATTAGTTGTCGTCCTACGTATAAACTTAATATCGGGACACCGGGGGCATCTAATGCATTGCTCATCGCAGAAAGACTAGGACTAAAAAAGGAAATAATAGACAAAGCAAGAGAAGGTCTTAAATCTCAAAAAGTACAATTCGAAAACGTTTTGACCGCACTTGAAATTGCCAGGAAAAATGCCGAAATCAATGAACAAAACTCCGAAATAAATAAAGAAGAATCGGAAAAAATAAGGCGAGAAGTAGAAAAAGAGAGAAATCGACTTATAGAAGAGCGTAAGAAGATAGACGAAATTGTGCGAAAAGAAAAGAAAAAAATGATTGAAGATGCCGTAGCCGAGGCAAATGAAATCATAGAAGAGTTGAGAAATATTTTGGACGATCCTAGCGAACAAAACCTATTCAAAGCAAGGAATCTCCGTTCAAAATTAAAGAAATACACTATAGACGAAGATTCTGATGTGTCAACAATACTTGAAGATCTTGGAGAGCCTAGAGTCGGTGATGATGTATTTTGTGTCAATTTAGGTGTTGACGGCAAGGTTTTGTCGTTAAACCCGATCAAAGGTTCTGCAGTCGTGAGTTTTGGCAATTTTACATCAACGGTTAAGATAAGTGAAATTAAAAAAATTCAACCAAAAAATGAAAAGAAAATAATTTCTTCGGGACGAAAACTTCCCAAAACCGATTTTGTGTCAACCGAACTTCGTGTTATGGGATTGACAACAGAAGAAGCGATAGTTGAAGTTGACAAGTTTATATCTACTGCACTACTTGCCGGACTTCATGAAATAAAAATTATTCACGGCACAGGAACTGGAACTCTAAGAAAGGCTATTCAGTCACATCTCAAGAGTCTAAAAGAAATCGACACAGTGCGAGACGGAATATACGGTGAAGGAGAAAGAGGCGTTACATTTGCAACCTTCAAATAATTATTATGTATTATAGATACGAGATTTCGTCAAACGAAAAACCGAATCGAAATATAATTATCGCCTTAGGTATATTACGAATAATTTCATTGGCGGTTATGATGGCAGGTGTTATATTGTATCAAAAACTATATTTGTGCATACCGTTCATTTCCGTCGGCTTAATATTGTTCGTATTGAGTTCAATGGTAAATGCGAAATATGAAAAAAAAGAATTTACCTACATATATATCGTAGATAACAAAACATTTTATATTGTTAAAAGATATAAAAACGGATTAGAAAAAGAAGTTTTAAATAAAGAAATTTCAAAACTTCAAATATTGAATCCGGAAAATATTGATGATTATAATATAAAATTTGAAGTAAAAGATATCGAAAATACATATACTGTGCAAAGTAATATGTATTTATATACATTATTGGAGAACCAACATGATATATCTTGACAATGCGGCAACAACTCCCGTTGACGAAAAATATCTAAATATTTTTTGCAAATATCAATGTGATAATTTTTATAATCCGTCTGCAATGTACGGAAATGCGTTAAAAATTGCAAAGGACATGAAAGAAGCAAGAAATAGAATTCTAACCGCGTTATCGGGGGACGGTAGAATAATTTTCACTTCTGGAGGAACCGAAAGCGACAACACTGCACTGTTTGGTACTAGAAAAGCAAAAAATTCACGTGTAATAATTTCATCCGTCGAACATCCTGCAATTTATAATGCAGCGATGGACCTAAAACAAAAAGGTTATGACGTAGTTGAAGTTAAGACTGATTCTGTTGGCAAAGTTGATTTCGAAAATTTCAAGGAACTTTTGACTGAAAATACATCTTTGATATCGATTATGCACGTAAATAACGAGACCGGTGCTATCAATGACATCAAAAAACTTGTTAAATATGCAAAAAGTAAAGTGAAAAATGTTATTTTCCATTCGGATGGTGTACAAGCCGTAGGCAAAGTTTCGGTTAACTTGCGTGATTTAGGTGTTGATTTATATTCGATAAGCGGACATAAATTATTTGCCCCGAAAGGTATCGGTTGTTTGTACATAAGAAATGGCGTAAATATAAAACCTTTCATACTTGGCGGCGGGCAAGAATTTGGCTTGCGTTCATCGACGGAAAATGTAGGAGGAGCAGTTGCTCTTTCGTATGCGATAGCCGATTCTGTTGATGAACTTGATTTGGCAATAGAAAACGAAAAAAAATATATTGATGAAATCTCAAAAACGTTAAAAACTGTCGATGACGAAATTTTAGTTTTGCACGACGAAAATTGTTCTTCATCAGTTTTGATGATTGCATCAAATAAAGTAAAAGGGGAAGTATTACTTCGATCTTTAGAAACTCAGGGAGTAATTATCGGGACGGGAAGTGCTTGTTCACAATTGAAAAGTATAAAGAGAATTCCTATGGCGCTAAATATTCCTTCTCAATATATAAATGGCATAATAAGATTAAGTTTTTCACGAAAAACTTCAAAAAATGACATCGATTATTTTATAAATAAGTTTAAAACAGAATACTTAAAACTAGAAAACATTAGGTAGGTAAACATGGAACACACAATAATTATTAGATATGGCGAAATTTTTTTGAAAGGACGTAATAGATATGTATTTGAAAATTTGCTAATTTCAAATATAAAAAATGCGTTGAAAGGTATTCGATATAATTTTGCCAAAACGCAATCAAGATATTTTATTGAAAATTATGCAATTTCTTGCGAAGAAGAAATTGTCGCAAAACTGTCAAAAGTATTTGGAATTTCTAGCATTAGTAAAGCCGTCAAAGTTAAAAGCGATATTGCTCTTATTAAACAAGTATCTTTAGATATGATGCCTACAAGTGGAACTTTTAGAGTTACTGTTAGACGTGCCGATAAGCGCATCGCAAATACATCAATGCAACTGCAAGCAGAAATTGGAGAATATATACTAGAGCAAAATACCGATTTAACAGTAGATTTATATAACTTTGATTGCGAATTATATGTAGATATGAGGGAAAATGGTTTTTCTTATGTGTTTTGCGATAAAATAGCAGGTCAAGGTGGTATGCCTGTCGGATCTTCTGCCAATGGAATGTTGCTTTTGTCCGGAGGAATAGATAGTCCTGTTGCCGGCTACATGATGGCAAAGAGAGGAATGAAAATTTATGCAATACATTTTCATAGTTTTCCTTATACAAGTGAGCAAGCAAAAGAAAAGGTTGTTGAACTTGCACGAATATTAACAAGTTTTACCGGTCAAATTGAACTTTCGGTAGTTCCTTTTACGGACATCCAATTTGCCATTCATGAGAATTGTCCAAAAGAGTTTATGATAACTATAATGAGACGATTTATGATGAAAATAGCAGAAAGAATTGCAAAAACCAAAAATTGTGCAGCAATTTTAACAGGAGAAAGCCTTGCTCAAGTTGCTAGCCAAACAGCTGAAAGTATAAATGTTACTAATTCCGTTGTTTCAATCCCTGTATTTAGACCGCTGATTGGAATGGATAAAGAAGAAATCATAAAAATTTCTAAAAAAATCGGTACTTTTGAAACATCTATTTTGCCGTATGAAGATTGTTGTACCGTGTTTTTGCCGAAAAATCCTGTAATTCATCCTGTATTGTCAGTTATCGAAGAAGCCGAATCAAAGATTAAAAATATTGATGAATTAATAGAAAATGCAATCAACAATACTGAACAAATAATTGTTGGTAGATAAATAAATCCCCCTCGAATGAAATTGTTAGAAGTGAAGAAATAATATATAATTAGATTATGAGATACAAGATTGTTACATACGGATGTCAAATGAACGTCCATGAAAGCGAAAAAATAGCAGGTATATTATCACAATATGGATATTTTTCTACCGATGCGATCGAAGATGCAGATATTATTGTCTTTAATACTTGTGCAATTCGAGATAAAGCCGAGCAACATGCACTTGGAAATATAGGGGCGGTAAAACCTCTAAAGAAAAAAAACAAGAACTTGATAGTTGCAGTTGTTGGCTGTATGTCCGAGCAGGACGGAATAGCCGAAAAATTAGTACAAAAATTCCCGTTCGTAGATATAGTGCTAGGCACTTCAAACATTGAGAAAATAGGGGAAAACATTCAAAAAGTCCTTGATTCTCACAAAAAAATCTGTAATATTGAAAAAAATTCAAAACCTGAAATCATTGAAAACGTGCCAACAACTCGTACAAGTTTTCCCAATGCATGGGTAAATATAATGTATGGCTGTAACAATTTTTGTACATACTGCATAGTTCCGTATGTTAGAGGAAGAGAACGTTCTAGAAAACCTGAAGCAATTATCGAAGAAGTAAAAAGTTTATTAGATGAAGGTTATAAAGAAATTACACTCCTTGGACAAAATGTCAATTCCTATATGCCCTATGAAGACAAAAGTTGGGATTTTAAGCGACTTTTGTCTGTTTTAGGGAATTTACCATACAAATTTAGATTAAGATTTATGACGTCGCACCCCAAAGATTTTGATGAATCTGTTATTGACGTAATCAAAAACTGTGATAATATTTGCAACAATATACATATACCGGTCCAATCTGGTTCGGACGCTATTTTAAAATCTATGAATAGGCATTATGATCGAGAGAGATATTTGTCGATAATTGAAAATATCAAGAAAAATCTTCCCGGTGTCGGCATAACGTCCGACATAATGGTTGGATTCCCGGGGGAAACTGAGGAAGATTTTGAACAAACCCTTGATTTAGTGAGAAAAGTTAGATACTCGACAGCATTTACATTTATTTATTCGGTAAGAAAAGGTACGGTTGCCGAGAAAATGGAGCAAATACCTTACAAAGTAAAAAGAGAAAGAATTATGCGGTTGATTGCACTGCAAAATGAAATTACAAAAGAAGAAAGTCTTTCTTATCTTAATAATGTATATGAAATTCTCGTCGAAGACGTCAAAGATAATAAACTTTGCGGACGAACCGAAAGTGGCAGACTTGTATCGTTTGATGGTGATCAATCGTTGATAGGGCAGTTTGTGAATGTCAAAATTACATCTGCAAAATCCGCTTCGTTATTTGGAGAAATTATCAATGAGTAATACAAATCAAGAAAAGAAAACAAAATATCAAAAATCTCCAATGATGCAACATTATGACAACATGAAGTTGCAATATCCCGATGCAATTTTAATGTACCGATTGGGTGATTTTTATGAAATGTTCAACGATGATGCAATTACGGCAAGCAAAGTCTTGGATTTGACTCTTACGGGGCGAGATTGTGGACTTGAAGAGCGTGCACCGATGTGTGGAGTACCATATCATGCAGTCGATAGTTATATTGCAAAACTTATCGAAAACGGATACAATGTCGCAATCTGCGAACAATTATCAAATCCCGGTGATCAACCCGGCATGGTAAAAAGAGACGTCATAAGAGTTATTACTCCCGGAACTGTCGTTGAAGACGAAATTTTAGATGCAAAGAAAAACAATTATTTGGCATCGGTATATTGCGGAAAAGATGGTTATGGTATTGCATTTGTAGATATAAACGAAGGCGAAATTAGTATATATAATTGTGAAGGATCTAATATTCAACATCACTTGGAAAATTTGCTTGAGGTTATCGAACCGAAAGAAATTATAGGAAACACTGATTTTATCGATTTGAGTTATTCGTTTACATCGATAAAATCTCACAAAATACCACGTCCGAAAGCATATTATGACTTAGCATTTAATATTGACAATTCAGTAAAAACTATTTGCGAAAAAATGAAAGTTTTTGACTTGCAGTCATTAGGAATAGATGCAAAAAATTATTCCGTTTCAGCATGTGGAGGGCTTCTTTCATATATAGATAGCACTCAAAAAAGAGAGTTGGTCCATTTGAATCGCATAAAAATAGTTACCGATAAATCGTATATGCATCTTGATTATAATACAAAGTGCAATTTAGAATTAACAGCTAATTTGTTTGATCGTACGAAATCAGGCTCTTTACTGTCTGTTTTAGATTTGACTTCGACCAATATGGGCGCTAGGACAATCCGTAAATATATCGAAGAGCCGTTACTTGATAGTATTGAGATCAATCAAAGATTAGATGTAGTTGAAGAACTATATAAAAATAAGTCTTTGCGTGTAAACCTTACCAATTGCCTTGACAAAGTCCGAGATATAGAAAGAATTGCAGGAAAAATCAGTTATACAACTGTCACTCCCAGAGAATGCGTGGCATTAAAAGAAACACTTAATCAAATCCCTTATATCAAGAGATTGCTGCAATCATCAAAAGCCTCAAAATTAAAAAAGATTTATTTGGCATTATCAGAACTTCCCGAAGTAGAAGATTTGATTTCAAAATCTATTGTCGATAATCCTCCGATTACATTTAAGGATGGAGGAGTAATAAAAGAGGGGTATAATCAAGAATTAGACTCACTTAGGAGTGCAAAAATCTCCGGTAGCGAATGGGTAAAAGAGTTCGAAATCAAAGAAAAAGAAAAGACCGGTATTAAAAATTTGAAAGTAGGGTTCAATAAGGTCTTTGGATATTATATAGAGGTATTAAATTCTCAAAAAGAATTGGTTCCTTACAATTATATAAGAAAACAGACAACAATCAATTCTGAACGTTATATCACAGAAGAATTAAAACAAATGGAAAATGTGATTTTAACTGCAGGGGAAAAGTCTTTGACAATAGAGTTAAACTTGTACGCAGAAATCAAAAATATTCTTCTAAATTATGTAAAACCTTTACAACAAAATGCTAGGGCTATAGGCTGTTTAGATGCATTGTTATCTTTTGCGGAAGTTGCATTCAACAACGGATATGTTAGACCGAAAGTCAATGATAAACTGTCTTCAATTACCATAAAAGACGGCAGACATCCGGTTGTTGAAACTTTCAAGAAGAAAAATGAATTTATCCCAAACGATTGTGTTCTGGATGAAAACGACAACAATGTCCTAATAGTTACCGGTCCAAATATGGCAGGAAAAAGCACTTATATGCGCCAAACTGCACTAATTGTATTGATGGCACAAATGGGCAGTTTTGTGCCTGCCTCATCAGTAGAAATGGGCATTGTTGATAGAGTGTTTACCAGAATAGGTGCAAGCGACAACCTTTCCCAAGGTTTAAGCACATTTATGGTTGAAATGATAGAGATTTCGTCAATTTTATCACAAGCAACTCAAAATAGTTTACTGATTTTAGATGAAATCGGTAGAGGAACATCAACTCTTGACGGCTTAAGTATTGCGTGGGCGATTGTTGAATATCTCGCATCGACGATCAAGGCAAAAACAATATTTGCAACTCATTATCACGAGTTGTCAGAAATAGAAAGTTTACTACATGGCGTAAAGAATTATAGAATTTTAATAAATGATACGAATTCAAAAATAACATTCCTTTATAAGATTGCAAGAGGAGGTGCTTCCAAATCGTTTGGAATAGAAGTTGCAGAACTTGCAGGAGTCAAAAAAGAAATTATAAATAGAGCAAAGGCAATTATGAAATCTCTTGAAAAGAGCCATGATTTGTCGGGTGGGCTTGCAGATAAATTGTCATCAAACACCGGAGAATATTCTGTGTTATCTTCGCAATTGGATATGTTCGAAGAAGATCCCACAATAAAAGCCATAGAAAGAATGTTAAACGATGTAGATATCAATCGCATAACACCAATTGAAGCACTTACAATTTTGTCAGACATAAAAAAAATGTTAAACAAGGACTAAAATGAAAATTAATATATTATCAAAAGAGATTTTTACACAAATTTCAGCAGGTGAAGTTGTTGAAAATCCAAAATCAATTGTCAAAGAACTCCTCGAAAATAGCATTGACGCAGGTGCTACTTCGATTGCTGTTTATATAGAAGAAGGCGGATTAAAATCTATTACGGTTATAGACAATGGTTTTGGAATTGAGTCAACCGAAATAGAAAAAGCATTTCTGCCTCATGCAACCAGCAAAATTTCATCGAGCGAAGATTTAATGTCAATTGGTACATTAGGTTTTAGAGGAGAAGCTCTTGCGAGTATATCGGCTGTTTCCGAAGTTTCTTTATCAACAAAGCATGTGTCTGATAATATCGGTACAAAAGTCATATATAAAGGTGGAGAACTTATTGAAAAATCTCCTTCAGAAATAGAAAAAGGTACAAAAATCACCGTTACCAACTTGTTTTACAATACTCCGGCAAGGTTTAAGTTCCTCAAATCTCAAAAATCAGAAGAGTCGCTAATTACTCAAGCCGTTGCCGGACTTATATTGGCAAATCCTACAATTTGTATTTCATATTATATTGACAGTAAATTAAAATTCCACACTTCGGAATTAAGCTTATTCGGTGCAACAGAAACAGTATTTCAATCCGGATTTACGGATAATTCTATCCATATTGAAAATAGAGATGAGGAAATATTTATTGAAGGTTATATATCTGCACCCGGATTTACCAAAGGCAATAAATCATCGCAATATTTAATCATCAACGGTAGATCGGTTGTGGATCCTCAAATATCATCGGTTGTTCAAAATGCCTATGGCGAAAGACTTATGACAAGAGAATTTCCTATGTTTTGCATCTCTATAAATATGCCGATTGAAAATGTTGACGTAAATGTGCACCCTAATAAACTAGAAGTAAGACTTTCCGAACCACGTAAAATTCATGGTTTGATTTATCATGCGGTAAAGAATGGATTAGAAATAAATGATACCAAGAAATCAATTGCATATATAAATGCTCTTAGTGAAGAAAAAAGCGATAAATCTAACAAAACCGATATTATCGAACAAGAATTTGTTAATAATGAATATAAACAGGTCGAATCTAAAATCAATAATTTATTGTCACAAACCCAATTTTTCAATACATATTCAAATCAAGAATCAACAAAAATTAGTGATGAACAACTTGAGAACGATAAAATCTTTGTAGCATCATCAAATAATTATATTGAAAACAATAGTTTTTCAAGTAATTATGATTTTATAATTGTCGGTCAAATTTTCGATACATATTTAATACTAGAATTGGCAGATGAAATATTTCTTATTGATCAGCATGCCGCACATGAACGAATTAGATATGACGAATTGATCAAGGAATTTGATGAAGGAACTCCAAAATCTCAGACAATGCTTCTTCCTTACACGATGTATTTGGACGAAGTTGATTTGTCTATACTGAGAGAAAAAAGAGAATCGTTGAATTCTATCGGATTTGATATTGATGTAGATGACGAAAAAATTATTCTTAAGGCAATACCATCTATGATAATAGATGCTAATTTAAATGATTTGATGATTGAAATAATTGCAGAATTAAAAGATGCTGACGATTTCAAATTATCCAAAACATTTAAGCACAAAATTGCAACTGCAGCGTGCAGATCGGCAATAAAAGGCGGAGATCATCTTACAAACAAACAAATCGAGTCTTTTATTGAATTTTACAAGCAAAGCGGAGCACCTCTCAGATGCCCGCATGGTAGGCCCACAATTGTCAAAATATCTAAAACCGAGATAGAAAAACTGTTCAAGAGAATAATTTAATGATAATTTTAGGTGGTCCGACAGCGTCGGGAAAATCAAAAATAGGAATAGAACTTGCGAAAAATCTAAACGGAGAAATTATCTCTGCGGATTCTATGCAAATTTATAAAGGGTTAGACATCGGTACTGCTAAAATTACACAAAGTGAAATGCAAGGAATTCCTCACTATGGTATCGATATTGTTGAGCCGACGAAATCGTTTTCTGTCGCTGAGTTCAAAAACTATGCAGAGGAAAAAATTTGTGATATAGAAAAAAGAGGAAAACTCCCAATTATAGTTGGAGGTACAGGCCTATATTTGCGATCTATTTGTTACCCTTATAGTTTTGGTAGTACCGGAGCGAATATAGAATTTAGAAATAAAATGCAAACAATCATTGCCACTCACGGAAAAGATTATTTATATAAAGAATTAGTTGAAAAAAATCCGAAAAAAGCATCGACTATTCACCCAAATAATATTCCG